>NZ_JBLQTU010000002.1:0-49911 GCF_048684785.1 Enterobacter sp. BNK-29
ATATTCCGGTTTCATATCCGCCAGGGTGATGCTGAACTGACCATGCAGCTCGTCGCCCAGATGGCGTTTAGACGATGCAAGAACGCGCTCTACCTCTGCGAACCGCGCAGCTGCATCGGGTTCATCTGAAGGTGGCAAGGAATTGATGGCTGCTTCGACTTTGTTCCGTGCATCAACCTGGTAATAACGCTTCACGGCCTTGTTTTTCAGCTCAGTGAACAGGGCAGAACCCAGGGTTGCTTTCACGGTTTCAATATCTGCGCGAAGAGCTTTAGCGCTATCCACATCCTGAGCCGCCTCGATGCGGTCACGAAAATCATCAGCAAGAGCATCGATGTTTTGAGCTGATTCCTGAGCCGTTTGAGTGGTAGTTACGTTGTCACCTGAAATGTCTGCGAGGCTAACGAGCTGCGCCGGTGCCGGGTTTACCTCTCGTTCTTCTCGTCGATCATCGAGCTCATCAGGGGTGTAAACGCCCAGAATCACATCCGGGCAGAACAGTCTCGCCCAGCGTTTGACGGCCAGGTACGCCAGCTGCTGGCGAGGGTCATCAGCCCAAAGGGTAGAGTTACGGGTTCGGGCCTGAGCCAGCAGCAAATCAAGTTCTCTCGGCTGATCTTCGCCTTTCAGCGTTGCGCTGATAATGATGCCGATCCCTGCTTCGTCAGCCAGGGTCCAGCCCGGGACTCGGTACTCGCCTTTGTCGCCTTTACGGATATGGAATTTCCCAACGACCTTTTCCCATGGCCCGTACCACTCATATTCAAAACGGCTGGCCAGCACGCCACTGCGTGAAATGACGGCATTAACCAGCTGCGCTTCATACCCGAGCACACCGTTAATCAGGTGCGTTTTCTGCGCCACGGCAAAGGGATTCATCTGCCACTGTGCCGCTTGCATCGCAACTGCCATGCAGTCGGCCTGGTTGCCCTGCAGGTGTTTAGGAACGGTGGCAGTGCCCTGCGCCATGATCTGCGCAAATGTACTGATGGCGTTCAGATACTGGGAATCGAACAGAGCCACGTTGGAGTTAATAACGGTGTTCTGGTCAGCAACGGTAACGTTAGTGTTATGCATAAATCCCCCTTAAGCCTGAGTGCGCAGCGCTTCGAGGCGGCGCAGGTCAAAGTCGTTCAGTTCATCGGTGTAATTGGTAGTGATCGGCGCTGGCCAGTCGCCCGTGTCGAAACCTGTGGCGATGGCGCGCATTGTTTTGCGGTACTCAAGCATGCCCAGTTCCAGCAGTTCGGTGGATGCCTCAATGATGGCGATCCAGTGGTAGTTCTCGTCTTTGTTGACGAAAATCCAGAAGAACTGGTCCAGCGCCGCGGTCTCGCAATACATAGCCGCACTGAGGTGGTAGTCCCGGTCAATGATTTCCCGGTGCAGCCTGGCGCGTAGGCTTTCTTGCTTCACGTTCCACATGCTGATGGTTTTCAGGTCCGCACCGATGCGCACGCCGTCCAGTTCAATTTCAAGGTCCGGACGTACACGCACTTCCAATCCGGTTTCGTCGTCAAAGCCGAAGTAACTCACTTCAACGGCGCGGCTTGGATGTGTCAGCAGCATGCCCGCGGTCGGGTGCGCCAGTAGTGCGGACTGAATTGCTCGCGCGGTGGCCAACTGCTGGCGGGTAACCAAAATCTTTTCGCCAGGGTTGTCGCGCCAGGCATCCAGCAGCTCGTCTGCGAACACGGCATCGGGCTTAACCGACTTAACTGCCTGGATCATGTCTGCCTTGGTGCCGGACACTTTCAGCGGCGTCGGTTTCTGCGCTTCCTGTGCGACCAGATCAGGATTGATGATCGCTAATTGCTCGAGTAGCGCATCACGGCTGCCGCTGGTTTTAACCGGCGTCTGCAGAGTGGCGTTGTACTCTTTAATGCATGCCTTCATTGCCGTTGCTGTCTGCTTCTGGCCTTCTTCAATACGCTGGTACTCAGCAGGGAGAGCCATATAGCTTTGAGCCGTTTCTTCCAGACTGGCGCCAAGCGGCACTGGAGCGGGAAGGGACGCGTTATGTTCTTCAAGTAACGCTTTAATCTCGTCAGTACTTAGCAGCGCCGGCAGGCTGGCGTTGTACGCTTCGATGAACTCGCGCAGAGTTGCGGTGGTGGTGAAAGCACCCTCTGGGATCTCAGGTTCTACGCTGAATTCTGCTTCCAGGTTTTCCGGCTGCAGTGCAAGGGCGTGCACCAGATTTCCCATGTCCAGCACTTTGGATGCTGTGCGCGGGATAGTTTTAGCCACATGGCGCGCGTTGAAGTACATCAGGCTGACGCGGGCATCTTTCACCTGGGTTGAGCTAATGCCGTTCGCTGCGTGATAAACGTCATTCGGTAGGCCTTCGTAGCGGCCAGGCTCGAAGTAAGCCGGGTATTCAATTACTGGTTCTGCTTGCTGTTCTTCCAACGCTACGGAATCTGTCTGCGAATTAGCTGCATCAGTGCTTTCGCCCGTTGGTACCGAACCAACATCTTCGTCTTTTTCTGGCTTAGCCGTTTCCATCTGCACATCGTTGGTGGTCTCCGCTGCGTTTTCCGTTTTTTCGACTTTATTTGAGGAGGTATCGACGACCGGTTCGGTATTTCCACCCATCAGGCCATCGATGGAGAAGACGCCGCTGCCGAGATTTTCAACCTGCGGTTGTTCACCTGGGGCTTCAGTCTCAACTACAGGAGTAGGCAACGGCAGTAACTCCACAGCAGAGATAAACTCAGCCGTCATGGTTTTATTAACAAACTCAAGATGAGCCGCTGGCGTGTGGTGGACGTTTTCCGGCGCGATGCGGATCAGATTGAAGATTGCCGCACGGTTCACCGCCAATATGCCTGGTTGATTGCGTAAGATTGCGCTCCATGACTTCCATGGTTCTTCTTTCTTAGCCAAGATTTCTTTGGCACGTCGTAACACGCTCGAAGGAATTTCGAAGTGGTGGAAGTCCATAGGCAGTAGGGCGCATGCGATCTCAAGATCGAGGGTGTCCAGAGTGTGATGCGCGCCTTCGCCGCGATCCGTTACGCAGCCACCGTCGGCATTAGTACCAGAATCGGTGCGCTGAACATTACTGATGCGATTACCGGCTACCCACTCGCGAACGAGAATTCCGCGGTCAATATAATCAGTCGCCGCCCAGATTCGGGTGAAACGGAGAACCAAAGCGAGTTCGTGGCGCTTCTCCTGGCTGAACACCTTGCGAATGGCGTCGGTATAGCGCCAAAGGTCTTTGGTATCGTAACCCTTCACCTCTTCGCAGTTTTCTGCCGCCAGCAGCAGGTTCTGGACATAGCTGTTGTCAGTATCCATCTCCAGCGCGCTGATACCTTCGTATTCTTCGCGGGTTAAGTGGTGACGCAGTTCGTCGGCGGTGAACTGGGCGAGTAGCTGCTTGCGGAACGGCATACGAACGACTGGATAACGTGTGGTTTCGTCATCACTTTCGTCAATCTGGATACCGTTATCAGGATCTAGATCCTTAGCAGTTGCAACGTCTTCGATGCTGGTGCTTTCTGATTTGAGAAGAGCAAGCTTTCCGCTTCTCCACTCTCTAACTAACTCATTGCGGTCACCTGCATCTACTCTCAACCAGTCGGCCATGAAAGCAGCAAGTAGCTTTACTTCGTGCTCTTCATCTGGCGCAAATACCTGCTTAATCGCCTGAACTAGTTTCCACTCAGCGTTCAGGCTGAGTTCGTCAACTTCAGGGATATCGATCTTCGCCTGTAGCAGGTTCTGGAGATAGGTGTTGCCTTCATCCAGTGACATTTCGCTGGCAGCCAGTTGCTGCTTTTTAGTGATATGTGACTGGTATTTGTCGCTGGTCAGATGGACGGCATAACGAACTGCTGGAGTGCGGTTTTCAAGCGGGACACTCTCGACGGTAGTTTCGACTTTAACGGTAGTTTCCGGTGCCGCTGTGTTGTCCATGGCTCCAGTAGACTCAGCACCAGCCTTTGGCAGCCAGGTGCGTCCATCGTCCTGCAGTTCGTAGCGTTTGCACCAGGTGTAATCCACGGTGCTTTCTTCAGGCAGATCGTTGTAAACAGGGAAATCGGTGCGAACCGGTTTGACGTAATCCTTACCGCGTCCGGTTTCAATACCGGCATCTTCTAGCTCAACATCGAGCTGCAGGTTGGCACGGGCTTCTGATTTCGCAGTGAACCAAATCACTGCGTCTTCTTTGCCAGATTTCTGCGTAGCCTTAACTACATAGAAAAATTCCATGTGAGATCCTCTTTTTTGGATGTAAGATCCCCGGGCCAGAGATAGCGCCCATTGGGTGAACTTTGGTTTTTTAAGTAGTTTTCCGGTGTAACTTTGGTCGGGAGCACCGGACGTACGGGCCGCCTTGCGCGGCTTTTACGTTATGCCTCGTGGGCCATTTGGTCGTAGGAAGCACAACGTTCAGAGCAGTATTCTTTTTCTTTGCGCGCCAGCTCTGCGCCGTTGCGATAGAGAAGGGTACTTTTGACTACTTCCTCCGGTTCAACCGGCTTGCCGCAGTACCCGCATTTTGTTGAGTTACACATCTGGATTCCCCTTTTGCGCTAGCAGGTAGCACAAGCGGCGAAGGAGTACCTCGAAGAAGTTCAGCTTTACAGCCTGCTGCCGTCCTGGTTTGCGTGCGAAATCAATCATTCTCACCCTCGTTTGCCTTATCGCCGGCCAGCGGAACGTTTACACCTGATGCGCGTTAATCTCTCCACCTCATCCGACTGTTCGTATGCCGTCGGCGGCTACTTCGTGGGCTTCCTGCCTTGGTGGTTTGTAGTGCGTCTTGGTATTAATAGTAAATCACCACTTTACTTTAAGGTCAAGCGTTGCATTTATAAAAGGTACATCACTGCTTTACCTCTGCGTTTGGAATTCTCGTAATGTGTGAATGCAGGCAAAAAAATCCCGACGCTAAGGTCGGGATTGGGGAGTTCGGGATAGTAATTTTGGTTGCGGGGGCTGGTGCGTTAGGATAAAAAATCCGGCGCGGCGGCCAGGTAGAAGCGTTATTTAAGAATTAATCCATTAAGCGCATCTAAAATTTTTGAGACATAGTTGCCAAAAATGTAAGCGCAGAAAGCAAAGACGATACTAACCACAGTAGCTGATGCCTTTATTGTTGTTTTTGCTGAATTTATACCTTTCTCAATTTCCGCTAATCTTGAATCCATAGACTTAATATCTGACTTAATTTCAGCAATGTCGCGCTTTATGTACTCTACATCAGATTCGAGTTTGGCAACTCTTGCCTGCATATCATCACCTCCACCATTGCCTCCGCCATATTTACTATCTTGGCTCAGACCGTTAGCGGCTTCAATATCCGCATTAGGTAATAATATAACCTTACGCTCAGCCATCGATTTTGTTTCTCCATTCCTTAGAGACTGCAAAGAAAGATTTTTTCACATCAATGACTTCCCATTCAGAATTTGGAGTAGGCGGTTTAAAAAGAAGAGATGCTTCAAGCGTATAATAGCCAGGCCCTTTTGCAATGAAGGATTGAATAACTGACATCGTAGCTACATATTCGCCGCTGCTACCCCACTGAGGTTGGTACTGAAAAATTTCTTTAAGATTCGACTCAATAGAAACAGTTTCACCATCGTAGAAAACTTCGATTTCTAATGAATAATTATCAACCCCGTTAAAGTCAATGACGCCAAAATTAACTGATAAAAGTTGCTCCGACGGAAAATCGTTGCATGACATTGCAATGCCTGGAGTAGGGTCCCCAACTGTTATTCCTGGTGCTATAAGCCCTGAATAAACAAAAGCAATTTTGGCCTGCTCTACTTTAGACATTTTATTCACCCTGCGACCGAATGCGCCCCTTCATGTACTTTTCATAAAGCTCGTCCAGCTCCTTCAGACGAATCGAGAAGATGCGAAGCATGTTCTGTTGCTCTTCTTCCGGTAGTTGTCGGTAGAGCTCGAGCAGGCGCTGTTCGTCCGGCTTAAGACCATCCTTTTCGCCCACGTCCTCACCAAGCAGCCAAGGCACAGAAACGCCGGCTGCATCAGCAACTGCTAGGGCTGACTCTTTGCTGATCTTACCGGTTCGAAACCACCCGGTTACAGCTTGCTTACTAACATTAGCCACCTTGGCCATCTCTGTTTTAGAGAAGCCTTTGCCGTTCAATTCAGTCAGCCTGGATATAAGACTCTGGTTGGGATCTTTTTTATTCATACGTTGATTGTAAACAATAGCTTTACTAGTTGATAGGCAGTCCTGCATTGACTAAGAAGTAAATTGATGCTTTACTTTGCTCATTTAAGGAGGTCCCATGACTGGTATTGAAAACGCGATTCGCCGATCAGGCTCAGCCAGCGCTCTGGGCGCGCAGATCGGCGTTTCAAAAATGGCCGTTTCGTTGTGGCGCCGTAAAGGCATCCCAGCTGAACGAGTACTTTCAGTGTTTGAAGTAACAGGCGTAACTCCCCATGAGCTACGCCCCGATCTTTATCCAAACCAGACTGATGGTTTACCTAAACAGGAGCCTTAACTATGCAGACTGTTTCATTTCAACAGAGTAGCAAAGCCTCGGTTAATCCTCTGATATTCCGGTGTCATCAAAGTGAACCGGCAGCGCAGGATATTGATCATCGCGATATCTGCTCAGCGGTACGAGCTTGGGCTGCGGTAGAAGGGCGCGTAACTGTTGCGCTTCAAATTCAAGAAGCAGCGGAAGAACTCGATCTTGGTGGCGTGGATTTCTCTGGCCAGGCCGATGTCTGGAACGTGAAGCTGTTCCGTTGGCTCGACAACAAAGAAGACTCCGCATCCTACCGTAGAAACGTCGAGCAGCTGGTGCCCGCGATCATGTCTGTATTGCCGCTTAGATACCGCGACCGTGTCGTAAAGAACGACTCGTTTGCCTACCGGATGGCCAGGTTGGAAAAGGAAGTGAGTGAGGCGAAGCAAGCTCTGATGCTTGATGCGCCGAAGCAGGAAAAGCTAAAGGAGTTAGGCGAGGGGATTTTCGAAATGTTCCGTGTCGATCCGGATCTTACAGCGCCGCTGCTAGCGATGGTCACAACCATGTTGGGGGCGATATGAAGATTTCAGAAAAGGCGAAAGCCGGTCTGCGCTAACAGAACCGACTTTCAGGTGCAAAAACGGAGTGTAATTGCGGAGCTAAGTATGTCAAACACAGCTGAAATTATCAATTTCCCCCACAGAACCGAACAACCGGGAGGTCGTATGGCCGACCTGTCGAACGGGTATACCAAGGTCGCTAACGAGATCCAACAGCTCAAACCTCGTCTGAGAATGTCAGGCAGGGAGTGGCAGTGCTTTGAAGCAGTGATCTGGCTTACCTACGGCTGGAACAAGAAGCAGGATCGTGTGACGAACACGGTGATCGCTGAGCTTACAGGGCTGAGTGACTCGCATGTTTCTGATGCGCTCAAATCACTCGCAGAACGCAAAATTATCTTTAGTCAGAAGCAGGGCGTGATGAAAACGGTCGGTATAAATACTGACCTTTCAGCCTGGATTTTAGACAAACCGAAAACGGGAAAAGTCTTCCCGAAATCGGGAAAAGTGTTACCGAAAACGGGAAAAACCTTCCCGGAAACGGTAGACACCCAAGACTATAACAAGAACAATATTAAAATATCCTCGTCTCGGAATTCTGACGAATCCCGAAACCAGAAAACTGAAAAGTTTCTCTCACGCCATCCAGAAGCTGCCGCCGGGATATACACCCCGGCAGGTAAATCATGGGGATCCGCTGACGACCTCAAGGCCGCACGCTGGATTTACGACAGGCTTCTCACCGTAAACGCATCGCTATCTGAACCAAACTGGGCTGAATGGGCAAACACCATCAGGCTTATGCGTGTCCAGGACAAGCGTACTCACTACGAAATCTGTGACCTGTTCCAGTGGGCCAACCGGGACGAGTTCTGGAAAGACAACATCCTGAGCCCCTCGAGTCTGCGCAAACAGTGGGATCAGCTCACTACCAGGCGGCTGCGTGCAACCGGAACGGCAAAACCTTCCCGGGGCAGCATCGACCTGCATAACACCGACTGGATTGTCGGGGTGCTGGAATGAAAAACCTTGCCGAGAGCATTCGCGATTTTGACCGGGAACAGGCTCGCCGCGTGGCGCACAACCTACCTGAGCAGTACACCGAGCGCGAACAAACGCAGCAGGTGGCGCAGATTATCAACGGGCTGTTCGTACAGCTGGCGGCCGCGTTCCCTGCAAGCCTGGTTAATCGCAGCCAGGAAGACGTGAACGAGATCCGCCGTCAGTGGGTGCTAGCCTTCAAAGAAAACGGGATCACCACTCTGGAGCAGGTTGAAGCGGGAATGCGCATGGTGCGTCGTCAGGAGCGTCCATTCCTGCCTTCGCCAGGCCAGTTCATCAAGTGGTGCAGGGAAGGGCGCTGTGTGCTGGGGATCACCACCGCTGACGTGATGGCTGAATACTGGAAGTGGCGCAAGCTGGTGTTCCCGTACCCGAGCAGCGAGCAGTATCCCTGGCCAAAGCCGGTTTTTTACCACATCTGTCTGGAGCTGCGGCGCCGTGGAACAGAGGGTCAGTTGAGCCAGAAAGAGCTTGAGCATGAGGCTGGCGATATTCTGGACATGTGGGAAAAGCGGGTGCTGGCCGGGAAGCCAATCCCGCCTGTTTGTCGGGCGCTAGCAGCTCCAGTATCGTCGAAGGGACCGACACCAGCCGAGCTTTTGAAAGAGAAATATGAGCGGATGAAGGCCGAAGGGAGGGCATAGGGAACAAATGGTCTGCTATGAGCGAGGAGTGGACTTTTGCCTCTGTGTGAAGAGAGGCGGGTAGACCTCTAAAAGAGTATGCACTGTTTTTAAGGGATGCTTACAATAACAGCTGAACTCAACTGTTGCATCTACTATGTTTGCATAAAATTACCTTACTTCCAGAAACCTGGCCAAAATGTCTGGCTAATGAAAGTAGAGCTCATCTATAACTGTAGAATAAGCCAAAGAGCAATAACTTATTAGGAACTTAATGCATTCATCTAAAATAAATTCTTTGTATTCGATTGGCATATGCGAACTGTCTGGTAATTCACCTTGATGAACATAGCTACACCTCAAGGCATAAATAAATGACAGTATATTGGAGGATTTTGGCATATCCGCACTATTACCCATCAGTGCATTATAACCACGATTTAGGAACTGTTCTTGCTCACCTTGAGCATGCGATATTAGAATCTTTAGGTAGTGAGATAATGCGTCCTTTGCCACATCATCTGGGAGCGTGTCGGGAATGCTTCTAGTTATCGAAAATGCCCACAAAATATCTTGGTACGAAGATAAGAACCACCGTCCTGTAAAGTGTTCTTCATTGATCAGTCTTGCCTTACCGACTGGGTTGTAAGTTAAGTCTACATTAACAAATAGACTTTTCTTTTTAGGTTTTTCGGGTTCAATCTTGCCTATAGCAGAAACTCTCAGCGTATCCAGCCATTCCTTATTGATTTGTTCGTCTGATTTTTCCTTTGCATTACCAAACCCATATTCCGTAGCAGTAGTAAGCAATTCAAAACAGTACCATAGCTCCGATAACTTGATGGTCTTCGCATGAACTCGATTGTAAAGTTCAGACTTACTATTAGTAAAGGAGACTTCCATTGCAACCGCTAGCTGAAATCTTTCGCTAAAATTCTTTAAAAGGTTTTGCTTGTCTTCAACTATAAAATCTTTAAATGTTCCGTATAGAAAATCAACATCTGTTTGTTTAATCATGTTTCCCTCATGAAATTGAGTTTAACTAATTTATTTTATAAACACTCTTGTACCTGCTACCACAGATGCTCTTAAATCAACTTCAGGTTCGCAGGAGCCTACTCTGTATGAGTAAGACTGCTGTTGATCGTAGGCGACATCAATGAGTTCTATAAGGGACTCAGTAGCCCTCAAAGCTTCTGTAGGTATAATTCGAGGCCCATAGGTGCTCACAATACCGGGCTTCATGTGCGCAACCTCTTCATGTCTAATCTTGACGATAGGGGTTGCAAATGACATAAACCGCTCTGCTGCTAACTTAACGTCGGCATATGTACCGGGATATGTGCCTTTCTCCAACAGCATCTTAGTATTACGTACTTTCTTGGTTCTATCTGCCAAACGAGCGATACGCAGAATTAATAATTCAACTATCGCATTTAGCGCGATAAGCTGATTACCCATTTCATATCTCGTTGGGCAGGATGCCAGAGTCCCCATTAACTCCTGATGTGTGTAGATAGATACCAGAGCAAACCAGGCTTCGTTTTGTACCTCTTCTAGAATAGTCATGAGCTTGTCGTTGCGTTTGAAGTTAGATAGGCACCTAATATGATGCCTAGGTGATCCTCAGTCAACGCTGTGGTGATGGTTGATGAAAAGCCACAGCAGTCTATGATATGATTTTTTGTTAATTCCGTTAGTATTGTATGCCGACTGTTAACGACCATTCTGCATTAGTACGGAAAGGGGAGCCCATTCAGGGGCCACATGTAAGATTGAAGTCTTTTGCCTCGGAATGACCTCTTAGTTAACAAAAATGTCAGCAGACATTTTTGTTAACTAAATTATTAAATCTTAAGTTGCTTCAAGTCTGTGATACCACATTGATGTATAAGTATTTAGCATAGTCTATGCCTATCACTTTTAGAAGCTCTTTGGTTCTCCAACGTCCGCTGTAGGCACAGAGCGGACAAGCTAACTGAGCTAAAGGTCGGCTCTGAGCTAACAGCGGGCATCATTTCCGATCGTTGAAAACATAAAGCAGCCTGCTGTAACTCCCACCAGGCTGCGGTAAACAACGGCGCCAATAAGCTGGTTGCGACCTTACTCATCGATGCTCACCGCTACCAGGAGGGGCATAATCTAAAACCGGTTTCTTTTAATCGATGTCTCAACCTGCTTAGCCATTTCAGCCAGCGGGCCTGCTTTCCTGATGTTTTCAATGCGTTCTCTGATTTGGTCTGGTTCCCCGAAAAAGTCAGCTAGGTCACTCAGTTTCAGGGCGGTGAAACGTCCTTCTGCAGAGCTGGTTCCGTGATAACGCAATTGTAACAGCAGTTTCAAAAAGGCTTCATCATCCCGGATTTGATCCTGAACCCAGGTCCTAACTGCTTCAACGCCGCTGATATCACGCCATGCCCAGATATAACCGTTTAACTGAGGGAAACTGGCCAGTTGGTCGGTGATCACTTTCCCATTCAGACGGTGTGCCAGAGTTTCACATAAGGAGTCGAGTTGAAGAGATGGTATCCACTTTTCCTGCTCATGTACTGCTCTGTCTCCAACTCTTCCGTGCTGCCACAGCAGATGACGCATATATTCTGCTATCCAGTACCAGGCCTGACCGTTTTTAAACTGTGTGGACAGGAGGTCGAAAAATTCTTGATCGCTTTCCTTTTGTATCTTAATGATGAGGCGGTCCGTCACGCTCCAGGTGTCTAGGTCATGTATAGAAAACCAGTCATTCTGGTCTCGGTAGCGCTGCAACATTTTATCTCCGGAATCAAAGAAGAACTGCGCCATTCCACGGCATTGCTCCGGTGTCCTTGTTGCAATCTGTTGTGTGGTGATCTGGGTCAGAATGTGTTCAAACCAGGTCTGGGAGGACAAACCCTTACTCTGGATATACCCGAGCAGACGTTCAGCAAGCCTATGTTGTTGTTCGGGATTTCCGGCGATGCCGAATATCTCATTGAGCATTTCAGGTGAAAGTACATTCTGTGGGGCGGAAAAAGCGAAATAATAGCGCCAGTATGCTTGGCTGCCCAGACGTTTGCCAGCAGTCAGCAGGGCACTCTCCTGTTCGGGAGTCGGTACAAAGAGTTTGATGGGCGAGTCAGTTTTCCAGCCGGAGATACCAGGGACCCAGCGAGCAAGGGCATGCACCGCATGGGCTTCGGCAGGGAAATAACGGGCAAGGTGCGACTTTAGGCTCTCCGCCATCTCTGCCTGCTCTAACTCACTTACATGCCCGTCACCGGCGGCTACGACCGCTCGTTCTGACAGGTATTCTTCTACCCAGTCATAAAGACCCGCATTTGTTGTGCGGAGCAGTTGAAGGAAGCACAAATCCGGGAAATACACATAATCCCGCATGCCCGGGTATAGGAAGGTCAGGGCATTCATCACCATTTGAACCTCCCTGGGGGTTTTTAATGCTCCCCCGTAGACGTCAGCCACTTGTGTCAATTGATCTAGCAAAATACGATCCGGAGCATGCCCGTTTACTTTACTGTATAAGGCGGCAGCGGTATCCCTAAATTTTCTGCGCAAGACAAAGGTTTCTGGGCGCGGTAAACCGAATGATATCTGAACAATTTTCTGCAGATATAGGTTACCGTCGGGTACTCCCAGCCCCAGGCTGATAGCCTGGGAGAGGATGGCTTTGTCATAACAGAGAAGGTATCGAAAGCGAGGAAAGTCTCCAACAGATTTAACTAGCCTTATCACCTCAACTGCCTGTGCTGGCTCGAGACGATCCAGATCATCGAGCAGTACAATAAAGCTAAGATCCATTTCATCTATTTTCTTGGCAATTTCGGTCCGCATCTCTGCCGTGGTTTTCTCCTTTTCCTTGAGCCAGCGAGATTCTGATAGCGCTTTCAACGCGCCACTGGCATCAGGGACGCCGGGAATGACGGCGGCGGCTGAGGCGACGGGGGCGAGATTGCGGGCAGTCGCCCGGGTATAGTCCATTATCGTCCTTGCCGTCCGTGTCAGGGATTTCCGCTGTCTGAGAGTTGCCCTTTCCTCAGGCGCTAGTCGCTGTTCCTCTTCAGCAGCAATGATGTTGGCGACAGGAAGCAGTAACGATGCCACCAGACTTGTGTCGCTCCCGTCGAGCCAGGGGGATATTGTCAACACAAAAGTGCGCTCATCTATTTGTTCGTCGAGAGCATTGCGCAGCAGGTTGAGGAGACTAGTTTTCCCTGATCCCCATGGGCCTTCGATGCCGATTACTGCGCTACCCTCACGGCCGATACCCTTAACGGCAATGGCTAACTGGGTGGCAATATGGGTGAAGCCATACCGGTCTTCATCGGCGGAACAGACTGCGCGATCCGGATGTTGGCCCTGAAGGTTGTCTGCGTGTGGTTGGTTCATATTCACAAATCTCCGTAAATGCAGTCGATGCTGCGCAGTGTCTGTGACCTTGTTCCGTTTTCATGCAAGGCCAGCAGAAGACTGACCTTTGGTTAGTGTGCGTTTAGGTAAGTGCTTTTGCGGATGGCTCAGCAACGTATCTCAATAAATAATGCCATAGTATATGAGGGGAATGTACATACTTCTTGTCCCCTCTGCGAAAGTGACGGGCCGGGATATAGAGGACAACGATTTAGTGTCTCTAGCCGAAATTATAAATGCTCATGGCTAAGGAAAGCTAAGAGTATGCTGGACGCATAGAGAACTGCTAAAACTGTGAACCTTGAAAAGTTTGTCTCTGCGCCAGATTATTTCTTTTAACGTTAATAGTATTATCAGTGAAATTCTGGTAACTAACCGAGAGTATTTTTCCTTAAACATGGAAATGAATCAGGCGTTTCCGCATGCAATGGAGAACAATGGCGTTTATGATTCTATCTGTTACTTTTTTGAGAAAGATTACAGTTTTAATTCTCCGATGCTTTATGTATCAATAACTATATGACCTCGTAAAATCTACTGTTATTCTATTAGAAAGATATTATGGTTAAATGTATTCATTGAGTATGTGAGAGCCAGATACTCAATGAATAATGTTTTTTTAAGCAGGAAGTTGGTTATTTTGTTAGTTATATATATTCTTTCAATCTCTCCTGTTGTTCAGTTTTAATTGTTTCTAAATTTGTTGATGCATGACATACTCCAAATGCAATGTCTTTATTGATCTGAAGGAAATATTTAAAAATATTAGTGTTATCAATAAGGCTTGCTAACTGTATTGGGTTTTTGAATTGGTTAATTAAATCATTTGCTTGTAATTTGTCATTTTCCCACAAACGATGACTGGCTGTAGTTACAGATGAGAGTTCTCCATGGTCATTAATTATTTTCGTTACACCTACCGTTGGGTTATTAAGTATTTTACTTAGGGCGGAATAGTCTGTAACATATACTCCATCAAATAAACCAGGAAGTGAAAATGGTAAATTGTTCACAATTACAGGCACTATTTCAAAATCATCAATGTTCAACCCAAAATGTTGATGGAAAACTTCAGGATGAGTCATTAGTCCATATTTCAATCGTTTGACTTGTATGGCTGCTTCTTTGAAAAGATCAAATTTCTTTTTGGCTTTCGCTACTGAACCGCCAGATAAATTTGTATTCTTACATTCAAATATGAAAACTTTATTGTCAAGTTGCATTACGGCATCATATTCATATTGATCATCTCCACGCTTGAAACTGAAGTAGTGATAATTATGATTTAAACTTGAAAGCAAACTATGTATTTCTCTTTCAAACCCGATCCCTTTTTTGGATAGGTCAATTTTTAAAGAAGAGAACTGAGACAGAATGATATTGGTTAATCCAGGGCTAAAATAACCAACTGTAATAAAATAATAGCTACCATCGCTCATTTTTATCAATGGACTATCGTAAACATCTCTACTTTCACTTGTGAAAGTTACTAGGTCTATGAATATTTTGGCTTTTTGATAAGATATGCCTACAGAAACAAAATAACCGTTAAGCTCCTCTAGTTTAAAGGTTCTGGGCGCTTCAAATTTATTTGCTAAATATTCAAGCGTCGCATAACACCTGACCCATTCCCGTAGAGTTAAACCGGCTAATAAAAGGGAGTGGTCACTTAAATAAAGGGTATCTAAAAGCGCAACATAGCTTGGTATTTCTGAGACAGTGATTGATCTACCATTATTTAAGTCCGAAAGGTATTCAATCCCACTCACTGTTTTATGGACGTTGAATTTAACCATGCCCTCATTAAAGTTTTGAGACAATTTAGCGTATAGACGCTCATTAGAAATGAAATCAAATCTTTCAAAGGGGTTTATTGTCCTATCAAATTCATAAAATTCTTTTATTTCTGACTTTAATATTTCCTCTGGTAAAGTTGATTCATCGAAGACGGTAATTTCACCATCAAAGTGTAAACAACTGCATACTGCTGAATCTAAGTTATTCCATAGCATGGAATAAAAAAAGATTGCTCTTGCATTAGTTAAATCTTCATCGTCGACTGTTACCATTTGAGGTAGTGTAATATATTTCCCTTGTGAAAGCCTGTGCTTGAAGTTAAGCATTTTAAAGCTTAATGATATAAAATCTACAATCTTTGTAATTACATCATCAGGTGAAAATGTGATGTTTTCCGAACTCGTTATAGATGCTGTCGACAGATCAAAAAATGGGGTGTTGTTTTTAAGGTTTTCAAGGTGATTGTTTATTTCATTTTTTAATTTTGTTGATTCATTAAAGGCTTCTTTTAATATTGCAGAGCACTGCGTGGCAACAGATTTTTTACTTAGTGGCAAATTATCCAGTTCAAATTTAATAAGATCGTACAATCTCTCAGCAGAAGTTGACAATAATAAAAGTTTATCTATCTTTTGTGTTAAATCCTTATCCGAAATAGCTGCCCTTAACTCATTGAGACACGCGTTCCTTTTACTTCTATTAGCTACGTTATGCGTAATAACATTGGCTGGACTGCTTAAGACCTTATGAAGAAAACGGAAAAGCTTATCTTCTGGGTTTTGCGATAACGCCCTAATAATTTTTTTTGGTTTAAATTTAAAGTAATCATTTTCAAGTTCAGTGTAAAAATTATCGCTGTTAGTAGACAATTTGCAATTCCTATATTTAATGAATGTATTTTTTGCAACGTGAATTTCTGTGCTGATTAGTCTATCCTATATAAAAATATAAACTTTTCAAGTTGAATCTTTGTTCAAAAAACAGTCGATTTGAAACCTAAAATAAATTTCATTCAATATGTAATGATTAGATGTGGGGATTTATTGAGTGCTAATGTTTTTGTACATTGTTATGAATCGATAACGGTGCAGAGTTCATCTGATTATCACCTGTGTTGGAGAGAGGATTTCGCAATTGATTACCAAAAAAGTTTCTTAGAAGAAGTTAAGCCTTGGTTGATGTTGCGAAATCATAAATGCTTTTTTCCAGGAGTTACATCCAGGTTGAAATCCTTAATGCAAATGAGGTGAGATCATAACGCTACTTACTAAAAAATATATGATTTCCTTTTTATCTTTCATGTAAAAGCAAAAGATGACCGGTAAAATGTTTGCCTTAAGTTCTCAAAAGAATTTCTGTATATTACTTATCCTCGTAACGGTAGGAGGTTACAAAAATAATTGTTATTTACTTTTGTTAGACGCATGAATTCCTTCAATGGAACAACTTATACTCAACCCAAACGCACTCAAATGTGACGTTACAATAAGTCTTGGTGACATTGTGAGTTCTTTTTACGGAACTAAACGACGCATTGTGCGTGATAAAAAATCACCAAGAATTGGTATGTTTTATCACTTTCTCATCTCCACGCGTGCATATCAAGAGATTGGCATGCGTGGCATGGCCATTCAGACACTTAAAACGTTGCAAAATCCTTTACATATGTTTATAAATATACTGTATATGTGTACAGTAATTCATTGCGGAGGGAAAAATGAAAATCGAGCTAACCATTGATCGCATGAAGAAACTTCCTGATGGAGCTATACCAGCACTAGAGTCAGAGCTGCTCAAAAGGCTCAATAAACAGTTCGATGATTGCCAGCTTACGATTAAGCGTGCCGGCAATGATGGGTTGACTGTTTTCGGAGGCGACAAGAAAGAGGTCGAACACATCCTGCAGGAGACCTGGGAAAGCGCGGACGAGTGGTTTTATTAATCGCGTGAATTTCACTGGAGCAGTTTCAAAGAGTATCGCTGTTTGCGTTCCCCTGGCTGTTCCCGATTACTGTTTACCGCGTCAATAAGTCGCTCTGGGGGAAATAGTGTGTAGTGCAGATGCCTTTAATGCAGATGATCAATGGTACGATGTGGTCAGAAGGGCCGATAAAGCAGTTATCTATAGCTTCCCGGCGGAAGGGAGATATCTGGTTTATCGAGTAAATGGAATAGTTTCATTAAGACCGTTACTCGAAGAGGAAGAAATATTCACTCTCAACGGATTTATGCAATTTGCTAAACGGCTGGGGTACCGAGTTACACCACCGTCTGATATTATTCTTTCATAGGCCTGAACAACCTATACCTGATGCGCCACGGAGAGAACCATGGCGCTAGAATTACAACTTATCAAACACCACTCAGGAATACTGATCCCGGCTACGCCCGAGACCAGCGATATTCTGCAATCCAAAACCCGGCTCGGTGATGTTCTTGTTGCCGAGTTCAGGCGGGTACGAAACCCGGCATTCCATCGACGTTTTTTCGCGCTTCTCAATCTCGGTTTTGAATACTGGGAACCAATCGGCGGGGCTATCTCGAGTAACGAGCGGAAGCTGATTACCGGCTACGCCAGGTTCCTGGCTTTTTATGGCGGGAATGAGAGCGCGCTGATCGATGCAGCCGAGCAGTATCTTGAGCAGATTGCTTATCGACGCGTCGCAAATGGCATTAGCCTGTGCAAATCCTTCGATGCTTACCGCTCCTGGGTGATCGTCGAAGCAGGGCACTTTGATGCCATTCAGCTGCCAGACGGAACACTCAAAAAACATCCTCGAAGCATCTCGTTTGCCAACATGGACGAACTTGAGTTTCAGCAGCTCTATAAAGCTGCGCTCGATGTCCTCTGGCGCTGGGTCCTGTCCCGTTCATTCCGCAGTCGCGATGAGGCCGAAAATGTCGCCGCGCAGCTGCTTGGCTTTGCGGGGTGATGGAATGAAGAAGACCTGGTTCCACCACACCAATTGCAGCACCGAACAGGCCGACGAACTGGTTAAGCGTTACAAAGCGCGCGGCGTGCGAGTTGAGCGCAGCCTTAACCCGGATTACGTGACCTGGACTGTCAGTGCATTGCTGCCAACCTCAAATACGCCAGCCCGCCCGGATAACCGCTGGCGAAACCGGATGTGGGGGTGAACGTGAAGACATATCAAATCACTTTGCCCTGGCCGCCGAGCAACAACCGGTATTACCGGCACAACCGCGGGCGCACTCACATTAGCGCAGATGGCGTCGCGTATCGCTATGCGGTCGCCAGTCTCATTCGAAGCGCCCGGCTTAATATCCGCACGGCCGCACCACTCAAAATCCGAATTGAATGCCACATGCCCGACCGCCGGCGCCGCGATCTGGATAATCTGCAGAAAGCTACATTCGACGCTTTAACCAAGGCGGGATTCTGGCTGGATGACTGTCAGGTTGTCGACTATCGCGTTGTGAAAATGCCTGTCGTTAAGGGCGGGAAATTAGAACTCACCATCACCGAGCTGGAGACCGCATGAATCTTGAAAATACCCTCAAATATCACTTCGCCAAATCGACAATGATTAGCGACTCTCCGCGCTCTACGGCGTCAGACTCATTAAGCGGAACGGATATCATGGCTGCGATGGGCATGACGCAGGAACGGGCTGCTTTGGGTTACAGCGCCTTTCTCGGGAAGATGGGTATCAGCAACAATGACCGGGAGAGGGCGATTGAGTTGCTGGCCCAGTACGCGTTGACTAAGTGCGATCGGGTTGCGGCGCTTCGCAAACTGGATGCCTGGGTTAAGCCATTAGTGATGCACCAGTTGGCCACCTTCGCGTTCGAGGATTATTCCCGCAGCGCCGCCAGCGTGAAGCAGTGCGATGGCTGCAATGGTGAAGGGTTTATCGACGCTGAGGTTTTCAGCATGAAGTCTCACACTCCGGCAAAAGAGAAGAAATTCGGGAAGATGTCTTTGAACATGGGCGCGGAGGATATTCGTCCTTTTGGGTATGAGGTGCATAGACAGGTCAGGGAGGTAGCGCGCGTTCTCTGCCCTCAGTGTAAGGGGAAGAAGGTTGTCAGCTGCGCCTGTAGAGATTGTCATGGACGCGGGAAAACCGTTAATCAGGCTCTTACAGAACGGCAGGGTGTTCCGGTACTCGCTGATTGCAAGCGCTGCAGCGGGCGCGGGTATGAACGAATTCCATCAACTGAGGCTTACGCCGCGGTGTGTCAGATAACGGATGCAATAAGCCTCGATACCTGGAAGAAGTCTGTTAAGCCATTCTTCGACCAGCTAATCACCAAGTTTGATATCGAAGAGGCTTGGGCTGATGCGCAGCTCAAGCAGATAACAAAATAGGGCGTGAATTTATCGTGAGCTATTTACTTTTCCCGAATCTGTGGTAATTTTGCTCTAACGATGGGTTATTGCCTTCGTTAAGGTAGTAACACAAACAAGCCCTACGGTTTTTACCGTGGGGCTTTTGCATTTTTAGAAGAAGAACTCGCTTTTGCTAAAACTTTTGTAGGATTGTTTTGCAGTCGAGTCATTTTGTACTTCTGCTTCTAGTTGGTCATACAGCGATTTTTCTGCATCCATAAACCCATAAACTGAAACAACTTTGTTTATATATGGACCGTAATCATCATACGCACCACTGCTAATAAGGCGAGCCTTATTGGTAGGAATTTTGAGTTTGCACAGGAAATGGTCGAAAAGCGCTTTGCTGTTTTGATGTACTCGAACGATATGCATATGTATCTCCTTGGTTGTCCTTGAGTGTTTATCGGCAGATCGCATTTTTTTTTGAGCTTTATTCTTTTAGGAATATTAAGTAAAACTCAACTTCCGCTATGCGCTGCCTTTTCAATTTCAGGCTCCGACACCCACCTCGATCATCGTTGTCGTTAACTCAGTCCGAGTGCCCAATCCCTTTACATAAAGCACCCCGAAACCATCGGAGGTGAGAGCATGTTACGAATGGAAAAAATCACAACGGGTGCGGCATATGGCGCTTCAGCCGGTAGCATCCTTAACGGCGTGCTGAATGCCTACAGCCCAGAGCAATGGAACGCAATCGGCGTGTTGGTGGGTATTATCCTTGCCGTACTCACGTACCTGACAAATCTCTACTTCAAAATCCGCGAAAACAACCGCAGCAGGAGCCAAGATGAACCCGACACTCCGAAATAAGCTGGTGGGCGCCGTTGTTGGCGGAGCCAGCGCAATCACTATTGCAGCTGTGATGCTGGGCAATGCGGATGGACTTGAAGGAAGACGCTATTACGCTTATCAAGACGTCGTTGGTGTCTGGACTGTTTGCGATGGGCATACCGGCGCTGACATTCGCCGCGGTCACAGATACACCGATAAAGAATGTGACGCTTTGCTTCAATCCGACCTGCGCAAGGTAGCTGCAGCTATCGACCCGCTGATAAAAGTCCATATTCCCGAAACCACTCGTGCCGCACTTTACTCTTTCACCTATAACGTAGGCGCTGGAGCGTTTAGCAGATCGACGCTGCTGAAAAAATTAAATTCCGGCGACGTTCCGGGTGCATGCAAAGAACTGCAGCGCTGGACGTATGCCGGTGGCAAACAGTGGAAGGGGCTTATCACTCGGCGCGAGATTGAGCGTGAAGTTTGCGAGTGGGGCCAGAAATGAGCCGATTAACAGCCATCATCTGCACTGTCGTTATCTGCCTCCTTGTTTCCATGACATGGGCGATTAACCATTACCATAGCAACGCCATCATCTATAAAGGGCAGCGCGATAAGGCTACTGAACAGCTCAGCCTTGCGAACGCCATCATCAAAGACATGCAGACCCGCCAGCGTGACGCAGCGGCACTGGATGCTAAATACACGAAGGAATTAGCCGATGCGAAATCTCAGCTTGAAGATCTGCAGCATTGCGTTAGCACTGGTAAGTGTGGGCTGCAATTCAATGCCAGATGTCCCGCGAACGGAACGGCCGGCACCAGCGGCATGGGCGATGCTTCCGGCCCCCGACTTACTGACTCCGCTGAACGGGATTATTTCACCCTCAGAGAACGAATTGTCGCAGTGACGAAGCAGGTGGGATATTTGCAGGACTACATCAAAGATCAGTGCCTGAAATAAAAAATTTTCGAGTGGTCATGTCGATTCGTGACTATTAAAACGTATTCATAGCTATTAACTGGATACCTATATCTATCTGAATTTTAATGATTTAATTAAGCCTCGCTTACTGCGGGGCTTTTTTATGCGCATCTCACGCGCACATCAACGAGAGCCTTTCAGTAAGCGAGCCTGAGAAATGCCGTTATAGGTGGCGACCTCTCTCGGGCGGCTTTTCTGTGAGACAGGCTCACTTTCTAAAAGGTAAAGACGCTATGACAAATCAAACCGTGAATGTTTACGGCGTATCTGTCAGGGTTGACTCTGCAGGAAGATACAACCTTAACGATCTGCATGCAGCAGCTGTTGCCAATGGAGAGGCGACAGAATCACAAAGGCCGAACAAATTTATTCGAAGTGCAAATGTAAAGCGTTTCGTTTCTGCACTGGACTCCAGAGGACAAAAATGTCGTCTGAAAGAAAATCAATCACTTAACATTGTGAATGGTGGTGTGAACCAAGGTGTTTGGGCGGCTGAATTATTAGCTATTCGCTATGCGGCATGGATTAAGCCTGAGTTTGAAATTCAGGTGTACGAAACATTCCGAGAAGCTGTTCTTAGTAGCATTACCAGCATGAATCGACTTAACCGCCTCGACTTGCTGATCGCGACGGAGACCAAAGAGGTCAGTGCCTGCGCTAGGGCAATGAACAAATGGGGCGTTGGTGGCCGCAAGAAACTACTCAACGGTGCGCGTGAGCGGATCGTCAGCCAGATGGACCCTGACATGGTCACGTTAATGGAAGAAAAAGCTAGCTAACCGGCTCACAATTGAGCGCGTTGATTAGAGAGCCACTATTACAACGGTTCAGCGTTATAAAAACTCGTATATGGGTGGGTTTGATAGATTGATGGTGGTATTGTCATTGAAAACCAAAGGAGATTTTTAATGACAGATTATGAGATTGAGGACATTGCGGGGACTATGATTCCTTTTAGAGGCTTACAATTATTGTCGATTGGCCCGATGAAGAGGCTCGTTTGGCAATGGGAGGTCAATGGCAATCTAAGAAGTCACAGTGAAATTATTCAGGATGGGGTTGCTTTAAGTGCTTCGCAACTTAGTGAGCAGCTTGCCTCAGCTATTGAGGGTATAAAGGCTAAATACCCAGATGAAGAATTCATTAGGCATTAAGTGTCGAAAACATAAAATACAACCGCCTACGGGCGGTTTTTTTAGTCCCATATGAATCGTGTCGTTTGTGGGGTGAAAGTTATGGTGGCTTGGTTCCAGTTTTTTCCGGCAAGAATTTTCTCTATGCATTGTGTAGCGTAAAGGGCATCTGGTGGAGTGAAAGATATATATTCGCTTTCGCTGGTTAACTTGAAGTCATGTATTGAAGCGATTGCGGTGCGTCCTTCATTGTCAATGTTGCGGAAACAGGAAATCCTCGCTTCGTAAAACGTGTCGGGTAAACCCTCTAGCATGCATCCTGTGGCCCATTGCAAAAGCTGTTCATTTGAATACTCCGGCTGAGTGGTTGGAGCTTCCTGCTGCTTACTTATGAGCCGCTTAAATGTATTGAGAAAGGAAAACATGTCACCTCCATGGTTTTTTTCAAGGTTAGCATAGTATTGCAATCCACCCGGAGAGATCCATCGTTAGGGTAACATCCATGATAAGGGATAATGACAATGATATCCCCACATGAGGATAAGCCCATGAAGCACTGAAGTGGATAGTCCGAAGCCGAAAGGCAATGCAGCAGTCATTAAGCTGCCCCGAGTCGCATAATGGCGAGAAGGTATAGCAGACCGATGTGAGGATAAATAAGGGAACATGCTCCGGTAAAGCAGCACGAACGCTATACGCGCACCGGTTATAAGCGGCGATGAAGCACCAACAACTCAAGGGCATGGGTGTGGCCACTCCGGGAAGTGTCAGCCATTACAAAGCTCACCTACTGGTGGGCTTGATAATGGTGATGGTACGTCTATCGTTTAATTAAACAAGCGAGGCATGCCTGTATGTTCAAACCAACAAAATATATTCTCATTACATTTACGATGTTTACCGTATTTGCTCAAGCCGATGATGAATCGCAGGTTTCTGACGTTGTTTATGAGTGTGGGGATGGTTACATTGTGAGTTTTCATCAATCCAAAGTAACCAATGATGTTGTTCTTCTACAGAATAATCGTTTGATTTCAAAGTTTTCACCGCCAGTTCAGCAGGCAGTAACCACTTTAGAAGGTGACCTTGTTAGCAGTACCATTCTTACTGATGCAAGTGGGCTTGAAGGTATGACAATCCAGCAACAAGCAGTTGCTTTAGCTGAACGAAATAATATTGAGTTTGTTTATCAACGAAGGAGTAAAGCACCTTGGAATGAAAGAACGGGTCTGATAATTTTAGACGCAGGGCAACAGAAGATAATTCCTTGTAAGAAATCAAATTGATAGGTTCAGGGCTGTTTTTTATTGCCATCCCCTGCGAAATGGGCAGGCGATGGCATAATACTCACTCAGTATCGGTGTTGCTCAACGGAGTAACTTTATCCATCTGCTTTGCCGATAGCTCCGCTTTCAACTTTGAAAGCAATGACGCTTCGATTGCATTTAACATGGACTCGGTTTGAGCGTTGAACCCAGCGAATTTAATCACGCGTTTTGTTACTTTTCCTTTTTCGGCACTTGCATCTAAGCCGAAATCAGCGGTACTAATCTTTGTACCCACTCCGCCCTTGAGGGAGTTTCCGTAATACTCTTCAATTTCTACAGTTTCGGAAATCAGGGTTCTTCTTGCGATTGATAATTCTTGCTCAATCTTTGCATAAGCATGAAGAGACTCAGTGGTTATCTCGTCTCTATCTAGAGCACCAGAGGTGCCTTGAATACCCGGGTTTTTAATTGCCGGTTCTTCGAGCTCAAGAACGCTCAATGACGCCATTCTCACAATGGTAGAAAGTAGTGCATCGATCATCATAATAAACCTCCACAATTTTCCATCAGCATAACAAGTAAATGTAGGAATCAAAATGGCAAAACCGGACTGGGGCGAGCTACAGCAACGGTTCCTGTCCGAACATGCCGCAACCGGCGTATCACCAAAGGAATGGTGTGAAGCGCAGGGACTGAACTACGCTACCGCCCGTCGATATATCAAAAAACCTTCTGCGCAAAAACCTGCGCTAGAAAAAAGTGCGCACTGCGCAGAAAGATACAAAGCGCAAAAGAGCTGGTGGATGATGATGGACTTACTGCTCAGCAGCGCTTATTTGTCGCGGAGTACCTGAAGGATGGCAATGCCACACAGGCAGGTATCCGGGCTGGCTACAGTAAAAAATCAGCTGAACAAATCGGCTATCAACTCCTTCAGAAAACTTCAGTTGCGCAAGCCATTGCGCAGCAGCAGAAAGCCTCGATTGCGCGCACGCTTGGCAGTGCCGATGAAGTCCTCGCGCAGATGTGGCAGCTTGCCACCTTCGATGCAAACCAGCTTTCGCAGTATCGCCGCGGCGCTTGTCGTTATTGCTGGGGCTTTGGCCATCACTACCAGTGGCGCGATGCAGTTGAGTTCGACGAAGCACTCGGCAAAAACTGAAGGCAAAGGAGGGTGTAAGACCACCGCGAGGACACTGGCGGCTACGGTTACGATCACAACCGAGAACCTAACCCTGAATGCCCGCGCTGTAATGGTGACGGCATTGGCCAGCCTTACTTCCCTGATACACGCAAACTCCCGGCCTCTTCCAGGCTCGCCTATTCAGGCGTGAAGGTTGGCAAAAATAGCGTCGAAATCGCAGCCATCAGCCGTGAAAAAATGTTCGAAGCGGTGATGAAACGCCTTGGCCTGGCTGATAGCGAGTTTGCGCAGCGCCTGCAGCAGATTGAAATCGAACGCCGGCAGCTTGAGGTCGAGAAACTCCGCAAGGAGCTGGCCGGTGATGGTGATGATGACGAACCGACCCCAGTGCAGATCAATATCAACGTAGTGGATGCGAGGGCAGACGATGGGGATCAGCCCGACACTTAACATTCCTCAGGCGCGCTTCCTCGCGATGCAGCACAAATTCAAAGCCTATGTTGCCGGGTTCGGTTCAGGTAAGACGTGGGTGGGGTGTGGTGGCATCTGCAAAGGGATGTGGGAGCACCCGAAGATTAACCAGGGCTATTTTGCGCCAACATATCCGCAGATCCGTGACATCTTCTACCCGACGATTGAAGAGGTGGCCTTCGACTGGGGGTTAACCGTCAAAATCAACGAGGGTAACAAAGAGGTTCACTTCTATGAGGGGCGACGGTACCGCGGGACAACTATCTGCCGCTCGATGGAGAAACCAGGCTCAATAGTCGGCTTTAAAATCGGTAATGCGATGGTTGATGAGCTGGACGTCATGGCGGCTGCTAAAGCGCAGCAGGCCTGGCGAAAAATCATCGCTCGTATGCGTTACAAGGTTGATGGGCTACGTAATGGCATCGATGTAACGACCACACCGGAAGGTTTCAAATTCGTCTATCAGCAGTTCGTGAAGGCGGTACGTGAAAAGCCCCAACTGGCAGCCCTGTATGGGCTGATTCAGGCCAGCACATTCGACAATGCGAAGAATCTACCGCCTGATTACATTCCATCGCTGCTTAGTTCTTACCCTGACGAACTGATTCAGGCCTATCTGCGCGGGAAGTTCACCAACCTTAACAGCGGGACGATTTACCACACCTTTAACCGCAAGCTG
The DNA here is from genome assembly GCF_048684785.1 of Enterobacter sp. BNK-29. NCBI lineage: Bacteria > Pseudomonadati > Pseudomonadota > Gammaproteobacteria > Enterobacterales > Enterobacteriaceae > Enterobacter > Enterobacter sp. BNK-29. The sequence continues at coordinate 25,733 of NZ_JBLQTU010000002.1, forward strand.
AATAACTGTTCTGACGAGATTCAGGACGGTGATCCGCTGTTTATCGGTATGGACTTCAACGTTGGAAAAATGGCCGCGATTGTTCACGTTAAGCGTAATGGCCTGCCGCGCGCGGTCCGTGAGCTGGTGAAGATCTACGACACGCCAGCGATGATTAAGCGTATCCAGGAAGAGTTCTGGCGCTACGAGGATGGCCGATACGTTAAAAGCCGGGAGATTTACATCTATCCGGATGCCTCTGGCGACTCCCGCAAGTCCCAGAACGCCAGCAAGACCGATATTGCTCAGCTCAACGATGCCGGATTCAGCGTCATTGTTGATGACGCCAACCCGCCGGTTAAAGACCGCATCAACTCGATGAACGCCATGTTCTGCAATGCCAACGGTGAACGCCGCTATCTGGTTAACGTTCAGAACTGCCCGGTTTACACCGAAAGCCTCGAGCAGCAAATCTGGGCGGCAAATGGCGAACCGGACAAATCAGCAGATAACGATCACCCCAATGATGCTGGTGGGTACTTCATCGTGAAGGATTACCCGATCGTAAAACCGGCATACTCAATCACCATGGACACCACTTTCTGATATGGCAAACGACGACATCACCTGGGTTCGACCAGAACACCGGGCGGCTTCTGCTGCCTGGAGGAAATACAGGGACTTCTGCAAAGGATCTGAGGCGGTAAAGGCAGCGGGTAATAAGTACCTGCCTTATCTCGACCCAACTGATAAATCCACGCGCAACCGTAAGCGTAATGAGGACTATCTAAGCCGTGCGGTGTTCTACTCAATTGCTGGCAACACGAAAATCGGCATGCTTGGCATGGCATATCGAAAGGATCCTACCTTTAATGGTCCTGAGAAGCTGAAATACCTGCTGGACAATGCTGACGGGGCCGGTACCAGCATCTATCAGCAGTCTCAGCTGGTGGCTGAGAACGTGCTGGAGGTCGCGCGAGAGGGGCTTTATGTCGACTATGCAGAAGCCTCCGATGAGGCGATCATTCTCCGCTATCCGGCAGAGAACATCATCAACTGGAGAACAAAGCGCATTAACGGGCGCGATCAACTGGTGCTGGTGGTGCTGCGCGAATGCGTAGAAGAGCCGGATGGTTACGCTTACAAGGATGAAATCCAGTACCGCGAGCTGGCGCTGGAAGAAGGGCGGTTCATCTGCCGGGTATGGCGCCGGGCTGGTGGCACCGCAAGCGGAACCTACACCGTTGATAGTGAGTACCACCCTAAGCCGAAAGGAAAGGACTACTGGGACGAAATCCCGTTCACTTTTGTCGGCGCTCAGAACAACGATCCCACTATCGATGATTCACCCCTGGCCGCGCTGGTGGAGATAAACCACGGACATTACCGTAACAGTGCTGACTATGAAGACAGCGTGTGGTTCTGTGGCCAGGTGCAGCCGTACATGACTGGGCTCGATACCGGCTGGCGCGATCACCTCGAGAAGAAGGGCGTGAAAATTGGTTCCCGATCACCGCTTTTGCTTCCCAAGGAGGGCTCGTTTGGCTATGCCCAGGCGCAGCCGAACATGCTGGCTAAAGAGGCCATGGACAGTAAGCGCGATTACATGGTGCAGCTGGGCGCCCGACTGATTGAGCAGAACGCCACGGCGAAGACGGCAACCCAGGCGAGCGGTGAGCAAACATCATCAACATCAGTGCTCGGTATCTGTGTTTCAAACGTTTCTGAGGCCTATACACTGGCGCTTGGCTGGTGTGCGAAATACCTCGGCATCAAGGGCGAAACGACGAGTTACACCATCAATCAGGAATTCATCGCGAAGGTTGCTGAGTCGGGCATGGTGACGGCAATCGTCAATGCCTGGCAGTCCGGTGCGCTGCGCGATAGCGATATGATTCGCGCGCTGCAGAAGCTTGATCTCATTGACCCGGCCGACAGTCCGGACGAGGTTATTGATGCACTTCGCAATCAGGCACCAACGTTGACGGGAGGCTGATATGCCCACCATTAACGAAAGTCTGCGCGATGAGTCGATCGCACATTCCGTCTGGTTAAGCCGCTACGCCACCGGCGTGGCAAACCGGATGGTGAAGTTGCTTAACGAGACGGATGCTGACCTGTTGGCACGTCTACTGGATGCGCTGGACAGATTGCCTCCTGAGAGCTTCACCGTTAGCCGTCTGCAGAGTTTACTGGGCAGCGTGCGCGATCTTAACCATCAGGCCGTAGCCACCATGCAGGCAGGGCTCGAGACTGAGTTGGTGGCGCTGGCAAAGAACGAAGCCAGTTATCAGCTGAGCCTGTTCGATTCCCTTTTGCCATCACAGGTCTTGTCTCACTATCCGCTGCAGGGCATCACCGCCGATATGGTGTATGCCGCGGCGATGGCGCAGCCCTTTCAGGGGCGGCTGCTGAGTGAGTGGGCGGATAATCTGGAATCGGACAGGCTGGCGCGTATCGTGAACGCCGTCCGCAGGGGCTATCTTGCCGGCGACACGGTAGAAACTATAGCCCGCAATGTTCGTGGCCACGCCAACAAAGACTATCGCGACGGCGCGCTGCAGATGAGCAGGGCAAATGCCGCCAGCATCGCTAAAACAGCTGTGAATCATCTGGCTGCCACAGCGCGCAACAGCTTCACCAGCGCCAATAGCGATATCGTGAAAGGCAAACAGTGGCTGTCTACGCTGGACAATAAAACCAGCCACGACTGCATTATTCGTGACCTGCTGCGTTACACCCTGGATAACAAACCGGTCGGGCATAAGGTGCCTTACCTGCAGGGACCCGGGAAGATTCATTTCTGCTGTCGTTCTACTGAAACCCTGATTCTCAAGTCCTGGCGCGAACTCGGCATTGATATTGATGAGATGGACGAGGGCACTCGTGCCAGCATGGATGGCCAGGTGCCAGCTAAAACCACGTATCTGGAATGGCTCGGGCGTCAGCCAGCTCAACGGCAGGATCAGGTTTTGGGTGCCGAGCGTGGCCGTCTGTTCCGAGCCGGTGAAATCAACCTGGCTGATATGTTCACTGACAAAGGCGAATGGATCAGCCTGGAACGCTTGAAGCAGCTCTCAGGCACTGACAACTAACAACCACTTCTTACTTCACGCCCTGGCATCTGCCGGGGCTTTTTTATGGGCGAGGCCCGGCAAAATCCCGAGGGGAAAATATGTTAATTCGAAACATGCTTCTGAAATTCTATGCACCAGAAAGCGGCGGCGAGGGCAGCGGTGGCGGTGGTATCGAAATCACCCCTGAAATCCAGAAGCTTATTGATGAGCGTGTGACCAGCGAAGTCACTGGCCTGAAATCGAAAAACTCTGAGCTGCTGGGCACAATTAAGCAGCAGAAAGAAAACCTGTCCCGCTTTGAAGGTATCGATCCAGACGCTGTGCGCGGCATTCTCCAGCGTTTTTCCGACGACGAAGAGGCAAAGCTGATTGCCGCCGGAAAAATCGATGAGGTGCTCGATAAGCGCACCGAGCGTCTGCGTGCTGACGTCGACAAGCAAATTAAAGCCGCAAACGAGCGCGCGGACAAAGCCGAAGCGTTCTCCAACAAATTCCGGGATCGAGTTCTGGGCGATGCAATCCGTGCAGCAGCCTCAAAAGCTGGCGCGCTGCCGGAAGCATCCGACGATCTGATTCTGCGTGCCAAAGGCACATTCCAGCTCAACGACGAAGGCGAGGCCGTAGCAGTTGATGCAAATGGCGATGTTCTATTCGGTAAAGACGGCAAAACCCCACTAAGCCCGCTTGAGTGGGCGGAGTCTCTTAAGGAGACGGCTCCGCATCTGTTCCCACGCGCGGAAGGCACCGGCGCGGGCGGACACAAACCAAACGGTGGTGGAAGCCTCAAACGTTCCGAAATGAGCGCCAGCGACAAAGCGGACTATATCCGCAAGCATGGCCAGCAGGCCTTCCTCAAACTTCCAAAATAAGGGATTAACCCATGTCTACCACTGTTAATAGTGACCTGATCATTTATGACGACCTGGCGCAGACCGCTTTCCTTGAGCGACGACAGGATAACCTCGCAATCTTCAACGCCTCTTCCAACGGTGCGATCCTGCTGGATAACGAGCTGATTGAAGGCGATTTCCGCAAGCGAGCCTTCTACAAAGTGGGCGGTTCTATCGAATCGCGTGACACGAACTCCACCGATAAAGTGACGGGCAAGAAGATTGGCGCCGGCGAATCCGTATCCGTCAAAGCACCGTGGAAATATGGCCCGTATGAAACCACCGAAGAGGCATTCAAACGCCGCGGCCGCTCTGTCGACGAATTCTCCGAAGTGATCGGCGTTGATGTGGCAGATGCCACGCTGGAAGGCTACGTGAAATATGGCCTGAAAGCACTGACTGCGGCGATTGGTGCTAACACCGACATGGTCGTAACTGCCGACATTGAGACCGACGGTAAAAAGACCCTGACGCGTGGCCTGCGCAAATATGGTGACAAGTTTAACCGCGTGGCTCTGTTCGTGATGCACTCTGCGACCTATTTCGACATTGTCGATGAGGCGATTGCCAACAAAATCTACGAAGAAGCAGGCGTGGTGGTTTACGGCGGGCAGCCGGGCACGCTTGGTAAACCTGTGCTGGTGACCGACACCATGGACGCTGATGCGATCCTTGGGCTGGTGGCTGGGGCTGTTACAGTCACTGAGTCTCAGGCGCCGGGATTCCGTTCCTACGATATCAACGATCAGGAAAACCTTGCGGTTGGCTATCGCGCTGAAGGTACCGTGAACGTTGAACTGCTGGGCTACAGCTGGGATACCGCAAAAGGTGATAACCCTGACCTGACCGCCATTGGAACTGCGGGAAACTGGAAGAAGCACTTTACCAGCAACAAATCTACGGCAGGCGTGCTGATTAAGCTGGGATCCGCAGTGGGGGAGTAACGCTGTCAGCGGATAAAACCTCCGCAACCGCTGACAGCACAGATGCGGTCACCATTTCCCTGAAGTACACGCTAAATGGCGCAGGTGTTTCCAGCAAAACTGTTACCTGGAGTTCAACGGGCGGTACGCTAAGCACGGCCAGTTCTCAGACCGGTTCTGCTGGTGGGGCGACAGTCAAACTCACCTCTGATACAGCAGGCACCTTTACCGTCACCGGTACTGTTGATGGTATTGCTAAATCCAGTGAGAAAATCACCTTCACCGCACCTGCTGCAGGCTAACCGATGGGGCGTAAGCCCCATTCTATGGAAGCTCAGATGATTAATACCGATATCACCGCCGCTGACGTTAACAGTTACGCCAGCGAAGATGAACTGGCGTCATTTGCGGAAATACGCGGCATTGAACTGCCTGACAAGATTACACCTTTGCTGATTAAGTCAATGGACTACCTGGAAGGGCTTGATTGGGTAGGTTCCAAAGCAGACCCTCGACAGCCGCTGGCCTGGCCACGCGCAAATGTCATTCTGGATGGACACGACTTCCCACCCGACCAGGTGCCGCGGCAGGTTATCACCGCACAATGCATGCTGGCTATCGAGGCAATTGATGGCGATTTGCTTTCAAGCGTTCGTGAGGCCGCGGTTAAAACCGAACGTGTCGAAGGCGCCGTTACCATGACCTATGCGGTTGCCGATGGTGAGGCGTTTACACCTTCTTACCCGGCGGTAATGGCTATTCTCGGCGACCTGGCTGGTGGGCGTGGATATGCAATCAATGCTTTCGCGGAGCGCTCGTAATGGCCATCAACTATCAGCGAATGCAGGCGACAACGACTCGTTTGCTCAAGCAGAACGGCATTGCATACAACGTCACGCGTAAGGGCACGTTAATCGTCATCGGTGGTGTGGAGCATCGTTCCGAGGATATCCAGTTCACCGCCACAGGAGTGAAGACGGATTACGTACCTGGAGAAATTGACGGAACGGTCATAGAAAACGGCGATGTACGGATTGTCTTCACTGCTGAGAAGGACATTAAAATCGGCGATCTGATCGTCGTGGACGGCGTAAGCCACCGCGTGGTTAAACCTAACCCCGTGAAACCGGGCCCTGTGGTGATCTGCTACAAAGCTCAGTTGAGGGCATAACGTGGACGATAATAAGGCGTTCATGGCTGCCATCACCGCGTTCGTGGACAAAGCCAAAGCGAATCAGGAAGAGGTCGTACGTGCTGTCTGCATTCGGATCCTTAATCAACTGGTGATGATGTCACCTGTCGGCAACCCCGAACTCTGGGGCATCAACCAGACGGCAGCCTCTTACAATCAGGCGGTATACGACCATAACGAAGCGCAAAAATCGGACCCTAATAATCTGACTAAAACCGGGCGACTCAAGAAGAAGGCTCGACTGGTGGATGGGATGGATATCAAAGCGCCGCCCGGATATACCGGTGGACGGTTTCGGGGCAACTGGCAGGTGTCTTTTGATGCACCGACCACAGATGAAACGGGACGTGTCGATAAAACCGGAAATCTGACAAAAGCCGCAGGAAATTACACGCTGTCGCTGTTCAAAGTCGGGATGAAGGCTATTTATTTCTGCAACAACGTCCCTTACGCGTATCGACTGGAGATGGGGCACTCTTCCCAAGCTCCGGGAGGCATGGTACGCATTACTGCTGCTGAGCTTCAGCGATTTTTTGAGGATGCAGTAAGGGAGGTGACTAAATGATCCCCGATATCGCGGCGGCGCTGGCCGCCAGGCTCGGCGAGTGGGCTGATGCTGAAGGGATCCCAGTTGCATGGGAAAACGTGCCTTTCACACCGCCATCTGATGGGCTCTATCTTGCTGTCCATGACATGCCCGCCACGCCGCGTACGGTAGACCTTGGATTGCGCTGCCGCATTTATTCAGGTGTATACCAGATTAACGTTGTGGCCCCAGCCGGCACAGGCCGTAGCGATGTTGTGGCCCTGGCTGATCGCGTGGCTGAATTGTTCCCCGAGGGGCAGGAGATTGAAGGCAGGGGTTTTACATGCTGGATAGATCAAACGCCTGGTGTTTTCCGCGGGGTCACTACATCTGTCGCTTATACCGTTCCCGTTAGTCTCAATTATCGAGCTGATATCTCCAGCTAATCCTCACAACCTACTAAACCTGACCGGCTCTTTGCCGGTTTTCCCGTTTCTAAAGGAGTAACCAATATGGGCTTTGCATTGCCTAATGGCGCCCACGTCTATCTGGCATCGGGCTATGGCCCAGCCATTTCTTTCACCGGGGCGACGAACGCCGAAAACATGGTAATCACCGTGAGTGAAGCGGACGCACTCAAGGTGGGTGATATTGTTCATGTGAACTGCAACTGGTCCGGTGTTGATAACGTCATTGCAAAAATTGATGCGATTGCCGAAAGCGCCGTAACTCTTCGCAACATCAATACCACCAACAAAAACAAATATGCCGCTGGTGGCGGTACCGGTTCGATCCGCAAGGTGCTTGAATGGACCGAGCTGCCGCAAATTACTGAGGTGTCGAAATCAGGTGGCGATCAGAACACTACACAGATTCAGTTCCTCAGCGATGATCGCCAGCGCAACCTGAATACCTATAAATCCGCAGTCTCCCAGACCTACTCGATCGCTCACGACTCAACTCTCCCGGTATATCCGTTGCTGCGCCAACTGGACGAAGACGAAGAGACGGTTGCGGCTTACATGTACGTGCCGAAGGCGAAGGAAAACCGTTACTGGGCGGCCACGGCGTCCTTTGACGATACGCCAACTACTGCGGTTAACGAGGTAGAGACAGTGAGTGTGGTGCTGAACCTGCAGTCACCGGCGATGACGTTCTACAAGGTGACTGACGCTGCCGCCTGACCCGTCAGAGCTTTCACTATTCAATGCCTCCCATAACGGAGGCTTTTTTTGTTAAGAGGTATCGATGGCGACCAAATTCACCCTTCAGCCCAAACCAACATTTAAGGCCAATGTCTCGATCCCCCGAGCCGGCGATGAGGATGGCGTGCTGACGTTCACGTTTAATCACAAACCACTTAAAGAACTGGCTGACCTGGAAAAACTCGAAGGCAAAACCGCCACTGATTTTCTGATGGAAATCATTTCTGGCTGGGCACTTCCCGATGCATTCAACGCGGAAAACCTGTCGGTGCTGCTGGAAAACTATCCGGCGGCAATGAAGGCAATCCCGGAAACCTACTACCGCGAGCTGATGGGGCAGCGCGAAAAAAACTGATAGCGGTTGCCTCTGCGTTCTATACGCCTGAACCCACCCCGGCAGACCTGGCGCCATATGGTCTTTCGCCGGATGACTACGACGATCAATACATCGACGTCTGGCCAGATGTATGGCCTTCATTCCTGGTGTTTCAGGCTGTCAGCACGCAGTGGCGCACGGGCATGGGAGGCGCATCAGGGCTTGATTATAACGTGCTGCCCTGGGTGATGAGCCTGCACCACGTTGAGGACGAGGCAACCGCGCTTTCGGACATCCGAATCATGGAGAGCGCCGCACTAAAAGTTATGCATAAAGAGAGGTCGGAATGAGTAATGACATCGCCACGATTTCCCTGCGCGTAAATACCACTGAGCTGGAGCGCGGTAACCAGGCACTAGATCGCTTTCAGGAGACCGCGTCCGCCGCGGCAGGTAAAGCGGATGACCTGAACAGTACGTTCCGCACCGGCATTGATAACCAGAAGAAGAACAGCGAAAGCCTGAAGCAGCAGCGTCAGGAACTGCAGAACCTGCTGAATAAAATTAGTCCGGTAAACAAGGCGCTGGATGAGCTGGACACTATCCAGGAGAGCCTGGCGAAGTTTCGCGGTAAAGGGCTGCTAGGGGATGAAGACTTTACTCGCTACAACAGCGTGCTTGAGACGACCCGAGCTAAACTGGCGCAGGTCATGGAGTCTGAGACCGCAGAGGGGCGGGCTCGCATTAAACAGGCACAGGCAGCGCAGCGTGCAGCTGCGGCGGGCAAGACCTTTATCGATTCGCTGGAAGAGCAGGTCACAGCAATCGGAAAAACGCGCGTAGAATTGTTAGAGCTAAAAGCATCCCAACTTGGCGTGTCCGATCGTGCTGCACCGATGATCGCCCGACTGAAAGAGCAGGAGGAAGCTTGGAAGTCAGGAGCGATCAGCGCGGGGCAATACCGCAACGCGATGCGTTATCTACCGATGCAAATGACCGACATCGTGACTTCATTGGCGTCCGGTATGCCGGTTTATATGGTAGCCATTCAGCAGGGCGGCCAGCTGCGCGATTCGTTTGGCGGTGTAGGCAATGCTCTGAAAGCGATGTTGTCGATGGTGACTCCTGCCCGAGTGGCCATTGGTGGCTTGGCTGGTGCCGTTCTGATTGCGGCAAAAGCGGGAGCGGACTACTTCACCGCCTACGACGAAATTAACAAGGCCATTATCAGGACAGGCAACATTGCTGGCACGTCAGCGCTCCAGGTAATGGCTTCCTCCCAGTCGATTGCTGCTTCTACTGGTGCTACTGTAGAAACCGTTCAGAGTCTAATGACTGAACTGATTAGCATGGGATCGCTCACACAGCAGCAGCTTGAAAAAGTGGCAGGCTCTACGGCACTTGCAGTTCAAACCGGTATTGTTTCGGCGCAGGACATCACCAAGGCATATCAGGATATAGAAAAGGATCCGGTTAAAGCCCTTCAGAGTCTAAACGAACAATACAATTTCCTGACTGTTTCACAGCTTAAGCATATTGATGAGCTGGTGAAACAGAAGGACCAGACCGCGGCCGTTACACAGGCTATTGACCTGTTTGGTGATACGATGGCAGAACGCGGAGAGCAGGCTTATGACTCGCTGACACCGTTTGGTCGCCTGTGGCTGGATATCAAAGACTGGGCGTCTGAGGCCATGCAGAATATCGGTCAGTGGGTAGCTGAGCTGGCATCAAACACACTGAAGGAATTCAACGCAATTTATTACAGCGTTGCGATAGTTTTCCAGAAACTGAACCAGATCATTTCTTCCTCTATCGCTGCTGCGATTAATCTCATTCCTGACTGGGCGAAAACGGATACTTTGCAGGGATGGCAGGACTATAACGAACAAATGGCCGGTGCTTATGGAGACAGTGTTTCTCAGCTGAAAAAAGACTGGGATGCGGCTGATATCAGCGCAGGTAAATACCTCGATACGACCAGAAAGATAAGTACCGCAACCACCCAGAAGGATCGGGAAGGAGTCGCTTCTTTTGGTAAAAAGACCAAAACCGGAAAGCAGGGCACTTTATCGGCTGGCGATCGCAGTACGGATGCTGCCCAGGCCGAGCTACTGGCGCTTCAGGCACAGTTACGCGCGCTGCAGCAGCATAAAGGGCTGAACGATACTATTAGCCAACAGCGCAAAGCCCTTTGGACTACGGAAGCGAAATTTCAGGTGCTGGAAGAGGCCTCCCGATCTCGCTCTCTGACAAAGCAGGAGCAATCTCTGCTCGCGAGTAAAGACCAGGTGCTACAGTTAGCGCGGCAGAAAGCCCTGTTGGGTGATCAGATTTCCGCGCAGGAACTGCTGAACAAGCGCATGGATACCTCGCAGAAATACGTCACGCAAATGGCTGAGAAACAGGCCGCATTACTGGGTGGCGCGGGGATGAGTGACCGCCAGGCGCAGCGAGAGCTGGCAAAAAGTCAGCTCGCCGCCGGCTGGAAAAATACGGGTGGTTCGCTGGATGAAGAGGGATATCAGAAACAGCTTAAGGCAGCTAACGATTACTATAATGCTGAGGATCAGCTACGCGGTGATTGGCTGACCGGCGCGAAAAAGGGATGGGTTGATTTCGAAGACAGCGCGACCAATGTGTACTCCCAGGTGCAGACGGTTACTAGTAACGCGTTCACCGGCATGACCAGCACCCTGACTGATTTCTTCACCACAGGTAAATCTAACTTCTCAGATTTCCTTTCTACTTTCCTCAAGGGCATCGCCCAGATGCTGACCCAACTGGCTCTGGTTAATGGAATGAAGTCAGCGTTTGGTGGAACCGGTATCGGCGCGTTCTTTGGTTTCTCAGGTGGTGGTTTGGTCCCCGGTTTTGATGGAGGCGGCTACACGGGAGATGGCGGTAAATACCAACCGAAAGGCGTTGTACACGGCGGTGAGTTTGTGTTTACGAAGGAAGCGACCCGTGCACTGGGTATCGGCAATCTGTATGCGCTTATGCGTGGAGCTCAGGGGTATGCAAACGGCGGTTATGTTGGCCGCGCCCCGATGTATGGGCTGCAATCTTCGGCAACTGGCGGCGTAACCGTTCAAACGTCCGTGAACGTTCATAACCAGAACACTCAGCAGCAGACTTCTGGTGACAGTGACGCAATTTCTCGGGCTTACAAGCAGACCATTGATCAGTCAGTACGCGCAGGTATAGCCAAACAGCTCCAGCCTGGAGGTCTCATCTGGAATGCAACGAAATCAAGATAAAGTGCCTCCGCAGATTTTGCCGTTATGCCAATTCCTGATAGGATTAATCTCAATTTTTACTGATGGAATAGGGACATGAAAAAAATTGTAGGTGTGTTATTTCTTTCCTTCTTATTAGCCGGGTGCGATAAACCTAAAATTGACTCATCAACTGATGACGCAATGAAATCATCTATAGCCAAGGTCAGAGAATCACTTCCGGAAAATAAACGGGAGGAATTTGATAATGCTTTAAAGGTCGTAGCGTTCAGTAACATTAATATGGCTGATCTGATGCGAGCATCGTCAGAAAGTGACAAAGAAGATCTAAGCAAGAAGATGCGCGAGCCCCTGTCTGGCAAAACTGGTGAGGAAATCATCTCTTATGCCCAGCAAGTAACTGCCGAGAGGGAACTTAAGCAGAAAGAGCAGGCAATTCAGGAAATCAAAGAGCTTGAACAGAAAAAAGCTGACTCTGAGAAGGCCAAAGAAGAACTCAAAAAAGTACAGGTTCTATCATCTCGATTTAGCCTGGAACCTGAAGAGTATGGGAAGCCACAACCTATTATTCGCCTTGTTGTGAAAAACAATACTGATAAAGCTATTTCCCGTGTGTACTTCAATGGAGTGATAGCCAGCGATGGACGTTCAGTTCCATGGCTGGAAAAAGATTTTAACTACGAAATTGCTGGCGGGCTTGAACCGGGTGAAGAAGCTACTTGGGCATTGGCTCCGAATAAGTTTTCTGAATGGGGGCAGGTTGATGCTCCAGCTGATGCGGTCTTCACAGTTACAGTAACGAGAGTAAATGGTGCAAATAAAGAAGCGATGTTTGATGCTTCTGGCTTTACAGAGAAAGAAAACAGCAGGCTTGAAGATTTAAAGAAAAGATATCTTTGAGCTGACTTATCAACTTAACCCGCTTCGGCGGGTTTTTTTTATGCCCGGGGGAAACATGGCGATCGAAATATTTAACTGGCGAACCCAGATTCAGGCGGGCATGGAAGGGGAGTTCACTTACGCAACACGCTCTGCATCCTTTGGCGACGGCTTTGAACAGATCGCCGGTGAAGGGATCAACCCTGAAAAACAGTCATGGCCGATGACCTTAACGGGAAAAAAAGCAGAGATGCTCGATGCACTGAGTTTTTGCCGCAAACACATCACAAAATCCTTTATCTGGACGTCTCCTGTCGGCGAAACCGGTTTATACCGGATTGAAGCTGATTCCATTAAAGTCCAGCCGCTATCCAGCAAGGTGATGACCATAAAAGCAACCTTCAAACAGGCATACGCACCATGATTACTGAAGATTATCAACGCCTCGAACCTGGTGAAAAAATACGTCTTCTTGAGGTAGACGGTTCTGCGTTTGGCCTGGAGGACGTTCTGCGCTTTCACGCTTATAACCTCCCGCATACTGAAGAAGAGATTGCGGCTGCTGGTGGCGACGAATCAAAGTTAAAGGCGAAGAGTATCTGGTGGCAGGGCGAAGAGTATGGTGCCTGGCCATATAAGCTCGAGGGACTGGAAGCTTCAACCGATGGCAGTAGCGCCCAGCCTACGCTCACCGTTGCCAACATTGACAGCTCTATCACTGCACTCTGTCTGGCCTATGACGATATGCTGCAGGCCAAAGTTACGATTCATGACACTTTTGCGCATTACCTGGATGCGCGCAATTTCCCGGATGGAAATCCAACAGCAGATCCCTTGCAGGTGAGAAAGCGGGTTTTCTATATCGACGGTAAAAATAGCGAGCTTCCCGATGAAAGTATCGAGTTTGTTCTTACCAGCCCGATGGATCTGCAGGGGTTAATGATCCCGACCAGGCAGCTGCATTCCCTTTGCACATGGTGCATCCGGAATAGGTACCGCACCGGCGATGGGTGCGATTATGCCGGCACGCTTTACTTCGACAGAAACAACAATCCGGTAAGCGATCCCTCATTGGATCAATGCAACGGCACGCTCACCGCCTGCAAGCTTCGGTTTGGTGAACACAATGAACTTCCTTTCGGTGGTTTTCCGGGAACATCTTTGATCAGGAGCTAATATGCGTCAGAAAACGATTCAGGCCATCCTGGCGCATGCTGCGAAAGAATATCCCCGCGAATGCTGTGGTGTGATAGCGCAGAAAAGCCGGGTGGAACGCTATTTCCCATGCCGTAATCTGGCTGCTGAACCAACGGAACAGTTTCACCTTTCACCAGAGGATTACGCCGCTGCTGAAGACTGGGGGACGATAACGGGAATCGTACATAGTCACCCTGACGCGACGACCCAACCAAGCGAACTGGACAAGGCTCAATGCGATGCAACGTTGCTGCCCTGGCATATTGTCAGTTGGCCTGAAGGAGACTTTCGTACCATTACTCCCCGAGGTGAATTGCCGTTGCTCGGGCGCCCGTTTGTGCTCGGACACTACGACTGTTGGGGGCTGGTGATGAGCTATTTCCGGCAGGAGCATGATGTCGAACTTCAGGATTACCGTGTTGATTATCCGTGGTGGGAGGACTCCTATCCGGATAATTTCTATCAGGATTGCTGGTACGAATGTGGGTTCCGAGAATTCAGTGGATCACCAATGCCGGGCGATTTGATCATCATGCAGGTGGAATCGAATAAGTGGAACCATTCAGGGATCTTGCTGGAGGGGAACATGCTTCTCCATCATCTTTATGGTCACCTCAGTCAACGTGTGCCATATGGAGGTTACTGGATGGAGAGAACCATGAAAATTGTCAGGCATAAAAGCCTAATCATGCAGGAGGGATAATGTGCGAATCCGTCCGTACTGTTCGTCTATATGGTGTTTTGGGTACTACGTTTGGCCGCGAATTCCAACTTTCGGTAGCCTCACCAAAAGAAGCCATCCGCGCATTGTGCGTTATCGTGCCAGGCTTCGAGCGTTTTTTGAATACCAGCAAGCAGCGCGGCCTAACCTACGCTGTTTTCAGCGGTAAGCGTAACCTGAACGATGACGAACTCTCTATGGATCAGAGTAGTGCTGATATCCGTATTGCGCCGGTTATCCTCGGGAGTAAACGTGGTGGAGTATTCCAGACCATCTTAGGCGTGGCTTTGGTCGCAGTTGGTGCTGTGGCGTCATACTTTGGCGGTGGTGCTGTCGGCGTTCCTCTAATGCAATTTGGCGCTGCGATGGCCCTTGGCGGTGTCGTACAAATGCTTTCTCCACAGACAACCGGACTTGCCAGCAAGCAATCGGCAGACAACAAGGCCAGCTACGCATTTGGTGGAGTAACCAATACGACAGCCCAAGGAAATCCGGTACCGCTTCTTTACGGCAAGCGACGAATCGGTGGTGCGATCATTTCTGCTGGCATTTATGTTGACGATCAGCAGTAGCTATAGTGCCAAGCTAAGAGTATCTTCTTGAAAGAACGCATTATAAGACTGGAAATGCTTATGGATGGTTATGCTATAGACTTTCAAGATTTACTTGGATTAAGAAAATTAAACGAGCCTGGTTTGGACAGAAGGGCGTTCACAGACTGGGCTGAAAACCAGATTTCTGCTGGCAATGAGTCTTCAAATCTTTTGATTTTGGCATCTTTGGGATTAGATAAGGAAATCTCGAAAGATGAGGTATTTCGCTACTTTGATGGCTACGTTGATGAGATTGGGGAAGTGTTGCCTACTGAACGAGTCGCGTTCATATTGGCAATGCGACTAACATTCAAAAAGCTCACCTATTCTGAACTTGAGGATGATGTCTGGAGTGAATTAACTAGAACTTTTGCTAAATGGTATGACTTGCCAAATGGCCTTTTATATAGAGTAATGACGTACTGGAGCGCATTGCATGATGATTTTACAAATAATTATGAATATGAGGTTGGGTATTATTACCTGAACTATCCGCGACACGGTGACATTCCTCGTTCGGAACAATTAGAGTACGTTCGTAATTGTGCAATTCGCTTTCTCCGTATTTTCGATGAGCACTATTATTTTGGTTTGCTTATCAAATAATATTTAATTCAACATTGTTCTAATTATGGCCACCTCCGGGTGGCTTTTTTTATGGGCGCAATATGGCTATAGCAACCGCTATTAAAGGCCGCAAGGGCGGCAGTTCAAGCTCAAGAACTCCTACAGAACAGCCAGACGATCTGCAGTCAGTAGCCAAGGCAAAAATCCTTCTCGCGCTGGGAGAGGGGGAGTTTGCTGGTGGCCTTACTGCGCGCGATATTTATCTCGATGGCACCGCACTTGAGAACGCAGATGGTTCACAGAACTTCAGCGGTGTGGCGTGGGAGTTTCGTTCTGGAACTCAGGCGCAAAAATACATTCAAGGGATCCCGGGTACCGAAAATGAAATCAATGTAGGCTCCGAAGTTTCCAGCTCTACAGCGTGGACGCGCACGTTCACTAATACGCAGCTTTCAGCTGTTCGCCTGCGTCTAAAATGGCCTTCTCTCTTCAAACAGGAGGATGATGGCGATCTGGTTGGCTATTCGGTCAACTATGCAATTGACCTGCAGACAGATGGCGGCTCCTGGCAGACAGTGCTGAATACCAGCGTGACCGGGAAAACGACGTCAGGTTACGAGCGCAGCCACCGTATTGATTTACCTCAGGCGGGCAGCACCTGGACCATCAGGCTGCGCAAAATTACAGCCGATGCCAATAGCGCGAAGATTGGCGACACGATGACGCTGCAAAGCTTCACAGAAGTAATCGACGCCAAACTTCGATATCCGAACTCTGCGCTTTTGTACATTGAATTTGACTCGAGCCAGTTCAATGGCTCAATTCCGCAAATTTCCTGCGAGCCTCGCGGACGTGTTATTCGTGTGCCCGATACCTATGACCCGGAAACACGAACGTACAGCGGCACCTGGACGGGCGCATTTAAGTGGGCATGGACGGATAACCCTGCGTGGATATTTTACGATCTGGTGGTCACTGACCGCTTCGGCCTTGGTAATCGGCTAACGGCAGCCAACATCGACAAATGGACTCTTTATCAGGTCGCTCAATATTGTGATCAATCGGTACCGGACGGTAAGGGTGGTAGCGGAACTGAACCGCGTTACACCTGCAACGTTTACATTCAGGATCGAAATGACGCTTACACTGTCCTGCGTGACTTTGCTGCCATTTTTCGAGGCATGACCTACTGGGGAGACGAGCAGATTGTTGCCCTTGCAGACATGCCCAGAGATGTCGATTTTACCTACACGCACGCTAACGTAGTCGACGGCAAATTTGTTTATTCCAGCAGCACAACCAAAAGTCGCTACACAAATGCTCTTGTTTCCTGGTCAGATCCGGCAAATGGCTATGCTGATGCAATGGAGCCCGTCTTCGAGCAGGCTTTGGTGGCGCGCTATGGTTTCAACCAGCTTGAGATCACCGCCATCGGTTGCACCCGGCAGTCTGAGGCTAACAGAAAAGGGCGCTGGGGAATCCTGACCAACAATAAAGATAGGATTGTAACGTTTGACGTTGGTCTGGACGGTAATATTCCTCAGCCGGGCTACATAATTGCTGTTTCTGATCGCAATCTCTCTGGTCGAGATTTAGGCGGTCGATTATCCGCGGTTAATGGTCGTGTACTCAAACTTGACCGGGTGCCAAGTGCTAAGGCCGGTGACAGGATAATGGTAAACCTGCCGTCGGGTATTACCCAATCCCGGACGATTCAGTCCCTGTCAGGTGGAATGGTTACCGTGACAACCGCCTTTAGCGAATTTCCGCAGACTGAGGCTGTATGGGTTATTGAATCTGATGAACTTTATGCGCAGCAGTACAGGGTAATTAGTGTCACCGATAACAATGACGGGACATATACCATCACGGGGGCAAATCACGATCCGGATAAATATGCCCGTATCGATACAGGTGCCGTTATAGATCAGCGGCCGGTAAGTGTCATCCTTCCAGGTAATCAGTCGCCGCCAGTCAACATCGCGATCAGCTCGTTTTCGGTGATTCAGCAAAATATCAGCGTCGAAACCATGCGCGTAAGCTGGGGCCAGGCACAAAATGCCATCGCCTATGAGGCGCAATGGCGCCGCAACGACGGAAACTGGGTTAACGTGCCTCGCAGTTCCACCACGTCATTCGACGTCCCGGGGATTTACGCCGGACGCTATCTGGTGCGCGTGCGTGCTATCAACGCAGCGGAAATTTCTTCCGGATGGGGATATTCAGAAGAGAAGACGTTGACCGGCAAAGTTGGCAATCCTCCCAAGCCAGTGGGCTTTATGGCTACGGGCATTAACTGGGGTATTCGTCTGAACTGGGGGTTCCCGGAAAACACCGGCGATACCCTCAAAACAGAAATCCAGTACACGGCCAACAGCGATTTTTCCGATCCGTTGCTGCTATCGGACGTACCTTATCCATCTGCTGAATATACCCAGCTCGGGCTGAAAGCCGGGCAGGAATTCTGGTATCGCGCCCAGCTGGTCGACAGAACGGGTAACGAGTCCGGCTATACCGACTGGATCAGGGGAATGTCTAACGATAATGCTGATGATTATCTGGGTGAAATCGCAGATGATTTCCTTACCTCGGCCGACGGCGACCGCCTGACCAGTGATATTGATACCAATCTTGAAGCTGCAATGCAGAACGCGCTGGCCAACCACAGAACAGTTGAACATCAATGGGCGCAATACGGAGAGGTACGCGCCGATATCCTCGTTGTGAAAACTACTATTGCTGAGGTGGATAGGGCAATGGCCGAAATGTCGACACAGGTGCAGGCGCAGATCGACAACGTCACCGCTTCCCTAGAAGACAAGCTCACAGCCGTCGTCGATGCCTCCGGTGCTTCGGCAATCTACACCCTCAAAACAGGCGTGAGGATAAACGGCGTGATGTACAACGCTGGGATGTCGATTGCTGTGCTTGCTGAGGCCGGGAAACCGGTAGTTACCCGTATTGGGTTCAACGCTAATCAGTTTGTACTGATGAGTGGCAGTGGTGACGCCCAGTATTCACCGTTCGCGGTGGTTAATGGTCAGGTCTTTATGAGCTCAGCATTTATTCAGGATGGCACGATCACCAATGCTAAAATTGGCAACTTCATCCAGTCCAACAATTACGTACCAGGGCAGTCCGGGTGGAAACTGGACAAAGGCGGTACCTGGGAAAACTACGGCAGCGATGGGCAGGGCGCAAGAAAGACCACGAACGTTACTGACAGCATCAGGGATGCGAACGGTGTCCTCCGCGTACAGATTGGTAAACTTACAGGAGTATTTTAATGACGTGGGGCATTCAGACATGGGATGCCAATGGCAATCCGAACAATTATGGTATTAAGCCAGTTTCAGTGGTCGGACGTATTCAACTTTCTGAGGGACAAAACTCTGGAAGCTGGTCGTTTACCATTCCGGCAGGAATGAAGGTCGGGTTTGTCGTTTCTCTGGATAAGGGGGCGGTCTCGGTAGGGCGCAGTATCGTCGCCAGCGGAAATACGATAACTCTTGGCGCGGCAAACAGCGTTGGGATTGGAAATTATCCAGCCTCTGAATGTGAGCTCGTAGTTTTTGTGGAGAAAGCATAATGGCAGATTATGGCGCACTGATAGCTCTGGATAATGGAAATCCCTTTATTACGCCTCAGTCCACGCCATTTTGTCTCTACAGGAGGGTAGTGGTTAACTCAGTAGCAAGCGGGGCATATCACGGTGCATCTGCAACAATAGCTCTGGACGTTTCTTATCCGGCGATGGTTTTTTGCAAAACGAGTGATACTGCTCAGCCTACTATGGTTACTGCAGCCAGATCAGGAGGAAATATTCTTGTTGGATCAAGCAATGCCTATGGACAGGCACATACATTAACGGCTTACATCTTTGCTATTTATCCTCAGACATTGCCAAAATGGGGATTTGCTATCTGGGATGCCACCGGGAAGTTGGTTCTGACAAACGAGAGTCGGATATTGAGTGACCTTGTGACTGTTGGGACGCCTGGAGCTACGACAGGTGGAATTAATATTGACGTCACTTTGCCTGGTAGTTATGCGGTGGCACCCGCTATTCTTGGCTCCCAGATCATCCAGAACAATAACACTAAACCACCCACTATTGTGAATATCACAGCCTACTCAGGATGTCGGTTTAATGGTTCATCAACCAGAATTAATGCCGCGCCCTCGACCACGGCTACCGGTTCTGCTGCGGGTGGGACAACGACTGGAATAGCTTTGACGGCTATCAACACCGCCGCCTATGATTGATCGTTTTAAGCGATCAAATTCATTTAATTGATCTGTCATATCTATTTTATATTTCAGTACCGCTGCGTTAGTTTTCACTTAATAAAAACTAATCAAGGTGTGAAATGACGAAAATAATGTTAGCGATGGCATTTTGCCTGTTTCTTTCTGCTTGCTCTGGTTCAGTTCTGCAAAAGCAAAAGCCATTATGCGAGGCAGACGCACTTATTGGAGGTCAGGTTCTGTCGGTACAGATTTACGATGTGCGCAAAGTAGCCAATCAGACAGAATATAGGGCAGGCTACCCCTTCAATTGGCGATGGGTGAGCAAAAATAACTTCACCAGGTCGACCTGTTCAAAGTGAACAAAACAAGAACCCGCTTCGGCGGGTTTTTTATTATCTGCACTCAGGAGTCTTTTATGTCGGCAGGTACCCTCACCCTGACAAATGGATCCGCTATTGTTGGCGGTTCCGGAACCTCTTTTACTACCGAACTTGCCGCAGGTGACTTCATTGTCTCTACTGTGGGCGGCGTTCCGTACACGTTACCAGTAAAAACGGTAGATAGTGATACCCAACTGATACTGGTCAGCAACTTCACCGGGCCAACGCAATCTGGTGCGGCCTGGTCAGCCGTCCCCCGTGTGGCGCTGAATATGGTAACTGCCGCGCTGGTGGCGCAAAGCGCTGAAGCACTGCGTGGACTGAATTACGACAAACAGAACTGGCAACAGGTTTTTAGTGCTGCTGGTAACATTACTGTGAAGCTACCAGACGGTACAACGTTTACGGGACCATCATGGCCGTATGTAATCAGCCAGACAAGCTCGTTGAACGGGAAAACGGGTGGAACAGTAACCGGGAATTTAATGGTAACTCAGGGTAGCAGCATTGGCGTATCTACTCAGGAAGGTGGTGATAAGACTGTAAAGCTATACAACATCACAGGGGATGGGAGTGTAGGAGGTTATGTAAACGCTGTGGGAGGGGCCTGGTATAACGGGAACTGGTCTCTGGGCGGTGTTCGGGGGAGCGGGACTAATTTAGACAGAGCGCAGTTAAATGTTAATAGCGGAACTGGTACGGCGGGTTCATTTTTGTTTTACCCCGATGAGAGATTCAAATCATCTTCGTGTGGAGCTGATGGGGCTGGTTATGGTGGCTCATGGTCAGACATTAACACATGGCAAAGAAATATCTCTTTTTTCCGAGGTAACGTGTCCGTTAATAATGATGCAGGGTTTATCCCTTTTGCCCGTTGGCATAGTCAATGCAGTGGTGGATACTCTTCAACAGTAGGGCTTGGTTCTATAGCTACCGGGCCTAGTTCGTGGGCGGATGTAGCAATAACAACACTCGGGGATGGTGGTTCTGCCGGGCAACGTATATTTCAATTCACGACAGCAAACGGTGATATATACGCCAACGCTGGTGGAAATCTTTCCGGTAACTATATTTTCCAGAAGCAGCCTAACTGTGACATTACGCTGAAGCACGATATTAAATATGATGATGGTTATCAGTCATACGAGAATATCAAGAAATTCCTGCCAGCAACTTACGTCTACAACGATGACCCTCGTAAGAGAGTTCGCCGGGGTGTAATCGCTCAGGACGTCATGAAGATTGATAGTGAGTACGTAAAGCTGGTCCCTGCCGCGCCAAAGTTTGATAGCGAAGGAAACAGAGTTGATGCTGATGATACGTTGGCACTGGATAACAACGTTATCATGCTCGATACAGCACTGGCTCTCAATTACGTCATTAAGCAGTTGGAAAAAACACAGAAAGGACTTGATGAGTTTAAGAAAAAATTTTCTTAGTCATGGAAGTTTAGCGCCGCGGCCCAATCGAAAGAACAAGCAGCGGCGGCATCGATAATTCTGATGACCAAAAATTATTTCTTCAGAAGTTTCTTCAGTCTTATCAGCAAGAACGCTATTAATGCGGACAGAGAAAATTTAATCAAAATTATTGTGAAATCATAGTTATTCATGGCCTCTTCTCCATCACCTGATATCCGAATATGTTGCATGAAAACATCATTAATCCAGCTATCTGGGATGAGGATAAAACAGACGATAAGCAAAGTAACGAATATTATGATTTTCATCTCACACCACATTTACTGAAGTCAGGAACACCACGTACATCAATACGCCCGTATGCCATTAATCCTTTTCCGCCGGGTACAGTCACTTTTTTCCGTTTGAGTAATGCATTACGAAGAATCTGGAAATCGGCTGCTCTGTAAAGGGTGATGCAGCCCCACGATACACCAGAACCATCAGTATTGAGAGGATGGAGTCTGAAACTGCCACGTTTCGTACCGTTAACATAGACGTAATCGCTCATGGTTTGCGCACTGTACAAACCGAACCATTCAGAGTGATGGTTTTTATACAGGTGTGCCAGATCAATTATTTCAGCTCTCGCCTGGTTAACGAAACTACCAGTGGGTCGATCAACAATCCAGTAAGTACCGGGTGGAATCGCGGCTTTTTCAATATCTGAGCAGTTAGGATTGTTGATATATCGTTCGATCCCTGACAGAACGTCAAATGATCCAATACCATAACAGTCCAGCTTGAGCGTTTTCCCATCTGACGACAGCCGGCCATAATCCATCATGCAAATCTGCAAGCTCTTACTCCTGTTTTCGATTATCAATTCGCCGGAATGATAATAGATAATAAACGGCTGGTTAACCTACTAATTTTTCAGTGTAAGGTAGGTTAGTTATACACCAGTTTGGTAGTAAGTAGCGGTGATGCCGGTAATGCCCAATGCCTTTTGCTGGCGGAGATCACTCAGGGTTGGTCTAAATATACGCATCTGAGTCAGAACTCGAAAAATTTACAAAGGTTATAATTCGAGGAGAGATAGAAACTTACAAGCGAAGCGGTGAAGCTTTGTACAGCCATAAGGAATCCGCAGTATTGCGAACCCTCAAAAAGAAAACTACTGTATATAAAAACAGTATTTGAGGTGTACGCAATGGACTTCATTAGGCCAACAGAACTGCGAGAAATTATCGCTCTCCCGCTATTCAGTGACTTAGTTCAGTGTGGTTTCCCAAGCCCCGCAGCTGATTACGTTGAACAGCGTATCGATCTCAATGAGTTACTTGTCGCTCATCCGAGCTCCACCTATTTCGTCAAAGCCGCAGGTGATTCAATGATCGAAGCCGGGATCAGCGATGGTGATCTGCTGGTGGTGGACAGCTCACGCACTGCTGAGCATGGTGACATTGTCATCGCCGCGGTGGAGGGTGAGTTCACTGTTAAGCGCCTGCAACTGCGCCCGACCGTGCAGCTCAATCCTATGAACAGCGCTTACTCGCCGATTATTGTCGGCAGCGAGGACACGCTTAATGTGTTCGGCGTTGTTACTTTCATCGTCAAATCGGCGAGCTGAGTATGTTTGCGCTCTGTGATGTGAATTCGTTCTACGCTTCATGCGAGACCGTATTCAGGCCTGACCTGAGAGGGCGCCCGGTTGTCGTTCTCTCGAATAACGATGGCTGTGTAATCGCACGCAGTGCCGAGGCCAAGGCCGCTGGAATTACCATGGGAGAGCCTTTCTTCAAGCAAAAGGAGCTTTTCCGGCGCGCTGGCGTTGTCTGCTTCAGCAGTAACTACGAGCTGTATGCTGATATGTCGAACCGGGTAATGACGACGCTAGAGGAAATGAGCCCCCGCGTCGAAATTTACAGTATCGATGAAGCTTTTTGTGATCTTACTGGAGTGCGAAACTGCCGGGACCTGACCGAGTTCGGCAAGGAGATCCGCGCTACGGTTCTGAAGCGTACGCACCTCACCGTTGGCGTTGGCATTGCCCAGACAAAAACACTCGCTAAACTCGCCAACCACGCCGCAAAGAAATGGCAGCGGCAGACTGGCGGAGTAGTTGATTTATCGAATATCGATCGCCAGCGCCGACTCCTTGCCCTGGTACCCGTAGAGGACGTCTGGGGCGTTGGCCTCCGCATAAGTAAGAAGCTTAACGCCATGGGCATTAAAACGGCTCTGGACCTCTCAGAACAAAGCACATGGATTATACGTAAACACTTTAACGTGGTACTCGAGCGAACGGTCCGGGAGTTGCGCGGCGAGCCTTGTCTTGATCTGGAGGAGTTTGCGCCAGCAAAGCAGGAAATCGTCTGCAGTCGGTCATTCGGCGAACGCGTCACGGACTATGAGCAGATGCGCCAGGCTATTTGCAGCTATGCGGCCCGTGGCGCTGAAAAACTTCGGGGTGAGCATCAGTACTGCCGCTTTATCTCTGCGTTCGTGAAAACCTCTCCCTTTGCGCTTAACGAGCCCTATTACGGTAACAGTGCGTCCATGAAGCTTCTCACACCCACTCAGGATTCCCGCGACATCATCAACGCCGCGGTAAAGTGCCTGGACAAAATCTGGCAGGATGGCCATCGCTATCAAAAGGCTGGAATCTTGCTGGGGGATTTTTTCAGCCAAGGCGTGGCTCAGTTGAACCTGTTCGACGAAAACGCGCCGCGTGCTGGTAGCGAAAGGTTGATGGAAGTTCTGGATTATCTGAACGCGAAAGATGGAAAGGGAACGCTTTATTTTGCCGGGCAGGGCATACAGCAGCAGTGGCAGATGAAAC
>NZ_JBLQTU010000003.1:0-19108 GCF_048684785.1 Enterobacter sp. BNK-29
ATACCTGATGCACATTGTTGTAGCGGTGGATGGCCGCTGGTTTTCATAACTAAGGCGCCTCGGTGAAGCGACTGAGGTATGAAAGTCGTTTGATTACGCACCATTGCCGTTCACCCTGAGCCCGCCGGGCGTCTGACGCATGGTTTAACGACGCGCCGTTCGTCTATGCGGTTAACAATAGCTAAAGCGATTGATTCGGTCAATCGCCAAAACGATAGCAATCATCGATAAAGTGATAATTAATTGAATGTTAAAGCGATATTTTTTTGTGAATGGCGAAAAAAGTGATAGCTGTTGGGTTAAAAAGTTGGGGGAAAGAGGAGGAGTGGGTGGGTGAGGGCAGTAAAAAACCCGCCGGAGCGGGTTGGATGTTATTCTGTTTCTGGATTTATTTCTGGGGTAGAATATCCATTCAAATCGAAAGTGAATTGACGAGCTCCAGATTGATAAAAATCGGCCTCGATAATCAGTTTCTTATGTTTAGCTATGTCCTGTAGAAACACTTTTGGATTTTCTAAGTAAATAACATCAGTACTACCATTATTTGGCCTGAGTGTTTTGTATTTCTGTATTTTTTCGTCATCAAATTTCACATTGATGTAACAACCATCATATGAAGGACAATTGAATTGCCCTTTAGTGATAATGAGGATTGCTTTATCTAGCTGAATATTGTCAGGGTTTTCACCTTCTTTTAGTTCGACTCTAGGGGAGCGCAGAACCATCGCCAGCCATGATCCGCCTTGATATGGTGGCTGTAAATCAACAGGTCGCTTTGAGTTAGTCTGTAGAATTTTCTCAGTTGTACCACGCATCTCATCTTTAGAATATGTTAACAACCATCTCGCAGACATTGCCTGAGAAGAAATCAAAGCTGTGCTTAAAATTGCAAATTTCAACCATTTCATAATTTTATTATTTCCGTATTTTATCTTTACGCGAATCTTTTATAGTCAACAGACTGCCTAAGCAGAACTTTGGCCATCACATAAAATGTATCTTCATCTTCAGGTTCAACGTACCACTTTTCGTAAATCGGATTGTCGGATATTACCGCGAGGCGGTCACGCTGCATCTGAAGGCGCTTAACATGAAGGGTTTTGCCGAAGACAAATACATAAACCCCATCGCCGTCAAAATGCGTAACGCTGGTATCAACGAAAATTTGATCGCCAGGCGAAATGGTGCCATCCATGCTGTCGCCGTTAACCGTTATGACTTTGACGTGTGCAGCTGGTCGGTTGCCGAACAATGCGCGCGCTTGTTCAGTTGTATATTCAATGGCTCGGATAGTTTCAATGAAATCGCTGGTGACAGTTGCGCCCGGCCCAGCACTGGCTTTAACGTCGAGAACATCCACCCGGTAAACCCCATTCAATGACGGCTTAACCTGGTATAGCGCAGTCGGTACTTTTAAGCCATTGGAAGCCATTTCCCCTTCGCCAGTAGACAGCCACTCCGGCCGCACTCCCAGAACAGAAGCGATCTCAACGGTTTTACGAGAGCCGTTCGCGTCCTTGAGTAACTTATTTACGCTTGACTGAGCCATGCCGACATCTTTGGCTAATCGGCCCTGTGTATATCCAGCATGTTTCATTGCCTGCGCCAGACGCTCCGAGAATCCCATATTCACCCCTATCACTGATTCCTTTAACTGTATCGCTCAAGCGATTATTTAGCAAAAAATCGCCTATGCGATTGACTTTCGCTAAAGTGATAACCATAATCGCTTTGAACTGATAGCTGAGGTGATAATGAAGACCCCAACAGTAGAGAAGAACTCCGCAGTAGAGAAAGCGATCGCCATCGCTGGCAGCCAGAAAGAACTGGCAAAACGTTGCGGTAAAGCGCAGTCCACTATCTGCGACTGGCTAAACGGAAAGAAACGCATCTCCCCGGTTCACGTTCCTGAACTGGTGAAAGCGGTTGGTGGTGAAATCCAGGCTCATGAATTTCGCCCGGACCTGCCGTCTATCTTTCCACCCCCTGACAACCATGCCGCTTAACGGCGGCCCTAACAACGAAAGAGAAAGCAATGCATTCACTTGCGTATCAAAAGAATACCGGAATACATCCGGGAGAAATGATAAACCACGCTCAACCTAAGGCGGCTCCAGACCACGAAAAGATCCGCGAAGTGGTCCGGGCGTGGTCGTCGGCGCTGAACAATCAGGACGTCGTGTCAGCGCTGATCATCAACGAATACCGGGAGCGGGGCGGAACAGCCATCAGCTTCCCGGAGGATATCGGCCGTGCGCGCCAGAAGCTGTTTCGCTTCCTAGATAACCGTTTCGACTCTGAGCAGTACCGCGAGAATGTCCGCCAGCTGGCCCCGGCAATCCTGGCCGTCCTGCCGCTGGAGTTCCGTAACCGTCTGGCGCCGAAGAACGACACGATGTCGCTGATCGCCTCTGCGATGAAAGAGTGTGCCGAGGCTAAGCAGGCTGTCCTGCTGGACGCTCCAGAGCTTCAGAAGCTGAAAGAGGTAAGCGAGGGGATAGCGTCGCTGTTCCGCCTCATGCCGGAGCAAGTAGGTCCTTTGATGACAATGGTCACAACCATGCTGGGGGCAATGTGAAGACTTCAGAAAAGGCGAAAGCCGCGGTGCTCGAACACCAACGGCTTTCAGGTGCAAAAACGGAGTGTAATTGCGGAGCTAAGTATGTCAAACACAGCTGAAATTATCAATTTCCCCCACAGAACCGAACAACCGGGAGGTCGTATGGCCGACCTGTCGAACGGGTATACCAAGGTCGCTAACGAGATCCAACAGCTTAAGCCTCGTCTGAGATTGTCAGGCCGGGAGTGGCAGTGTTTTGAGGCGGTGATCTGGCTTACCTACGGCTGGAACAAGAAGCAGGACCGTGTTACGAACACGGTGATCGCCGAGCTTACAGGGCTGAGTGATTCGCATGTTTCTGATGCGCTCAAATCACTCGCTGAACGTAAAATTATATTCAGTCAAAAGCAGGGCGTGATGAAAACTGTCGGTATAAATACTGACCTTTCTGCCTGGGTTTTAGACAAACCGAAAACGGGAAAAGTGTTACCGAAAACGGGAAAAACCTTCCCGGAAACGGTAGACACCCAAGACTATAACAAGAACAATATTAAAATATCCTCGTCTCGGAATTCTGACGAATCCCGAAACCAGAAAACTCAAGAGTTTCTCTCACGCCATCCAGAAGCTGCCGCCGGGATATACACCCCAGCTGGTAAATCATGGGGATCCGCTGACGACCTCAAGGCCGCACGCTGGATTTACGACAGGCTTCTCACCGTCAACGCATCGTTATCTGAACCAAACTGGGCTGAATGGGCAAACACCATCAGGCTGATGCGTGTGCAGGACAAGCGTACTCACTACGAAATCTGTGACCTGTTCCAGTGGGCCAACCGGGATGAATTCTGGAAAGACAACATCCTGAGCCCTTCAAGTCTACGCAAGCAGTGGGATCAGCTCACCACCAAGCGGCTGCGTGCAAACGGAACGGAAAAACCTTCCCGGGGCGGCATCGACTTGCATAACACTGACTGGATTGACGGGGTGCTGGAATGAAAAACCTTGCTGAGAGCATTCGAAACTTTGACCGGGAACAGGCTCGCCGGGTGGCGCACAACATGCCTGAGCAGTACACCGAACGCGAACAAACGCAACAGGTGGCGCAGATTATCAACGGGCTATTCGTACAGCTGGCGGCCGCGTTTCCGGCAAGCCTGGTTAATCGCAGCCAGGAAGACGTGAACGAGATCCGCCGGCAATGGGTGCTGGCCTTTAAAGAAAATGGGATCACCACTCTGGAACAGGTTGAAGCCGGTATGCGCATGGTTCGCCGTCAGGAGCGTCCATTTCTGCCCTCGCCAGGCCAGTTCATCAAGTGGTGCAGGGAAGGTCGCTGCGTGCTGGGGATCACTACCGCTGACGTGATGGCTGAATACTGGAACTGGCGGAAGCTCGTGTTCCGGTATCCGAGCAGTGAGCAGTATCCGTGGCCAAAGCCGGTTTATTATCACATCTGTCTGGAACTGCGGCGCCGGGGAACTGATGGCCAACTGTGCCACAAAGAATTCGAGCGTGAGGCCGGAGATATTCTGGATAAATGGGAAAAGCGGGTGCTGGCCGGGAAACCAATCCCGCCTGTTCGTCGTGCGTTGGCAGCACCAGTGGCACCGAAGGGGCCGACACCAGCGGAGCTTTTGAAAGCCAAATATGAGCGGATGAAGGCGGAAGGGATGGCACATTGATGAAATGGTCTATTGCGAGCTAAAAGCGGGAGTTTGGAATGCATATTTATATTAAAGTATCTTGAACTACGTGGGGCATATCACTGGTACCAATTCACACATGTCAGTTTGTCATTAGTGTTCTCGCTCAATTGATGTAGTTGCCCGCGTTCCATTTCACGTTGAGAAGGCAAAGCCGTTATACTGGCTTGCAATTTCTGCAGCGAGCTGTATTCATTTAGCTGGCGTAGACAATTTTCTTTCGGTGAAGCTTCTAGCATTAGGACGCTTGTTACATGCACTTTTGGAGATGATGTGCGATGAGTAAGCTGTTGTTCCGTTTGAAGACATGGCGCGCTCGTCGTATCTCGAAGCGCAATGCTGACGTGATAAGGAACGAGCTGCCGGACGGAGGAATCGGGGCGGAGGCACCAATTCGGCATGCATCCGAAGATCGCCTTAGAAGGACCGAATTCGCGGCTCGTATAGCTGACGTGCTTTCAGAGCTTAGTTTGCGCGAAGGCCGAGTATTTGCTATCCGAGGGGGATGGGGTTTCGGCAAATCATCGCTGAAAAATCTCATTACCGAACGGCTCGATGCCAAGAACAACGGAGCGGACTGGCTTGATTTCAACCCCTGGCAATGGGGGGACGGCGATGCTATCGCCGGAGCGCTATTTGGCCAGATAGCAAATCGCTTGGGAGGCGAGCATTCGAAGGCTGCGCTTAACCGTGCTGAAGCACTACGACGCTACGGAGCAATCCTTACAGGGGTTGGTAATCCTCTTAAAGAGGTCGGTAGTTCAAGCTTCCTAGTCTCGACGGTGCTAACTAATGCTTCAGTTATAGCGATCGCGTCGGCCATTGGCTTTGACCTTCCGACGGTAGCAAAGGTTGCGGCTGTTCTTTCCATACTCTCAGTCGGAATTCCTCTTGTAGGACGCATACTCACCCATCTCGGCCGTGACCATAGTGGCGAACCACTCGACAAGGTACGAAGATCGCTTGAGGATCGCCTGCGCGAACTTGACAGACCGCTGGTTGTCTTCGTTGACGACATTGATCGACTTGAGCCAGAGCAGATCAGGATGCTGCTTCGTCAGGTAAAGGCGAATGCTAATCTGCCAAACATTGTTTTTGTGCTACTGTTCCAGCCCAGTATCGTAGAGCGGGCGCTCGATCCTGTTGCTGACGGCAATGGTCGAGCCTTCCTTGAGAAGGTCGTGCAGGCTAATTTTGATCTTCCAGCCGTCCCGGTGTGGATCGTGCATCGTATATTTGAGGAGGAACTCGCTAAAATCGCAGGCCCTTACGCAATCGAGGCAAATGGGTTTTCTCAGAAACGGTGGGGAAACGCTTGCATTGGCTGCATCCTGCCTTGGCTTCGAAATATGCGCGATGCACGCCGCCTCATCTCGTCTATTGCTATAAATATACCACTACATGTTGTGGGCAATGTATTCGAGGTGAACATTGTAGATTTTCTGATTCTTGAGACACTCCGGGTTTTTGAGCCAGACCTACACGATGCACTGTTCCGTGAGCGGGGACTTGTTCTCCAAGAAAGACGCTATTCTTTCAATGGTCGACAGAAGGTAGACCAGGAAGCGGCTAAGGTGCTTCTTGAGATCGTGCCGGAGAACCGACGCGAGAATGCTCGTGACGCGCTAAAAGATTTATTCCCTACCCTCGAATGGGCATATGGAGGGACGAACTATGCTGACGACTTCCATCTTCAGTGGTTGGCGGAAAAACGAGTGTGCACACCTCGCTATTTCCCACGTTACTTCGAACTTCAGACGACGGTCGGAGAAATGTCTGAGCGCCGCTTTGTTGATTTTCTCGATGCAACAACGTCAGAGGAAGAACTCTATACGGCAATCGCTGCCATCGAAGGTGATGGCCTACTGAACTCGCTCGTTGCGAGGCTCGACGAATCCGTCGACCGATTGCCAGTTGAGAACGCTTCTATTCTGCTACCGGGGATGTTCATACTTGCTGAAAAACTTGCAGGTACTAACAGTGGTACTTTTGACTCGTCGTATGTGGCAGCATGGCGAGCGACAAATAGATTCTTGAAACGACTTCCTGAGGATGTTCGAAGTGATTTGGCTCTCGCATCTCTCCGTAAAACTGGAGCGTTATCTGTCGCCTCAATCCTTATTCATCTGAGCGATCCAGCCGATCGAAAAGAGAGGAGCAGTGGTGTCTTCGAGCCAACGCTAGAGCTAAACACCGTTGCGGCAATGAAGGTCGAATGGTTGCGATTGATTAGGGGCCGCGCAGAAGACGGCGACATTCTCCTCACCGAACCTGATCTTATATACCAGCTCTATCGCTGGAAAGATTATACAAACTCAATAGACGAGCCGCGAGAATGGCTCATGAAAGCAATTCAAACCGACCAAGGTTTCGCAACCGTGATCTCTCGCTTAATGCACCGAGGTAACAGCTACACGTATGGTGATAGGGTCCCCACCCCTCACAATAGTTTCAACAAAGAAGCAATTGCCGATTTTATAGGCATTGAACATGCGAAGGCCAGAATTGACTCAATTAATCCAGACGAATTCCCAGAGTATGAAGAAGCACTGCAGGTGCTGCTGATACATCTCGAAAAGTGGCTTGGTTTGAGGGAAAATGACTTGTTTGATTACTAGAAGATAGTTCCTGCTGACGTTTAAAAATCCACTTAAGCATAAATCAAACCAAAAATGTCCGCTTATGGCATAAAGCTGACATCCCAAACATGTATCAGATCGTTAAAATTGCCATAAGTTGAGCTAGTCACTCTATGACATGGCGCTTGCGCATTCGGCTGGGAAAACAAATCTAATCTTTGTTGAAAGCCTGGCTGCGCCCAAGCTAATCGCCTTTTGACAACTTTTAGGCGAAAGAAATACAAAGGTAGTATCTTTTGCGTGTATAACCGAGGTTGCAAAATCGCCAACTGGCGATTGACGGGCATGGCATGCAATTACGAATGACAAGATCAATTGGCCCCCGCTAGTTCTAGTCAAGTCGGGTTAAGGCTATCTGTTTACGGTTGACTAAAAATGAATTTGAGCGCTCCCTTAATAGTCTTCTGGCCACAATTGATGAATCTGAACTTTCTCCTGAGCAAGTCAAAAGCATTAAGGGAATGTGTTGACAGAATTAACCTGGCAAGGGGGAAGGGGATGCGGGCGTGAACAATTTTGATTAAGGATATTTCGATGTTGTTTTGATAATTTCAATTAGTAAGAATGAAAATTACATGGGATTAGCAAAGAGTTACCGTTGTTTGGTTGTGTATTTTTTAAACTAAATGTCAATGAGTTAATCTTCGCTGGCGGGCTTAAATTTGGCTTGCTATGTCCCTTTGTGGCACTATCTTGACATCCATTCATCCAATTTTTTATCACGAAAACAGCCTTAATTTTAACTGATGTTTTTGTTATGGCAGTGGTGTTTGAGTATCATGCGGACAACAATTTTAGATGTTTGCTGGAAGAATGTTTGCAACCTCTAAAAAGCCTTTTCGAAGCGCAGTGAAGGTTTGTCTCTTGCTGCGCTTCAATAGAGCTAACGTTCCCCATCACATTCTATTTTTCCAAGGTACTTCTCAATATCTCGTCCTGAAGGGAATGCTGTAAATCCAGGGCGTCTTATATTTCGTCTACTTTTATCATAAAAAACCGAAAGGATCCCCGAAAGGATGAATTGTAATCCCAGGTGAGATTCACCTTCACCGTGAACCAAGCTAATAAATTTTGCTTTAGTTACCTTTTTTTCTTCGGGTCTTTGCTTAAACAAGCTCCACTCACTAAGAGAACCAATATAGCCAATTAAATCATCAAATGTCGGTTTATCGCCACATCCATATGCTTCGACGATTTTATTAAATATCCAAGCTAAATTTTCCTCGCGCTTTTTATCTATCTTTGATTCCATTGTTACCAAAGCGAGAAAAGGCCCCCTAACTTTGTCGACTTGATTATTGGAGTATTGAGTTTTGCATAACTTTGAAGCATTCCATAAAGCTTGACACTCTTTTGCTATATCTCCATCGTTAAGGTATTTTTTTACTGAAATTATTGCTACAACTCCCTCCGGAGGAACTATCGCACTATTTCCAAACCTTTGGAAAACTGGATATCTTTCAGAATCGTAGACAATTATGTCTAACTGAGATGAGTTTTTATCAAAATCATACCTCCGCTCTTTACCTGTAGTGCCAGTTTTTACTGCAGGCCGAAGTATGAACCCAGTAAGAATCTCTAATCCTTGAGGAAGATATTTTGAAAAATACTCGCGCAATAACTCTTCTACGAATCGACCATCCTCACCATGATGCGCTGATCCTTTATGTTTTTGAGAAGGAATAAGTGTTTCAAATTGCCTATATATGGATATAAGTGCATCAACCTCTTGCGACCAATAGTTTTGAAGTCTCTTTCCGTCCATAAATTCCTCCTATTTCAGTTATTACGTCAATGTATTTATATAATAAACTTTGATACTAGCACGATTTTTTATTACATCGATGTAGTGAAAAGACAAATGGAAAAAACCAACAATAAAAGGTGCTATTTTTCATAGCACCTTTTATAAAAGTTTTAATTATAAATCTAATCTCTTTTACTTTTAGGTTTAACCCCACCTTTTCTTCCTAATCCGAAACCAACCCTATACAAATCTGGCATATCAACACGACCATCTTTTTTTGTTTCAATTAGTCCAAGATTCTCTAGGTCTTCCCTAATTCCTGACCAACCACGTTCAGCATGTTGAGCGGGTAGTCTATTAGTATTCACTTGCACTGGCCCGGAAGGAAAAGAACTCATCCATCTTTGATCGACGGTTTCAATATCACAAGGTACGTTCAAACCTTTTAAAGTAGATAAAACATCTGGTACCCAAGGATAATCTTCTGCAACTTCAGTAACTCGTATCTCAGAAGCCTGCTGAATACCACGCTTTAAACTTTCATAATGTAATGCATATTCATGATTTGGATAGCGAGAACTTGAATCTTGAGCTGCTTGACTGATCGCAGCTAAAAATGACCTTGGTGAGGTTTGTCCTCTGCCATCCGATAAATGATTTACAGACCACGTGTATGGTACACCTCGTCTTTTATCTTTACCCATCCATGGTCCTGCTAATTTTTCAAAAGCCTTCCTTTGGGCTTCGCTTTCTCTTTTCATTTCGTCTGGAAGCTGAAAGGAGTTATTGACAGAAGCAAGTGTTCTAGATGTGGCGTTCTGACATATTTCACGTAAAATATTAGCATTCAAATCCGTTGAATTAATTAATCTTTGCCAAAGTAAACCATGCAGATCATGTCTGCTCCATGTCAGTTCTGCTTTAGTTGCCAATATTTTTGAAGCATCAGGAAAGTTAAAAACTGTTCTAGCCGCTTGGTCTTCACGTAAAAATACCTTTGCTGATAAACCATTATATGATTTCAGCCATAAGACTGCACGCAATAGACCGCGAACAATCTCATCCATTCTCTGCCAATCGTTACTTGTCCTGTCCAAAGCGTCAAAAACAATTAGTCCATTCCAGTTACGAGATGTACTCATTAGCCTTGCAGCTTTTTCAGGCTCCGATTTGAACCAATCGATAGTTTCTTGCCAAGTATTAGTAGGTATAGAAATGTTTGATTTTCCAGCTACCCAGCGAATAATCACTGTTCTCCAAATATCATATGGAACATAATTGTTACTCAGCAATAGTTGGAAAGTATCTTCATTTGGATAACTATCAATATCCTCAACATTTGAAAAACCGACAAATATTTCTAAATTTTGTAATTCGGGAACATATTCTTGCATGGTAGCGCGAAGATGCCTTGATTTGAGAACTGCTGTCCAAAATGATTTACCAACACCACGCCCTCCAATTACAATATTGGAGGCAAGCTTCAAAGCTTTGATATGAGATAATGGCACATATAAGTCACCAATATCAGGTTCATCTCCAAAGCTACTTGATTCCAGGGAGGCGGAGGAGATTGCACGCCTAATTATTTGAACATCAGTCATCAGATATCTCCGAGTCAAAAACACTCTCAATCCCTTCAATTAAGGGTCCAAAAATTGACTTTATAGAATTTTCATCAATTGTGGCTAGTCGTCCGTGCAGAGCTAAGGAACCAGTAAAACTTCGGTGCCACTGAATTGCCCAAGGATTATGAGGGGCCCCCTCATCAGAGCTATCGAAATTCCATCCTTCTACTAATTCTCTTACCTTCCATTTGTAATCTTCATCGTTGGAAGGTCCCACTGCATCGATTGGCGCCGCTTCGATTTCGTCATATAAATTATTGGAGAAAAGATCGTATGCATGATCTCTGAGTGATATAAGATATTCAATCTTGTCTGTTTCTGGAACCATAGAGGCAACAATTTGTAATCTTTCGCGAATATCGTTAGCAACTTCACTGTTCAACCAATGTTCGAATAATATTTTATAACCGTTCCATGTCTGCAGCCCATCTAAAGCAAATAGTAGTACTAGATTAGCCCCCATATCTGTAACACAACATGAGGCGATCTCATCAATGCCTGAACGTGAATCAATCAATATGATATCAGGGGATATAACTTGTTCGAGTTTATCAATTAGTCTATTTAATCTTTGTGACCATTTTTCTTTTCTACCTTGTTGATCTACTTTTGGCATCCAAACTCTACCGAGTTTTGACACATACTCTCCAGCTTCAACTCCATGAGCTGGTACAACAAAGATTTCGCCATCATGAGACAATGGGCTTGTTGCTATCATTGAGTCAATTAGTTGTTCACCATTGTCGACTAAATCTTCTACAAGCCAATCGGTGATACCATATTTAGGTTGACGATCAATAGGTAATAGAGCTGTAGATAATCCAGGTGATTCTAGATCAAGATCTAATACTAAAACTGTCTTGCCTTGTTGTGCGAGTTTCCAAGATGCTGCCGCAAGGGATGTAGAACGCCCCACACCTCCCTTTATAGAGAAGAAAACAACTCGCGGAGAATTTTTGGTTATTTTTGAAACGTTTCCCCAAGAAGATTCATTGGCATACCGATCAGCGAGGAATACATTTTCAAAGCCATTGATTCTGAATAGCTGCGCACCATCCTTCACATATTCAATATCATTTTCAAATAATGTTGAAACGTTATGATAATGTCCATGGAGTTCCTTTGAAAGCTCATTTTCAAGAGCATGTAATCCCTCGATTTTCTGGGGGCTATCCTTGATTGATTCTGGTGCAACCAGACGAACCCTTCCATTCAGGTCACGGTTTAAAACTAACCAATCCAAAGATTGAACCAGATCAGTATATTTACTTATAATTTGAGTAGATGATGGCACGATTTGGTCGAAAGTTATCATACTAATCCTGCTAATTTGGCTTTTCTTATCAATTGATTAACTTGATCGGCTGCTGCCTTATGTGGAGAGACTTTAGCCGCATCGAAGCTCGATTGGTTGTAATAACGCTGCGAAGCATTCCAATCTTGGAAAGGGTTTGTTCCATTCAACTGGTAACCTGCTCCACTAGTATGCGACGAGCGATAGCTCTCGAATCGATCCCAAACTTTATCAGCGTGTACGGTATCAGAACTTTTTTGAGGCATTTGTTTCACGTTATCGAACGGCATACCAAATGCTTTCATTAACGATTTCAGACCACATTCGACTGAAAATCCATATAGTTGATCTGCATTAGCAAATCTTCCAGAAGAAAATAATTGATTGGCATCAACTAAATGCCGATCATGTGAATCTACAAAATCTGTGCTCATTTATTGACCTTTTTGTTGAATCTTCATCAGATCATTGCATTGCTTTACAGTACACTAATAGCATAGTGTTCAACAACCTATACCTGCTAAGCGTTCGTCGCAAATTTTTTTGATGCTCAAATAATCTGCACCATCGAGATATAGATATCAGCCAGATTTGCATCTTTTCAAGCCTGGGACTTGGAGTCTATAAATTTAGTTTTATCTTGCATGAAGTGTGCCGATTTGTATTTTCATTAGCGAAACGATGCAAGTGATATTTTTTGCATTTTTATAGTCTGATTTTGAAACTATATGCTTGCTAAGGATGTTGCTGGCTCGGTGTTTTACACAAACAACGATTGTAAATAATGCAATTTATGGCTGGATACTGAAAATTTATCATACATATCTAGATCAGTTATAAAGATAAGCCATGCCTCATCGAGATTAATTCTTTCTCTGTTACTTTGAAAGTATTCAACATATCAAATTTTGAGGTTTTTTCCGTGGGGCATTTTCAGCAGACAGTTATAAAAGTCTAAGGTTATTGTTAAAACGTTTCTCGTTCGAACTCTAAATGTTACATCTAATAATAAATTTCTTTTTAAAATAAAAACGCCAACTCTGCGTAGGTATTTATGTTACTAGGCGATTACGGCGTTAGCTTTAAAGCAATGAGTTATAGAACTTTGAGTAGTTTTTTTGTTCTCTTAAACGATTGCAAAAGTCATCAAGAGAGTTTATAAAAGCACTGCATATGCATACAGCTTGCCATTGCGGAGGGAATAATGAAAATCGAGTTAACCATTGATCGCGTGAAGAAACTTCCTGATGGAGCTATACCTGCGCTCGAGTCAGACCTGCTCAGAAGACTCAGCAAGCAGTTCGATAATTGCCAGCTTACGATTAAGCGTGCCGGCAATGACGGTTTGACTGTTTTCCGGGGCGACAAGAAAGAGGTCGAACATATCGTGCAGGAGACCTGGGAAAGCGCGGACGAGTGGTTTTATTAATCGCGTGAATTTCACTGGAGCAGTTTCAAAGAGTATCGCTGTTTGCGTTCCCCTGGTTGTCCCGATTACTGTTTACCGCGTCAATAAGTCGCTCTGGGGGAAATAGTGTGTAGTGCAGATGCCTTTAATGCAGATGATCAATGGTACGACGTGGTCAGAAG
The DNA here is from genome assembly GCF_048684785.1 of Enterobacter sp. BNK-29. Classification (NCBI taxonomy): domain Bacteria; kingdom Pseudomonadati; phylum Pseudomonadota; class Gammaproteobacteria; order Enterobacterales; family Enterobacteriaceae; genus Enterobacter; species Enterobacter sp. BNK-29. The sequence goes on from NZ_JBLQTU010000003.1 coordinate 13,165, forward strand.
GGCCGATAAAGCAGTTATCTATAGCTTCCCGGCGGAAGGGAGATATCTGGTTTATCGAGTAAATGGAATAGTTTCAATACGACCGTTACTCGAAGAGGAAGAAATATTCACTCTCAACGGGTTTATGCAATTTGCAAAACGACTGGGGTACCGAGTTACACCACCGTCTGATATTATTCTTTCATAGGCCTGAACAACCTATACCTGATGCGCCACGGAGAGAACCATGGCGCTAGAATTACAACTTATAAAACACCACTCAGGAATACTGATCCCGGCTACGCCCGAGACCAGCGATATCCTGCAATCAAAAACCCGGCTCGGCGATGTTCTTGTTGCCGAGTTCAGGCGGGTACGTAACCCGGCGTTCCATCGGCGCTTTTTCGCGCTTCTCAATCTCGGTTTTGAATACTGGGAACCAACCGGCGGGGCCATCTCAAGTAACGAGCGGAAGCTGATCACCGGCTACGCAAAATTCCTGGCTTCTTATGGCGGGAATGAGGGCGCGCTGATCGATGCTGCTGAGCAGTATCTTGAGCAGGTTGCTTACCGGCGCGTCACGAATGGCATTAGCCTGTGCAAGTCCTTCGATGCTTACCGCTCATGGGTAATCGTTGAGGCAGGGCACTTTGATGCCATTCAGCTGCCAGACGGAACACTCAAAAAGCATCCTCGCAGCATCTCGTTTGCCAATATGGACGAGCTCGAGTTTCAACAGCTCTATAAAGCTGCGCTCGATGTACTCTGGCGCTGGGTGCTGTCCCGTTCTTTCGGCAGTCGTGATGAGGCAGAAAGTGTCGCCGCACAGCTGCTTGGCTTTGCGGGGTGATGGCCATGAAATACACCTGGTTTCATCACACCGACTGCAGCACCGAACAGGCCGACGAACTGGTTAAGCGCTACAAAGCGCGCGGCGTGCGAGTTGAACGCAGCCTAAACCCGGATTACGTGACCTGGACTGTCAGAGCATTCCTTCCAACCTCAAATACACCAGCGCGCCCGGATAGCCGCTGGCGAAACCGGATGTGGGGGTGAACGTGAAGACATATCAAATCACTTTGCCCTGGCCGCCGAGCAACAACCGGTATTACCGGCACAACCGCGGGCGCACTCACATTAGCGCAGATGGCGTCGCGTATCGCTATGCGGTCGCCAGTCTCATTCGAAGCGCCCGGCTTAATATTCGGACAGCTGCACCACTCAAAATCCGAATTGATTGTCACATGCCCGACCGCCGGCGGCGCGATCTGGATAACCTGCAGAAAGCTGCATTCGACGCTTTAACCAAGGCGGGATTCTGGCTGGATGACTGCCAGGTTGTCGACTATCGCGTTGTGAAAATGCCTGTCGTTAAGGGCGGGAAATTAGAACTCACCATTACCGAGCTGGAGACCGCATGAATCTTGAAAATACCCTCAAATATCACTTCGCCAAATCGACAATGATCAGCGACTCTCCGCGTGCAACGGCGTCAGACTCATTGACCGGAACGGATATCATGGCCGCTATGGGCATGACACAGGAACGGGCCGCCATGGGGTACAGTGCTTTTCTCGGGAAGTTGGGGATCAGCAGCAACGACCGGGAGAGGGCGATCGAATTGCTGGCCCAGTACGCGCTGACCAAGTGCGATCGGGTGGCTGCCCTGCGCAAACTGGATGCCAGGGTTAAGCCATTAGTGATGCACCAGCTGGCCACCTTCGCGTTTGAGGACTATTCCCGCAGCGCCGCCAGCGTGAAGCAGTGCGATGGCTGCAACGGGGAAGGGTTTATCGACGCTGAGGTTTTCAGCATGAAGTCTCACACTCCGGCAAGAGAGAAGAGGTTCGTGAAGTTGTCTTTGCAAATGGGCGTCGAAGATATTCGTCCTTCCGACTATGAGGTGCACAGGCAGGTTAGGGAAGTCACTCGAGTTCTATGTCCACAGTGTAAGGGTAAGAGGGTCGTTAGTTGTGCCTGTAATGACTGTCATGGACGCGGGAAAGCCATTAATCAGGCTCTTACAAAACAGCAGGGCGTTCCGGTTCTGGCTGATTGCAAACGCTGCAGCGGGCGGGGGTATGAAAGAATTCCATCAACTGAGGCTTACGCCGCGGTGTGTCAGATAACGGATGCAATCAGCCTCGATACTTGGAAAAAGTCTGTTAAGCCATTTTACGATCAGCTAATCACCAAGTTTGATATCGAAGAGGCTTGGGCTGATGCGCAGCTTAAGCAGATAACAAAATAGGGCATTATTTTATCGTGAGCTATTTACTTTTCTCGAATCTGTGGTAGTTTTCCTCTAACGATGGGTTATTGCCTTCGTTTAAAGCCCCGCGGTTAACCCCGTGGGGCTTTTTAAATTTCTATGTCTATACTGTGAGTGTTGCGAATCCCCCTCTGCGGTGGGGCGTTCCAGTAGTTACCTGAAAAGGAAACCTCTCAGACGCGGGAATGTTTACTGGAGTCATTCTCACCGGGAGGCACCCGGCGCAACAAATCATCTTCTTTCCTGATGAAAACTGAGCCAAACATTTTTCAAAGCTGCCTATCGGCGGCTTTTTTTGTTATCCCTCGTTTTAAGAGTGCCCATAGCAATGACGTATTGACCATGCGAATGAATTCATCGTAATTTATTCACGTGGTGAATCCTTTCTATGCGAAAGGGCGTACCAGTCAACTGCTGTCTGCAGGTATGCGCGCGTCTTTGCTGACTGGGGTAGAGTCACCGGGAGGCACCCGGCACCATGAAAACAACAACACAAGTTTCAAATTCCTTGAGAGCCTGCCATAAAACGCAGGCCTTTTTTTATGACTTGGAAAACTACTGCTACGCTTTAAGTCGTGAGAAGTTACTGAATGCTCGTTGGTTCTCCTGAACCTTATGTGAATCAGCCGATACAGCTTCACTACTGAGTCATTGGTTTCACTCACACCTACCTTACAAATAGTCAACTGATTGGCCCGCTTCAAAAGAGCGGGCTTTTTTTATCTATCCACTCAAATTTTCTGAATGGAGGAGTCAGAGCAAGAGGGGGCTAAATGTCTGAGCATGTGTCTGGTACTAATGTGGTGGCAGGTAGATATTTGATAGCTAGCTCAGTGCACTAAAAAGTGCGGAGAACGACATCAATCTTCTCCGCATTAATAATGCCAGTGCTACCCGCTTGTATCTCTTATATCCCTATGAGGATAAGTTTTTAACTTAACGCAAATGATAACATTTAAAAACTATGTGAATAGTTAATTGTTTTAAAGCTTTAAATAGTTCTTCTTAAGGATTATTTAATTTTTTGCATTCCTCAGAAGAAGGAAGCTCCAGCAGGTTTTGACCCTCACAAGGCTGCCGTTTGGCGGCCTTTTTTATTTCTTGCAATAGCACCCGCACAAAGCGAGGTGAGAGACCATGAAAATGAATGATTCAGGGAACATCTTCACGCAGTTTTTCGCGTGGGTAGCAGCTCTGGCGTCAGCAATTGGATTTACCACTCAGGATCTGGTGTTCATGTTCTTTGGCGCTGCTGGTCTGCTTATCTCGCTTGCCTCCTACATTAACGGGCGAGTGGATGCAAACCGTAGGCGTAGAGAGGATGAGATTCGAACAAAAATGGTCAATGACTACCTGAAAGGCGTTGGTGATAAACCCCTTCACGAGCGTCCTGCTGCTGCAAGCGTGGTCGTTGAGGCATTACAAAAGGAAGGTGAGTGATGGGATCCAGAGCAAAGTTGAGTACTGCAGTTCTGGGGCTGGTACTGGCTGGTGCTCCTGCATCCGTCATTCTCGATCAGTTTCTGAATGAGAAAGAGGGTAACAGCCTCACGGCCTACAAAGATGGCGGCGGTATCTGGACTATTTGCCGCGGCGCAACGATGGTTGATGGTAAACCGGTTGTGCAGGGCATGAAATTGACTCAGGCCAAATGCAATCAGGTGAACGCCATCGAACGCAATAAGGCTCTGGCGTGGGTTGATCGCAATATTACGGTACCGCTTACCGAACCTCAGAAAGCTGGGATAGCTTCTTTCTGCCCGTACAACATCGGGCCAGGTAAGTGCTTCCCGTCCACGTTCTATAAGCGCATTAATGCCGGTGACCGCCGCGGGGCATGCGAGGCAATCCGCTGGTGGATTAAAGACGGTGGTCGCGATTGCAGCATGACTAAAGGTCAGAAGAACGGCTGCTACGGTCAGGTAGAACGGCGAGACCAGGAAAGTGCGCTGGCGTGCTGGGGGATAGACCAGTGAAAATTAATCCGGGTATTATCGGCGTTGTCATTATTGCTGGCCTTTCGGTTGCCCTCGTTCGGAGCTGCTCGGAGGCCAGTAATCTTCAAAGCGAAAACGACGTTCTGCGAAGTGACAATTCTCTGCAGGGGCAGGTTATCGCTACCCAGGCATTCAACTTCAATCGATTCAATCAGGTTGCAGAACATGCCAATAGGCTCAACTCCCTGATTGACACCAGCACCGAAGAAACCGTAATCGAATACCGGGAGATTCTCCGTCGTGAAAAAACCTGTAATCTGCCTGTTCCTGCTGACATTGCTGGTGGGTTGCTCGAATACGCGCACCGTTTACGTGCCAGCGCCTTGTACTCCGATACCCACAGACCTGACACAGCCGATGATCGTGCCGCTGCCGCCAGCTCAATAACATACTGCCAGGCTGTGCTCTGGATTAAGCCGCTGCTGGCAGTGATTGAGAAGGGCAACAATAACTTGGCTGGTATAAGGCAGATAGAGCTGGAAAGGAAAAACTAGGGATGGCTCGTCCTTGAGCACACGGGTATTTCTTTACGACGACTTTACCTGACATAGCAAAGCACCTTTAAATTCTAGAAAAGGCTCAATATTTAACAAGCGAAGCGCATCAATCCCAAAAAAAAGCCCCCACGAGGAGGGCTACCAGAGTCTCAGTTTCACATGCTCTTTTTATCGATGTTTCCCTGGAGTTGGCATTCTCCGCATCAGAGTCATGGATATCCTGGCATGGACCTAGAGATCAACAAGCGTAAGCGTAAGGAATTAAGATTTTACTGAGGCATAAAGATTGGTGTTAGGTGCCAAGTTATCTATCTGTTCACGATATCGATGTTCTGGACCGACAGACGAAGAAAGACATCCTGGCGCATAACAAAGCGTGGCAGGCGAACTGCTAGGAAATGAAAAATAGAGTACAGGCTTTTTAGTTGGAATTAATGGTCTGTAAAGTATCCCTCAAAATTATCTATGAATTTAATAAGATAATGAGTCGCTTCGTTAATATCAAAGATTAAAACTATCCATATGGCAGTAAGCAACATCAGGACAACGTAAAGCACATACATCACTAACCTCATTCAGACTGTCCATAGCATTGTTATCGTTTATTGATGTCACAACTCTAAGTTACAGACAAGCAAAAATACGGCCTCGTTCACGCGAGGCTTTTTTGTGCGCATCGCACGAGCACATCAAAGAAAGTCTTTCAGCTGTGAGCCTGGGCAAACCATTAACTTTCGGCGGCTTTGTCGTGCGGCAGGCTCACGCCTAAAAGGAAATCCCTCATGAAATATTTATCGCGGCAGCAGGCGATGCTGGGCATGCGCGTAACAATGACCGACGACGGCTTGATTCTCAAAAGTCCTGCAGGTAGCGCACACTACGATTTGAAAGGTCGCCGCCATACAGTTTGGGGTGATGCTTCTTTCTTCCCTGAACATCTACGGGTGAAAGATAAGCGCAAACCGAAAGGTGGCCACAAGCGTCAATAAATCAATCTCCGGAGGAGTAATGACATTCATCCTGATTTTCTCATTGTATGCGTCAGCTTGGGCGGATAACGATTTTGCAAGCGTACGCTCTCAGGAGTTTTCGTCGTTGGAAACGTGTGAGGCTGCGAAAGCTGAATTTCTAAAGAATTTTGAAACTGCTCGCTCCACAAATACTCAGGCTATTTGTGTGAAAAAATAAAAGGCGTCCAC
>NZ_JBLQTU010000004.1:0-525611 GCF_048684785.1 Enterobacter sp. BNK-29
TGGCAAAACCGGACTGGGGCGAGCTACAGCAACGGTTCCTGTCCGAACATGCCGCAACCGGCGTATCACCAAAGGAATGGTGTGAAGCGCAGGGACTGAACTACGCTACCGCCCGTCGATATATCAAAAAACCTTCTGCGCAAAAACCTGCGCTAAAAAAAGTGCGCACTGCGCAGAAAGAACAAAGCGCAAAAGAGCTGGTGGATGATGATGGACTTACTGCTCAGCAGCGCTTATTTGTCGCGGAGTACCTGAAGGATGGCAATGCCACACAGGCAGGTATCCGGGCTGGCTACAGTAAAAAATCAGCTGAACAAATCGGCTATCAACTCCTTCAGAAAACTTCAGTTGCGCAAGCCATTGCGCAGCAGCAGAAAGCCTCGATTGCGCGCACGCTTGGCAGTGCCGATGAAGTCCTCGCGCAGATGTGGCAGCTTGCCACCTTCGATGCAAACCAGCTTTCGCAGTATCGCCGCGGCGCTTGTCGTTATTGCTGGGGCTTTGGCCATCACTACCAGTGGCGCGATGCAGTTGAGTTCGACGAAGCACTCGCAAAAACTGAAGGCAAAGAGGGTGTAAGACCACCCGAGGACACTGGCGGCTACGGTTACGATCACAACCGAGAACCTAACCCTGAATGCCCGCGCTGTAATGGTGACGGCATTGGCCAGCCTTACTTCCCTGATACACGCAAACTCCCGGCCTCTTCCAGGCTCGCCTATTCAGGCGTGAAGGTTGGCAAAAATAGCGTCGAAATCGCAGCCATCAGCCGTGAAAAAATGTTCGAAGCGGTGATGAAACGCCTTGGCCTGGCTGATAGCGAGTTTGCGCAGCGCCTGCAGCAGATTGAAATCGAACGCCGGCAGCTTGAGGTCGAGAAACTCCGCAAGGAGCTGGCCGGTGATGGTGATGATGACGAACCGACCCCAGTGCAGATCAATATCAACGTAGTGGATGCGAGGGCAGACGATGGGGATCAGCCCGACACTTAACATTCCTCAGGCGCGCTTCCTCGCGATGCAGCACAAATTCAAAGCCTATGTTGCCGGGTTCGGTTCAGGTAAGACGTGGGTGGGGTGTGGTGGCATCTGCAAAGGGATGTGGGAGCACCCGAAGATTAACCAGGGCTATTTTGCGCCAACATATCCGCAGATCCGTGACATCTTCTACCCGACGATTGAAGAGGTGGCCTTCGACTGGGGGTTAACCGTCAAAATCAACGAGGGTAACAAAGAGGTTCACTTCTATGAGGGGCGACGGTACCGCGGGACAACTATCTGCCGCTCGATGGAGAAACCAGGCTCAATAGTCGGCTTTAAAATCGGTAATGCGATGGTTGATGAGCTGGACGTCATGGCGGCTGCTAAAGCGCAGCAGGCCTGGCGAAAAATCATCGCTCGTATGCGTTACAAGGTTGATGGGCTACGTAATGGCATCGATGTAACGACCACACCGGAAGGTTTCAAATTCGTCTATCAGCAGTTCGTGAAGGCGGTACGTGAAAAGCCCCAACTGGCAGCCCTGTATGGGCTGATTCAGGCCAGCACATTCGACAATGCGAAGAATCTACCGCCTGATTACATTCCATCGCTGCTTAGTTCTTACCCTGACGAACTGATTCAGGCCTATCTGCGCGGGAAGTTCACCAACCTTAACAGCGGGACGATTTACCACACCTTTAACCGCAAGCTGAATAACTGTTCTGACGAGATTCAGGACGGTGATCCGCTGTTTATCGGTATGGACTTCAACGTTGGAAAAATGGCCGCGATTGTTCACGTTAAGCGTAATGGCCTGCCGCGCGCGGTCCGTGAGCTGGTGAAGATCTACGACACGCCAGCGATGATTAAGCGTATCCAGGAAGAGTTCTGGCGCTACGAGGATGGCCGATACGTTAAAAGCCGGGAGATTTACATCTATCCGGATGCCTCTGGCGACTCCCGCAAGTCCCAGAACGCCAGCAAGACCGATATTGCTCAGCTCAACGATGCCGGATTCAGCGTCATTGTTGATGACGCCAACCCGCCGGTTAAAGACCGCATCAACTCGATGAACGCCATGTTCTGCAATGCCAACGGTGAACGCCGCTATCTGGTTAACGTTCAGAACTGCCCGGTTTACACCGAAAGCCTCGAGCAGCAAATCTGGGCGGCAAATGGCGAACCGGACAAATCAGCAGATAACGATCACCCCAATGATGCTGGTGGGTACTTCATCGTGAAGGATTACCCGATCGTAAAACCGGCATACTCAATCACCATGGACACCACTTTCTGATATGGCAAACGACGACATCACCTGGGTTCGACCAGAACACCGGGCGGCTTCTGCTGCCTGGAGGAAATACAGGGACTTCTGCAAAGGATCTGAGGCGGTAAAGGCAGCGGGTAATAAGTACCTGCCTTATCTCGACCCAACTGATAAATCCACGCGCAACCGTAAGCGTAATGAGGACTATCTAAGCCGTGCGGTGTTCTACTCAATTGCTGGCAACACGAAAATCGGCATGCTTGGCATGGCATATCGAAAGGATCCTACCTTTAATGGTCCTGAGAAGCTGAAATACCTGCTGGACAATGCTGACGGGGCCGGTACCAGCATCTATCAGCAGTCTCAGCTGGTGGCTGAGAACGTGCTGGAGGTCGCGCGAGAGGGGCTTTATGTCGACTATGCAGAAGCCTCCGATGAGGCGATCATTCTCCGCTATCCGGCAGAGAACATCATCAACTGGAGAACAAAGCGCATTAACGGGCGCGATCAACTGGTGCTGGTGGTGCTGCGCGAATGCGTAGAAGAGCCGGATGGTTACGCTTACAAGGATGAAATCCAGTACCGCGAGCTGGCGCTGGAAGAAGGGCGGTTCATCTGCCGGGTATGGCGCCGGGCTGGTGGCACCGCAAGCGGAACCTACACCGTTGATAGTGAGTACCACCCTAAGCCGAAAGGAAAGGACTACTGGGACGAAATCCCGTTCACTTTTGTCGGCGCTCAGAACAACGATCCCACTATCGATGATTCACCCCTGGCCGCGCTGGTGGAGATAAACCACGGACATTACCGTAACAGTGCTGACTATGAAGACAGCGTGTGGTTCTGTGGCCAGGTGCAGCCGTACATGACTGGGCTCGATACCGGCTGGCGCGATCACCTCGAGAAGAAGGGCGTGAAAATTGGTTCCCGATCACCGCTTTTGCTTCCCAAGGAGGGCTCGTTTGGCTATGCCCAGGCGCAGCCGAACATGCTGGCTAAAGAGGCCATGGACAGTAAGCGCGATTACATGGTGCAGCTGGGCGCCCGACTGATTGAGCAGAACGCCACGGCGAAGACGGCAACCCAGGCGAGCGGTGAGCAAACATCATCAACATCAGTGCTCGGTATCTGTGTTTCAAACGTTTCTGAGGCCTATACACTGGCGCTTGGCTGGTGTGCGAAATACCTCGGCATCAAGGGCGAAACGACGAGTTACACCATCAATCAGGAATTCATCGCGAAGGTTGCTGGTCGGGCATGGTGACGGCAATCGTCAATGCCTGGCAGTCCGGTGCGCTGCGCGATAGCGATATGATTCGCGCGCTGCAGAAGCTTGATCTCATTGACCCGGCCGACAGTCCGGACGAGGTTATTGATGCACTTCGCAATCAGGCACCAACGTTGACGGGAGGCTGATATGCCCACCATTAACGAAAGTCTGCGCGATGAGTCGATCGCACATTCCGTCTGGTTAAGCCGCTACGCCACCGGCGTGGCAAACCGGATGGTGAAGTTGCTTAACGAGACGGATGCTGACCTGTTGGCACGTCTACTGGATGCGCTGGACAGATTGCCTCCTGAGAGCTTCACCGTTAGCCGTCTGCAGAGTTTACTGGGCAGCGTGCGCGATCTTAACCATCAGGCCGTAGCCACCATGCAGGCAGGGCTGGACTGAGTTGGTGGCGCTGGCAAAGAACGAAGCCAGTTATCAGCTGAGCCTGTTCGATTCCCTTTTGCCATCACAGGTCTTGTCTCACTATCCGCTGCAGGGCATCACCGCCGATATGGTGTATGCCGCGGCGATGGCGCAGCCCTTTCAGGGGCGGCTGCTGAGTGAGTGGGCGGATAATCTGGAATCGGACAGGCTGGCGCGTATCGTGAACGCCGTCCGCAGGGGCTATCTTGCCGGCGACACGGTAGAAACTATAGCCCGCAATGTTCGTGGCCACGCCAACAAAGACTATCGCGACGGCGCGCTGCAGATGAGCAGGGCAAATGCCGCCAGCATCGCTAAAACAGCTGTGAATCATCTGGCTGCCACAGCGCGCAACAGCTTCACCAGCGCCAATAGCGATATCGTGAAAGGCAAACAGTGGCTGTCTACGCTGGACAATAAAACCAGCCACGACTGCATTATTCGTGACCTGCTGCGTTACCCCTGGATAACAAACCGGTCGGGCATAAGGTGCCTTACCTGCAGGGACCCGGGAAGATTCATTTCTGCTGTCGTTCTACTGAAACCCTGATTCTCAAGTCCTGGCGCGAACTCGGCATTGATATTGATGAGATGGACGAGGGCACTCGTGCCAGCATGGATGGCCAGGTGCCAGCTAAAACCACGTATCTGGAATGGCTCGGGCGTCAGCCAGCTCAACGGCAGGATCAGGTTTTGGGTGCCGAGCGTGGCCGTCTGTTCCGAGCCGGTGAAATCAACCTGGCTGATATGTTCACTGACAAAGGCGAATGGATCAGCCTGGAACGCTTGAAGCAGCTCTCAGGCACTGACAACTAACAACCACTTCTTACTTCACGCCCTGGCATCTGCCGGGGCTTTTTTATGGGCGAGGCCCGGCAAAATCCCGAGGGGAAAATATGTTAATTCGAAACATGCTTCTGAAATTCTATGCACCAGAAAGCGGCGGCGAGGGCAGCGGTGGCGGTGGTATCGAAATCACCCCTGAAATCCAGAAGCTTATTGATGAGCGTGTGACCAGCGAAGTCACTGGCCTGAAATCGAAAAACTCTGAGCTGCTGGGCACAATTAAGCAGCAGAAAGAAAACCTGTCCCGCTTTGAAGGTATCGATCCAGACGCTGTGCGCGGCATTCTCCAGCGTGTTTCCGACGACGAAGAGGCAAAGCTGATTGCCGCCGGAAAAATCGATGAGGTGCTCGATAAGCGCACCGAGCGTCTGCGTGCTGACGTCGACAAGCAAATTAAAGCCGCAAACGAGCGCGCGGACAAAGCCGAAGCGTTCTCCAACAAATTCCGGGATCGAGTTCTGGGCGATGCAATCCGTGCAGCAGCCACTCAAAAGCTGGCGCGCTGCCGGAAGTGCATGCGGACGATCCGATTCTGCGTGCCAAAGGCACGTTCCAGCTCAACGACGAAGGCGAGGCCGTAGCAGTTGATGCAAATGGCGATGTTCTATTCGGTAAAGACGGCAAAACCCCACTAAGCCCGCTTGAGTGGGCGGAGTCTCTTTAAGGAGACGGCTCCGCATCTGTTCCCACGCGCGGAAGGCACCGGCGCGGGCGGACACAAACCAAACGGTGGTGGAAGCCTCAAACGTTCCGAAATGAGCGCCAGCGACAAAGCGGACTATATCCGCAAGCATGGCCAGCAGGCCTTCCTCAAACTTCCAAAATAAGGGATTAACCCATGTCTACCACTGTTAATAGTGACCTGATCATTTATGACGACCTGGCGCAGACCGCTTTCCTTGAGCGACGACAGGATAACCTCGCGATCTTCAACGCCTCTTCCAACGGTGCGATCCTGCTGGATAACGAGCTGATTGAAGGCGATTTCCGCAAGCGAGCCTTCTACAAAGTGGGCGGTTCTATCGAATCGCGTGACACGAACTCCACCGATAAAGTGACGGGCAAGAAGATTGGCGCCGGCGAATCCGTATCCGTCTCAAAGCACCGTGGAAATATGGCCCGTATGAAACCACCGAAGAGGCATTCAAACGCCGCGGCCGCTCTGTCGACGAATTCTCCCGAAGTGATCGGCGTTGATGTGGCAGATGCCACGCTGGAAGGCTACGTGAAATATGGCCTGAAAGCACTGACTGCGGCGATTGGTGCTAACACCGACATGGTCGTAACTGCCGACATTGAGACCGACGGTAAAAAGACCCTGACGCGTGGCCTGCGCAAATATGGTGACAAGTTTAACCGCGTGGCTCTGTTCGTGATGCACTCTGCGACCTATTTCGACATTGTCGATGAGGCGATTGCCAACAAAATCTACGAAGAAGCAGGCGTGGTGGTTTACGGCGGGCAGCCGGGCACGCTTGGTAAACCTGTGCTGGTGACCGACACCATGGACGCTGATGCGATCCTTCGGGCTGGTGGCTGGGGCTGTTACAGTCACTGAGTCTCAGGCGCCGGGATTCCGTTCCTACGATATCAACGATCAGGAAAACCTTGCGGTTGGCTATCGCGCTGAAGGTACCGTGAACGTTGAGAAACTGCTGGGCTACAGCTGGGATACCGCAAAAGGTGATAACCCTGACCTGACCGCCATTGGAACTGCGGGAAACTGGAAGAAGCACTTTACCAGCAACAAATCTACGGCAGGCGTGCTGATTAAGCTGGGATCCGCAGTGGGGGAGTAACGCTGTCAGCGGATAAAACGTCCGCAACCGCTGACAGCACAGATGCGGTCACCATTTCCCTGAAGTACACGCTAAATGGCGCAGGTGTTTTCCAGCAAAACTGTTGCCTGGAGTTCAACGGGCGGTACGCTAAGCACGGCCAGTTCTCAGACCGGTTCTGCTGGTGGGGCGACGCCAGTCAAACTCACCTCTGATACAGCAGGCACCTTTACCGTCACCGGTACTGTTGATGGTATTGCTAAATCCAGTGAGAAAATCACCTTCACCGCACCTGCTGCAGGCTAACCGATGGGGCGTAAGCCCCATTCTATGGAAGCTCAGATGATTAATACCGATATCACCGCCGCTGACGTTAACAGTTACGCCAGCGAAGATGAACTGGCGTCATTTGCGGAAATACGCGGCATTGAACTGCCTGACAAGATTACACCTTTGCTGATTAAGTCAATGGACTACCTGGAAGGGCTTGATTGGGTAGGTTCCAAAGCAGACCCTCGACAGCCGCTGGCCTGGCCACGCGCAAATGTCATTCTGGATGGACACGACTTCCCACCCGACCAGGTGCCGCGGCAGGTTATCACCGCACAATGCATGCTGGCTATCGAGGCAATTGATGGCGATTTGCTTTCAAGCGTTCGTGAGGCCGCGGTTAAAACCGAACGTGTCGAAGGCGCCGTTACCATGACCTATGCGGTTGCCGATGGTGAGGCGTTTACACCTTCTTACCCGGCGGTAATGGCTATTCTCGGCGACCTGGCTGGTGGGCGTGGGATATGCGGATCAATGGTTTCGCGGAGCGCTCGTAATGGCCAGTCGAACTATCGGCGAATGCAGGCGACAACGACTCGATTTGCATCAAGCAGAAGCGGCATTGCATCCGGACGCATCACGCGCGAGGGCAGCGTTAATCGACCATCGGTGGTGTGGAGCATCGTTGCGAGGATATCCAGTTCACCGCCACAGGAGTGAAGACGGATTACGTACCTGGAGAAATTGACGGAACGGTCATAGAAAACGGCGATGTACGGATTGTCTTCACTGCTGCGAAGGACATTAAAATCGGCGATCTGATCGTCGTGGACGGCGTAAGCCACCGCGTGGTTGGACGCCAACCCCGTGAAACCGGGCCCTGTGGTGATCTGCTACAAAGCTCAGTTGAGGGCATAACGTGGACGATAATAAGGCGTTCATGGCTGCCATCACCGCGTTCGTGGACAAAGCCAAAGCGAATCAGGAAGAGGTCGTACGTGCTGTCTGCATTCGGATCCTTAATCAACTGGTGATGATGTCACCTGTCGGCAACCCCGAACTCTGGGGCATCAACCAGACGGCAGCCTCTTACAATCAGGCGGTATACGACCATAACGAAGCGCAAAAATCGGACCCTAATAATCTGACTAAAACCGGGCGACTCAAGAAGAAGGCTCGACTGGTGGATGGGATGGATATCAAAGCGCCGCCCGGATATACCGGTGGACGGTTTCGGGGCAACTGGCAGGTGTCTTTTGATGCACCGACCACAGATGAAACGGGACGTGTCGATAAAACCGGAAATCTGACAAAAGCCGCAGGAAATTACACGCTGTCGCTGTTCAAAGTCGGGATGAAGGCTATTTATTTCTGCAACAACGTCCCTTACGCGTATCGACTGGAGATGGGGCACTCTTCCCAAGCTCCGGGAGGCATGGTACGCATTACTGCTGCTGAGCTTCAGCGATTTTTTGAGGATGCAGTAAGGGAGGTGACTAAATGATCCCCGATATCGCGGCGGCGCTGGCCGCCAGGCTCGGCGAGTGGGCTGATGCTGAAGGGATCCCAGTTGCATGGGAAAACGTGCCTTTCACACCGCCATCTGATGGGCTCTATCTTGCTGTCCATGACATGCCCGCCACGCCGCGTACGGTAGACCTTGGATTGCGCTGCCGCATTTATTCAGGTGTATACCAGATTAACGTTGTGGCCCCAGCCGGCACAGGCCGTAGCGATGTTGTGGCCCTGGCTGATCGCGTGGCTGAATTGTTCCCCGAGGGGCAGGAGATTGAAGGCAGGGGTTTTACATGCTGGATAGATCAAACGCCTGGTGTTTTCCGCGGGGTCACTACATCTGTCGCTTATACCGTTCCCGTTAGTCTCAATTATCGAGCTGATATCTCCAGCTAATCCTCACAACCTACTAAACCTGACCGGCTCTTTGCCGGTTTTCCCGTTTCTAAAGGAGTAACCAATATGGGCTTTGCATTGCCTAATGGCGCCCACGTCTATCTGGCATCGGGCTATGGCCCAGCCATTTCTTTCACCGGGGCGACGAACGCCGAAAACATGGTAATCACCGTGAGTGAAGCGGACGCACTCAAGGTGGGTGATATTGTTCATGTGAACTGCAACTGGTCCGGTGTTGATAACGTCATTGCAAAAATTGATGCGATTGCCGAAAGCGCCGTAACTCTTCGCAACATCAATACCACCAACAAAAACAAATATGCCGCTGGTGGCGGTACCGGTTCGATCCGCAAGGTGCTTGAATGGACCGAGCTGCCGCAAATTACTGAGGTGTCGAAATCAGGTGGCGATCAGAACACTACACAGATTCAGTTCCTCAGCGATGATCGCCAGCGCAACCTGAATACCTATAAATCCGCAGTCTCCCAGACCTACTCGATCGCTCACGACTCAACTCTCCCGGTATATCCGTTGCTGCGCCAACTGGACGAAGACGAAGAGACGGTTGCGGCTTACATGTACGTGCCGAAGGCGAAGGAAAACCGTTACTGGGCGGCCACGGCGTCCTTTGACGATACGCCAACTACTGCGGTTAACGAGGTAGAGACAGTGAGTGTGGTGCTGAACCTGCAGTCACCGGCGATGACGTTCTACAAGGTGACTGACGCTGCCGCCTGACCCGTCAGAGCTTTCACTATTCAATGCCTCCCATAACGGAGGCTTTTTTTGTTAAGAGGTATCGATGGCGACCAAATTCACCTTTCAGCCCAAACCAACATTTAAGGCCAATGTCTCGATCCCCCGAGCCGGCGATGAGGATGGCGTGCTGACGTTCACGTTTAATCACAAACCACTTAAAGAACTGGCTGACCTGGAAAAACTCGAAGGCAAAACCGCCACTGATTTTCTGATGGAAATCATTTCTGGCTGGGCACTTCCCGATGCATTCAACGCGGAAAACCTGTCGGTGCTGCTGGAAAACTATCCGGCGGCAATGAAGGCAATCCCGGAAACCTACTACCGCGAGCTGATGGGGCAGCGCGAAAAAAACTGATAGCGGTTGCCTCTGCGTTCTATACGCCTGAACCCACCCCGGCAGACCTGGCGCCATATGGTCTTTCGCCGGATGACTACGACGATCAATACATCGACGTCTGGCCAGATGTATGGCCTTCATTCCTGGTGTTTCAGGCTGTCAGCACGCAGTGGCGCACGGGCATGGGAGGCGCATCAGGGCTTGATTATAACGTGCTGCCCTGGGTGATGAGCCTGCACCACGTTGAGGACGAGGCAACCGCGCTTTCGGACATCCGAATCATGGAGAGCGCCGCACTAAAAGTTATGCATAAAGAGAGGTCGGAATGAGTAATGACATCGCCACGATTTCCCTGCGCGTAAATACCACTGAGCTGGAGCGCGGTAACCAGGCACTAGATCGCTTTCAGGAGACCGCGTCCGCCGCGGCAGGTAAAGCGGATGACCTGAACAGTACGTTCCGCACCGGCATTGATAACCAGAAGAAGAACAGCGAAAGCCTGAAGCAGCAGCGTCAGGAACTGCAGAACCTGCTGAATAAAATTAGTCCGGTAAACAAGGCGCTGGATGAGCTGGACACTATCCAGGAGAGCCTGGCGAAGTTTCGCGGTAAAGGGCTGCTAGGGGATGAAGACTTTACTCGCTACAACAGCGTGCTTGAGACGACCCGAGCTAAACTGGCGCAGGTCATGGAGTCTGAGACCGCAGAGGGGCGGGCTCGCATTAAACAGGCACAGGCAGCGCAGCGTGCAGCTGCGGCGGGCAAGACCTTTATCGATTCGCTGGAAGAGCAGGTCACAGCAATCGGAAAAACGCGCGTAGAATTGTTAGAGCTAAAAGCATCCCAACTTGGCGTGTCCGATCGTGCTGCACCGATGATCGCCCGACTGAAAGAGCAGGAGGAAGCTTGGAAGTCAGGAGCGATCAGCGCGGGGCAATACCGCAACGCGATGCGTTATCTACCGATGCAAATGACCGACATCGTGACTTCATTGGCGTCCGGTATGCCGGTTTATATGGTAGCCATTCAGCAGGGCGGCCAGCTGCGCGATTCGTTTGGCGGTGTAGGCAATGCTCTGAAAGCGATGTTGTCGATGGTGACTCCTGCCCGAGTGGCCATTGGTGGCTTGGCTGGTGCCGTTCTGATTGCGGCAAAAGCGGGAGCGGACTACTTCACCGCCTACGACGAAATTAACAAGGCCATTATCAGGACAGGCAACATTGCTGGCACGTCAGCGCTCCAGGTAATGGCTTCCTCCCAGTCGATTGCTGCTTCTACTGGTGCTACTGTAGAAACCGTTCAGAGTCTAATGACTGAACTGATTAGCATGGGATCGCTCACACAGCAGCAGCTTGAAAAAGTGGCAGGCTCTACGGCACTTGCAGTTCAAACCGGTATTGTTTCGGCGCAGGACATCACCAAGGCATATCAGGATATAGAAAAGGATCCGGTTAAAGCCCTTCAGAGTCTAAACGAACAATACAATTTCCTGACTGTTTCACAGCTTAAGCATATTGATGAGCTGGTGAAACAGAAGGACCAGACCGCGGCCGTTACACAGGCTATTGACCTGTTTGGTGATACGATGGCAGAACGCGGAGAGCAGGCTTATGACTCGCTGACACCGTTTGGTCGCCTGTGGCTGGATATCAAAGACTGGGCGTCTGAGGCCATGCAGAATATCGGTCAGTGGGTAGCTGAGCTGGCATCAAACACACTGAAGGAATTCAACGCAATTTATTACAGCGTTGCGATAGTTTTCCAGAAACTGAACCAGATCATTTCTTCCTCTATCGCTGCTGCGATTAATCTCATTCCTGACTGGGCGAAAACGGATACTTTGCAGGGATGGCAGGACTATAACGAACAAATGGCCGGTGCTTATGGAGACAGTGTTTCTCAGCTGAAAAAAGACTGGGATGCGGCTGATATCAGCGCAGGTAAATACCTCGATACGACCAGAAAGATAAGTACCGCAACCACCCAGAAGGATCGGGAAGGAGTCGCTTCTTTTGGTAAAAAGACCAAAACCGGAAAGCAGGGCACTTTATCGGCTGGCGATCGCAGTACGGATGCTGCCCAGGCCGAGCTACTGGCGCTTCAGGCACAGTTACGCGCGCTGCAGCAGCATAAAGGGCTGAACGATACTATTAGCCAACAGCGCAAAGCCCTTTGGACTACGGAAGCGAAATTTCAGGTGCTGGAAGAGGCCTCCCGATCTCGCTCTCTGACAAAGCAGGAGCAATCTCTGCTCGCGAGTAAAGACCAGGTGCTACAGTTAGCGCGGCAGAAAGCCCTGTTGGGTGATCAGATTTCCGCGCAGGAACTGCTGAACAAGCGCATGGATACCTCGCAGAAATACGTCACGCAAATGGCTGAGAAACAGGCCGCATTACTGGGTGGCGCGGGGATGAGTGACCGCCAGGCGCAGCGAGAGCTGGCAAAAAGTCAGCTCGCCGCCGGCTGGAAAAATACGGGTGGTTCGCTGGATGAAGAGGGATATCAGAAACAGCTTAAGGCAGCTAACGATTACTATAATGCTGAGGATCAGCTACGCGGTGATTGGCTGACCGGCGCGAAAAAGGGATGGGTTGATTTCGAAGACAGCGCGACCAATGTGTACTCCCAGGTGCAGACGGTTACTAGTAACGCGTTCACCGGCATGACCAGCACCCTGACTGATTTCTTCACCACAGGTAAATCTAACTTCTCAGATTTCCTTTCTACTTTCCTCAAGGGCATCGCCCAGATGCTGACCCAACTGGCTCTGGTTAATGGAATGAAGTCAGCGTTTGGTGGAACCGGTATCGGCGCGTTCTTTGGTTTCTCAGGTGGTGGTTTGGTCCCCGGTTTTGATGGAGGCGGCTACACGGGAGATGGCGGTAAATACCAACCGAAAGGCGTTGTACACGGCGGTGAGTTTGTGTTTACGAAGGAAGCGACCCGTGCACTGGGTATCGGCAATCTGTATGCGCTTATGCGTGGAGCTCAGGGGTATGCAAACGGCGGTTATGTTGGCCGCGCCCCGATGTATGGGCTGCAATCTTCGGCAACTGGCGGCGTAACCGTTCAAACGTCCGTGAACGTTCATAACCAGAACACTCAGCAGCAGACTTCTGGTGACAGTGACGCAATTTCTCGGGCTTACAAGCAGACCATTGATCAGTCAGTACGCGCAGGTATAGCCAAACAGCTCCAGCCTGGAGGTCTCATCTGGAATGCAACGAAATCAAGATAAAGTGCCTCCGCAGATTTTGCCGTTATGCCAATTCCTGATAGGATTAATCTCAATTTTTACTGATGGAATAGGGACATGAAAAAAATTGTAGGTGTGTTATTTCTTTCCTTCTTATTAGCCGGGTGCGATAAACCTAAAATTGACTCATCAACTGATGACGCAATGAAATCATCTATAGCCAAGGTCAGAGAATCACTTCCGGAAAATAAACGGGAGGAATTTGATAATGCTTTAAAGGTCGTAGCGTTCAGTAACATTAATATGGCTGATCTGATGCGAGCATCGTCAGAAAGTGACAAAGAAGATCTAAGCAAGAAGATGCGCGAGCCCCTGTCTGGCAAAACTGGTGAGGAAATCATCTCTTATGCCCAGCAAGTAACTGCCGAGAGGGAACTTAAGCAGAAAGAGCAGGCAATTCAGGAAATCAAAGAGCTTGAACAGAAAAAAGCTGACTCTGAGAAGGCCAAAGAAGAACTCAAAAAAGTACAGGTTCTATCATCTCGATTTAGCCTGGAACCTGAAGAGTATGGGAAGCCACAACCTATTATTCGCCTTGTTGTGAAAAACAATACTGATAAAGCTATTTCCCGTGTGTACTTCAATGGAGTGATAGCCAGCGATGGACGTTCAGTTCCATGGCTGGAAAAAGATTTTAACTACGAAATTGCTGGCGGGCTTGAACCGGGTGAAGAAGCTACTTGGGCATTGGCTCCGAATAAGTTTTCTGAATGGGGGCAGGTTGATGCTCCAGCTGATGCGGTCTTCACAGTTACAGTAACGAGAGTAAATGGTGCAAATAAAGAAGCGATGTTTGATGCTTCTGGCTTTACAGAGAAAGAAAACAGCAGGCTTGAAGATTTAAAGAAAAGATATCTTTGAGCTGACTTATCAACTTAACCCGCTTCGGCGGGTTTTTTTTATGCCCGGGGGAAACATGGCGATCGAAATATTTAACTGGCGAACCCAGATTCAGGCGGGCATGGAAGGGGAGTTCACTTACGCAACACGCTCTGCATCCTTTGGCGACGGCTTTGAACAGATCGCCGGTGAAGGGATCAACCCTGAAAAACAGTCATGGCCGATGACCTTAACGGGAAAAAAAGCAGAGATGCTCGATGCACTGAGTTTTTGCCGCAAACACATCACAAAATCCTTTATCTGGACGTCTCCTGTCGGCGAAACCGGTTTATACCGGATTGAAGCTGATTCCATTAAAGTCCAGCCGCTATCCAGCAAGGTGATGACCATAAAAGCAACCTTCAAACAGGCATACGCACCATGATTACTGAAGATTATCAACGCCTCGAACCTGGTGAAAAAATACGTCTTCTTGAGGTAGACGGTTCTGCGTTTGGCCTGGAGGACGTTCTGCGCTTTCACGCTTATAACCTCCCGCATACTGAAGAAGAGATTGCGGCTGCTGGTGGCGACGAATCAAAGTTAAAGGCGAAGAGTATCTGGTGGCAGGGCGAAGAGTATGGTGCCTGGCCATATAAGCTCGAGGGACTGGAAGCTTCAACCGATGGCAGTAGCGCCCAGCCTACGCTCACCGTTGCCAACATTGACAGCTCTATCACTGCACTCTGTCTGGCCTATGACGATATGCTGCAGGCCAAAGTTACGATTCATGACACTTTTGCGCATTACCTGGATGCGCGCAATTTCCCGGATGGAAATCCAACAGCAGATCCCTTGCAGGTGAGAAAGCGGGTTTTCTATATCGACGGTAAAAATAGCGAGCTTCCCGATGAAAGTATCGAGTTTGTTCTTACCAGCCCGATGGATCTGCAGGGGTTAATGATCCCGACCAGGCAGCTGCATTCCCTTTGCACATGGTGCATCCGGAATAGGTACCGCACCGGCGATGGGTGCGATTATGCCGGCACGCTTTACTTCGACAGAAACAACAATCCGGTAAGCGATCCCTCATTGGATCAATGCAACGGCACGCTCACCGCCTGCAAGCTTCGGTTTGGTGAACACAATGAACTTCCTTTCGGTGGTTTTCCGGGAACATCTTTGATCAGGAGCTAATATGCGTCAGAAAACGATTCAGGCCATCCTGGCGCATGCTGCGAAAGAATATCCCCGCGAATGCTGTGGTGTGATAGCGCAGAAAAGCCGGGTGGAACGCTATTTCCCATGCCGTAATCTGGCTGCTGAACCAACGGAACAGTTTCACCTTTCACCAGAGGATTACGCCGCTGCTGAAGACTGGGGGACGATAACGGGAATCGTACATAGTCACCCTGACGCGACGACCCAACCAAGCGAACTGGACAAGGCTCAATGCGATGCAACGTTGCTGCCCTGGCATATTGTCAGTTGGCCTGAAGGAGACTTTCGTACCATTACTCCCCGAGGTGAATTGCCGTTGCTCGGGCGCCCGTTTGTGCTCGGACACTACGACTGTTGGGGGCTGGTGATGAGCTATTTCCGGCAGGAGCATGATGTCGAACTTCAGGATTACCGTGTTGATTATCCGTGGTGGGAGGACTCCTATCCGGATAATTTCTATCAGGATTGCTGGTACGAATGTGGGTTCCGAGAATTCAGTGGATCACCAATGCCGGGCGATTTGATCATCATGCAGGTGGAATCGAATAAGTGGAACCATTCAGGGATCTTGCTGGAGGGGAACATGCTTCTCCATCATCTTTATGGTCACCTCAGTCAACGTGTGCCATATGGAGGTTACTGGATGGAGAGAACCATGAAAATTGTCAGGCATAAAAGCCTAATCATGCAGGAGGGATAATGTGCGAATCCGTCCGTACTGTTCGTCTATATGGTGTTTTGGGTACTACGTTTGGCCGCGAATTCCAACTTTCGGTAGCCTCACCAAAAGAAGCCATCCGCGCATTGTGCGTTATCGTGCCAGGCTTCGAGCGTTTTTTGAATACCAGCAAGCAGCGCGGCCTAACCTACGCTGTTTTCAGCGGTAAGCGTAACCTGAACGATGACGAACTCTCTATGGATCAGAGTAGTGCTGATATCCGTATTGCGCCGGTTATCCTCGGGAGTAAACGTGGTGGAGTATTCCAGACCATCTTAGGCGTGGCTTTGGTCGCAGTTGGTGCTGTGGCGTCATACTTTGGCGGTGGTGCTGTCGGCGTTCCTCTAATGCAATTTGGCGCTGCGATGGCCCTTGGCGGTGTCGTACAAATGCTTTCTCCACAGACAACCGGACTTGCCAGCAAGCAATCGGCAGACAACAAGGCCAGCTACGCATTTGGTGGAGTAACCAATACGACAGCCCAAGGAAATCCGGTACCGCTTCTTTACGGCAAGCGACGAATCGGTGGTGCGATCATTTCTGCTGGCATTTATGTTGACGATCAGCAGTAGCTATAGTGCCAAGCTAAGAGTATCTTCTTGAAAGAACGCATTATAAGACTGGAAATGCTTATGGATGGTTATGCTATAGACTTTCAAGATTTACTTGGATTAAGAAAATTAAACGAGCCTGGTTTGGACAGAAGGGCGTTCACAGACTGGGCTGAAAACCAGATTTCTGCTGGCAATGAGTCTTCAAATCTTTTGATTTTGGCATCTTTGGGATTAGATAAGGAAATCTCGAAAGATGAGGTATTTCGCTACTTTGATGGCTACGTTGATGAGATTGGGGAAGTGTTGCCTACTGAACGAGTCGCGTTCATATTGGCAATGCGACTAACATTCAAAAAGCTCACCTATTCTGAACTTGAGGATGATGTCTGGAGTGAATTAACTAGAACTTTTGCTAAATGGTATGACTTGCCAAATGGCCTTTTATATAGAGTAATGACGTACTGGAGCGCATTGCATGATGATTTTACAAATAATTATGAATATGAGGTTGGGTATTATTACCTGAACTATCCGCGACACGGTGACATTCCTCGTTCGGAACAATTAGAGTACGTTCGTAATTGTGCAATTCGCTTTCTCCGTATTTTCGATGAGCACTATTATTTTGGTTTGCTTATCAAATAATATTTAATTCAACATTGTTCTAATTATGGCCACCTCCGGGTGGCTTTTTTTATGGGCGCAATATGGCTATAGCAACCGCTATTAAAGGCCGCAAGGGCGGCAGTTCAAGCTCAAGAACTCCTACAGAACAGCCAGACGATCTGCAGTCAGTAGCCAAGGCAAAAATCCTTCTCGCGCTGGGAGAGGGGGAGTTTGCTGGTGGCCTTACTGCGCGCGATATTTATCTCGATGGCACCGCACTTGAGAACGCAGATGGTTCACAGAACTTCAGCGGTGTGGCGTGGGAGTTTCGTTCTGGAACTCAGGCGCAAAAATACATTCAAGGGATCCCGGGTACCGAAAATGAAATCAATGTAGGCTCCGAAGTTTCCAGCTCTACAGCGTGGACGCGCACGTTCACTAATACGCAGCTTTCAGCTGTTCGCCTGCGTCTAAAATGGCCTTCTCTCTTCAAACAGGAGGATGATGGCGATCTGGTTGGCTATTCGGTCAACTATGCAATTGACCTGCAGACAGATGGCGGCTCCTGGCAGACAGTGCTGAATACCAGCGTGACCGGGAAAACGACGTCAGGTTACGAGCGCAGCCACCGTATTGATTTACCTCAGGCGGGCAGCACCTGGACCATCAGGCTGCGCAAAATTACAGCCGATGCCAATAGCGCGAAGATTGGCGACACGATGACGCTGCAAAGCTTCACAGAAGTAATCGACGCCAAACTTCGATATCCGAACTCTGCGCTTTTGTACATTGAATTTGACTCGAGCCAGTTCAATGGCTCAATTCCGCAAATTTCCTGCGAGCCTCGCGGACGTGTTATTCGTGTGCCCGATACCTATGACCCGGAAACACGAACGTACAGCGGCACCTGGACGGGCGCATTTAAGTGGGCATGGACGGATAACCCTGCGTGGATATTTTACGATCTGGTGGTCACTGACCGCTTCGGCCTTGGTAATCGGCTAACGGCAGCCAACATCGACAAATGGACTCTTTATCAGGTCGCTCAATATTGTGATCAATCGGTACCGGACGGTAAGGGTGGTAGCGGAACTGAACCGCGTTACACCTGCAACGTTTACATTCAGGATCGAAATGACGCTTACACTGTCCTGCGTGACTTTGCTGCCATTTTTCGAGGCATGACCTACTGGGGAGACGAGCAGATTGTTGCCCTTGCAGACATGCCCAGAGATGTCGATTTTACCTACACGCACGCTAACGTAGTCGACGGCAAATTTGTTTATTCCAGCAGCACAACCAAAAGTCGCTACACAAATGCTCTTGTTTCCTGGTCAGATCCGGCAAATGGCTATGCTGATGCAATGGAGCCCGTCTTCGAGCAGGCTTTGGTGGCGCGCTATGGTTTCAACCAGCTTGAGATCACCGCCATCGGTTGCACCCGGCAGTCTGAGGCTAACAGAAAAGGGCGCTGGGGAATCCTGACCAACAATAAAGATAGGATTGTAACGTTTGACGTTGGTCTGGACGGTAATATTCCTCAGCCGGGCTACATAATTGCTGTTTCTGATCGCAATCTCTCTGGTCGAGATTTAGGCGGTCGATTATCCGCGGTTAATGGTCGTGTACTCAAACTTGACCGGGTGCCAAGTGCTAAGGCCGGTGACAGGATAATGGTAAACCTGCCGTCGGGTATTACCCAATCCCGGACGATTCAGTCCCTGTCAGGTGGAATGGTTACCGTGACAACCGCCTTTAGCGAATTTCCGCAGACTGAGGCTGTATGGGTTATTGAATCTGATGAACTTTATGCGCAGCAGTACAGGGTAATTAGTGTCACCGATAACAATGACGGGACATATACCATCACGGGGGCAAATCACGATCCGGATAAATATGCCCGTATCGATACAGGTGCCGTTATAGATCAGCGGCCGGTAAGTGTCATCCTTCCAGGTAATCAGTCGCCGCCAGTCAACATCGCGATCAGCTCGTTTTCGGTGATTCAGCAAAATATCAGCGTCGAAACCATGCGCGTAAGCTGGGGCCAGGCACAAAATGCCATCGCCTATGAGGCGCAATGGCGCCGCAACGACGGAAACTGGGTTAACGTGCCTCGCAGTTCCACCACGTCATTCGACGTCCCGGGGATTTACGCCGGACGCTATCTGGTGCGCGTGCGTGCTATCAACGCAGCGGAAATTTCTTCCGGATGGGGATATTCAGAAGAGAAGACGTTGACCGGCAAAGTTGGCAATCCTCCCAAGCCAGTGGGCTTTATGGCTACGGGCATTAACTGGGGTATTCGTCTGAACTGGGGGTTCCCGGAAAACACCGGCGATACCCTCAAAACAGAAATCCAGTACACGGCCAACAGCGATTTTTCCGATCCGTTGCTGCTATCGGACGTACCTTATCCATCTGCTGAATATACCCAGCTCGGGCTGAAAGCCGGGCAGGAATTCTGGTATCGCGCCCAGCTGGTCGACAGAACGGGTAACGAGTCCGGCTATACCGACTGGATCAGGGGAATGTCTAACGATAATGCTGATGATTATCTGGGTGAAATCGCAGATGATTTCCTTACCTCGGCCGACGGCGACCGCCTGACCAGTGATATTGATACCAATCTTGAAGCTGCAATGCAGAACGCGCTGGCCAACCACAGAACAGTTGAACATCAATGGGCGCAATACGGAGAGGTACGCGCCGATATCCTCGTTGTGAAAACTACTATTGCTGAGGTGGATAGGGCAATGGCCGAAATGTCGACACAGGTGCAGGCGCAGATCGACAACGTCACCGCTTCCCTAGAAGACAAGCTCACAGCCGTCGTCGATGCCTCCGGTGCTTCGGCAATCTACACCCTCAAAACAGGCGTGAGGATAAACGGCGTGATGTACAACGCTGGGATGTCGATTGCTGTGCTTGCTGAGGCCGGGAAACCGGTAGTTACCCGTATTGGGTTCAACGCTAATCAGTTTGTACTGATGAGTGGCAGTGGTGACGCCCAGTATTCACCGTTCGCGGTGGTTAATGGTCAGGTCTTTATGAGCTCAGCATTTATTCAGGATGGCACGATCACCAATGCTAAAATTGGCAACTTCATCCAGTCCAACAATTACGTACCAGGGCAGTCCGGGTGGAAACTGGACAAAGGCGGTACCTGGGAAAACTACGGCAGCGATGGGCAGGGCGCAAGAAAGACCACGAACGTTACTGACAGCATCAGGGATGCGAACGGTGTCCTCCGCGTACAGATTGGTAAACTTACAGGAGTATTTTAATGACGTGGGGCATTCAGACATGGGATGCCAATGGCAATCCGAACAATTATGGTATTAAGCCAGTTTCAGTGGTCGGACGTATTCAACTTTCTGAGGGACAAAACTCTGGAAGCTGGTCGTTTACCATTCCGGCAGGAATGAAGGTCGGGTTTGTCGTTTCTCTGGATAAGGGGGCGGTCTCGGTAGGGCGCAGTATCGTCGCCAGCGGAAATACGATAACTCTTGGCGCGGCAAACAGCGTTGGGATTGGAAATTATCCAGCCTCTGAATGTGAGCTCGTAGTTTTTGTGGAGAAAGCATAATGGCAGATTATGGCGCACTGATAGCTCTGGATAATGGAAATCCCTTTATTACGCCTCAGTCCACGCCATTTTGTCTCTACAGGAGGGTAGTGGTTAACTCAGTAGCAAGCGGGGCATATCACGGTGCATCTGCAACAATAGCTCTGGACGTTTCTTATCCGGCGATGGTTTTTTGCAAAACGAGTGATACTGCTCAGCCTACTATGGTTACTGCAGCCAGATCAGGAGGAAATATTCTTGTTGGATCAAGCAATGCCTATGGACAGGCACATACATTAACGGCTTACATCTTTGCTATTTATCCTCAGACATTGCCAAAATGGGGATTTGCTATCTGGGATGCCACCGGGAAGTTGGTTCTGACAAACGAGAGTCGGATATTGAGTGACCTTGTGACTGTTGGGACGCCTGGAGCTACGACAGGTGGAATTAATATTGACGTCACTTTGCCTGGTAGTTATGCGGTGGCACCCGCTATTCTTGGCTCCCAGATCATCCAGAACAATAACACTAAACCACCCACTATTGTGAATATCACAGCCTACTCAGGATGTCGGTTTAATGGTTCATCAACCAGAATTAATGCCGCGCCCTCGACCACGGCTACCGGTTCTGCTGCGGGTGGGACAACGACTGGAATAGCTTTGACGGCTATCAACACCGCCGCCTATGATTGATCGTTTTAAGCGATCAAATTCATTTAATTGATCTGTCATATCTATTTTATATTTCAGTACCGCTGCGTTAGTTTTCACTTAATAAAAACTAATCAAGGTGTGAAATGACGAAAATAATGTTAGCGATGGCATTTTGCCTGTTTCTTTCTGCTTGCTCTGGTTCAGTTCTGCAAAAGCAAAAGCCATTATGCGAGGCAGACGCACTTATTGGAGGTCAGGTTCTGTCGGTACAGATTTACGATGTGCGCAAAGTAGCCAATCAGACAGAATATAGGGCAGGCTACCCCTTCAATTGGCGATGGGTGAGCAAAAATAACTTCACCAGGTCG
Source organism: Enterobacter sp. BNK-29 (assembly GCF_048684785.1). Lineage (NCBI taxonomy): Bacteria > Pseudomonadati > Pseudomonadota > Gammaproteobacteria > Enterobacterales > Enterobacteriaceae > Enterobacter > Enterobacter sp. BNK-29. The sequence continues at coordinate 21,617 of NZ_JBLQTU010000004.1, forward strand.
ACCTGTTCAAAGTGAACAAAACAAGAACCCGCTTCGGCGGGTTTTTTATTATCTGCACTCAGGAGTCTTTTATGTCGGCAGGTACCCTCACCCTGACAAATGGATCCGCTATTGTTGGCGGTTCCGGAACCTCTTTTACTACCGAACTTGCCGCAGGTGACTTCATTGTCTCTACTGTGGGCGGCGTTCCGTACACGTTACCAGTAAAAACGGTAGATAGTGATACCCAACTGATACTGGTCAGCAACTTCACCGGGCCAACGCAATCTGGTGCGGCCTGGTCAGCCGTCCCCCGTGTGGCGCTGAATATGGTAACTGCCGCGCTGGTGGCGCAAAGCGCTGAAGCACTGCGTGGACTGAATTACGACAAACAGAACTGGCAACAGGTTTTTAGTGCTGCTGGTAACATTACTGTGAAGCTACCAGACGGTACAACGTTTACGGGACCATCATGGCCGTATGTAATCAGCCAGACAAGCTCGTTGAACGGGAAAACGGGTGGAACAGTAACCGGGAATTTAATGGTAACTCAGGGTAGCAGCATTGGCGTATCTACTCAGGAAGGTGGTGATAAGACTGTAAAGCTATACAACATCACAGGGGATGGGAGTGTAGGAGGTTATGTAAACGCTGTGGGAGGGGCCTGGTATAACGGGAACTGGTCTCTGGGCGGTGTTCGGGGGAGCGGGACTAATTTAGACAGAGCGCAGTTAAATGTTAATAGCGGAACTGGTACGGCGGGTTCATTTTTGTTTTACCCCGATGAGAGATTCAAATCATCTTCGTGTGGAGCTGATGGGGCTGGTTATGGTGGCTCATGGTCAGACATTAACACATGGCAAAGAAATATCTCTTTTTTCCGAGGTAACGTGTCCGTTAATAATGATGCAGGGTTTATCCCTTTTGCCCGTTGGCATAGTCAATGCAGTGGTGGATACTCTTCAACAGTAGGGCTTGGTTCTATAGCTACCGGGCCTAGTTCGTGGGCGGATGTAGCAATAACAACACTCGGGGATGGTGGTTCTGCCGGGCAACGTATATTTCAATTCACGACAGCAAACGGTGATATATACGCCAACGCTGGTGGAAATCTTTCCGGTAACTATATTTTCCAGAAGCAGCCTAACTGTGACATTACGCTGAAGCACGATATTAAATATGATGATGGTTATCAGTCATACGAGAATATCAAGAAATTCCTGCCAGCAACTTACGTCTACAACGATGACCCTCGTAAGAGAGTTCGCCGGGGTGTAATCGCTCAGGACGTCATGAAGATTGATAGTGAGTACGTAAAGCTGGTCCCTGCCGCGCCAAAGTTTGATAGCGAAGGAAACAGAGTTGATGCTGATGATACGTTGGCACTGGATAACAACGTTATCATGCTCGATACAGCACTGGCTCTCAATTACGTCATTAAGCAGTTGGAAAAAACACAGAAAGGACTTGATGAGTTTAAGAAAAAATTTTCTTAGTCATGGAAGTTTAGCGCCGCGGCCCAATCGAAAGAACAAGCAGCGGCGGCATCGATAATTCTGATGACCAAAAATTATTTCTTCAGAAGTTTCTTCAGTCTTATCAGCAAGAACGCTATTAATGCGGACAGAGAAAATTTAATCAAAATTATTGTGAAATCATAGTTATTCATGGCCTCTTCTCCATCACCTGATATCCGAATATGTTGCATGAAAACATCATTAATCCAGCTATCTGGGATGAGGATAAAACAGACGATAAGCAAAGTAACGAATATTATGATTTTCATCTCACACCACATTTACTGAAGTCAGGAACACCACGTACATCAATACGCCCGTATGCCATTAATCCTTTTCCGCCGGGTACAGTCACTTTTTTCCGTTTGAGTAATGCATTACGAAGAATCTGGAAATCGGCTGCTCTGTAAAGGGTGATGCAGCCCCACGATACACCAGAACCATCAGTATTGAGAGGATGGAGTCTGAAACTGCCACGTTTCGTACCGTTAACATAGACGTAATCGCTCATGGTTTGCGCACTGTACAAACCGAACCATTCAGAGTGATGGTTTTTATACAGGTGTGCCAGATCAATTATTTCAGCTCTCGCCTGGTTAACGAAACTACCAGTGGGTCGATCAACAATCCAGTAAGTACCGGGTGGAATCGCGGCTTTTTCAATATCTGAGCAGTTAGGATTGTTGATATATCGTTCGATCCCTGACAGAACGTCAAATGATCCAATACCATAACAGTCCAGCTTGAGCGTTTTCCCATCTGACGACAGCCGGCCATAATCCATCATGCAAATCTGCAAGCTCTTACTCCTGTTTTCGATTATCAATTCGCCGGAATGATAATAGATAATAAACGGCTGGTTAACCTACTAATTTTTCAGTGTAAGGTAGGTTAGTTATACACCAGTTTGGTAGTAAGTAGCGGTGATGCCGGTAATGCCCAATGCCTTTTGCTGGCGGAGATCACTCAGGGTTGGTCTAAATATACGCATCTGAGTCAGAACTCGAAAAATTTACAAAGGTTATAATTCGAGGAGAGATAGAAACTTACAAGCGAAGCGGTGAAGCTTTGTACAGCCATAAGGAATCCGCAGTATTGCGAACCCTCAAAAAGAAAACTACTGTATATAAAAACAGTATTTGAGGTGTACGCAATGGACTTCATTAGGCCAACAGAACTGCGAGAAATTATCGCTCTCCCGCTATTCAGTGACTTAGTTCAGTGTGGTTTCCCAAGCCCCGCAGCTGATTACGTTGAACAGCGTATCGATCTCAATGAGTTACTTGTCGCTCATCCGAGCTCCACCTATTTCGTCAAAGCCGCAGGTGATTCAATGATCGAAGCCGGGATCAGCGATGGTGATCTGCTGGTGGTGGACAGCTCACGCACTGCTGAGCATGGTGACATTGTCATCGCCGCGGTGGAGGGTGAGTTCACTGTTAAGCGCCTGCAACTGCGCCCGACCGTGCAGCTCAATCCTATGAACAGCGCTTACTCGCCGATTATTGTCGGCAGCGAGGACACGCTTAATGTGTTCGGCGTTGTTACTTTCATCGTCAAATCGGCGAGCTGAGTATGTTTGCGCTCTGTGATGTGAATTCGTTCTACGCTTCATGCGAGACCGTATTCAGGCCTGACCTGAGAGGGCGCCCGGTTGTCGTTCTCTCGAATAACGATGGCTGTGTAATCGCACGCAGTGCCGAGGCCAAGGCCGCTGGAATTACCATGGGAGAGCCTTTCTTCAAGCAAAAGGAGCTTTTCCGGCGCGCTGGCGTTGTCTGCTTCAGCAGTAACTACGAGCTGTATGCTGATATGTCGAACCGGGTAATGACGACGCTAGAGGAAATGAGCCCCCGCGTCGAAATTTACAGTATCGATGAAGCTTTTTGTGATCTTACTGGAGTGCGAAACTGCCGGGACCTGACCGAGTTCGGCAAGGAGATCCGCGCTACGGTTCTGAAGCGTACGCACCTCACCGTTGGCGTTGGCATTGCCCAGACAAAAACACTCGCTAAACTCGCCAACCACGCCGCAAAGAAATGGCAGCGGCAGACTGGCGGAGTAGTTGATTTATCGAATATCGATCGCCAGCGCCGACTCCTTGCCCTGGTACCCGTAGAGGACGTCTGGGGCGTTGGCCTCCGCATAAGTAAGAAGCTTAACGCCATGGGCATTAAAACGGCTCTGGACCTCTCAGAACAAAGCACATGGATTATACGTAAACACTTTAACGTGGTACTCGAGCGAACGGTCCGGGAGTTGCGCGGCGAGCCTTGTCTTGATCTGGAGGAGTTTGCGCCAGCAAAGCAGGAAATCGTCTGCAGTCGGTCATTCGGCGAACGCGTCACGGACTATGAGCAGATGCGCCAGGCTATTTGCAGCTATGCGGCCCGTGGCGCTGAAAAACTTCGGGGTGAGCATCAGTACTGCCGCTTTATCTCTGCGTTCGTGAAAACCTCTCCCTTTGCGCTTAACGAGCCCTATTACGGTAACAGTGCGTCCATGAAGCTTCTCACACCCACTCAGGATTCCCGCGACATCATCAACGCCGCGGTAAAGTGCCTGGACAAAATCTGGCAGGATGGCCATCGCTATCAAAAGGCTGGAATCTTGCTGGGGGATTTTTTCAGCCAAGGCGTGGCTCAGTTGAACCTGTTCGACGAAAACGCGCCGCGTGCTGGTAGCGAAAGGTTGATGGAAGTTCTGGATTATCTGAACGCGAAAGATGGAAAGGGAACGCTTTATTTTGCCGGGCAGGGCATACAGCAGCAGTGGCAGATGAAACGGGATATGTTATCTCCACGATATACTACGAGGTATTCAGACCTAATAAAAGTTAGATGATTCTTTAATCGGTCCATTCATCCGAACCTAATTACCGGCTATGAGTATTAACAATAATATGTCTACGACTATGCTTTTGTAATGTAAATAAGCCCCTGTAATTATACAGGGGCTCACGGATATGATGCCGGGTGCCTCCCGGTGAGTCATTGAACTAACCACTCGTGACTCGCTGCTTCAGAAATTCACGATGAGCCGCTTGATATACAAATCATCAGGTTAATTAGCCCTGCCGCTGAGGAGGATTCATCATTAAACCGAATGTAACAGCAATGCTTAGCAAATGATACAGTATTTACTGATTTGTCTCATGATTTTTCGCGGTTTGCGCGGTCAAAGTATTTTCAGATGGTGAAGGTTAAAACATCGATGTTCATTTTTTTACTTTAAGTCTTGAAACAAATGTTAATGTTTTATCTTCTGGGCAAATCATTAGAAAAATTGCTGTGCGACATTCTTCTAGACGTATAATTCGATGCAGCATCTGGTAGAGTCTTTTTTTTAGTTTTTCTGCTCCATCTTTTTCAGACTCCCACTCTAAAACTGCCTGACCCTCTGAACCAACGAATGCATGGGGTGGAAGTTTAACGCCTCGGTTTGACTTACTTGAATAGTTTCGGTCATGCAAGAGATCCAAGATGAGAGGGTTGATATTATTATCTGAGGATTGGGCTTCAGCAACTATTAATACTGTGTAATGTAGGATTTTCATGGAAGCCTTATGGTTGCTTCAGCAATAGAGTGATATTGCCATGGTGTTGAATGTCCATATCTTAATTATAAATGTCTGTATGGGGTAAAAAAAAGCTTGCGTTAAGCAGGCTATAATAATTAAACGTAGTTATAATAATGATTTCATGAATGTCTGCGTTGAATCCCTAGCGTCAAAGATACTTCTGCGCCGCATCTAATATTTCCTGAGAGGTAAGCTCTCGATCTGATGCCACATGGACCACTTCATGGTCACCTGTTAAAGAGGGAAAACCTGCTGACATTATCTGAAGGTTTATCACTTCTCCATTAGGATATTCTTCGCGTATTGATGTCACACCTTTAAGCACAGTGATAACTTTACTTGGCTTACCATTAAAAAAAATGATTACTTTTTTCATATATCACCATGTATTTTGAGGGTTTCTAGCCCCTGCAGGTGGTCGAAAGGGTTCTGTTTGTTAATTTTTTTGCCTCTTTCGAAATTAAAACAAGCATTATACTTTCTTAACGTGTACTGTAACGGTCCATTTGAACTGGAGAAGTCTATGTCTGCACGTAAAAACACTCAATTCCGCCGAAATTATTTAGTAAAATGCCCTTGTCCAAACTGCTCAAAAGATTCCGAACATAGTTACAATCGTGTACAAAAGGGGGCTCAGTTGGTGTGCCCATACTGCTGTGCTTTGTTCAAATCTTCCCAGCGCTTCTAAAAAAAATTAAAAAAAATAAGAAGTGATGCTTTTGGAGGCTGCCTAACCTCTTACGCACTTTAGTATTTTATAAGCAGTTAGCTTCTGCTTTGAGACTGTTCATGCAGCAGACCTGCATTTCATCACATCGGTCAGCAAACTTGATGGTAAGTAAATATGCTGGCCTGTTGTAATGATGTGAGTAACCGAACATCACCTTTCACTGATAAAGTCATGCTGGCTTAAGCAAACCATCTAAAAATTATCTATCGCAAAGTGTTACATTGGCAGCGATTGGACCTTTAGTTCCAGCTATGATAGCGAATTTGACTTTTTGTCCTTCAAAAAGAGTATTAAATGTTTCTCCCAGCAGGGAAGAAGTGTGAACAAGAACATCTTTACTTCCATCGAGTGGGGAGATAAAGCCAAACCCCTTATCTTCGTTAAACCACTTAACAAGACCTATGATTTTAGATGACATACAAACTCCGTTTGAACATTTCAAACTGACAAGCAAACTCATGATAAGAAACGTATGCTGGTATATGTATGGACTCAAGAGGAGGGATATCAGAGATAACACCTAGTTATGAGAACGGCTTTTGGAAAAGTTAGATTCATCATCGCACCGAATCAGCCAAACCATTAAGGCACGTGTTGAATGATTAAGCAAATTTTATCTTAGCCTTCTAGAAGGCCGTTAAAATAGTGTTAGCTATTATTAACTGATCCTGTATAGTGAAATCTGGATTACCATTAGGAAAATATTTGTCTCGTAAAATGACAGGAATTGTCAAAAGTTTTGACTTCAAGAGCGGAAAGGGATTGATTATCCCATCAGATGGCAGAAAAGATGTTTTTTTGCATGTTTCTGCAATAAGTAATAGTGAAAGCCAAACGTTAAAGCCAGGTGTTCGTGTTGAATTTTATCGTATAAATGGACTTAGTGGTCCGATGGCTGCAAATATATTTCTTTCTTAAAGTAAGATAATATTGAGCCAAATATAAAGTGCGCATCAAAAGAACTGCAGATTATATATCTGTTTGTTCTATCAATTTTCTCCCCTGATTTTTTCCATTTCCAACATCACGGGCCACCGCATGCCAGATAAACTTGTCGGTTGGTACAGCGCCGTCGGCCGCTATCTCTTGAGCTTCTTTCCCTCCAACGTCCTGACGCATCCATTCCCTTGCTGCTACTGCTGACAAAACCAGTGGCCGGCGGTCATGAATATCCACCAGGCCTTTGTCAGCTGCAGATGTCACTATCAGGAAACCTTCCGATTCATCGCCGCGCTCGAACGGCGTGCTGCCGATTGCAGCCATGAAAATAGGCTGACCGTCTGCCCGGTGAATGAAGTAGGGCTGTTTCTTGTCGCCTTCTTTCTTCCATTCAAACCACCCATCGGCAAAGCAGATCGCCCGGCCATGTTCCCACAAAGGTTTAAACATTCGACTCGTGGCCGCAGTTTCGACGCGCGCGTTAATCAGTGGCGGCTTATCCCACCACCCGGGCGCATAGCCCCAGAATACCGGATCGAGGTGTAATTGCTCGTCGCGTTCGCTCAGCAGCAGGACTTTAGTACCTGGCGCCACGTTGTACCGGCCAATAGGTTCCGGGTCATAGGCAATGTCACGATCGGCTTCGTCGGCCAGGTAAGCCAGATATTCTTCACGTGTTTGTGCTTGTGCAAAACGTCCACACATAGAAACCTCCAGTTAGTCATACTGAAAGTATTATAGGGCAGGGAGAAAAAGTAGCGCGCTGGTTAAGTCTTACAAACGTATTCGGGGCGATTCTCCTGAAGAGAATGGAGTGCGTACAGCGGTGTGTTACGAAACTGGAAGGAGCTATGCAAAAGAGGGGGATTTTGGGGGCAAATTTTGGGGCATTTTGAAGGAAGGGACACCAAAAGGGGCACAAAAAAGACCGTGAATGTCCGTAGATGTCCGTTAAACGTTTCGGGCTAACTTATTGAAAAAATAATAAGTATATCCATTTCAATGAGTTGGGTTTTTTCTGCACACTAAAACTGCACAAACAGCTTTTTCATTGGATCTCACCGAAGAAACGCTTTGTGCAGAATATACATGAAAAACCGTCGATATTTTCATGTCTGTGAAGCGCGTTACATGGCATTCGCGCTGTTTTTTACCTTAGCGATGAGTGTTTCCGTTACGGCCAGTCCTTCCGCAATGTGCATATCAATCACATCGGTACCGAATTCGTTAATCAAATCCAGAAGTATTTCGTAAGTCTGGATGAGCTCAAGGAGATCAAAGAGCGCTTTTTGATCGGCGCGTGAGGGGGAGGAATGGCTAAGCGCAGCCTGATTAACAATCCATTCAAGATTGGTTTTGATGGCCTCTACTTCATAGTAGCTATACATAATGCATGAGCTTAAATCCTCATTTCAAGATTTTATGAGCGATGTTTCGTGAGAGCTTCACGGTGAACAGAAATATGGATGTAGCCGGGGCGGTACGGGCGAAGAAAAGGAAGGAGTAGTTTTAATTATGGAATAGTTCGCGTGCTTAGCAAGTTAATTGTTGCGCAAACGTAAAAATAAACGCGCGAAAGAGAGGACATCACCGTGTAATGCCTTCATTTCGCGCACGTTATGCTAACCAGATAACGGAATCAGGTTTCCCAGGCGTGCGGGGCAAACAGATAACCCTTGTTACGCACGGTTTTAATGCGGTAGGGCTCGGTAGCGTTATCCTGCAGCTTTTTGCGCAGACGCGAAATCGCCACGTCAACGCTGCGGTCCATTCCGTCATAGCTCACGCCACGCAGGTTTTTCAGCAGCGCGTCGCGGTCCATGATTTGCCCGGCGTGCGTTGCCAGCTCCCACAGAAGGTCAAAGTCTGCGGTGGAGAGGGCGATAAGCTCGCCGGAGAGCAGCACCTGGCGGTTAATGGGGTCAATAGACAGCGTACCGAAGCGCATCGCTTTGTGCGGCGTCAGAGACGGCGCGGGTGCTTCGCGTTCGATGCTGGCGTGCTGGCGCAAATGCAGGCGCAGGCGGGCAAGCAGGACGGCAGGCGGTGTGGTTTTCAGAATGTAGTCATTTGCGCCCATCTCCAGCGACAAAATGTGGTTCATATCGCTGTCCAGTGAGGTGAGCAGGACGATAGGGCCCTCCCACCGGGCGCGCAGGTCACGGCAGAGCGTCATGCCGTCTTTGCCTGGCAACATAATATCCAGCAGTACCAGATCCGGGTTTTCACGGACGACCACCTCTTCGGCACGATCGCCGCGAGGTTCAACAATGACGTCCATATCATGTTTACCCAGATAGGCGGCGATCAGCTGCCCGACCTCGGGTTCGTCTTCAACATAAACAATCTTATTCATACAGCGTCTGTTTTCGTGAAAAAAGCCAACATACACCGCGGAACCTTAACCTTCCATTAATCTTTCAAAATTAACGCCGGTTCCGTTATTCTGGCTCTTATTTTTATTTGATTGTTATAGGGAAAAGTATGGGGCTGGCGATCAAAGCCGCACTGGGCGCGCTGGTGGTGTTACTGATTGGCATTCTGGCAAAAACGAAAAACTACTACATTGCCGGGCTAATCCCGCTGTTCCCGACCTTTGCGCTGATTGCCCACTATATCGTGGCTTCTGAGCGGGGCACGGAAGCGTTACGCACGACCATTGTGTTTGGCATGTGGTCTATCATTCCGTATTTTCTCTACCTGCTTTCGCTGTGGTATTTCACCGGTTTTCTGCGTCTTCCCCTGGCGCTGAGCGGGGCGGTGGTCTGCTGGGGACTCAGCGCCTGGGTGTTAATTTTCTTCTGGAGCCGCTTTCACTAGCGCAGCGGGCGGCCGCCGTCCACGGCAAAGGTTCTGCCCGTGACGTAGCAGCTGGTGAGCAGGTAATCCACAAGGTCGATCACCTCTTTCTCGCCCGGAGCGATTTTCATGAGCGACTTATTCAGGGCCTGCTGGCGATACTCCGCATCATCGTTTTCGTTAAACAAAATCATCGCCGGGGCGATGGCGTTTACCTTCACCTCGGGCGCGAGCTTGCGGGCGAACGAGCGTGTCATATTATCCAGTGCGGCTTTACTGGCCGCGTAGGCGATGTGCTTGTCGCTGCCTCGCTCCACCACATAATCGGTGAAGTGAATAATGTCGCCCGCCGCGTGCCCATGGCCGCGCAGCAGATCCTGCAGAGCGTGGTTAAGCAGATAAGGGGCATTGACGTGGATCTGCAGCATGGCGGAGAGCGTGTCGCTGAGTGACGTACCCGGTTTTTCGGCACACCATGCGCTTGCGTTATGGATCACGGCGCGCAGTCCCGTCGTGGTGGCTTTTACCTTGTCGGCAAAGTCCAGAATGCCTTCATCGGTTGAAAAATCAGCCTGAATGCAGACCGCCCCGGCTTTGCGTAACCCTTCAATCGACGGGTATTCCGTACGGTAGCTGACAATGACCGGATGGCGAAGGTTGAGAAAGTGATGGGCGAGGGCGAGGCCGATACGGCGGCCTCCACCGGTAATCAGTATTGGGCGAAGCGGTGCATTTCCCATCGTATTCTCCTTTACAGTTCAACAATGGGAAAGGCGATGCTAACCCATTAACATCCAGGTTGCCGGCAGGGCAGCAACCAGTAACAGTCCAATTAATGCCATCTCACGGCGTTTCAGCGCGTTCTCCAGCTGATGCGTGCGGCGGGCGTAGATAAACACCAGCAGACCCGGTGCGTACAGCACTACCGACAGCAGCAGATGCATAGGCCCGGAAGCATACAACAACCACAGGCCGTAAATACAGGCTCCGACACCTACGACATAATGCGCCGGGCGTGTGGCAATTTTTAACAGATACGCACCCACTAGGAAATAGGGTACCAGAATCATCTCGGAGGCGATGGTCAGCAGGGTGTTATAGTCTGAACCTGTGAGCCAGATCAGCACCAGACAGACCTGAACGCTGATGTTGGTCAGCCAGAGCGATGCCGACGGCGCGCTGTTTTGGTTTTGACGGGCGAACAGGCGTGGAAACGCCTTGTGCGTCGCGGCCAGGAACGGCACTTCAGCCGCCATGATGGTCCAGCTCAGGTAAGCGCCGCAGACGGAGACGATCAGCCCTGCGGCAATCACCACGTCGCCCCAGGGACCGAGCATTTTCACCATCAGGCCTGCCATTGATGGGTTACGCATTTCAGCCAGCTCAGGACGCGCCACCACGCCCAGCGACAGCAGCGTCACCAGCAGATAGACCCCCAGCGCGGCCAGTACGGCCAGCAGCGTGGCGCGGCCCACATCGCGTTTATTCCTGGCCCGGGCAGAAACTACGACCGCGCCTTCAACGCCGATGAACACCCACAGGGTAATCAGCATCGTGTTTTTCACCTGCTCCCAGACGGGAACGCCCAGCGCAACGCCGCTGAAATCAAGCTTGAAAACGTCCATACGGAACGCAACAAAGGCCAGAACGATAAACAGGCCGAGCGGAACCAGTTTCGCCAGCGTCGCCACCAGGTTGATGCTGGCGGCCGTTTGTACGCCACGCAACACCAGCCAGTGGACGAACCACAGCAGCACCGAGGCGCCCACAATAGACTGCCAGGTATTCCCGTCGCCAAAGAGGCGCAGCTCAGGCGTATCGGTAAAGAAACTGAGCGCCGAGAAGACGATTACAAGATAAGAGACGTTGGCGATAACGGCACACAGCCAGTATCCCCAAGCGGAACAGAAGCCAATCAGCTCGCCGAAACCTTCACGCGCATAGGTGAAAATGCCGCCGTCGAGATCCGGGCGTATGCGGGTGAGCAGCAGCATCGCGAAGGCCAGCAGCAGTATGCCGACACCCGTAATGCCCCAGCCAATGATGAGCGCGGAAGGGCTGGCGACGGCGGCCATATTTTGCGGCAAACTGAATACGCCTGCACCCAGCATTGAGCTTAAAACGAGTGCAGTCAGAGCACTCAGGCCAAGTTTCTTTTCCATTGGCTTCCTGTTATGAAAGGTCAAAATCCAGAATAATTATTTCGCTCAGGCGCATAAAAATGGTGGATCACACTAAGGCGCGGGATTTTACGGAGTGTAACGAATGCATGCAATGACGTGAGGCAGAAATTCAAAAAAAGTAACAAAAAAAGGCGGCATTGCGCCGCCTTTCGTAAACGATGTTGTTACTTGTACAGATCGGCGCTGATGGTCACGTTGTTACCACGTTCCTGCCACTGGCGGGTGATGTGGTAGTACTTCGCCCCTTTCTTCGCCGCACGCTTCGCGACCTGGTAAGAGACTTCCGTCATGTTGCCGTAGTTGCCGGTAAACTTAATGCTGTCGAACGGCACCATCTGCGCTGCAGTGGCGTTGTTCAACTCTTCAATTTTGGTACCGTCCGGCAGCGTAACGGAGTAACGGCCACCTTTTGTGGACTGCGTTTCGAAGAAACGGCCCACTTCAGCGCTTGGAGCAGCGGTCGTTGCTACGCCTGGAATTTCAACTTTCTTCGCTTCTTCGCCGCCTTTCGCTAGCGCCGCGCGACCTGCTTCTGAATTCGCCGGGATGGCATCCGGGCTCTGCAGAACACGTTTTTTCGCATCTTTTTTATAGATGAACGCGGTAATACGCTGGTTGCCACCCTGGTTAGCATCGACCTGACGCACGATGAAGAAAGAGTAGGCCCCTTTCTCTTTCGCGGCTTTGGTGATGGCATCGTTCACTTCAGGCTGGCTGCGATAGAAGCCCTGAACGGTGACGGTGTCGTAAGGTTCCAGCTCAATCGCCTGATCTTTCGGCAGTTCAACAACACCGTTGATCACGCGGTTTTTTGGTGCGTCAGCTTTTGGCGCATTGTCTTTGAACAGCGCAATGGTCACGCGCTGGTTACCGCTGTTGCCGTAATCGGACTGGTCAACGACATAAAACGAGGCCGCCCCGTTTTTATCTGCGGCTTTTGATGCAGCGGCGACGGCGTCGCCAATAGAATTATAACGACCCACAATGACCGTATGGTCAAAAGGTTTTAACGCTGCCGCTTGCTCCGGCGTTAACTCTGTTGCGGCATTCGCAGACAGGGCGGTCGCGGAAAGAAGTGCGGACGCCAGGAGTGTGTTCTTAAGCTTCATAAAAATGATCCTTCGCCTTGCGCAAACCATGTACTGGTATTGTTGTTAATTTGAGACGGTCCCGATTATTGCATTTAAAACCCGTCGCTGTCTGCGCCATTTTTCACTGCCTGTGCTTACTGAATCACCGAATTCGATAACATTTAGTGATATGTTGAAAAAACACGCGTTTGACAAGTAAAACTGATAAAGCATATGACTTTTACAAGTTAATTTAATGTTAACAAGTTGTTCTCTTATGGCGCTATATCATGTTTTTACCGCTTCGCTTGCGCGTTTTATCGGTTCTGGCAGTGAATTTAAGGTAAATATCACTGTCAGTGACGCCGATCGCTTATTTTTCACAGATAAAGTAAGAAATAGTGTTTTCTGGCGGTAGATCACGGGCGCTATTTTCAGTAGGTTATAGACAGTTTGTTACTGTTTTATTTTCCGGGGTTAATCATCTCTCGTCGCTCGCGCGATGGCGAAAATTGATACAAACCGCGGGCATTTATCGATAAACCATCATCAAAAACCGATGGAAGGGAAAACTATGCGTATTGGGGTACCAAAAGAACGGTTAGCCAATGAAACCCGCGTAGCGGCAACACCGAAAACGGTGGAGCAACTGCTTAAACTGGGTTTTACGGTCGCGGTTGAAAGCGGCGCAGGCAAACTGGCGAGTTTCGATGACGAGGCCTTTATCCAGGCCGGCGCGGAAGTGGTCGACGGTGCTGACGTCTGGCAGTCGCCGGTGATTCTGAAGGTCAACGCACCGGAAGAGAGTGAGATTGCGCTGCTGAATCCGGGAACGACCCTGGTGAGCTTCATCTGGCCTGCGCAAAACCCGGAGCTGATGGAGAAGCTGGCGGCCCGCGGCGTGACCGTGATGGCGATGGACTCCGTGCCGCGCATTTCGCGCGCGCAGTCGCTGGATGCCTTAAGCTCCATGGCAAACATTGCCGGCTATCGCGCCATTGTTGAAGCGGCCCACGAGTTTGGTCGCTTCTTTACCGGTCAAATCACCGCCGCGGGTAAAGTCCCTCCGGCGAAAGTGATGGTGATTGGCGCAGGCGTAGCGGGCCTTGCCGCAATCGGTGCGGCAAACAGCCTGGGCGCTATCGTACGCGCCTTTGACACCCGTCCTGAAGTAAAGGAACAGGTCCAGAGTATGGGCGCCGAATTCCTTGAGCTGGATTTCAAGGAAGAGGCAGGCAGCGGCGATGGTTACGCGAAGGTGATGTCCGAAGCCTTTATCAAAGCCGAAATGGAACTCTTCGCCGCCCAGGCGAAAGATGTCGACATTATTGTCACCACCGCGCTTATCCCGGGTAAACCGGCGCCGAAGCTGATTACCCGTGAGATGGTTGACTCCATGAAGCCGGGCAGCGTGATTGTCGACCTGGCCGCCCAAAACGGCGGTAACTGTGAATATACCGTTCCAAATCAGGTAACCACGACCGCTAACGGCGTGAAGGTGATCGGCTATACCGATCTGCCGGGCCGTTTGCCAACGCAGTCTTCTCAGCTCTACGGCACTAACCTGGTCAACCTGCTGAAGCTGCTCTGCAAAGAGAAAGACGGCAACGTCACCGTTGATTTCGACGATGTTGTTGTGCGCGGCGTCACGGTGGTTCGTGAAGGTGAAATTACCTGGCCTGCGCCGCCTATTCAGGTTTCTGCTCAGCCTCAGGCGGCAACAAAAGCGGCACCTGAGCCAAAAGAACCCGCCAAACCGGCTTCTCCGTGGCGCAAATACGCGATCATGGCGCTGGTGATTATTCTGTTCGGCTGGCTGGCTGACGTCGCACCAAAAGAGTTCCTCGGCCACTTTACCGTCTTCGCGCTCTCCTGCGTCGTGGGCTACTACGTGGTGTGGAACGTCTCCCATGCGCTGCATACGCCGCTGATGTCGGTAACCAACGCCATCTCCGGGATCATCGTGGTGGGGGCGTTACTGCAGATTGGTCACGGCGGCTGGATCAGCTTCCTGAGCTTTATCGCGGTGCTGATCGCCAGTATCAATATTTTCGGTGGTTTCACCGTGACTCAGCGCATGCTGAAAATGTTTCGTAAAGGCTAAGGGGTAGCATATGTCTGGAGGATTAGTGACAGCCGCATACATTGTTGCTGCAATCCTGTTTATTTTCAGTCTGGCGGGGCTTTCCAAACACGAAACGTCTCAGCAGGGTAATAACTTTGGTATCGCCGGGATGGCGATTGCGCTGATTGCCACCATCTTCGGGCCGGATACCGGCAACGTGGCGTGGATCCTGGTGGCGATGATCATCGGCGGCGCAATTGGTATTCGCCTGGCAAAACGCGTTGAAATGACCGAGATGCCGGAGCTGGTTGCCATTCTGCACAGCTTCGTGGGTCTGGCCGCGGTGCTGGTGGGCTTCAACAGCTACCTGTATCACGAACCGGGTCTGGAACCGATTCTGGTGAACATCCACCTGACGGAAGTGTTCCTCGGTATCTTCATCGGTGCGGTGACCTTCACCGGCTCTATTGTCGCGTTCGGCAAGCTGCGCGGGAAGATCTCCTCTAAACCGCTGATGCTGCCAAACCGCCACAAGCTGAACCTCGCGGCGCTGGTTGTGTCGTTTGTTCTGCTGGTGGTCTTCGTGCGTACCGAAAGCGTGGGCCTGCAGGTACTGGCGTTGCTGGTGATGACCATCATCGCGCTGGCGTTTGGCTGGCACCTGGTGGCGTCCATCGGCGGTGCGGATATGCCGGTGGTGGTCTCCATGCTGAACTCCTACTCCGGTTGGGCGGCAGCGGCGGCAGGCTTTATGCTGAGTAACGACCTGCTGATCGTCACCGGTGCGCTGGTGGGCTCGTCCGGTGCGATCCTGTCTTACATCATGTGTAAGGCGATGAACCGCTCGTTTATCAGCGTTATCGCCGGTGGTTTCGGGACCGATGGGTCTTCTTCCAGTGCGGATGAAGAAGTGGGTGAGCACCGTGAAATTTCTGCGGAAGATACCGCAGACATGCTGAAAAACTCGCACTCCGTGATCATCACTCCGGGCTACGGCATGGCGGTGGCGCAGGCGCAGTATCCGGTTGCGGAAATCACCGAGAAGCTGCGCGCGCGGGGCATCAAGGTTCGCTTTGGTATTCACCCGGTGGCAGGGCGTCTGCCTGGCCACATGAACGTGCTGCTGGCGGAAGCGAAAGTGCCTTACGACATCGTGCTGGAAATGGATGAGATCAACGATGATTTCGCCGACACCGACACCGTGCTGGTCATTGGCGCCAACGATACCGTTAACCCTGCTGCACAGGACGACCCGGGTAGCCCAATCGCCGGTATGCCTGTTCTGGAAGTGTGGAAGGCGCAGAACGTGATTGTGTTTAAACGCTCCATGAATACCGGCTATGCCGGGGTTCAGAACCCGCTGTTCTTCAAAGAGAACACCCACATGCTGTTTGGCGATGCCAAAGCCAGCGTGGATGCGATTCTGAAATCACTGTAAGTTGCGTTGAAACGAAAAAACCGCCGAATTCGGCGGTTTTTTTATTGCCGGACGGCGCTGACGCTTACCCGGCCTACGGTTTTGTAGGCCCGGCAAGCCTGCGCCGCCGGGCGTCAGGCGTTAATCGTCTTCAGGATCGTCCAGCTCAACCGGCGTCTGATACTCATCCGGCTTAATGACCAGCAGGTCGCAGCGCAGATGGTCGATCACCTGTTCGGCGGTATTGCCGAGGAACGCGGCAGAAATACCTGTTCGACCAATGGTGCCCAGCACCACAATCCCCGCCTGCAGGTGTTCCGCCAGGTCCGGGATCACCTCTTCAGGCAGCCCTTTTTCCACGTGGGTCATTTTCTCATCGATGCTGAATTTCTGACGCAGCGTTTTCATGGCCAGCAGATGCTGACCGCGGATCGCGTCGTTGTACACGCTCGGGTCAAATTCAGGCAGCTCAATGGCAATGTTAATCGGGGTGACCGGATAGGCGCCAACCAGATGTACTTCGGTATGATTCACCTGATCGGCAAGCTGGATGGTCTCTTTCACCAGCTTCTCGTTCAGCGAATTGTGGTAATCCTCTTCGCTCGCGAGGTTTACCGCCACAACGGCTTTCCCGCCTTCAGGCCACGGCTGGTCTTTCACCATCCAGACCGGGCAAGGACATTTGCGCAGCAGGTGCCAGTCGGTCGGGGTGAAAATCACGGACTCCAGCTTGTCGTGCTGGTGCGCCATCTTCAGCAGCAGGTCGTGCCCGCCGGCGACAATTTCCTGGATGATGGCTTCGAAAGGTCGGTTATGCCAGACCACTTTAATATCAATAGGTACACCCGCTTCCAGATAATACTTCGCCTGTTCACGGATCCACGCGGTACGCTGGCTGATGACGCCCTGACGCATAGCGGTGCGCTCGTCAGGCGACAGAAGGGTGGTCATCTCATACGAGAAGTCATAGATCGGCAAAAACGCTTTGATTTTGCCACCAATCCGTTGATGTAAATACACAGCACGTCGTAATGCCGGCTGATCGTCCTGATTCGGATCGATAGCTACCAGCATGTTTTGATACTTGGCCATACAGGTCTCCTTACTACTGTCACCACAGTCTGTAATTAAAAGAGTAACCTATATATCCTGAATGAAACAGAGGGGAGGTTTTGCCAGATCAATATTTCATGAAAATTTATCAGAGGAAAAGTACCGTGGTCGTCACCGCGATAAACGCAATAAACAGCAGCACCATCACCGCTATCGCAAAGGTCGTGGAGTCCTGGACGTAGGTTTTTTCTTCCCCCTTCATCGGGCCGACGAGCATGATCCAGATGAAGATAAAGGTCACAGAGGCAATCACGACTGAAACGAAAAACAAACTTTCTCTCAATTCATAACCTCAACGAGAACCTTTCGGGCGCTGTGTGGGGACGTGCTACGGTGAAAATATCTTGAAACGGAAGTGATTATACCAGACCAATAAATCACAAGAATTTATCAGTCTGGTCATCAACACGCGGAGAGTTACGCCACGTTGCGGGCGTGTCCGGCAAGAACGGCAAGCGCTTCACCGTTTTCGATAGTGATGTATTTACCTTTAACGGCCAGCATCCCGCTTTTCTGGAAACGGCCCAGCAGACGGCTGATGGTTTCCACGGTCAAGCCCAGGTAGTTGCCGATATCGCCACGCGTCATCGTCAGACGGAATTCACGCGGCGAGAAGCCACGCTCGGCGAAGCGGCGGGAGAGGTTGTAGATAAACGCGGCCAGGCGCTCTTCTGCGTTCTTTTTAGAAAGCAGCAGAATCATGTCCTGATCGCCTTTGATCTCACCGCTCATCAGACGCATCATCTGCTGACGCAGGTTTGGCATCTTACCGGACAGATCGTCCAGAGTTTCAAACGGGATTTCGCAAACCATTGAGGTTTCGAGTGCCTGAGCAAAGCTCGGGTGATGGCCCGTGCCGATGGCATCAAAGCCCACCAGGTCGCCCGCCAGATGGAAGCCGGTGATCTGCTCATCACCCTGTTCGGTGATGGTGTAGCTCTTGATGGTGCCAGAACGGATAGCATAGAGCGATTTCAGTTCGTCTCCCGCTTTAAACAGCGTCTGCCCTTTCTGAATAGGCTTTTTGCGCTCGATGATATTATCAAGCTGATCGAGTTCATGCTCATTCAGGGTAAACGGGATACAGAGCTGGCTGATGCTGCAATCCTGGCAATGGATAGCACAACCGCCAGACTGAATGCGTCGTATAATTCGCTTTTCCGGGATCATAGGTTTGCTCAAGCCTTAATTGATATTGGTCAATTTTAACATCTTTTTGGTAAGTACGTAAGCCTGACAAACCCTCAATAAGGACAAGAGACGGCAATGTGTCGCCATCTTCTTGAAATTCCACAGCTTGATTATGGATTTTTAGCCTAACCGGAAGAAAATTAAGCACAAAAAGCCTGGAAGCTAGAGCAGGAGATACCCTTCGTGACGCAGCAACCACTCTTTGCGCTGCACGCCGCCGGCATAGCCTGTCATGGTACCGTTGCGGCCAATGACGCGATGGCAGGGCACCACGATGCTGACCGGGTTAGAGCCGTTAGCGGCACCCACCGCGCGTGCGGCGCCTGCGCGGCCTAGCTGTTCCGCGAGCTGGCCGTAATGCATCACCTGCCCGCACGGAATCGACCGCAGCGCCTGCCAAACTTGGCGCTGAAAAGGCGTGCCTGCCGTGGCGGTCGGCAGAGTATCGATGATGCTGAGATCGCCTTCGAAGTAGGCCGCAAGCTTGTCGCTCAGCCCGCCCGGGTTGGTGGCGCGGATACGTTCATACCCCTGCGATCGGTAGTGAACATTGAGCAGTTCTTCCATCCGGTCGCTGTGCTCTTCCCATTCGACGGCGCGCAGGCAGAACTGCTCGTCCGCGATCACCCACAGCGGCCCGAGCGGCGTCGCAATCTTATCTTCGAGTAATCTCAGCATCCTCATTCCTTTAGTTCAGCCTCGGGTATATCCCCGGCCCAATCGGCAGGCCGACAAGATACCATGCCACCAGCATCACTAGCCATACCCCTAAAAAGATAAGCGGGTAGGGTAAAACCAGCGAATAGTAGGTACCCAGTTTGGCCTCGGGTTTATAGCGCTGCAGGAAGCCTAAAAACAGCGGAACAAACGGCGAAACCGGCGCCAGCGGAATCACCGAGGAGTCCGCGATGCGGAACAGGATCTGGGCAAACGCAGGATGAAAACCCAGCATCATAAACATCGGTACGAAGATCGGGGCCAGAATCGACCAGATGGCGGAGCCGCTGGCGATAAACATGCACAGCAGGGATGACAGCAGCGCCAGGCCGACAAACGCCGGTACGCCGCTTAGCCCGGCCGCCTCCAGCGCGTCGGTCAGGCCCACGGCCATAAACTTGCCCATGTTGCTCCAGTTAAACATCGCCACAAACTGCGCCAGCGGGAACACCATCACGATAAAGCCCGCCATCTCTTTCATCGGCTCGATCATCAGCTGCGGCAGATCGCCCTGGCGGCGGATTTTGCCGGTAGCGATACCGTAGGCGAGCGAAACGACAAAGAAAAAGAGGATAATCAGCGGCACGATGCCCTGAATAAACGGCGACGGCAGGACGGTATGTTTAACCGGATCGCGCAATATGCCGTTTTCCGGCACCACCATCAGCGCCACCAGCGCGATAAAGGCCAGCGAGACAACGCCCGCTACGCGCAGGCCGCAGCGCTGCTCTTTGCTCAGGGTCTCCAGCTTTTCATCGCTACGGCCTTCCCATTTACCCAGCCGCGGCTCGATGATTTTATCCGTAATCAGCCCGCCAACAATCGTCAGGACAATCACCGAGCTGGCCATAAAGTACCAGTTGTCGATCACGCTGACGTGCATTGCCGCATCGATGGTCTTTGCCGCCTCCGTGCTGATGCCGGACAGCAGCACGTCGGTGGTGACGATCAGCAGGTTAGCGGTAAATCCGCAGCCCACGCCCGCAATCGCCGACAGCAGGCCCGCCACGGGATGACGCCCGACGGCGAGGAAAATCAGCGCCCCCATCGGCGGCATGATCACCAGCGCGGCGTCGGAGGAGATATGGCTGAAGAAGGCGATAAACAGCACCATATAGCTGGCGTAACGCGCGCTGACGTGGGAAGCCATCTTCACCATTAATGCAGGCAGCAAGCCCACGCGTTCAGCCAGTCCGGCACCCAAAACCAGCGCCAGAATGGCGCCCAGCGGGGCGAAGCCGCTGAAGTTTTTGATGACGTTGGGTAAAAACCAGTGCAGCCCGTCAACGCTGAGCAGGTTTTTTACC
This sequence comes from Enterobacter sp. BNK-29, assembly GCF_048684785.1. NCBI lineage: Bacteria > Pseudomonadati > Pseudomonadota > Gammaproteobacteria > Enterobacterales > Enterobacteriaceae > Enterobacter > Enterobacter sp. BNK-29. The sequence continues at coordinate 42,224 of NZ_JBLQTU010000004.1, forward strand.
GCCACCAGGCTGCCGTCGGCCGGGCTGCGCACGCTCACGTCAAAGGCGGAGAGCACGGCGGTGGCGACCATTAAAATCACAATCAGATAGATAAACAGCAGGAAAGGGTGCGGCACTTTATTGCCGATCCTTTCAACCCAGCCATAGAGCTTACCGGATGGGGAATGCGAAGGTATGGATGACATACTCATGGGCGTTCCTCGGGAGTGTTGTGTTGTTGTGTTTTTTTATTTTAAAGGTGACGGTGTCACGCCCTGTGGGATCGGACACACGTACGGTTTTTCTTGTATTTGTTGTTCGAACTCCTCACGGCATTTTTTCAGCAGCGCCGCGTCCTGCAGCAGATTGAGTGCGGTCGCTCCCATCACTTTTCCGGCCAGCAGCATGCCTTTGTGGGCAATGGAGGTACGTCCCTGAGCCACCAGTTGCCAGGTGTGCAGCGGCGTGCCGACGGTAAAGCAGGGGCTGAAGCACTGGGCGACCGGCATTTTCCAGCTGACGTCGCCCACGTCGGTTGAACCCGCCAGCACGTTGTCGGTGATGGCATAGGGCGCGACTTCATCCACCAGCAGCGTCTCCTGATGACGACGGGCAAAGGCTTTACCCGCATCACCGCCCGTCGCGGCAATATTTTTCAGGCTGTTTTGCAGATCGTTGGGCGTCAGGGTGGCGCGGATCTCGCGGGCGAAGGCGCGTTCTTCCTCCGTCCAGAGCGGCGTGCCGTAGTGCTGCAACGCGCGATACATCGCCGCTTCAAGCGTGCGGTTCGGCAGGTAGCTGGAGCAGGCTTTATCAAAGCGACACTCGACGGTGGTTTCGGTCATCATCGCCGCGCCCTGGGCAATTTTCTCGATGCGTTCGTAGATCTGCTGCGCATCGGCCATCTCCGGGGCGCGGATCAGGTACAGCACCTCGGCCTGCGCCTGCACCACGTTGGGCGAAATCCCGCCGGTGTCGGTGATGGCGTAATGGACGCGCGCTTTCTCAATGATGTGTTCGTTGAGGAAGTTGGTGCCGGTGGTCATCAGCGTCACGGCGTCGAGCGCGCTGCGTCCCAGATGGGGGGAGTTGGCCGCGTGTGCCGCCACGCCGTGAAAACGCCAGGCGGCCTGAATATTCGCCAGCGTGCTGACGTTAAACATCCCGGCGAAGGCTTCCGGGTGCCAGGTGACGGCGGCATCAACGTCATCAAACAGGCCTTCGCGCACCATAAAGGTTTTCCCGGAGCCACCTTCCTCGCCGGGACAGCCATAAAAACGCACCGTTCCGCTGCCGCCGTGCTGCTCCAGCCAGCTTTTCACCGCCACCGCGCCCGCAAGCGCCGCGGTGCCTAAGAGGTTATGCCCGCAGCCGTGGCCGTTGGCTCCCGGCGTGGCGGATTGCGCCGTCGCGCAGTGCGCCTGCTGGCTTAATCCTGCCAGCGCGTCGTATTCGCCCAGCAGGGCGATGACCGGTTTCCCGCTGCCGAAGCTGGCGATAAAGGCATTTGGAATACCGCCGGCCTCGCGCGTCAGCGTGAAGCCCTCGGCCTCCAGCTCGCTGGCCAGCCGTTCGGCGGACCAGAACTCTTCAAAGCGGGTTTCAGGACGATCCCAGATCGCGTCGGCAATATCGGTTAACGTCCGACATCGCGTGTCGATCGCATCGGTAATAAAAGCGTAGTTCTCCTGCATTACACACCTCGCGTCCACGGGAAATTGAGCGCAGTTCGCGCCAGCGTTTCAATGGCGATGGCCATGACCTGCTCATCGAAGTCGAATTTTTCGTTGTGATGTCCGGCGCTCAAATCCGTGCCGAACACCATATAGGACGCCATGCCGCCGTTCTCCTGCACGCGGGCCATCATCAGCGTGGCGTCTTCGGAACCCGCTGGCGCCTTCACCTTATCGATGGCGTGGACAACCCCGGAAACCTGGCTCGCCTGTTCGCGCAGGTAATCAACCCACGCCGGTGTCGGCGCGCTGGAGGTTGCGGCGCCCATCAGGCGCATCTCGGCGCGCACGCCGTAGAGCGCCGCTGCGCCGGTAATAACCGCCTGCGCGCGTTCAAAGACATACTGATTAATCGCTTCGCTTTCGCCGCGCGTTTCAACCTTTATCAGGGCATTCGCGGGCACCACGTTGCGTCCGCTACCCGCCTGCATCACCCCGACGTTCACCCGGGAGGCGCCGTCGCTGTGCGGAGCGATGCTGTGCAGGGCGAGGGCGGCCTGCGCGGCGGCGAGCAGGGCGTTACGTCCGTCCTCCGGCTTACCGCCCGCGTGTGCGGCAACGCCGGTAAAGTTCACGTCGAACTTGGTGGTGGCCATAAAGTTATCGCTGCCGCAGATCGCCGTTCCGGCAGGGACGCCGGTACCAATATGGATGGCCGTAAAATAGTCCACGTCGTCCAGCGCCCCGGCGGCAACCATGGCGCGCGCCCCGCGGGTGCCTTCTTCGGCTGGCTGGAAGATCAGCTTGATGGTGCCGTTGAGCTGCGCGTCATTCTGCTTAAGCACCTGCGCCAGCCCCAGACCAATAGCGGTGTGGCCGTCGTGCGCGCAGGCGTGCATCATGCCCGCGTTGCAGGAGGCAAACCCGTCGCGGAACGGGCGATGGCTTTCATCCAGCGCTTCGCTTAAATCAAGGGCATCCATGTCGACGCGAAACGCCAGGGTCGGTCCAGGGCGGCCGGTATTGAGGGTCGCCACAATGCCGGTAAACCCGCCTTCAAACGGCGCCAGCCATTTCTCTGGCGCGCCCTGCGCCCGCGCGCGGGCAAACTCTTGCGCCAGGGTAGCGGCATCGGGCAACCCCATCCGGCTTTCGGCATCGACGACGTCGCGGCCCATCGCCAGTTCGTAACCCAGCGAATCGAGGATTTCCGCGACTTTCGCGGCCGTTCGAAACTCTACCCAGCCGGATTCCGCGAAATGGTGAAAATCGCGACGCCATGCGCTCAGCTGCGGGGATAATGTCTGGATGTACTGCGCCAGTGTGTCCATATCTGTTCCTGTCATCATTAAAATATGTGAACTGCTTCACGCTGTGATAGTTTTTACTTATCACTAACCGATTTTTCACAGTTTTAACCGTTCAGGAATTACCCTCGCACATCCCTTTCCATTAAAGTAGATGACAGTTTCTTTACTCTGATAAACAACGGTTATCGGTCGGGCTATGACATTCCAGATTAAATTTCATCAAATCCGGGCGTTTGTTGAGGTTGCGCGTCAGGGCAGCATTCGCGGTGCCAGCAGGACGCTGAATCTTTCCCAGCCGGCGCTGACCAAATCCATCAAAGAGCTGGAGGAGGGCATGGCGGCGCAGCTTTTCGTGCGCAGGAGTAAGGGCGTCGCGTTGACCGAATGCGGTGAGGGCTTTTACCAGCGCGCCAGGTTGATTCTGGAAGAGCTGCGCGCGGCGCAGGATGATATCCGTCAGCGGCAGGGGGAGCTGGCCGGGCAGATCAACATCGGGATGGGGGCCAGCGTTTCACGCACGCTGATGCCCGCCGTTATCACCCGCTTTCATGCGCAGCATCCGCAGGTCAAGGTGCGGATTATGGAAGGGCAGCTGGTGTCGATGATCAATGAATTACGCCAGGGCGAGCTGGACTTCACCATCAACACCTATTATCAGGGGCCTTACGACCAGGAATTTACGTTTGAAAAGCTCTTCGAAAAACCGTTTGCGGTATTTTGTCGGGAAGGTCACCCGGCAACGGGGGCAACGTCAATTAATGAACTTCTGCATTATAACTGGACAATGCCGACGCCGCGGGGAAGTTATTATAAGCAATTAGAGGAGGTATTTAGCGATCGTTCGCAAATACCGCGAATTGGTGTGGTTTGCGAAACATTTTCTTCCTGTATTAGCCTGGTCGCGCAAAGTGATTTTTTAAGCATATTGCCGCAGGAGCTAGGCTGTGACCCGCTGCTGGCACACCGTCTGGTCATGCTGCCGGTTGTCGAATCGCTTCCTAAAGCAACCTATTATTTAATTCAGCGCCGTGATTCACGTCAGACTCCCCTTGCTGAGTCATTAATTACGCAGTTCAGAAGGGAGGTGAGGAAAATAGTCGTCGCGTGAAATACAGATTAAAAAAACAGGATCTGCCCGACATCAGACAGACCCTATAGTACACACAGCAGTACGTCCTTTCGCCAATCCTGAGTATTATTTCCATGAGGCAGGTATATTTATGTATAACACCTTTCCCGAAAAATGAAAGGCGGGCGAGTGATTGATTTCATGAAATTTTAACATAAATCACGTATTTTACCTTTGCTGAAATTTTAGTTAAGTCTGATTTAAGTTTATTTAATAATTACTATATATATTCATCAGGTTAATATTATTGCCACGCATCGCCCTGTAACGGTGATTGAGGCCGGTCTCTGGCGCAGGTATAGTACAGTCCTCAGATGTAGCCGGAGGATGTCCATGAACCCTGACGACAAATCATTTTTTCTTGACGCCATGGAAGATGTCCAGCCCCTGAAGCGCTGCGCGGATATTCACTGGCAGCCCAGCCGCAATACGCGGACGCGCGAGGAAGTGGATAGCGAACAGCTGGATAACTTCCTGACGCTGGATTTTCTTGACGTGCTTCCCCTGGAAGAACCGCTGGCGTTCCAGCGCGAAGGGGTACAGCAGGGCGTTATTGATAAGCTGCGCACGGGTAAATACGCCCGCCAGGCCAGCTTAAACCTCCTGCGCCAGCCCGCCGAACGCTGCCGTCAGATGCTCTATTCTTTTATTCGCCAGGCCGGACGAGACGGGTTACGCAATCTGATTATCATTCACGGGAAAGGGCGCGAGCAGAACTCGCATCCCAATGTGGTGCGCAGCTATCTTGCGCGCTGGTTAACCGAGTTCGAGGAAGTGCAGGCCTTCTGCGTGGCGCTGCCGCATCACGGCGGCAGCGGGGCATGTTATGTTTCACTGCGAAAATCGGATGAGGCAAAACAGGAAAACTGGGAGCGGCACGCCAAGCGCAGCCGCTAGCGGGCGATCTCCTCGCCCGCCGGTGACTCAGAACGTTTCCCAGTTGCTGTCGGTGGAGGCGGTAGTCGTCGCCGGGCGCAGCAGCTGTGGCGTTTTCAGACTGGCGGGGCGAGGGGCGACCGCTTTTTCTTTGCCGTTCAGGCGAAACGCCGCTACCGCCTGGCGCAGCTGCTCGGACTGATCTTCCAGTGCCGCAGCCGCCGTGGCGGACTCCTGCACCAGCGCGGCGTTTTGCTGCGTCACGCTGTCCATCTGCGAAACGGCCAGGCTCACCTGCTCAATACCGCGGCTCTGCTCGTCAGAGGCAGATGAAATCTCACCCATAATATCGGTCACGCGGGTCACGGCGGCGACAATTTCTTTCATGGTGGTGCCAGCCTCGCTGACCTGCTCAGAACCGGTATTCACCCGGCTGACGGAGTTCTCGATAAGCCCTTTGATCTCTTTCGCCGCCTGCGCGCTGCGGCTCGCCAGCGTACGGACTTCACCTGCAACAACCGCAAAACCACGGCCCTGTTCCCCGGCGCGTGCCGCTTCCACCGCTGCGTTAAGCGCCAGAATGTTGGTCTGGAACGCGATGCTGTCGATCACGCCGGTAATATGCGCAATTTGCTGCGAACTGTCGGCGATTTCGTTCATGGTGCGAACCACGTTATCCACGACGTGACCGCCGCGAGCGGCCGTCTCAGAGGCGTTTTTCGCCAGCAGCGTGGCCTGACGGGCATTATCGGAGTTCTGTTTAACCGTCGCGGTCAGCTCTTCCATGCTGGCGGCGGTCTCTTCGAGCGAGGCGGCCTGCTGCTCGGTGCGGGCGGAAAGATCGTTGCTCCCTGCGGCAATTTCGCCTGCGCCGGTGTAGATGGAATCCGTACTTCCCCGTACGGCGCTGACGGTGGTCACCAGCGACTGCTGCATCTCATGCAGGCCCGCGGCCAGCTGGCCCATCTCATTGCGACCGGAGATAGCGATCTCCTGCGTCAGGTCGCCCCCTGCAATGGCGCGAATATGGTCCATAATGGAGTGGAGGGGTTTTAACAGAAGATGTTGTAAACCCTGCCAGATGACCACCAGAACCGCGATAACGGCCAGCAGAATAGCCGCCAGGGTCCACTGCATCTGCGTGAAGCTGCTCTGGTTCTCTTCGGTTGCGGCCTTCAGCAGGGTGTTGTTTTCGGCGCGCCAGCGGTTGTAGACCGCTTCCATCTCGTCCTGCGCCTGCTGCGCGTCCAGATCGCCATAGGCCTGGTAGTTGTCGGCACGCAGATACTCAATCGATAAGCGCATCACTTCGTGCATCTGGTTCCAGGACTTCTGCATCTCGTCGGTTAATGCCGCCTCCTGGCCGTTAACCTGCGGCAGCTTCTGCCACTCTTTGTTATAGGCTTCGGCTTTTGCCAGCGAGTCGGCTGCGGTGCCAAGCAGTTTATTGATCGCCGCAAGGGAAGCCGGGTCGCGCTGGTTTTTCAGGTAGCGGATCGCCACGCGGGTGACGGTGACGCGCGTTTTCACCAGCGTGTTCACGCTGTCGCTCAGGCTCTCCTGCTGGGCATTGAGTACGCCGGAATTCTGGAAGTTATGGCGATCGTTGCTGACGGCAGAGTAGAACAACCCTCCCGTGACAACTTGCAGCAGACAGAATATGGTGAGGGCAAAGATAATACCGGTAATCACGTGCAAATTTTTCAGCATAGCGGTCGTCCGTTAGAAAGGATGCAGAGGTACACCAATACTATCGTCGTATAGAATTTAAACTTTAATTTAACTCGCGCTTAACTAAGGGCTCCGGTGAGGAACCTGTTGTAAATCCGGATCATTTTTATGAGGAAGGTTAACATGAGCAGCATTGATAAAAGCGGGACGTACGCGCTCGGGACGCGGACGGTAAAACGACTGGGCTACGGTGCGATGCAGCTCGCCGGGCCGGGCGTCTTTGGTCCACCGAAGGATAAGCAGGCCGCGCTGGACGTGCTGCGCGAAGCGGTGGCGGCGGGGGTGAACCACATTGATACCAGTGATTTTTATGGTCCTCATGTCACTAACCAGCTGATCCGCGAGGCGCTTCACCCGTACCGGGACGATCTGACGCTCGTCACCAAGATTGGCGCCCGCCGCAACGACAAAGGTGCCTGGCTGCCGGCCTTTTCCGCGCAGGAACTGACTCAGGCGGTGCATGACAACCTGCGTAATCTGCAGCTGGACGTGCTGGACGTGGTGAATCTGCGGATCATGTTTAGCGCACACGGGCCGGCGGAAGGGTCAATTGCTGAACCGCTCTCCACCCTGGCCGAATTACAGCAGCAGGGTCTGGTGCGTCATATTGGCCTGAGCAACGTCACGGCCACTCAGGTTGCGGAAGCCCAGAAGATGGTTCCGGTGGTGTGCGTGCAGAACATGTACAACATTGTGAACCGGGGTGACGACGCGCTGGTGGATCTGCTGGCGCAGCAGGGGATCGCGTATGTGCCGTTCTTCCCGCTGGGCGGCTTTACGCCACTGCAATCTTCCGGGCTGAAGACCGTCGCGGATTCACTTGGCGCCACGCCAATGCAGGTTGCGCTGGCATGGCTGCTGCAACGTTCCCCGAATATTCTGCTGATCCCTGGCACCTCTTCCGTAGCGCATTTACGGCAAAACCTCGCGGCGGGGGAGCTGCGTTTGCCGCCTGAAGCGCTGGAAACGCTGAATTCGCTGAGGGATTAAAAGTGACACGCGCAAAGCCTGAAGGATGCTTCCGGCTTTGCGCGCTTAGGCTCCTGTCTGACTTTTCTGCCTGTGCAGCGCTAATGCTTCCGCCACAATCTCCTGCTTGCTCTTACGCGTCTCAAAGGCGGTGGTTCTGATGTACTCCATCAGATCGGGATCGATGCGGGCGCTCAACATCCTGAGATCGGCCTCCTTTGCCAGACCGCGTGCAACACGCTTGTCTGGATAGTCACGGGCTGGCATTGAAAATATTCTCCAGTAAGTCTTGTTAATTCGTTCGGTAAAATATGCTTTTATCTGACTTAAAAGTCAATATGCAGTGATTGGATAGTGATTCAATTTCCAAATAAGTCATTGTGAAGTATTTGCTATATGACTTTTTCATGACTTATATTGGCGCGTCTCTTAACGCATTCCGGGGAGAACCGTGGGGCGGGTTATCGGCGGGCAACGTTGCTAAATTAAAACCGCTCAAACTTCAACGCGTTTGGGTTCGCCTTTGGAAATGACCTTGATCCTTGTCCATAATTCGTAATACTGTATTTATATACAGTATCTGGCGAGAAAGGCATTATGGACACTCTCTTTTCTTATCACCCAAAACAAAACATTGAATTACCTTTGTTTTTAGAACGCGTTGCCTGTGGTTTTCCCAGCCCGGCGCAGGATTATGTGGAGGATCGTCTCGATCTTAACCGGCTGGCAGTCAGACACCCCAGTGCGACCTATTTTATCAAGGTGAGTGGAGACTCCATGATTGGAGCGGGGATCGGCGACGGCGATCTGCTGGTGGTCGATCGTTCGTTAAATGCCGAACACGGGGATATCGTCGTGGCGTCGGTCGCCGGTGAGTTTACGGTGAAAGAGCTACAGACCCGCCCGGTTCTGAGACTTCTGCCGCATAATGCCCGCTATCAGCCGATTACCTTTCAGTCCGAAGAGGAGCTGCAGATCTTCGGCGTCGTCACCCACACTCTCAAAACGCATAAACATGTTCGCGCTGGTTGATGTGAATAGCTTTTACGCCTCCTGCGAGCGGGTCTTCCGCCCCGATCTGCAGGGGAAACCCATCGTGGTGGTGTCCAATAACGACGGCTGCATTATTTCGCTGTCGCGGGAGGCAAAGCAGTTCGGCATAAAAATGGGTGAGCCGTATTTTAAATTCAAAGAAAAGCTATATCCTTCAAAAGTTTACGTATTTAGCTCGAACTATGCGCTGTATGCCGATCTCAGCAGTCGGGTCATGCAGACGCTGACCGATCTCGCCCCGGCAATCGAGATTTACTCCATTGATGAGGCGTTCGTGAACGTTTCAGGGGTCAGCCACTGCCTGTCGCTGGAAGCGTTCGGTCACCAGATGCGCACAGAGGTCTTTAAAAATACGGGCCTAACCGTTGGCGTCGGTATTGCTCCGACCAAAACGCTGGCGAAGCTGGCCAACTATGCGGCGAAACGGTGGTCCGGCACTGGCGGCGTGGTCGATCTCTCAGGCCGCGAGCGGCAGCGTAAGCTGCTGGAAAAGGTTCCGGTAGAGGAGGTGTGGGGGGTAGGGCGGCGCATCACGAAAAAGCTCAACGCTATGGGGATCACCACGGCGCTGGAGCTGGCGGAAGCGTCGTCCTGGGTCATCCGCAAACATTTCAACGTGGTACTGGAGCGTACGGCCCGCGAGCTGCGCGGTGAGCCCTGTCTTGATCTGGAGGAGTTCACCCCCACCAAGCAGCAAATCATCTGTAGCCGTTCGTTTGGACACCGTATTACCCAATATGAAGAGATGCACCAGGCTATTTGCGCCTACGCGGAACGCGCTGCGGAAAAACTGCGCGGCGAGCATCAATACTGTCGTTTTATCAGCGTGTTTGTGCGCACCAGTCCGCACGCGGACAATGAAATTTATTACGGCAATCAGGCTTCTGTCACCCTGATGACGCCTACCAATGACTCGCGCGATATCATCCGCGCCGCCACGGAGGCGCTGGGGCGTATATGGCTCGACGGCTATCGCTATATGAAAGCCGGGGTCATGCTGGCGGACTTTTTCAGCAGCGGCGTGGCCCAGCTTAATTTGTTTGACGATAATCGCCTGCGCGCCAACAGCGCGGCGCTGATGGAGATGATGGACAGCGTAAATCATTCCGGTAAAGGGAAGATATGGTTCGCCGGGCAGGGTATTGAGAAATCCTGGGCGATGAAGCGTGAGATGCTGTCACCGGCCTATACGACGCGGTACGCCGATTTGCCGGTGGCGAAGTAGAAGATGGTTGCGTTATTTCTTTTGCACCAACCAGGTTGCCGCAGCCGCCAGCGCGCCGATCAGCGGCATTTCGCCCGCTCCGGCCAGGAAGTTATAGCGATCGATCTCATTATTTTTACGGATATCCGCAAGGCGGGTAAGCGCCTCTTTTTCATCCGCGGCGCCAATCTCCTCAAACTGTTTTTCAAACCCCTGAGCGATGAGCTGAGCGGCCGCATCGGTGTTTGCGCTCTCGATCGCAATGAGGTTCGGGCCTTTTTGAAAAAAACAGTAATCCGGCATAAGTGCTCCAGAAAGAGGAGGATACGGTAAAAACACTCTATTCCTGGCGGTTAAAAAATGCACGTCATTTACGGCGGAAACAATCAGTTTTTCTTCAGTATTTCAGGCAACAACTGCTCAATCACGCTAACGACCTTTCTGACGCGCTGCGGAATAAAGCGGGCGTCAGGGTAGACGGCATAGAGGTAGCGATCGGGTAACCGCCACTCGGGCAGCACCGGTATCAGCGTGCCCGCCTGCAGCGCCCTGGCCACGAGCGGTCGCTGCATGCCGCCGATACCGATGCCTGACTCCAGCGCCTGCAGCAGCGCGTCGCTGGTGTTGGCACGGAAAACGGTATTCACATTGATCTCAACCGTTTCCTCGTCGGAAATCAGGCGCAGGGGGGCATCCAGCGGAATACCGCTGAACCGTACGTGTGGCAGCGTCGCCAGCTCGCTGACGGCGTGTACCGCCTGAAAACCGGGAGCGGCAAACAGCGCGGCTTCAATACGCGCCAGCACGCGAGCCGCGTGCGCCTGCGGAGGCTCACTGCTCAGCCGTATCGCGACATCCACGCCCTCCGTCACCAGATCGGCAAGGCGGTCATCCAGGGAAATCATCAGCTGCAGTTCGGGATGCAGGCGCTGTAGCGCCAGCAGATGCGGCAAAATGATCTGCCCCAGGCCGCTCGGCAACTGGACATGGACGCGTCCCTGAACGCGATGATCGGCAGGATGTAAACGCCTTTCCGCTTCCCCCATAGCGTCCAGAACAAGCTGCATATCTCGCCGGTAACGTTCACCCTGTTCGGTCAGCTTCATCGTACGCGTCGTACGGTGCAGCAGCACCACGCCAAGCTCATCCTCAAGCGCCGCGATCTGTTGACTGACGGCGGACTGCTTAATGCCGGTCTGACGGGCGGCCGCTGAAAACGAGCCCGCTTCAGCGACGCGTAGAAAGGTCGAAATGGCGGTGAGCTTATTATTCATTTAATGATTCTGCTTATAAGTGCCATCGGTTTCAGGGGATATCTCCAGAAAAAATAATAGATCACACTGCGTCTGTCACCCTTTCCGGAGAAACACCATGAATAAGATGCAGCAACACAACGTCGCCCTGGTCGCGGGCGCCAGCGGCATTGTCGGCAGACAGCTGGTCAATACGCTCCTGCACCATCAGTGGGAGGTGATTGGCCTCAGTCGCCGCGAGGTAACCCACCCGGACGGCATTCCCGTGGTGAACGTCGATTTACTGGACGCGCAGGACACCGCGCGGGCGCTGCACGCCCTGAACGGTGTCACCCACATCTTTTACAGCGCCTGGGCGAATGCGGCGAACTGGACGGACATGGTTGAGCCGAACGTCACCATGCTGCGTAATCTGGTCAGCACCCTCGAAAAAACAGCGCCTTTGCAGACGGTAAGCCTGATGCAGGGGTACAAAGTCTATGGTGCGCATCTGGGACCGTTTAAAACCCCGGCGCGGGAAAGCGATCCCGGCGTGCCGGGTGCCGAATTTAACGCCGCGCAGCTCGCGTGGCTCAGCCAGTTTCAGCGGGGGAAAGGCTGGCACTGGAATGCCATCAGGCCGGGCGTGGTGGGGAGCCCGGTACCGGGTAATGCCATGAACCTTGCGCTCAGCATCGCCCTGTACGCCTCCCTGTGCAGGGCGCTGGGGTTACCGCTGCGTTTTCCCGGTTCGGAACAGGCCTGGCACAGCATCGTTGACCATACCGACGCCGGGCTGCTGGCCGAGGCCACGCTGTGGGCCGCCGCGTCACCTGCGGCACAGAATCAGGCCTTCAACGTAAACAATGGCGATATCTGGCGCTGGAGCGAGCTGTGGCCGCGCATCGCACGCTGGTTTGAACTGGACTCTGCGCCGCCGGTGAGGCTGTCATTTCATCAGCTGTTTAACGACTATCGCGGCGTATGGCGCGAGCTTGCCGGGGAAGGGCTGGTAGAAGCGGATATTTTGCAGCTGAGCGACGGCCATTTTGCCGATTTTGTCTTTGGCTGGAATTACGACATGTTTGGTGACGGGAGCAAGCTGCGCAGGGCGGGCTTTACGCAAATGCAGGCGACCGATGAGATGTTTTTCAGCCTGTTCGCGCAGCTGAGAGCCGCGCGGATTATTCCCTGATGAGCCTGGGCGTCCTGGGGCAGCCCAGGACGCCGGGTGCTTACTCAACCGTTAACGCATTCACAACCTCGGCCACGCTTTTCACGCTGTGAATATTCCCAATCCCCGTGCCGAGCGCGATATAGCCCTCATCGGTGTTGCCTTCGAGCATGCCCAGACGCAGGCCCCGTAATCCCCCCATCGCCTTGCCCAGCGCGTCGTTGCTTGCGCCTGCTTTATCCATCGCCGCCAGTTTTTCCGCCAGCTTGCCGGGAAGAGAGCGGTAGTAATGGGGCACAGTGCGGAAAAGCAGCAAATCGAGGCCGTTGGCGGCAACGATTTTCTCTTTGACGCCCTGCGGCACGCGGCTTTCTTCCGTGCTGATAAACACTGAACCGGCAAACACGCCTTCCGCGCCCAATGCATGCGCCGCTCTGGCGGTGCGGTTATCGGTAATGCCGCCCGCGGCCATCACCGGAATGTGCTTCACGGCATCGGCAATCAGCGGCACGATGGAAAAGGTGCCAAGCGCCGTTGCGGGTAACGTTCCACCCTCATCAAAACCGGTGGCGACGATAATGTCAGCCCCCATTTCTTCTGCGAGGCGGGTGTTCTCCGGCGTTGGGTTGATGTCGCGGTAGATAATGGCGATACCCGCCTCTTTTAACTCGCTGAACAGGGCGGGAATAATGCTGCCTTCCCCGTAGCCCGTATACACCACGGCCCTGACGCCTTCGTCTTTCACCACCTGAAGAATAGGCCCTGTCCAGACGTCATTAACGGCCGTGGGGATCAGGTTCACGCCAAACGGTTTCTCGGTCAGCCGTTTGGTTTTACGAATTTCTTCGCGCATTTTTTCGGCGGTCTCTTCCGGCGTGGAGACCGCGGTGTCGGCGGTTAAACCGGCATTGGGCCCCAGCACGCCGAGCCCTCCGGCATTGCTGACCGCAGCAACTAAACGGGCATCCGTGAGCCAGGATAACGGCCCCTGAATAACAGGTTTTTCGATGCCCAGGATCTGACAAATACGGTTATTTTTCATAGCAGACTCTCCCTTACGTTTGAATGGGGAAGAGTGTAGGGCGCAGGATTGTTAGGAAAAATAGCTAAAAATATTCATCACTGTTATAAAATTAATAACAATCACATTATCCTGCTCGCGGCAAAAGCATTCCTTATGCAAATAAACCTCTTTGAATCTATTCGAATTTTTATTGAAATTGTTGAGTCAGGCAGTCTTAGCCAGGCGGCGGAGAATCTGCAGGTCCATCGTCCGGCGGTCACCAAAGCGTTACAGCTTCTGGAGCAGCACAGCGGCACCCGGCTACTGCAGCGCACAACGCGTCGGATTAGCTTGACCCCGGATGGGGAAGCGTTTTATCGCCGGAGCAAACCCCTGCTGGCGCAGGCGGACGAATTGCTGGAGTCGTTTGGTACGGACCGGGCAATACACGGCCAGCTGCGTGTGGATATGCCGGTCTCTTTTGCCACGCTGCGGGTGATACCCAATCTGCCTGATTTTTATCGTCAGCATCCTGAGATCGACATCATTCTGAGCAGCTCTGACCGCCGTCGGGATATGCTGCGGGATGGCCTGGACTGCGTGCTGCGGGTGGGGGAGCTGGACGACGGCGAGTATATCGCACGTAAAATCGGAAACATCAAAATCACGACCTGCGCCAGCCCGGCCTGGCTGGCAAAACACGGTACGCCAGAAACGCCGGATGATTTATACAAACATCAGGCCATCAACTGGATTAATAACCGAAGCAGACAAATTCATCCGTGGACGTTTACCACGCCAGAAGGCATCGCGGAGATTACTCTGCCCGGTAAGCTTGTCGTGGATAACTCAGAGGCCTACATCGCGGCAGGCCTTGCCGGGCTGGGGTTAATGCAGGGGATGAATCTCTTTCTCCAGCCTTACATAGACCGCGGTCTTCTGGTTGAAGTCCTGCCGGACTATCGCTCGCCGGACCGAAAGCTGTCACTGCTCTATCCACACCGCCACCTCTCCCGCAAGGTGCGGGTCTTTACCGAGTGGCTGGAGAGTCTGGTTTGAAAGCGGCCAGCTCGTGACACAGCGCGCCAATCTGCTCCACGGCGTTCAGCAGGCGGGGCGTGGGTTCGTTTGCGCAGTTCAGCCGCAGAAAGTGCGTTAACTCCGCGGCAGGGGAAAACAGGGGGCCAGGGCTGACGCCAATACCCAGCGCCAGCGCGCGACGGTGCACCTCCAGCGCGTTGACCCGCTGAGGCAGTTCAACCCACAGCAGGAAACCGGCAGCGGGCACGTTAACGCGCGTACCGGGTGGAAAGCTCGCCTTGACCTGCGCCACGACGGCGCGAACGCCCTCTGCGATCCGGCGCTTCAGCCGCCGCAGATGGCGATCGTAGTCGCCGCTCGCCAGAACGTCGCTCGTCGCCGCTTCCAGCAGCGGGGCGCCAGCCCATTCTCCGGCCATGCGGGCCTGTAAGACCTGCGGGGAGTAGCGTCCGGCGGCGATCCAGCCGATTCGCCATCCGGGCGCAAGCGTTTTGGACAGGGAACTGCAGTAAATCACATTCCCGCTCTGGTCGAACGCCTTACAGGCCGGAGGGCGTTGCCCCTCGCCGACCAGGTCACCGTAAACATCGTCCTCAATTAAAGGAATTTCAGCCTCTTCAAGCAGGGCAACCAGTTTCTGCTTGCGCGCGACGGGCATGCTGGCACCCAAAGGATTTTGCACGGTGGGCGAGGCCAGAACGGCCGCGGGGCGGTGGCAGCGAATAGCGTCCGCCAGCGGTTCCAGCAGCAGGCCTTCCACAGGGTCGGTGGGGATCGCTAAAGCCTTCAGGCCTAAATCCTCCAGCAGCAGGAGCGTGCCAAAGTAGGCTGGCTGCTCAATCGCCACGACGTCACCCGGCTGGCACACGGCCCGAAGGGCCAGGCGCAGCGCCTGCGTCGCGCCTGCGGTAATAATGAGATCGTCCGCGCCGAACCGGGCTCCCCACTGGGCAGAGCGCGCGGCAATCTTGCTTCGCAAATCCCGCCTTCCCGGAGGCAGGCTGTAGCTCTGTCCATGCGCGTCCAGACGACGGCCCGCAGAGTGCAACGCCCGCTGCAGGGCATCTCCCGGCAGCCACGCGGGATCGGGCAGGGCGGCGCCCAGCGGGATCAGCCGGGCTTCTGCACTGCTGAACAGCGACCGGGCCACGGCGGACATGGTGACGGGGACCGGGCTCGGCGTGGAGCGCGCGGGCTCTACGCGCGGTGGCAGGCTGGTCTGGCGGATGTAATAGCCTGAACGTGGACGCGCAACGATCAGCCCCTCAGCCTCAAGACAGCGGAGGGCCTCCAGCGCCGTCGGAAGGCTAACGCGCTCGCGTTCGGCCAGTTTGCGCGCGGAGATCATCCTGTCACCGGCGCGCAGCGCGCCGGACGTAATGGTAAGACGCAGCATATCCGCAATACGGCGATAGTGAGGAGAGGACTGGGACGGGGCAGACATGGGTAACTGTTCAGGCTAATTTTCGATAAAACTGACTATACAGCCATTGATGCGCGCCATCTATAGTGTCCGGCATGTTCAGGACAAGGAGGCATTATGCAAAGCGATAACTTCAACATTTCCACCTATTTCAAACGCATAAACTATACCGGACCGGCGGGTGCCGATACGGACACCCTGCATGCGCTGATGCGCCATCAGCTCTTTTCCGTTCCCTTTGAGAATCTGGACGTACAGGCGGGCAAAGTTGTCTCGCTGGCGCCAGACGACATTGCCGATAAGGTGTTAACGCAGGGGCGCGGCGGCTACTGCTACGAGGTGAACGGGCTTTTTGCCATGGCGCTGGAGGCGTTAGGGATCCCTTACCGCTTCGTGGCGGCGCGCCCGATGTTCTACCCCGCGCGGCGGCCGAAAACCCACATGGCGATCGTTGCTGAGGTAGATAGCCGACAGTGGCTTTGCGACCTCGGGTTCGGCAGCTACGGTATTCGTGCGCCGATGGCGCTGGACACGCTTGATGTTGAAATCGCACAGGATTTCGACACGTTCCGACTGAGCCGCAGCGCGGAGGGTGAGTATTTGCTTGAGGCGAAGGTTGAGGGAGAGTGGGCCCGGCAGTACGGCTTTGATCTCACCCCTCAGGAATGGATTGATTTCGTTCCGGCCAACTACCTTAACTCCACGCACCCGGATGCCATCTTTGTGCAGAAGCGGGTGGTGGTGCAGCACGGCCCGGAGGGACGCCAGATTTTGCTGGGCGATGTGCTGAAAACCATCACGGCGAACGGCACTGAAACGCGGAAACTGGCGGAGGATGAAATCCGCCATGTCCTGAAAGACCGTTTTGCGCTGACCGCCGCGTAATCTGCCGGGAAACGGT
Organism: Enterobacter sp. BNK-29; assembly: GCF_048684785.1. NCBI lineage: Bacteria > Pseudomonadati > Pseudomonadota > Gammaproteobacteria > Enterobacterales > Enterobacteriaceae > Enterobacter > Enterobacter sp. BNK-29. The sequence goes on from NZ_JBLQTU010000004.1 coordinate 58,922, forward strand.
GGAGCCTCAGCGCAGTCCGTCTTCTGCGGCGTTGCGCTGAGCTCCCCACTGTAACAGCAGGCTAAACGACGCGGGTAACACGGTCAGCGTCACCAGCGTCGCGACCAGCAGCCCGCCGATAATGGCATAGGCCATTGGCCCCCAGAAGACCTGATGAGAGATCGGGATCATGCCCAGAATGGCGGCACAGGCGGTCAGAGAGATGGGTCTGGCCCGGTGTTCCGCGGCCGCCATAATGGCGGCATCGTTTGCCATCCCCTGAGCAAGATTGCTGTCAACTTCGCTAATCAGTATCACCGCGTTGCGCACGATCATCCCCGCCAGGGCGATGACGCCCAGCAGCGCGACAAACCCCATCGGCGTGCCGCCGGGCAGCATAGCCAGCACGATCCCCGGCAGGCCAAACGGGGCCATCAGGAGGGCCAGCAGCATCCGGGAATATCGCCGCAGCTGAAGCATCAGCAGCAACAGCATGAGGACCAGCGTTACCGGAAGAACGGTAAAGACGGAGCTGTTTCCCTTATCCGATTCGGCAACCGCGCCGCCCTCTTCAATGCTGTAACCTGCGGGCAGGCTCGCGCGCAGCGTGTCGACCGCCGGACGCAGCGCCGCGGATACCGCTTCAGCCTTCAGCCCCGGGGCAAGGTCCGTTTGCACCGTGATAAAGGGCACGCGCTGGCGACGCCAGATGACCGGATCGTCCACGCCCCAGACCGGCGTAGCGACGGCGCTGAGCGGAATTTTTTTACCGTCATTCCCCTGAATCGTGAGCGAGGAGAGGGTGGCGGTGCTGTGACGTGCATCGTCCGTGGCCCGCAGCACCACGTCGACAAGGCGGTCGTTATCCCTGATGGAGGTAACAACGCTGCCGGACCAGACGGTGTTCAGCGTGCGGGCGAGGCTTTCTGACGATATTCCCGCCGCCCTGGCCGCCGTCTGATTCACCTTAAGGGTGATGACCCTCTCCGGCTCTCCGGCCGTCTGGTTAACGTCGCGTGAGAACGGAGACCGGCCAATCGCGTCCGTGAGACGGTTCGCCAACGCCCGAACCTGCAGATAATCTGGCCCGCTCACCCGGTATTTGATGGGCCAGCCGACGGGCGGCCCCAGCTCAAGGGGCGACACGCGCGTGATGATGTCGCTAAACTGCGTCGCCAGAAGCCTGTTGAGCTGCGCATGCAGACGATCCCGCGCCTCAAGATCCTTAGCCACCACGACCATCTGGGCGATGTTTTCATTTTCCAGCAGCACGTCCATCGGCAGGTAAAAACGGATGGCGCCCGACCCGACGTACGTCGAATAGCGATCGATGTTGCCGTTGCCGGCCAGCGCCTTTTCCAGCTTTTCCACCTCTCTTAGCGTTTCCGGCTGCGACGCGTTGGCCGGAAGCGTCAGGCTGACCAGCAGCTCTGGCCGGTCCGAGGCGGGGAAAAACTCGCCCTGCATAAACGTCGTGCCGTACGCTGACAGCCCCAGCGCGGAAAGGGCGAGCAGCACGGTAGCGAGCCGGTGGCGCAGTGCCAGGCGTAAAAGACGTCCGTACCCGCGCGCGATCCTACCGGGGCCTGCCGCGTGATGTCTGACTTTTTCCGGCAGCAGCCACGTGCCCGTCAGCGGCGAAAACAGGATCGCGACGGCCCAGGAGCAGAGCAGGGCAATGAGCACCACCGCAAACAGGGAAAAGCAGTATTCACCAGCGCTGGAGGCCGCAAAACCAACGGGAATAAAGCCGGCAATCATCACCAGAGTACCGGTGAGCATCGGGAAAGCCGTCGTTTTGAACGCATGGGTGGCCGCGTGCCGACGGGAATCCCCCGCTTCCAGCCGGGATACCATCGTTTCGACGGCGATCATCGCGTCATCCACCAGCAGGCCCAGGGCAATGATCAGCGCCCCGAGCGAGATACGCTGAAGGCCAATACCTGCGAGCATCATGCCGGCAAACGTCATGGCGAGCACCAGCGGAATGGCCGTCGCCACCACCAGTCCGGCCCGTAACCCCAGCGAGACAAATGAAACCGCCAGCACGATAACAACGGCTTCGATAAGCACCCGGATAAACCCGCTTACCGCGTCACTGACCACCGCTGACTGATCGGCAACTTTCACCATCTCGATACCGTGCGGCAGCCCGGCGCTGAGGGCCGCCATTCTGGCATTCAGCGCAGCGCCGAAACGCAGCATGTTGCCCGTTGGCGCCATCGACACCGCCAGCCCGATAGCCGGCTTGCCGTTCACCCGATAGGCCGGGGCCGGTGGCTCGGCGATTTCCCGGGTGACGGTGGCAATGTCGGTCAGCGGAATATAGCGATTGTTCACGTGCAGCGTGACGGCGCGTAAGCTCTCCTCGGTCGTGAGCGCCCCGCTGACCTTTATCGCCATGTTCTCTGTTTCGGTACGCATCGTTCCTGCCGGGACAACGGCGTTTTGCGCCCGGAGGGCGTCGGCAACTTCCTGAATATCGAGCCCCATCCCGGCCAGGCGCGCGGGAGAAAAGGCGAGAACCCACTGCTCCTGCTGTTCGCCCAGCAGGGTGGTTTTGCCTATATCCGGCAGGGACATCAGCTCGCGCCGGATTGTCTCTGCGCGATCCCGTACCTCCCGCAGGGTGAAACCTTCGGGAATAAAGGCGTAAATTGTGCCGAACGTATCGTCAAACTCGTCGTCCACGGCAGGGCCCTGCACCCCTTCAGGCAGGGACGGCGCGATGTCCTGCATTTTTTTGCGAACCTGATACCAGATATCCTGCACGCGTTGCGGGGGCGTATCGTCACGGAGGTTGACGTGGATAACGGTGCGTCCGGCCCGGGTTTCACTTTCGAGATAGTCCAGCCAGGGCGTTTCCTGCAGCTTTTTTTCAAGCGTATCGGTCAGCAGACGTGTGGTATCCGCCACGGAGGCTCCCGGCCACTGCGCGGAGACGACGGCCGTTTTAATGGTGAAAGCCGGATCTTCGTTACGCGGCAGCTTCTCATAGCAGAACACGCCCATCGCAATCACCAGCAGCATGAAAAAGCTGACCATCTGCTGGTTCTTCAGCGCCCAGGCGGAGAGGTTAAATTTGGCTTCCGGTCCTGTGTTCATGGCTGAACCTCTCCGGCAACCACCGGCTCGCCGGATCGTAATGTGCTCACGCCCGCCGTAATCACCCTGTCGCCCGGCTCAAGGCCGGAGGCAATAATGACGGAGGAGGCCGTATAGCTCGCGGGCACCACCGCGCGCAGCTGCGCCCGCGACTGCGGGGTAATCACAAAAACGGCCGGTTTGTCGCCGATGCGGGTCAGCGCCGAGGCGGGAAGGGTGTAGCCGCGCGGGGCAGACGATGGCAACGTGACGGTAACGCTGGCGCCCAGCGCCATGGCCGCCGGCGGGTTTTGCAGGGTGGCCCTGACGCGCCAGGTGCGGGTCTGAGGATCGGCCTGCGGGGTGATGTCCCGCAGCGCGGCAGACGCCTGTACCGACGGGTCGCTGAGGAGTGAAACCTGCAAAACCGCCTTATCCAGAGGCGGGATCGCATCCGGAGTGGCAATATCAAACGCCACGTCGCGGGCTTCACCCGTTGCCAGCGTCAGCACGGACTGACCGTCGCTGACAACCTGCCCCGCAGAAGCGTTCACGGCGGTGATGACGCCCGCCTGCGGCGCGATCAGGCGCGTCCAGCCGAGGCTTTCGCGGGCATTTCGCCACGCGGCCTCGCTGCTTTTTAAGCGAGCGCGGGCGACAAGCCAGTCCGCACGGGCGCTGTCGAGCTGCGTGCGGGCTATCGCGCCCGTTGGCATGAGCTTTTGCATTCGACTGACGTTAAGCGCGGCGACCTGCGCCGAGGCTTTGGCACCTTCATAGTCGGCCGCCGCGCCGTCGAGCTGGTTTTGCCCGGTCGTGTTGTCAAGCGTGGCCAGCAGCTGTCCGGCAGTGACCCGGTCGCCAATATCAACGCTGCGCGTCAGTATCCGGCCCCCGGTCCGAAAGCTCAGGGGCGTTTCATCGTGGGCATGGATCTCACCGGTTCTTTCCAGCGCGGGAAGGGGCTGGGCGGTGCCAACGACGACGTAGCGTACCGCTCGCGCCGGGTTGGGCTTATTTTCGTGTTTATCACCGCAGCCGGTCAGCGGAAAAATCGCCAGCGCAAGCAGGGCCAGGGGAAGAAAGTGCAGCCAGGAAAGGGTGCGCGCCACGCCGTACAAATGATGCAGGCAGTGGCGGAGGGAGAGAAAAAATTCGTCTGACATAACGCCGCTCCATAAAGGGAATGGCGTTATTAAATGCGCGCTACATCGAGAAAGATTCGACGTTCTGTCAAGGCTTTATCAAGAGTGGATATTTTCATTACCGGACGGGTGCCAGGGCAATAAAATGCGCACGGCGAGGCCGCCGGTTTCCAGCAATGACGCGCTAATCTCGCCCCCATGCGCCTCGCAAATCGCCCGGGCGATGGACAAACCGAGGCCGCTGCCGCCGGAATGCCGCGCGCGGGACTGCTCCTCGCGGCTAAAGCGTTTAAACATTTCCGGTAAGAACTGGGGCGAGACGCCCGGCCCGTCATCGGTAAATTCGAGGGTGTAATGACCGCTGGCGTAATGCAGCGCCACCTCAAGGTGGCCGCCCTCGCGCCCGTAACGTAACGCATTTTCCATGAGGATGGTAACGACCTGTCCAAGACGGAACGCATCGCCTCTGAAGGGGCTGGTGCGCGGGTTGCGAAGCGTTATCCGAAAATGATGCGCGTCAGCCTCGGGCATGATCCAGGCAGCCCGCTCCTGAATCAGCTCATCCAGACAGAACGGCTGGTCCTCCAGCACGAGGTTACCCGCGTCGGCAAGCGAGAGAAGGTGAAGCTCATCGGTGAGGCGGTTGAGGTGCTGGAGCTGTTTCATCACCATGCCGAGCTGCGCCGGGCTGGCATCAAACACGCCGTCTAACATGCCCTGCAGACGCCCGATGGCGGCCGTCAGGGGCGAGCGCAGCTCGTGCGCCATCGCGACGTGCGAGGCGCGGAGCTCTTTTTCATAGCGGGCGAGTTGTCCCGTCATGGAGTTAAAGTCGGTCGCAAAGCTGACCATTTCAGCCGGCGCATCCTCGATCAGTTCCGCCTGGCGGCCAAACTGCCCGTCGGCGACATCCTTTGCCGCATCGCGAAGGCGGCTGAACTGCAGCGCCAGCGGCCGGGCGTGTTTGAGCCCCATCACCACGATAAACGGGATCATCACCAGCACCAGCAGGGCCACCGTGGCCCAGTCGGCTGAGGCGATAGACGGCGTGGAATAGCTCAGGCCCCACCAGGTGTCCACAATCGAGTGGAAGCGGGCCGGATTGGCCTGCGGGTTCTGGCTGAGCGTCAGAAACTCCTGGCGGACCGCCGCTGGCATTTTGCCCATTATCCAGTAGTTCTGAACCGCATAGCGCAGCCACATGCAGGTGGCAATGACGATCACGCTGCCGATAGCCAGCGCTAATATGCGCGCGCAAATCCAGCGCCACAGAGAGGAGTGCTGATTTTTAATCATGGCTGTCTGAACCTGTAGCCCACGCCGCGAACGTTGATCAGCACGCCGGAGATCCCCGCCGCTTCCAGTTTTTTACGCAGGTTATAAATATGGGTGTCCACCACGCGCTCCAGCGCCTCGCTTTCCGGCAAACAGTGCTCCAGTAAATACTGGCGGGAGAACGGGTGCGCCGGAGAACGCAGCAGCGTTGCCAGAAGCGAGAATTCCGTTGGCGTAAGATCGAGCATCACGGGCGCGTCGCCGCCGTTATCCACGCTCGCCACAATGGCGCCCACGTCTACCTCCAGCGTTTGCCAGCGAAGGATTGCTTCGTCCGTCTCTTTTTTACTGCTGCGCCGCAGCACCGCCTGCACCCGAGCCACCACTTCGCCCGGATGATAAGGCTTCACAACGTAATCATCGGCACCGTATCGCAGGGCGCCAATGCGGTCAGGGGTATCCCCCATGGCCGTGACCATGATCACCGGCACATCGCTTTTACGACGCAGGCCAGCCAGCACCTCGGTGCCGTTAAGCCCCGGCAGCATCACGTCCAGCAGAATGAGGTCGGGCTTCCACCGCTGCGCCATATCCAGCCCGGAATGACCGTCTCCGGTAATGGTCACGTCGTAATTTTCCCGCCGTAAATAGGCTTCGAGCACGCCGGCCGCATCGGCGTCATCTTCAATAATCAGCACTCTTCTGGACAACATCCGTTCACCTTGACCATTTCTTAACACTATCCCGACGATTCATTGATTCAGCCAAATCATACTGCGCCAACGTTGTGTGGCCGCCCCCGTATCAGGAGGCGCCAGCGTCCGTATGGAGAGCAGTATGATAGCGATAAAAAAAGTCCTGTATATGTCCCTCCCGCTTCTGATGGCCGTGAGTTCCGGCTCGCAGGCGGATGATGGCGCCGCGTCCGATTCCCTCACCGTCGGGCTTGGGGGGCAGTATGCCCCGCGTTACTCAGGCTCAGACAAGCAGGTGTGGCAGGTGGTTCCGGTGCTGCAGGGACGCAAAGGCGCTTTCTTTATTGATGCGCAAAAAGGGGTGGGATATGACCTGCAAAACGACAGCGGCTGGTATTTCGAACACACGCTGGGCTATGACTTCGGAAGGGCTGAGAAAAATTCTGGCTGGCGTGAGGGCGCAAACAATCTGAAAGGGATGGGGGACATTGATGCCACCCTGAATACCGGCCTTGCCGTCGGCTGGCAGGCCGCGCCATGGCTGAGTATGGAAGGCAAAGCGACGCTGCCATTAACGGACAGCCAGGGGGGAAGCTATCAGGCCTCCGTGACGCTGATCCCCGTACAAAATAACCAGGACACGGTCGCCTTTCAGTCTGCGGCCCTGTTTGGCGACAGCCGTTATCTGAACACCTGGTATGGGATAAGCGAGCAGCAGAGCCGCCGCACCGGATATCGCCGCTATGCTGCGCCGGGTGGATTCTATGGCGTCGACACCAGCCTGACCTGGAGCCATCAGTTCGATGCCCACTGGGGGACGGTGCTGAGTGCGGACTATACCTGGCTGGGCGATCGTGCGAATAACAGCCCGATCGTGATGCGGCGCAATGAGGGAGCTGCAACCGCCGCTATCACCTGGACATTTTAACGAGGGAAAGGGTCAGGCAAAGAGTCCCTTAATAAGCATCCAGAAAAGTGAGAGCAGACAGAGGAGTTGTAACGTTCGCAATGACCACAGCTGAAAACGCCATTGATATCGCTCCCGGGCATCGGCTTCTGCGATCGGGCCAGCGGCATCAGCAGCGTTTTTCCCTGGGCGGCGCAGAAAATCATGGCACAGCCAGACCAGAAGTATGAGGCAAAGTATTCTCGTGAAAAGTAAACCGTAGGCTGTATAAAACATATCCCAGTAGCAGCGGAGGGTGTCCATGGCCTTTATCCTTTCCTGAGCCGCCCATACGGCAGGTATGGGCGGTGAAAGATTATTTCTTCTTATCCATCATCGCTTTTAAATCGGCAAACGGGTTAAACGTGGCGACGCCCACGTCTTTTTGCGCGTCTTCCCCTGCGACCACGGTGGTGCCGTACTGATCCGCTTCGGTGTATTTCGAATGTTCGTGATCGTGGCAAAACAGGCACAACAGCTCCCAGTTGCTGCCATCTTCCGGGTTGTTGGTATGGTCGTGATCGATATGGTGAACCGTGAGTTCACGCAGATTGGAATAGACAAACTCGCGCGAGCAGCGTCCGCAGACCCAGGGATAGATTTTTAATGCTTTTTCGCGATAGCCGCTTTCCAGCCGCGCGTAGTTTTTGGGGATCAAAGCCATTGCCGGTTTTACCTGTGATAAAAATAGTGTGCCAATATAGCCCATCGGATGCCGTAAAGGTAAACGCCATTGCTCCGTTAGAGTGAAAATGCGCCTTCAAGCGTAATCACACATTTTCCCCCTACGCGAACCACCGCCTTTCCTGACGAGGCATCGTATCCCGCGAACAGCACGCTTGCTCGTCCCATATCAACGCCCTGACTGACGTTAAGATTAAGCGTCGTTTTATTGCGGTGCAACGCCAGCAGCGCCGTTGCAGCGGCGGTCGCGCTGCCTGTTGCAGGATCTTCTGTCATGCGAGGAGTAAACATGCGGGCCTGCACATCGTGAGGTTCATCGGGATCCGTATCCAGGGTATAGGCATAGAGGGAAACCGCGCCATCCAGCGGTAACGTTGCGCGAAAACCCTGTAAATTCGGCACGCACCGACGAAGCGCCTCGCGAGAAGCCAGCTCGGCTATCAGGAAGGGCAGACCTACCGACGCGACAACAGGCATATGTACCGCGGTACGGATATCTTCTGCGTTCAGGGATAAGCAGGCAGCCACGCTTTCCGGGCTTACTTCAGAGCGGCAGGAGAGTGCTTCAGGCACCAGGAGTTCTGCGCCAGTCACGGTATCGTTGTCACGCAGCAGACGTACGGGCACCAGACCGGCTATTTCCTCGAAGTGCAGCGTATCAGGCAGGGGCTGATGATTCATCGCGGCGTGATGGGCCAGCACGTACGCAGTTCCAACATTCGGGTGCCCGGCGAAGGGGATCTCGCGCGAGGGCGTAAAAATTCGCACGCGTGCCGTACTGGAGGGATTGTCTGGCGGCAGAACGAACGTGGTTTCGCTGTAGCCAAATTCAGCGGCGACCTGCTGCATTTGTGCTTTGCTCATACCCTCCGCATCGAGTACGACGGCGACAGGGTTACCCTGAAACGGGGTGTCAGTAAAAACATCCGCAACAACATAGCGTCTCTTCATTTTCTGTCCGGTGTAAAAATCCTGACATAGAGTAGTAACGTTAAATCAAACCGATAACCAGCCGTTTTTTACCTGACGGACCTGAAAAAAATTCAATCAATTTATTTGAATCATTCCGTTAAATAAACGCCATTTATTCTCACCCGGTAATGCGTAAAGTAGGTGCAACGCAAAGCATTCTCAGGACAAATTGTTATGAAAAAGATCGGGTTTTTATCCTTTGGTCACTGGACGCCTTCTCCGCAGTCCGGCACGCGCTCGGCGGCAGACACGCTGCTGCAGTCCATCGATTTAGCCGTGGCGGCTGAAGAGCTGGGGGCAGACGGCGCGTTTTTCCGCGTGCACCACTTTGCCCGACAGCTTAGCTCGCCGTTCCCTCTGCTGGCGGCAATAGGCGCAAAAACGAAAACCATCGAAATCGGTACCGGCGTGATTGATATGCGCTATGAAAATCCGATGTACATGGCCGAGGATGCGGGTGCGGCGGATCTGATTTCCGGCGGTCGTTTGCAGCTTGGCATCAGCCGCGGCTCGCCGGAGCAGGTCATTGATGGCTGGCGCCATTTCGGCTATGTCCCGCAGGAAGGAGAAGACGAATCGGATATGGCGCGCCGTCATACCGAGGTGCTGCTTGAGGTGCTGCGCGGTGAAGGGTTTGCAAAACCTAACCCACAGCCTATGTTCCCGAATCCGCCGGGGCTGCTGCGCCTGGAGCCGTATTCTGAAGGGCTGCGCGAGCGTATCTGGTGGGGCGCCGGTTCCAATGCGACGGCCGTATGGGCCGCAAAGCTGGGAATGAACCTGCAAAGTTCAACCCTGAAAGACGATGAAACCGGCGAGCCGTTCCATATTCAGCAGGCAAAACAGATCCGCGCATACCGTCAGGCCTGGAAAGAGGCAGGGCATACTCGCCAGCCGCGGGTGTCGGTCAGCCGCAGCATTTTTGCGCTGATGGACGACCGCGACCGGATGTATTTCGGTGCCAGCCGCAACGACAGCGATAGCGTGGGCTATCTTGATGAGAAAACGCGCGCGATCTTCGGGCGAAGCTATGCGGCGGAGCCGGACAAGCTGATTGAACAGCTGAAAAAGGACGACGCGATTGCCGAAGCCGATACGTTATTACTGACCGTGCCGAACCAGCTGGGTGTGGATTACAATGCGCACGTGATTGAGTCTATTCTCAAACACGTCGCACCGGCAATGGGCTGGCGCGAGTAGTCTTTCCGCTATCAGCCGTGAGATCGTAATGGAAAATATGGCCCTCTGGTATCGCCGTTTTGGTGAGCCAGAAACCGTTCTGCAACCTGAAACCGCGCCGCTGGGGGCGCTTGCGCCGGGTCATCTTCGCGTGCAAATGCTATTTTCTCCGGTGAACGCATCCGATCTTATTCCCATTACCGGCGCCTACCGCCACAGAACCCCGCTACCGGCGGTCGCGGGGTATGAAGGTGTCGGCATTGTCACCGACGCGCCCGCGTCGTTTGAGCATCTGCTGGGTAAACGCGTCCTGCCGCTGCGCGGTCAAGGCACCTGGCAGCGCTATGTTGATTGCCCGGCAGAGTATGCTATCCCCGTTCCGGACGCTGTTGACGCACGTCTGGCCGCACGGGCCTATATCAACCCGCTGGCGGCGCAGATGATGCTTACCCGCTATCCGCCTGAAGGAAAGCGGGTGCTGCTGACGGCTGCCGGGTCGGATTGCGCCATTCTGCTGGGGCAGTGGGCACGTCAGGCAGGAGCGGAAGCCGTGTACGGGATCCACCGTTCCCCCGTTCACGCTGAACGGCTGGAGGCGATGGGTATCATTCCCGTCGCGCAGCATGACGCGCAGCGGATTGGCGCCGTCGCCGCGCGTGCTGACGTCGTCTACGATGCCACCGGCGGGCCGCTGGCGGAAGCGATCCTCAGCGCGATGCCCGAGCAGGGCATGTTTGTCTGCTACGGGCTGCTCTCCGGGCAAACGTTCAGACAGCAACGGCCCGCGCCGCGCGTGGCGTGGTTCCATATCCGAAACGGTCTGGATGCGCTCAGCGCTGAGGCGTGGCGCGCGGAGTTTGACCGCATCTGGCTTAATTTGCCCGCCAGCGGGTACAGCGACGTCACGGTGTATCCGCTGGCGGAATGGCGGAGGGCGATCGGTACGTATCGAGAAGGGGGAAGGACCCGCAAGCCCCTCCTGTCGATGGCGGACTGACCGCTATTTATGGCTCATATCGCTCAGCAGCACGGCGATGGTTTGCCCGCCCGCCGTCTGTTCCAGACCAATCTTGACGATAATGGTCAGCGGGACGGAGAGCAGCATCCCAACGGGCCCGAGCAGCCAGCCCCAGAAAATCAGGGACAAAAAGACCACCAGCGTGGAGAGTCCCAGCCCTCGCCCCATCATGCGTGGCTCAAGAATGTTACCGAACACCAGGTTGATGACCAGATAGCCGGCCAGCAGGATCAGCGCGTCATAAAGCCCGCTGAAAACCAGCACCTGAAGGATAGGGGGGATCGCCGCCAGCACGGAGCCGATGTTGGGAATGTAGTTAAGCGCAAACGCCAGTAACCCCCAGACAAACGCAAAGCGAACGTCCAGCGCCAGAAGCATCGCCCAGACGACACCGCCCGTGACGAGGCTAATCGCCGTTTTCAGCACCAGATAGCGGGAGACGCTGTCCAGCGCGCGTTGAATCGCCCCCATGCCTTCAACCGGACGGACCATCATCTGCTGCAGCTTTGCCGGCAGCTGCGGCACCTCCAGCAGCATGAACACCACCGTTAAAAACAGCAGGAAAATGGAGGTCATGGCATTGGAAAGCTGTGCCAGCAGGCTGGTGACGATCGTCATGGCCGCGTTGGGGTCGATATATTTCAGGAGCTCCTCAACCGAGACTTCTATACCCGCGCGCTGCAGCCAGGGTTCCAGCTGCAGCAGCGGTATCGCCAGCGAAGAACGGTATTTCGGCAGCGTTCGCGCCAGCTCATTGAGCGAGGTCCCCAGATACGCCACCAGCAAGACCATCGCCACAATGATGATGCTGATAAGCAGCGTGATCGCCAGCACGCGCGGGATGCGCAGGCGCGTCATGCGCTGCACCAGCGGGTTAAGGATCACCGCGATAAACAGGGCCAGAATAAAGGGCACAATAATGTCGGCGGCAAAACGAACGCCCGTCAGTATGATCACCAGCATGCCCAGCATGATGACAATTTTTAACCCGTTCAGGGTAATAATGGGTTTAGCCATGGTGACTCCGAATTTTTCTTTATATTTATAATAAAGGTGAAAGGCGTTGCAATAAACTAACCAAAATCAAACGGGATGGGTAAAGAATTGCAAAGACTTTGAGTAAAATCCTGGCTTATGGTACAAATTTGGTGTGTTTAACTACCGAGGACAATTTTCATCCGCAAAGACGAGAAGCAACAACGCGGATAATTGTAATTTTATGGACAATATGTTCAGGACGTACTCTTCAAACAATACTGCTGTATACTCCACTTCTTTCTGCGTGCTTTCTGGTGAGCAACACTGGCGCACCGCACTATAGTCATTTCTTCTGCCTGAGCTGGCGCAACGCGCTTAGCTGTCTGATTTCAATTCGTTTTTTTTTGGTTTGCTGCACGCAGCGGGCCACGATGGATTATATTCTCAAGCAGGAGAAAAACATGTTTTACTGGATCCTATTAGCGCTGGCTATCGTCGCTGAAATTACCGGCACGCTGTCTATGAAATGGGCAAGCGTCAGCGATGGCAACACCGGTTTTATTTTGATGCTGGTGATGATTTCGCTTTCTTATATTTTCCTCTCGTTTGCGGTGAAAAAAATTGCGCTTGGCGTCGCGTATGCACTGTGGGAAGGGATCGGTATTTTGTTGATTACGCTGTTCAGCGTGCTGATATTTGACGAAACATTAACAACAATGAAGGTCGCCGGATTAACGACGCTGGTCGCGGGTATTGTGCTGATTAAATCCGGTACCCGTAAACCTGGCAAACAGCAGAAGGAGCAGAACCATGCAACAGTTTGAGTGGGTTCATGCGGCCTGGCTGGGGCTCGCCATCGTGCTGGAGATCCTGGCGAACGTTCTGCTGAAATTCTCGGATGGTTTTCGCCGTAAACTGTACGGCCTGATGTCGATTGCCGCGGTTCTGGGGGCGTTCAGCGCACTGTCCCAGGCGGTAAAAGGGATCGATCTGTCGGTGGCCTATGCGCTGTGGGGCGGTTTTGGTATCGCCGCCACGCTGGCCGCAGGCTGGGTGCTCTTCGGCCAGCGTTTAAACAACAAGGGCTGGATGGGGCTCATCTTGCTGCTTGCCGGCATGATCATGATAAAACTCGCCTGATAACGTTGCGATCCTTAGTTTCAGGCCTCCGCGCTGGCTTACTGTGTAGCCAGCGCTTCCAGCTGGTCGCGGAAACCGGTAACGGACAAGGCGCGGTTGTCGGCGCGCCACCGGTCTTTTGCCGCCGGGGCAGAGCTCTGGACACCAATCAACTGCCAGCCCTTGTCGGTTTTCAGCATCAGCGGTGAACCACTGTCACCCGGCAACGTATCGCACTGATGCGAGAGTACGCTGGTTTGCGCCCAGCCCGTCACAATACAGTCGGTGTGCGTATAAAGCGTATCCAGATGATCGACAGGATAGCCTGACTGCGTCACCTTTCGGTCGGCGGCTTTCAGCGCGGCGGTGAGGGCGGCCTTGTCGCCGTCAAATAACGGCAGCGGCGTAATGCCCGAAGGCGGGTAGCGTAAAATGATCAGGCCAAAATCCCACGAGGCGGCCGCCGGTGGGACTATCCAGCCGTCGCCATCCGGCTTCAGGCGTTTGCCGAGAGACGGATCAACCCTTCCCTCAATGCCGTGGATTTCATAGCGCCAGGCCCCTTTTTGCGACACAAACCGCAAGGCAACCGCTTTATCCGGCTTGCCGTTTGGCGGCGTTAACAGGCAGTGGCCTGCCGTCAGGGCAAGCTGCGGGGTGATCAGCGTCGCAGTACATAAGTTACCGCTGGCGGTTTCCAATTGACCTATAGCATCCCAGGGGGCCTGGGTGGGATCGGCGACGCGCGTACGATCGTCATGACCGAAAAAAAGCGTCTTTAGCTCTTTCGCGCTAATGGTGTCATCACCGCCATCATCCGCATGTGAGAATCCAGAAAAAAGACCAAACGTTCCCAGTAACAACACAACAGATTTACGCATATCACACTCTGGTGGGGGTAATTATGATTATTAAAAGTGAACCCTATGAAAATACTATAGACGGGACAGCGCTAAAGTGGGAGTAAAATCAGCGTGCTACAATCAGGAAAGATAAAAATGGCTGGCGATGAGCGCGCATAAAATAAGCAGGATCAGAATCAGCTCAAACCGATAGCGTCGCAGCATACGCCCTCCGGAAATAAAAAAACGGCGCGGAACCTGTTCCGGTTCAGCGCCGGTTTACCAACGTGCCCCGAAGGGCACGGTTAAGCTTGTACTCTTACGCAGCTGGCTGTGCAGCTGGTTTAGCAGCTTCGTGTTTTACTGCTTTTTTGTGATGCTTTTTAGCAGCCTGAGCTTTCTGTTCTACAGCTGGTTTGGTTGCTTTTTTGTGGTGCTTTTTAGCGGCCTGCGCTTTCTGTTCTGCAGCCGGTTTGGTTGCTTTTTTGTGGTGCTTTTTAGCAGCCTGCGCTTTCTGCTCTACAGCTGGTTTTGCGGCTTTTTTGTGGTGCTTTTTGGCAGCCTGAGCTTTCTGCTCGGTTGGTGCTGCGGTTGCTGGTGCAGCGGCTTCTTTTTTCGCTGCAGCTTTGTGATGTTTCTTATGGTGAACCGCTTTTGCTGGCGCAGCGGTGGTGGTTGCAGCAGGCGCGGCAGCCGGTGCAGCAGTTGCGGTAGTGTCAGCAGCAAATGCAGCAGAAGACAGACCCATAGCAGCGGCAACAACCAGAGCTAATACTTTATTCATTCTCATACCCTCGAATTTGGTTTTTCATTTAACCCCACTGCGGGGCCGTTGAAATAACTATATCCCTGTAAATTCGAGGTTTCCGTGAGTGATTGGTATCGGCGTGTAACGGAATGTACAGAGGGGAGGAAAGTGTACGAACAGGCCAAACGCCGCTGCTCGTACGGGCCTCTGTTATTTGTTCAGTGTGGCCAGAATAGCCGCCGGAGACTGACTGCCTATAATCGTCCGTGATTCAGGCTCGATCACCACCATTACCGGGGTGATGCTAATGCCCAAACGTTCTGCCAGGGCAGATTGCTGCGCGATCAGATCGGAGCAGGCTGTGGTGGTGTCGTTATCCGGTAAAAATCCCGCCATGGCTTGTTGCAGGCTTTTGACCTTATCGGTTGAACACCAGACGCGCCCCATATCTTCAATTACCGAGTCGCGAATGGCGTTGGGCGCAACGGTCAGAAACGACATCGTCAAACCGGCATCCGTATATTGCTTAACGTTTTTCACTACGTTGCTGCAGTAAATGCACTGATTATCAATAAACACCAGCAGCTTATATTTTTCTGCAGGAGCCTGAAACGTGATGGGCTGGAGGTCTGCAAGAGAGCGGGTAATATCGTTGAACGCGTCTTGCGGGGTATTATCCGTGGCTGCGAAAGTACTTAAACTGGTCGCACACAGAATGGCTAACATCGTTTTCATTATGCCTTTCATCATTCATCCCTTTATTTTTTTAATCCTGACCTGATGGCAGTCTAATTGTGTCGGAAGGACACGCATTCATACACCCGACGCAATCATGACAACATGTGCTAAATCATATTCTTATTGAATAGGGTGAGAAGAGTGCCGGAGCAGGCTCCGGCAGAGGAATTAAAGATAACGGGAGGTCAGATGTTCGCGGAAGTAACGGATATTCAGATCTTCGCCCGTCGCCTGGGTGATTAATTGCGACGTGCTGAAGCGGCTGCCGTGCTGCCAGATGTTCTGACGCAGCCACTCAAAGAGTGCGGAAAAATCGCCTTCAGCGATGGAGGCCTGCAGACCCGGCAGTGCGGTTCTGGCGGCATGGAACAGCTGCGCGGCGTACATGGCGCCAAGCGTGTATGACGGGAAGTAACCAAAACCGCCGTCGGTCCAGTGGATATCCTGCATACAGCCGTTGCGGTAGTTGTCTTTGGTGGATAATCCGAGCCAGGCCTGCATTTTCTCATCCCACAGGGCGGGAATATCGTCCACCTCTATCTCGCCGTTGATCAGCGCGCGCTCAATCTCATAGCGCAGCACCACGTGTGCCGGGTAGCTCACTTCGTCCGCATCTACGCGGATATAGCCAGGTTTCACGCGCTGGTTCCAGGCAATAAAGTTCTCTTCGCTAAACGCCGCCTGGCTGCCAAAGCGGGCGTGTACCGCAGGGAGAAGATGCCTGAGGAAGGCTTCACTGCGTCCCAGCTGCATTTCAAAGAACAGGCTCTGTGACTCATGGATCGCGGTTGAGCGCGCCAGGGCAATCGGCTGTCCTGCCCACGCGCGCGGCAGGTTTTGTTCGTAGCGGGCGTGTCCGGTTTCGTGGATCACGCCAAACAGCGCGCTGAGCAGCTCATCTTCGTCATAGCGCGTGGTGATGCGCACGTCCTCCGGGACGCCGCCGCAGAACGGGTGCGCGCTCACGTCCAGGCGACCGCCGTTAAAATCGAAGCCGAGCATCTTCATGGCTTCCAGGCCCAGCTCACGCTGTGTGGCCGTC
Organism: Enterobacter sp. BNK-29; assembly: GCF_048684785.1. NCBI lineage: Bacteria > Pseudomonadati > Pseudomonadota > Gammaproteobacteria > Enterobacterales > Enterobacteriaceae > Enterobacter > Enterobacter sp. BNK-29. The sequence continues at coordinate 75,366 of NZ_JBLQTU010000004.1, forward strand.
GGGAAGGGGCCTTGCGGAGGAATAAACGACCGTTGAGCCTGTTTTTCGACCACGTTTGCCAGCAGGTCCGGGAGCCAGGACTTCATATCGCCGAACAGAACGTCCAGACGCGCGCTGGTCATGTCGGGTTCAAAAATGTCCAGCAGCGCGTCGTACGGCGTACAGCCTTTGGCTTCGGCCCGCAGGCGAGCCTCTTCGCGGCTGAGTTTGACCACCTCTTTCAGGTTGGCGGAAAAACCCTGCCAGTCGTTGGCGGGGCGCTGAGTACGCCAGGCGTGTTCACACTTGCTGCCTGCCAGGGATTTCGCTTCCACCAGCGATTCCGGCAGCAGGGTAGCCTGCTGGTAGTGGCGCGTCATTTCGCGCAGATTGGCCTGTTCGACATCATTCAGATCTTCACCTGCCGCCGCCGCTAACAGGTCGCCGACTTTTTTATCGGTCAGGATCTGGTGTTGCAGGACGCTCATCTCCGCCAGCGCCTCACCGCGCGCGGCGCTGCCGCCCGGCGGCATCATGGTGAACATGTCCCAGCTGGCGATGGAGGAGAGGTGAGAGAAGCGGGAGAGACGCTGGAAGGTGCGGGTGAGTTGTTGGTAGTTATTGTTTTTCATGAAGTCCTCGTGTCTGAATCAGCCGATGACAAAAATTAGCATCGGCTTGATTTAAACACGAAGGCGCTGGAATGTTAATGCAGACGTTTATGCAAACTGGTGCCCACCAGCAGCGCCGCGCACAGCATCAGCGCGATAAACCCGCCCACGCCGTTCCAGCCGTAGTTATGCCAGAACACGCCGCCGAGGGTCCCGGCGATGCTGGAACCCAGGTAATAGCTAAACAGATACAGCGACGATGCCTGTCCTTTGGCGCGACGCGCGCGCGGGCCAATCCAGCTGCTGGCGACCGAGTGGGCGGCGAAGAACCCGGCGGAGAAGAGCAGCATCCCGGCAAAGATGAACCACAGCGAGGATAATAGCGTCAGCAGCAGGCCGAGTAACATCACGCCCGTGAATACCAGCAGTACCGGCCCGCGTCCATAGCGTGCGGTCATCGCCCCGGCTTTCGGCGAGCTCCAGGTGCCGGTGAGATAGGCCACAGAAAGCAAACCGACAACGGCCTGATTCAGATGCCACGGGGAGAGCATCAGGCGGTAGCCAATATAGTTAAACAGCGTGACGAAGGCGCCCATCAGCAGGAATCCCATCAGAAACAGGCGCGGCAAACCTTTGTCGCGCCAGTGCAGGCGGAAGTTGATAAACAGCGTTTTCGGGCGCAGCGATGTCGGGCGGAAATGGCGCGATTCTGGCAGGATTTTCCAGAACATCAGGGCTGATGCCAGCGCAAAACATCCGATTACCGCTAGCGCAATACGCCAGTTAAAGAAGTCCGTAAACACCCCGCTCAGCAGGCGGCCGCTCATTCCGCCAATCGAGTTCCCGCTGATGTAAAGCCCCATAGAGAAAGCAACAAAGCTCGGGTGGATCTCCTCGCTGAGGTAGGTCATCCCGACCGCCGCCACGCCGCTGAGCGAGAGCCCAATCAGCGCGCGCATCACCAGAATACCGTGCCAGCTGGTCATCATGGTCGAGAGTAACGTACAGACCGACGCCAGCATCAGCGCGGTCACCATCACCTGTTTACGGCCAATGGCGTCGGACAGCGGCCCGGTAAAGAGCAGCCCAATCGCCAGCATGCCGGTAGAAATAGAGAGTGAAACGCTGCTGCTGGCAGGCGATACGCCAAACTCATGAGAGAGAACGGGCAGGATCGGCTGAACGCAATAGAGCAGGGCGAAAGTGGCCAGACCGGCGGAAAAGAGCGCCAGCGTGACGCGCATAAATTGGGGGGTACCACGTTTAATGAACTGGACCGGCTGCGGTGCTGCGGGTAAATCATCGATATCTCTTGCCGGATCGATATCAATAGTCGTTGTACGGCTCACACTGTTTCCTTGCTTAAACATCCCCGTGATTTCTGGTGACGGGTATGACCACATGTTCAGGGTAGGAAAATGTAAATATTCTGTCTAATATATTAATAATCTCAAATGATACTTTAAAAATATGAATATCGAGCTGCGTCATCTTCGCTACTTTGTCGCCGTCGCCGAGGAGCTGCATTTTGGCCGCGCGGCGGCACGGCTGAATATCTCTCAGCCACCGTTAAGCCAGCAGATTCAGATCCTGGAACAGCAGGTCGGGGCGCGCCTTCTGGCCCGCACCAACCGCAGCGTGAGCCTGACGGCGGCGGGTAAGCAGTTCCTGATCGACAGCCGACAAATTCTGAGCATGGTCGATGACGCCGCCGCCCGTGCAGAACGGCTCTATCTCGGAGAAGCCGGAGAGTTACGAATCGGGTTTACCTCTTCCGCGCCTTTTATCAGCGCCGTCTCGGAGACACTTTCGTCATTCCGTCGCCACTTTCCGGATGTTCACATTCAGACGCGCGAAATCAACACCCGCGAGCAGATTGCGCCGCTGAATGAGGGTTCGCTGGATCTGGGGCTGATGCGTAACACCCAGCTGCCGGACACGCTGGCGTGGGAGGTGATCCTGCGCGAGCCGCTGATGGCGATGATCCCGCACGATCACCCGCTGGCGTCGCGTCCGGCCGTTTCGCTGGCAGAGCTGGCAAAAGAGCCGTTTGTCTTTTTTGACCCGCAGGTCGGGACGGGCCTGTATGACGATATCCTGGGGCTGATGCGTCGCTACGATCTTGCCCCGGTCATCACCCAGGAGGTAGGGGAAGCGATGACCATTATCGGCCTGGTCGCGGCCGGTCTTGGCGTGTCTATTCTTCCGGCTTCCTTTAAACGGGTGCAGCTGCGCGAAATGCGCTGGGTGACCATTGCCGAAGAGGATGCCGTTTCCGAAATGTGGCTGGTGTGGTCAAAACACCGTGAACAGAGCCATGCCGCACAGCGCTTCAAACAGCAGCTAATTAGCGCCTCTGCCGGGCGGCATTTTCACGGAAAAGAGGGTAAAAATGTGCGGTAAATCACATGGCTAAGTAAATATTTGACGACGGCCATGGAAGTGCTTCACCATAGCAAACAGTTTATTTCGAAGCTCGAAAATAAGGGAGTACGAGGTGGTTGCTGATAGTCAGCCAGGGCATATCGATCAGATTAAGCAGACCAACGCTGGCGCGGTGTATCGCCTGATTGATCAGCTTGGTCCGGTTTCGCGTATCGATCTTTCGCGCCTGGCACAACTGGCACCTGCCAGTATCACCAAGATTGTCCGCGAGATGCTGGAAGCGCACCTGGTTCAGGAGACGGAAATTCAGGAGCCGGGCAGCCGTGGCCGTCCGGCAGTCGGGCTGGTGGTTGAAACGGAAGCGTGGCACTACCTGTCACTGCGCATCAGCCGGGGGGAGATCTTCCTTGCGCTGCGCGACCTGAGCAGCAAGCTGGTGGTGGAAGACCGGCTTGAACTACCGCTCAACGCGGAGGAACCGCTCCTCGACGCGATTGTCTCGCATATCGATCACTTCTTTATCCGCCATCAGCAGCGGCTTGAACGCTTAACGGCGATTGCCATCACCATGCCGGGAATTATTGATACCGAAAATGGTATTGTTCACCGCATGCCGTTTTACGAAGATGTTAAAGAGATGCCGCTGGGTGAGGTGCTGAAAAATCATACCGGCGTGCCGGTCTATATTCAGCATGACATCAGCGCCTGGACGATGGCGGAGGCGCTGTTTGGCGCGTCGCGCGGCGCGCGGGATGTGATTCAGGTGGTCATCGACCATAACGTTGGGGCGGGGGTGATTACCGACGGACGTCTTCTCCACGCCGGAAGCAGTAGTCTGGTGGAAATTGGCCACACCCAGGTCGACCCGTACGGCAAGCGCTGCTACTGCGGGAACCACGGCTGTCTGGAGACCATTGCCAGCATGGAAAGCGTGCTGGAGCTGGCGCAGGTTCGGCTTAGCCAGTCCATGAGCTCCTCGCTGCACGGACAACCCTTAACGGTGGATTCCCTCTGCGCCGCCGCGCGCCAGGGCGATCTGCTGGCGAAGGACATTATTACCGGCGTGGGGAATAACGTTGGCCGCATTCTGGCCATTATGGTGAATCTCTTCAATCCGCAAAAAATCCTCATCGGCTCACCGCTGAGCCAGGCGGCGGAGATCCTCTTCCCGGCAATCTCGGCCTGTATACATCAGCAGTCGCTTCCCGCCTACAGCAAAAATATTGCGGTAGAAAGCACACAATTTTCCAACCAGGGAACCATGGCCGGCGCGGCGCTGGTCAAAGATGCCATGTATAACGGCTCGCTGTTGATCCGCCTGTTGCAGGGTTAACTCTTTTCCGCAGATGTAAGAAAAATTGCGCTATCTCAAGCCGGGTAGCGCACGCATCCCGTAGACTTCCTCCACTGAATTATTTACCTGGTTTATATTTTCGAAGCATACCCAAGAGGTGGAGTGAGTCATGCTTAAGCGTTTCTTTGTTACTGGTACAGATACCTCTGTCGGCAAGACCGTCGTATCCCGCGCATTGCTGCAGGCGCTGGCAGCAAGCGGTAAACGCGTGGCAGGGTACAAACCGGTCGCAAAAGGCAGTAAAGAGACGCCAGAGGGATTGCGTAATAAAGACGCCCTGGTGCTGCAAAGCGTCTCGTCACTGGAACTGCCTTATCACGCGGTCAATCCCATTGCGTTAAGCGAAGAGGAGAGCAGCGTAGCGCACAGCGGCCTGATTAATTATCCCCTGTTGTCCGACGGTCTGGCGAACCTGAGCGAGAAGGTTGACCACGTGGTGGTGGAAGGGACGGGCGGCTGGCGCAGCCTGATGAATGATTTGCGCCCGCTGTCCGAATGGGTCGTGCAGGAACAGCTTCCGGTGGTGATGGTGGTGGGTATCCAGGAAGGGTGCATCAACCACGCGCTGCTGACGGCCCAGGCGATCGCCAATGACGGCCTGCCGCTGATTGGCTGGGTAGCAAACCGCATCAACCCGGGCCTGGCGCACTACGCGGAGATCATCGACGTACTGAGCAAAAAGCTGCCCGGACCGCTGGTGGGGGAACTGCCTTATCTGCCCCGCGCCGAGCAGCGCGAGCTAGCGCAGTACATCGATCTCTCTGCCCTCGGTGGCGTGTTGACCGTAGATCGAGTCGTGGCGTAACGTCCGCGACAGCACGGACGCCACCACGCAGGCGACCAGCAGGCCGGGCAGTAAAAAATACTGCCCGGTCATTTCACAGACCATCAACGCCGACATAATGGGCGCATGCGTGGTCGCGGCAAGTAGCGTTGCCATCCCCGTCAGCCCCAGCAGAATCGCCGTCTCAGAGCCCGGTAGCCACAGCGCGAACAGCTGCGCAAACAGCATCCCCGTTGCCATCCCGACAAACAGCGTAGGTGTAAACACCCCTCCGGGCGCGCCCGATCCGCTGCTCGCCAGTACCGCCAGCAGTTTACAGACAAACACCCCGGCAATGACCGTCAGCAGCGGTGGGGCGAGCAGAAAAGCCTGAACCACGCTGTAGCCATTCCCCCACACCTTCGGCGTCAGGAGAGACAGCAGCCCGACGATCGCACCGCCCAGCGCCAGCTGCCACGGCGGCGAAAGCTTGAGGCGCAGGAAAAGCCCGTGGCTGAAGTCCATCAGCCACATCAGCAGCGGTCCGCAAAGGCCCGCCACCAGCCCCATCGCGACGAGAAGAGCATAATCTGCCGCGGTGAGGAGGCCGCTCAGATGGACCGCGTAGAGCGTACCCGCGCCCGGTGCCAGGAGCTGCGTCGTGAGAAGCGCCATCACCGCCGCAATCACTACGGGGCCGAGCGAGGCCAGCATCAGCGTGCCAAACAGAATTTCCGCGATGAACAGGCTTCCGGCTAAGGGCGCGTGATAGGCGCTGGCCATCCCGGCGGCGGCACCGCAGGCTATCCATAATTTCCATTCGGATTTGGGCGTAAAGCGCCGGGCGAAAAGGGAGGCGGCGAGGGCGGCAAGCAGGATCATCGCCCCTTCACGCCCGATGGCGCTTCCGCTGGCCACGACCAGCAGCGAGGCAAGGGATTTCACAAGGCTTGCGCCGTAGTCAAACTGGCCGTCTCCGGTCTCCAGCGCTTCCATGTAATCGGTGGGGGCATGAGGCCGCTGCGCGGTCAGACGCTGCCATCCCCAGAGCAGCAGACCGGCAGCCAGCCCGCCCAGCGCTGGCGTCAATGCGCGCCGCCAGGGCGAGAGCGACGCGGCGGCATTCACCAGGCTGCCGCTGTCGTTGCTCAGAAGCAGCCACTCCAGCAGGTACATGCTGTGGCGGAATACCGCAACGGCGAGCGCGGCCAGCACGCCGGTGACGGTGGCAATCAGCAGTCGGCGAAACATCGCGCGGATGTCAGGGTAGGTATGAAGACGTAGCATGGGTCGCGATTGAACGGGGACGATACGATATTGTGGCGGGAAATCGCAGGGTTAGCAAAAGGTCTGCGTGCGAAAAGGCCGGGCGATGCCCGGCCAGAAAGGTTAGCTGTCGCTATGAATATTCAGCGCCCGGCGCGTGCGTCCGGAGCTCAGGTACTCGGCAATATAGTCCTGCGAAATCTCGCCGTTGTAACGACCGTCCTCATCCACGATCGGCATCCAGCTGGTATTACTCTCATACAGACGTGAAAGCACCACGCGCAGGTTGTCTTCCGCTTTGCCGGTCATGCGGAACGGATGCAGGATGTCGGCGCAGGTACCGCTCGCGTTACGCGCTTCGCGACGCTTCACAAAGCCCAGCGGTTTACCGTGCTCGTCGACCACCGTAACGGCACGAATGTCGTTATCATCCATGGTCGCAAAGGCTTCGGGAAGCGGAGTAGAGCCTCGCACCGTAATGGTCGGCTGCTGGTCAGTCACGTCGCCCGCCGATACCAGCAGCAGGCGCTTCAGCGTCCGGTCCTGACCGACAAACGAGCCGACAAACTCATTCGCCGGTTTCGCCAGCAGTTCGTCCGGGCTGGCGCACTGCACGATTTTCCCCTGGCGGAACACCGCAATACGGTCGCCGAGCTTCAGGGCTTCGTCGATATCGTGGCTGACCAGCATGACGGTTTTTTTCAGCTTGCGCTGCATCTCCAGGAACTGGTTCTGGATCACCTCGCGGTTGATCGGGTCCACCGCGCCAAAGGGTTCATCCATCAGCAGTACCGGAGGATCCGCCGCCAGGGCGCGGATCACGCCAATACGCTGCTGCTGGCCCCCGGACATCTCGCGCGGGTAGCGGTTGAGGAACTTATGCGGATCCATCGCCACCATATCCATCAGCTCTTCGGCGCGGGTTTTACAGCGCGCTTTATCCCAGCCCAGCATGCGCGGCACGACGGTGATGTTCTCTTCGATGGTCATGTTCGGGAACAGGCCAATCTGCTGGATGACGTAGCCGATGTTGCGGCGCAGGGTGACGGTGTCCATCCCGCTGGTGTCTTCGCCGTTGATCAGGATTGTCCCGCTGCTTGGGGTAATGAGGCGGTTAATCATCTTCAGGGTGGTGGTCTTCCCGCAGCCGGACGGGCCGAGCAGGACGCACATTTCCCCTTCGGGTACGGTCAGGTTAACGTTGTCGACGGCCTTAAAGGTCTGGCCGTGCTTCTGTGAAAATTGTTTGGTGAGGTTTTCCAGTTTTATCATTATCGAATCCCCTTTGGAGTCAGAACCACCTGCAGACGATGCAGCAGCCAGTCGAGCACAATCGCTAAAAGACAAATCATCAGCGCGCCCGCAATCAACATGCGAATATCGCTTCCGCCGATGCCGTTGAGCAGCAGCAGGCCCAGACCACCCGCGCCGATCACGGCGGCAATCGCCATCACGCCGATATTCATCACCACGGCGGTGCGGATCCCGCCGAAAATCACCGGCAGCGCCATCGGGATCTCGACCCAGCGCAGCCGCTGCCAGAAGGTCATGCCGATGCCGCGTCCGGCTTCGCGCAGGCCCGGCGGCAGGCTGTCGAGCGCTGTATGGGTGTTACGCACAATCGGCAGCAGCGAGTAGAGAAACACCGCCGTAATCGCGGGCAGGGCGCCAATTCCCTGACCGATCAGCGAAAACAGCGGGATCATCAGCCCAAACAGGGCGATGGACGGAATGGTCAGCACGATGGTGGCTATCCCCAGCACCGGCGTTGCCAGCCACCTGTAGCGGACAATCAGAATGCCCAGCGGTACGCCGATGATGATGGCTAAACCTACGGCCAGCGCCACCAGCCACAGGTGCTGAAGGGTGAGGGTTAAGAGGTAATCCCGGTTGTCCAGAATGTAGTGAATCGTCTCCATAGCGCCTCCTACAGCAGCTGTTTGCTACGCAGGAAATCGCGGGCGACCTGCTGCGGTGACTGATGGTCGATATCCACCTTCTTGTTCAGCTCGGTGATAACGTCGTTGTTGAGCTGCGCTGAGAGGGTGTTGAGCGCCTCTTCCAGGCCGGGGTTGGCCTCCAGCGTGTCCTTACGCACCACCGGCGTCACCGCGTAGCTCGGGAAGAAGCCTTTATCATCTTCCAGCACCTTGAGGTCGAAGCCTTTCACGCGCCCGTCGGTGGTGTAAATCAGACCGGCGTCAACGAAGCCGTCGCGCACCGCGTTATAGACCAGACCGGGGTCCATCTGTCGGATTTGCGGGCGGTCCAGATCCATCCTGTAGGCCGCCTGAAGCGGCTTCATGCCGTCGCTGCGTCCGGCAAATTCCAGGTCCAGGCCAAGCAGCCAGTTTTTGTCCGGGTTGGTTTTACGGATCTGCTCAATCTTCGCCACCATCTCCGACATGGTGTTGATGTGTTCCGCCTCGGCGCGCTTGCGCTGCATGGCGAAAGCGTAGGTGTTGTTCATGTCGGCGGGCTTGAGCCACACCAGACCGTGCTTCGCGTCCAGGCGTTTCACCGTCTCATAAGACTCCTGCGGCGACATGCGCTTGTTGATGTGGTTAAAGATGATCAGCGACGTGCCGGTGTACTCCCAGGTCATATCAATCTGCTTGTTGATCATCGCGTTGCGGGAGATCACCGTGGCAATGTTGGTTTGCGGCTGGACCTGGAAACCTTTTTTCTGCAGGTACTGCACGGTCATCGCCGAGAGTATATGCTGCTCGGTAAAGCTCTTGGTCGCCAGAATCAGCGGGGCCGCCATCGCCTGGCTGGTGAACAGCGCCGCGGCACACAGCGCCGTCAGGCCGGAGAACAGTCTCATAAAAGCTCCTTGTTATTGTTATCGAGCGAGATGGGGACTCATCGCGCGACCCAGCGCCGCCAGCAGGGTATCGAGGATCAGGGCGAACAGGGCGGTGGCCGCCGCGCCGAGGATCAGGGTCGGGAAATCGTTCAGGTAGATACCGGGGAAAATCAGCTCGCCGTAGCTGCTGGCGCCAATCAGGAACGCCAGCGGTGCGGTACCGACGTTAATGGCGGTGGCGATGCGGATCCCCGAGAGCATGACCGGGCAGGCGGCTGGCAGCTCAACCTGACGCAGACGCTGCCATTTGGTCATCCCGATGCCGTTTGCCGCTTCCAGCAGTGACGGCGGGACCGAGCACAGCCCGGCGTAGGTGTTACGCACGATCGGCAGCAGCGAGGCGAGGAACAGGGCGATGATGGCGGGCGTATCGCCGATGCCAATCACCACCATCGCCAGCGCCAGAACGGCCAGCGGTGGGAGCGTGTTGCCGACGTTGAAGATTTGCATCACATATTCGGCGATACCCCGCGCGGCCGGGCGGCTCAGCAGAATACCGGCTGGAATACCCACCAGCAGGGCAAAAAACATCGATGAGAAAACCAGAATCATGTGCTGTTGCCCGAGATAAACCAGGTCAACCTGGCGCGCCTTAATTGTCTCCATCCCGATACCCCAGACGAGGAGGGCGAGGACCACGATAATGGCGCCGACAAACAGCAGCGAACGTTTGAGTAATGGGTGCATTGCGGTGTGTCTCCCTGTGCGCATGCGTTATAGCAACCACCGGTTGCCTGTTGTTATGCCATGTTTCGGCAGGGGTATTTCACCTATAGCAAGCGTTTGGGAAGGGTTCCAGCGAAGGGGGAAAATCAGTAACCCTATGAAAACAGGGACAACCTCGGTTTAAGCCTTATGGCGTAAGGGCTGATTGAGGGGAAGGCAGAATAGTCTTAAAGCGAATTTTTATATGTGACAGTGTCACATCTAAAGGGCTCATACGCCGAATATCGGACATTCACTTCAGAGAGAGGCACGAACCCGTCGAACCCGCGTCGAGACGGTGATAATTGAAACGATAGCGACCACGGCGAGCATCAACCCGAGCGCCAGCATGGCGTTAAACCCGATCCATCTGAACAGCAGCAGCCCCGCGATACCGCCCGTAATGAAGGAGAAAAGGGTGGTTAAGTGGGTTTTAAGCTGACTTTTTTGCGCCGCCGTATCTTTGGAGTAATCCCTGCGCAGCATCGCCACCAGTACGGAGGCCAGGGATATCCCCGCGTCCGTCAGCGTGCCGGTAATGTGCGTCGATCTCACCCGTCCGCCGGAAAGCTGCGTGGAGGTGGAGTTATGAATACCCATTAGTCCGCACAGAAAAAGAATAATCACGCGGTTGCTGGTGAGGGCGTGAAAATACATCTCATAGAAGGAGACGCCGGTCAGCAATATTCCCTCGACAAACAGGATCTGGCAAAAAATCAGCCTGACGTTATGGATAATGCCCCATATCACGATCGTGCGCGCAATAATGGCGCCTGCGACAAAGGAGAGAATAATCGAGCCGAAGAAAATGATATCGCTGAGATCGGTGGAGGAGACTTCGCTGGATAACTGTGAGGTGTTGCCGGTCATGTGTGAGGGGAAAAAACCAAATGCCCCGAGGGCGATGGCATTCAGCAAACCTGCCGAGGTCGCCAGCCAGAGAGCAAGCCGGCGATCCTCCTTATGCGTTCGTTCTTTCTTGAGTCTAATCAGCAAGAATACCTCCAGGTTGAGCTTTGCCTGAATAGTCAGGCTAGCAAAGCGGTGCAACGGGCTGTCCAGGATATGGCTTAATTATTATTCCCTCTGGCGACTTTCAGGGTTAAGTAATTAAATAAAATATCCTTGCTCAACATGGGGCGTGAATACTTCACATCATGCCGTTATTGCCGTGACGCAAAAACGCCGGGCGCTGGTTAAGACGTTCAAACCAGGCCTCAATCGCCGGCACGTCGGGCTTATCAAACGGCGTCATCTTCCAGCGATTCACCGACAGCCCAAGCACCACGTCCGCAAGGGTAAACGTCTCGCCTGCCGCAAAGGCGCCGGTGCGAAGCAGCTGGTTTTCCAGAATGGTGATGCAGTGGTTCCACTCTTTTATTCCCGCCGCAATGCGTTCAGGGTCGTTAAAGTCCGGGTTTTTACGCCCCAGCGCCGGGAAGGCATAGCGCCAGGCGTTGTTAAATTCGGTTGCCTGCCAGTCCATCCAGCGCTCGACGTTGGCGCAGGCTTGGGGTTCTGCGGGCAGCAGGTCGTGACGCCCGGCCTTGCGCGCCAGGTAACGGCAGATGGCGTTGGACTCCCACAGCACGAAATCGTCATCGATCAGCACCGGCACCATGGCGTTGGGGTTCAGCGCGCGGAAGGCATCCGTTTCCGTTGACGCAAAACCGCTGCCGTAATCTTCCTGTTGATACGCAAGGCCCGCCTCTTCGCAGGTCCAGAGCACTTTCCGCACGTTGATGGAGGTGGTTTTGCCGAGGATGTTAATCATGTCGCCGCTTCTCTTCAGAGTGATGAATCGTTTAAAAACAATACACCAGCGGTTGAGAAAAGCGTCAACAAATTATCCTGCGAGTGATTTGTGAAGACGCGAAAGCAGAAGCGTCAACACAACCGCGCCCAGGAGCAATATGCCGCTCATTGCAAACGTGCTCTGCCAGCCGCTATGGTCGAATACTATGCCACCGGCCGTTGAACCCAGCGCAATTGAAAGCTGGATTACGGCGACCATTAATCCGCCGCCGGCTTCAGCATCTTCCGGCAGCGTTCGTGCAATCCATGTCCACCATCCCGTTGGCGCCGCCGTTGCCAGCATCCCCCAGAAGCCTAACAGCAGGGCAACGATCCACACGCTGTGGCCGGTCAGTATCAACACGCCTGCAATAACGGCCATCAGCAGGGGAATGGCGATTAACGTCAGGTAAAACGCGGCGTTCAGGGCCAGAGCAACGAGCAGTGTGCCAACAAAGCCCGCGACGCCGATGGTGAGTAAAATCAGCGATAAGCCGGAGGGGGTGACGCATGTGACGGTTTCGAGAAACGGCCGCACGTAGGTAAACAGCGCAAACTGTCCCATAAAGAACAGGCCACAGGCCAGCAGACCGATGGAAACCACCGGCTGGCGGAATAGCCGAAAGGCGGATGCGCGTGACGCCGTATTTTTATTGTCGTTCATATCGGGCAGGCTAAAACGTTGCCAGAGGAACGCCACTATCGCCACGGGAACCAGGCACAGGAAGGCGCCGCGCCAGCCAATGGTGGCGCCGAGATAGCTTCCGAGCGGGGCGGCGACTACCGTCGCCAGCGCGTTCCCCCCGTTGAATATCGCCAGCGCGCGAGATACCTGATGCTGTGGAACAAGGCGAATGGCCGTGGCGGCAGACATGGACCAGAACCCGCCGATGGCGATACCGATCAGCGCGCGGCCTGTCATATAAACCAGATAACTTGGGGCGAAAGCGATAATCATCCCCGAGAGCGCCATCAGGAGCGTCATGCCCAGCAGAAGGTGTTTGCGGTTCATATTCCCGGCAAGCCGGGAAAGGAAGAGGCTGGTCAGAACCGCCAGCGCGCCGGAAATCGCGATCCCCTGGCCAGCGAGCCCCTCCGTAACGCCCAAATCTCTGGCAAGGGGCGTGAGCAGGCTGACGGGCATAAATTCCGAGGCAATCAGGACAAATACGCACAGGGTCATGGCAAAAATACCGCCCCAGTGCGCGCGTTCCTCATTCTGTGAGGAGGCAGGATTCAGAGTGGACATAGTCATCTTTCACAAAGCGCCGCCCGCGAAAACGGGCGGCGGAGAGGTTTATTTCAGGCTGGTTTTGAAGAACTGTTCAAACTGGACGAACGGGATTTTCCCGGCAACGTTGTCGTAGAGATCGACATGGTTTGCGCCCGGGACAATCACCAGTTGCTTCTGCTTGCTGCCGACCGCTTTAAACGCATCTTCAGCAAAGTAGCGGGAGTGTGCCTTTTCGCCGGTTACGATAAGCGTCGGGATAGTAATTTCCCCGGCGTAGCTCAGCAGCGGCATATTCATAAAGGATAACGGCGTGGTTGCGGTCCACGCGCCGGTGGAGTTGACGGAGCGCGCGTGGAAGCCGCGCGGCATGCGGTAGTACTCATAGAACTCTTTCAGCACCGGGTGCGGGTCTGCTGGTAATGCCTCTGGCAGAATACGTTCAGCCGCCGTCACCTTGCCGTTCTCATCGACATAAATGTCATGGCCGCCGTGCGCGAAGGTTCCGTTCTCAGCATCTTTCCAGCGCTGTTCGTTCAGATACTGCAGAACGGCACGGCGGTCAGACGTTGAGTAGCGATCTTTCCCGTCGCCCACGCCGTGACCCATCGCCCGGCTCATGTCGTACATCACGCTGGTGGCGACCGCTTTCACGCGGGTGTCCATGGAGGCCGCATTCAGCGCCATACCGCCCCAGCCGCAGATGCCGAGAATACCAATGCGGTTACGATCAACCTCTTTCTGCAATCCCAGGAAATCCACCGCCGCGCTAAAGTCTTCAGTGTTGATATCCGGAGAGGCGACGTTGCGCGGCTGGCCGCCGCTTTCGCCCGTATAGGACGGATCGAACGCCAGGGTCACAAACCCATTTTCCGCCAGGGTCTGCGCATACAGACCGCTGGACTGCTCTTTGACCGCGCCAAACGGCCCGCTGACCGCAATCGCCGCCAGCTTGCGGTCGCCGTGGTTTTTAGGAAGATACAGATCGCCCACCAGGGTGATCCCGTACCGGTTCTGGAAGGACACCTTGCGGTGATCGACTTTGTCACTTTCGGCGAAGGTTTTATCCCATGTGCTCACCATCGAAACAGGCGCGTTTGGGTTGGTGGTTTCTGCATAGCTCATTGTTGTCACTCCACTTAATGATGCACATAGCAGCATCGCAACAGACAGTTTTTGGGCGAATGTTTTCATGAATATGGACCCTGGGTTGTTGTGTTGCGGTCATTATAGTTAGCAGAAATAGTGCTGATTAGAGGCCGAAAGCTGCTAGGATTCATATCATATTGTTATAGATTGGTGAGCATGATGGCGAAACGGGAAAACTATAATGAGCTTTACCTGTTCATGCAGGTGGTACGGGAGGGGAGCTTCACGGCGGCTGCGCAGCGGCTTGGGCTGGCGCAATCCGGGATCAGCCGCTCGGTTCGCGAGCTGGAAGAGCGGTTGGGCGTTCAGCTTTTGGTCCGCACCACGCGTAAGCTGTCGCTAACCCACGCGGGGGAACAGCTTTATCAGACAGCCGAGTCCGCGTTCGATACGCTCGATACGGGCCTGGCGACCCTGGCACACTATCGTCAGACGCCGTCCGGCACGGTACGTATTAATGCCAGCCAGCACGCTATCGACAAATGTCTGCTGCCAAAGCTCGCCATTTTTAAACAGCGTTACCCGGACATCAGGCTGGAACTGATGAATGAAAGCCGCTTCGTCGACATTATCGCCGAGCGGTTCGATGCGGGTGTCAGACTCGGGCCGGAAGTGGGGCAGGGAATGATTGCAGTGCGTATCACGCCTGATATGGAAATGGCCGCTGTGGCTGCCCCGGAACACTTCAGACGCTACGGTTTTCCGCAGACACCTGCGGATTTAGTGACGCACCCCTGCATTGCCTACCAGTTTGCCGACGGTAGTGACTATCAGTGGGAGCTGGTGCAGGACGGGAAAAAAATCACCCATAGGCCAGAGGGGCAATGGGCGCTGTCTGACAGCTATATGGAAGCCGAAGCCGCCAGGCTGGGGCTTGGGGTGGCCTATGTTCCAGTGGAGCTGGTGGCTGACGATCTGGAACGCGGAACGCTTATCCGGGTGTTGCAGCGCTTTAGCCTGCGCATGGACGGACTGTATCTCTATTATCCGCACCGTAACGTGTCGCCTGCGCTTAGAGCGGTGATTGATACGCTGAAAATTTAGGGCGGCGTTGTCTTTCTGGAATACGCCTCGCAAAATGCAAATTAAGCGCAGGAAATCCCTGGAAAATAACTTTCTGCAATTGACATCCTTTATTGGACACAAAACAACTCCTACATTACAGCCTTTTTCTCTAATATTATCTATATTCATTTATATTTATAATTGATACGATGCCTCAGCCAAAAATAACAGAAATAATACTTTACGAGCCTCGACCTCTATTTCGAAATGTGGCAAAAAACAGCATCCAGGTCGCCAACGGTTCCCTGCTGGTGATTGAACCAGATGCTCTGATAGAGGAAGTAACCCCCTTTACCGATCAAACGTCTCTATTCGCTGCAGGCCTCAGTGGCGCCGGTGAAGAAATATATGCGCTATTACGGCTAATTCAACACCTAATAATGCTGGGAAAAGAAATTATCGTCTGGGTCGCAAAACGGGATGTTCTTCTTACCAGACTGATGTACGAGCTTGGTGTACAGACGCTGCTCTGCGAGAATTACTTAGAAGAGGAACTCGCTCAGCGCATGAAATCCACCAGTTTTAGATCGGGATATTTGCCTTTACGCCCCGCGCTAATAAATAACATGAATAAAAAAAACAGGCTCACACACTCAGAGCTAAATATTCTTATCGACTGCGCCCGAGGTCTGAATGCCTATGAAATAGCCAGTCTGCGCCATATGGGATATAAAACGGTCTTCACCCATAAACAAAACATTCGGTTGCGTCTGGGGCTACAAAAGTCAGCCAGTTGGCTGGATCTGCTTAACCGCTTGGATCAGATCTGTTCAGTCTGAACATCTGGAGGACTATGTTTACTTTTACTATTTATTCTCGCGTGGTTCATCCGACTCTACTGAATGGGTTTCTATGCAGCTTAAAGGCTTTTCGTGAGCAAAATCCAGAATGGAATTATGAAATTATACGGCATGATAATGCACGTCTTACTTTGCTTGATTTCACCGCATATGACGCACTTACTGATATCACCGCCGCGGAGTACGAAGGTCTCTGCCGGCCAGGTGAAGGAACTTCGCTGGTTATGCTTTCTGCGTGTCAGGAGAAGCTCGCGCTTCAGCTAATGAAGTCATACCGGTGTTCGCTGCTTTGTGTGGATGAACGTTTGCTGGAACTGCGTGAGCTGATAAAACACAGTATGAAAAGTCAACGTTATATCAGTGCTCACTTCCTGCGACTCAAGGAGCAAAAGAATAATATAGCCGACAGTATGTTTTTTACCGATGCAGAAAGAAAAGTACTTAGTGGCCTGAAAAGCGGTAAAACCGGGATTGAATTATCACGCGAAATGTTTCGAAGTCAGAAAACGATCAGTACCCACAAACGAAAGATTATGGTAAAGCTGGGAGTAAAAAATGATCTGGAACTGCGCAAAGCGATACAGAAGCTTCAGCCGCCGCAATGATGCGGCAGCTGTTCTTCCGTCAGGTCATTTATCGCCTGGTATTCGCAGTCTGATATAACGATCCTACGTTAATGACCAGTTAATGCGTTTAATATTTTTCAGGCAATTTATTAATTTTTTTAAGGATACCTCGCTCGATCTCTATATAACCACCGATACGTAAATCGCCCAGTATTTTCATAACACGACTTCGTGAAAGTCGGGTTTTTTCCAGAATATAATCACTGACGTTGACATGATCGCTGAGCGCTTCATCTTCATTCATCAGGGAAATCAAATTCAGTCGTATCAGCTCATAGGTTGAGAGCCCGACGGATGAATAGTGGGCGAGGAGCAATTGACGGACGGCATACATATAACAGTATGAGGCATCTTTCCATAAACCCTGCGTACTGATGATATCAAGCATCTCTTTTGTAGGTAGGATCTCATAGCTAACGCTTTTGTAGGCTTTTATAAAAATGCCGTCGTTGGTGTCAATTAATTCGTTCATACCCGTAATCATCGGGGCTCTGATATATTTGATTAGAAGCCGATCGCTGCTTCTGTATATCGCAACGACTCCCTCATGCAGGATAAACGTTACTGGCTCAGTTTGCTTCTCCAGCGTAATGAGCTGACGTGGCTTAGCACTCTGGATCCGCTTGCTGTCAGAGACTGCCTTGATCAGTGCATTAAAATGTGTTTCAGGTTTCATACTTTTGGTTACCAAAAAATAATAATTCTTAATGTATGATAGAAGACTTTTTGAAAAAGATGATAAAAATTCCGAATCAGAACGTATCGGAACAATCGTTCTGGAGGTTTATAAGGCTCTAAACAGAATATTGGGTTGGGAGGACTAGCTTCATCTGGACATCCTCGGGAGGAAGAAACAAATATGAAACCGCCTTCCAATAGCGGTTTTACGTACGGAGCCTTACCTTAGTGGTAAGCCAATGACATGGTAATAACAGGGCCGATTTTACGGGGTGTGGCGCCATCAGCCATACTCAAAGCGCGTGTATGCATCTGAAACGTCGGCCTGCCAACGGCTGAGGCAGTATCGATTACCCCCGTTTTTCCGTCGCTGTAGGCCTCATCAGAAGATCCTTCAAGCCGCTCTCCAGTAACATGCCAGTTGAGCTTATCACTCTGTTTTTCTGAGTCGGCATCTTTAAGCGCGTCAGAACGATTGATAAGTTTGATACTGGTGGAGACGGCAATCTGTTGGGTATTATTTTCCCGAGGCGCAAACGGGATCGCCTTGACGCGAAGCCTGTGCATCGACTCTTTATACTGGGAATGTGTGCCTGCAATAATAAGGCGCATTAGGTTCTCTTTAGCCTCCGGGTTGCGCACGCTTAATGATAATTCTTTTTTAGCCGCTTCATATAAAAAACGGATGTCGTTAATATTAACAATTTCACAGATATTACAGCTAAGGGCAATTGCATCGCAGCTAGTTAATCTACGTAATGTGACTTTCAATCCTGATCCCACAACAAATAGTTGGAATAAACCCCGTGAAATTAATATCCGGAGTTTCTTGCGGATATTAAAATATGATACTGGTGAAGTTAAGAAAAGTCTTTTTTTGTATGTCCTTAAAAGGATTGTGTGCTGGTTGTTACATCAGAGTTAACGTTTTTAATTATGCGCTATTATTGTAAAGCCGCGTTCATGAATGAACCAGCCTGATGTATCCGCAGACAGAATAGAGATTTTTAGACGTTATTACTCATATTTTGTCCTGGTAACAGGATTGAACTCTAACTTGAAAGTGATGTTGATTTTTCTTTAATAAAAAGAAAATAAAAAGAAAAAATACCGTTCTGAATAGAATAAATGGTGTCTATGATTACAGGGAGCATTATGGCATCTATTATTATGTACCCGGGAAAGCGAGATGTTTAAAGCTGGCACCCTGTCCGCTGCGCCAATCCTACATGCTGTACTTACCGATTGGCACAGGCTGGAAGAACACATACAGGAACTGCTAATTAAATGGCGTGGTTTATAACCTACAGCGCAGCATTCGAGTCAGGCATGCGGGACGAACGAATACTCAAACAACCGTTACGGGTCAATAAAATCGTTAATATCAATCAGCTGTGGATCCCTGCTGACAGCTAAAAAAGCCGTAAGCGGTTATCTGCTTACGGCTTTCGGATCGTGATGATTTTCTGACAATCAGGCCGCTTTCACAGCCCTGATTTTTTTCGTGTCAGCCGCATCGGATTCTGTTTTATCCGTTGCAGCTGGAGCATTGAGATCGGGAAGCTTGCTGGTACGCAGAATATGCTGCACTGTTTCTTTCTGCTCGGCGAGATACAGGCCAAGATTTTCAGCCTGCGTTTCATCCATCTGCATTCCGCTTTGCAACAGCCAGTCGGTGAACGCGTCTGCCATATCGAGCAGCTTGTCGTGAGCGTCAGCCTCTTTCTTACTGGCAAATGTCATTTTCTCTTCACCTTTTCTAACGACAACAAATTTTGTTTCAACAGCCATTATGCGCACCTCATACTGTAATTATGTACAGTATAGCTGTTCCCGGTTTATCTTGCAGCTAAAAAGTGAGCACATTTCTAGCGAGAAGGGGCGACATTCGAAAATCGTGCGCTGATCGCATCACGTTCATACCCCTGCGGCTGCGTCAGTATCTGGTATAAATCAGGACGACGACCGTGGTTCCAGCGGCGTCCGGTGCTCATAGCAAGCAGGCTCAAATCCAGCTCAGCGCTCACCATCGCATCTTCTGCCGCCCAGGTTTCATTCACGATCCTTCCATACGGGTCGAGGATCATGGCATTGCCCGTGCGCACCTCGTCGTCATCCGCACCGACACCGTTGCTGAAGAGAAGAAATACTCCATTGTCATGCGCGCGGGCTGGCAGCCAGCGCATGAGCCATTCCCGGCCGCTTGGTCCTTTGAATGCGGCCGTAATTTCTTCCCTGCGCGTTTCCCGCTCTTCCCAGAGCGCCAGCGGAACAGGCTTCATCCCGTGAGGGCTGCGGGAATCGGTACCGCCTGTTTGATGCGGCGCGAGAAGAATATCGGCACCCAGCAGCGCCGTCGCGCGCACATTTTCGACCAAATTATTGTCCCAGCAAATCAGGATCCCGACCTTTACGCCCCACGGCGTATCAAAAACGGTAAAGCTATCCCCGCTGCTGATGGCCGGATGTTCAAAAGCATGGAGCTTACGATGCGTGTGCATTGAGCCATCCGGCATACAGGCAACGTACGCATTGTAGAGGCGACCATCGTCGGCGCGTTCAATAAGCCCGGCGCCAATAAGCATATGATGTTTTATCGCCAGGGAACGAATGAGCGTCAGGGAAGGGCTGTCAGCAATCGGCTCTGCCAGCGCAGACACTTCCGCTGCGTTGAGCTTAGGGACATGCCAGTAGCCGGTGATGCACATTTCAGGGAAAGTGAGAATGTTCACCTGCTCAAGCGCCGCCTGTTCAATAAATTTCTCCATTATCAGTAGGTTGTATTTTTTGTTACTGGCCTGATGCTGAAACTGTACGGTTGCCGCCTTTAAGGATGTCAGTTCGTTCATGATGCGTCTCCGGTTGTCATCGAGACTGAATTACATAACGATTACCGATAACTGTATAATCAAAACATTTCTTAATTTGATAACCATCTGGAATGCGAAAATGAACACCCGGCTGCTAAAGGCGTTTTTGATGCTGGCGGAAAAAGGTAATTATGCCGATGCGGCGCGGGCGCTGTTTATCTCGCAGCCGGCATTGACCAAACAGATTAATCACCTCGAATCCCTGGTGAATATGTCTCTTTTTTCACGAGGTCGTCACGGCGCAATGCTGACGGCCAGCGGCAGGCGTTTGCTGCCAGAGGCAGAAAAAGTGGTCAGGCAGACCCGGCAATTTCTGCAGCATGCTGAGCGGGTATCGAAAGGGGTTGAAGGGCATATTTCCGTCGGGTTCGGACTCTCAAGCTTTTATCTGGCGCCACGCTGTATCGCTGACTTTCGTCGGGACTATCCGGAAGTAGAAATGTCACTGACGGATCTGCCTTCCTTCCTGCAGTACGAGCGTTTACAAAATGATGAGCTACAGGTCGGTTTTGTCAGGGTTCCTCCCCCCGTAGCGCTTGAATACCTGCCGCTATTTACTGACCGGCTGGTCCTGGTTGCGCCCGCCGCGTCGCCGACACTGTCTGCCGCAGAGTGGCTCACGAAACGCCCTCTGTTGCGGCTTTATGATGAGCGAGGACGAGGTTTAAACGCGCAGATTGACCGCTTCCTGCATGACAACGGTCTTTTCATCTCATCGACTCAGCTGACTGATGATATCCAAACTATCGTCGCGATGGTGGTTGCGGGTATCGGTGTGGCTATTTTGCCCACCAGCGTGACGCATATCGCGCCGCCTGAGCTGGCGATTATTCCGCTCACGGGCGAATCAATCAGCTGGAAGGTGGGAATCGCCTGGGACGCAAGCAGGGAGGATGTCATCCGTGACAATTTCATTGCTAGCGTAGCTGCTGAGTTTCCGGGCCAGCCATACTCCGCCGCCACGCCCCAGGCGCCTGACCATACTGGCGCTTAAAGCTGCGGTTGAAGGACTGCTGGGAGTCGAAGCCCAGCGCGATCGCCACGTTCAGAATAGGCTCATCGCTGCGGGTTAAGCGCTCAACCGATTTTTGCAGCTTTTGCGCGCGAATATACCCGGCGAGGGGATAGCCGGTATGCTCTTTGAACAGCCGCTGGAGGTGCCATTTTGAGTAACCGGACCGCCTGGCGACGGACTCAATGTCCAGACGGCTATCCAGGTTGTTGTCGATCCAGTCGAGTAAATCATGCATAAATGCGCCAGTGTTCATCTGGTTACTCCCAAGCTGCCTGTCAAAAAGTATCTTTGTCTGTTGCATTAAAAGGTGGCGCGTTTTTGTATTAATTGCAAGTTTTATTGTTGCATTTAAATCCCTGACCGAAACGGGTCTTTTCACATCCGCTCAAATAGCACATAAAGTGCAACAATTATTCTTGCACTTAGTTAAGCGCCTTCCTACAATCGCCGCGATAGTGTATTCGCAACTGTTACAGTTTTGTGGCGATGAACGACACAAATGGCCTTGAGACAGCCACCGGACAAAGGAAGTGGCGCAGTGCCTCCTGCTGCGTCTTGCCCGGCGGCGACAATTACCGGAATAAAAATAATGAGCCTGCAAAAAACCTGGGGTAACTTTCATCTGAACGCGCTGGGGGTCATGTTGCTCTCCGTGCTGCTCGTCGGATGCGACAACAGCGTCGCGCAAAACGCCGCGCCGCCTGCGCCCGCCGTCAGCGCTGCTGACGTGGTGGTGAAATCCATTAGCCAGTGGGATAGCTTTAACGGTCGGATTGAGGCGGTAGAGAGCGTTCAGCTACGTCCGCGCGTTTCCGGCTACATTGATAAAGTGAATTACACCGACGGCCAGGAAGTGAAGAAGGGCGAGGTGCTGTTCACGATTGATGATCGAACCTATCGCGCGGCGCTGGAACAGGCGCAGGCGAACCTGGCGAGAGCTAAAACCCAGGCCAGCCTGGCGCAAAGCGAGGCTAACCGTACCGATAAGCTGGTCAATACCAACGTTGTCTCCCGGGAAGAGTGGGAGCAGCGTCGTTCGGCCGCCACTCAGGCCCAGGCCGATATTCGCGCCGCGCAGGCGGCAGTGGACGCGGCGCAGCTCAACCTGGACTTCACCAAAGTCACCGCGCCTATCGACGGTCGCGCCAGCCGGGCGCTGATCACCAGCGGCAACCTGGTGACCGCGGGCGACACCGCCAGCGTTCTTACGACGCTGGTCTCGCAGAAAACGGTTTACGTCTACTTTGACGTGGATGAGTCGACCTATCTTCACTACCAGAATCTTGCCCGCAGCGGGCAGGGGGCGTCCAGCAATCATACGGCGCTTCCGGTTGAGATTGGCCTGACGGGCGAGGAGGGATATCCCCACCAGGGCAAAGTGGATTTCCTGGATAACCAGCTGACGCCGAGTACCGGCACCATCCGTATGCGCGCGCTGCTGGATAACGCGCAGCGTCAGTTCACGCCGGGACTTTTTGCCCGCGTACGCCTGCCGGGCAGCGCGGAGTTCAAAGCCACGCTTATCGACGACAAAGCGGTGCTGACCGATCAGGATCGTAAGTACGTTTATATCGTCGATAAAGAGGGGAAAGCGCAGCGCCGCGACATCACGCCGGGCCGTCTGGCAGACGGTTTACGCATCGTGCGGCAGGGGCTGAACCCTGGCGATAAAGTCATCGTCGAGGGTTTACAAAAAGTGTTTATGCCGGGGATGCCGGTTAACGCGAAAACCGTTGCCATGACCGCCACCAGCGCCCTCAACTGATCCCTTGACCTGAGAATCCATCCATGGACTTTTCCCGCTTTTTCATCGACAGGCCGATTTTTGCCGCGGTGCTGTCGATTCTGATTTTTATCACAGGGTTAATCGCCATCCCGCTGCTGCCGGTGAGCGAATATCCTGACGTCGTGCCGCCAAGCGTGCAGGTGCGCGCGGAGTACCCGGGCGCCAACCCGAAAGTGATTGCCGAGACGGTGGCGACGCCGCTGGAAGAGGCGATCAACGGCGTTGAGAACATGATGTACATGAAGTCCGTCGCGGGCTCTGACGGCGTGCTGGTGACCACCGTCACCTTCCGTCCGGGAACCGACCCGGATCAGGCGCAGGTGCAGGTGCAAAACCGCGTCGCGCAGGCCGAAGCGCGTCTGCCGGAAGACGTGCGGCGTTTGGGGATTACCACCCAGAAACAGTCCCCGACGCTGACGCTGGTGGTGCATCTGTTTTCGCCCAACGGTAAGTACGACTCCCTTTATATGCGTAACTACGCCACGCTGAAGGTGAAGGACGAGCTGGCGCGCCTGCCGGGCGTCGGCCAGATCCAGATTTTCGGCTCGGGCGAGTACGCGATGCGCGTCTGGCTGGATCCCAACAAGGTGGCGGCCCGCGGGCTGACCGCGTCGGACGTGGTGACGGCGATGCAGGAGCAGAACGTTCAGGTATCCGCCGGACAGCTTGGCGCCGAGCCGCTGCCGAAAGAGAGCGATTTCCTGATCTCCATTAACGCCCAGGGCCGTCTGCATACCGAAGAAGAGTTTGGCAATATTGTCCTGAAAACGACGCAGGACGGTACGGTCGTCCGCCTGCGCGACGTGGCGCGTATCGAAATGGGGTCCGGCAGCTATGCGCTGCGTTCCCAGCTGAACAATAAAGACGCGGTCGGGATTGGTATCTTCCAGTCGCCAGGGGCGAACGCCATTGATTTGTCTAACGCGGTGCGCGCGAAAATGGACGAACTGTCCACGCGCTTCCCGGCAGATATGAAGTGGGCTGCGCCTTACGATCCGACCGTTTTCGTGCGCGACTCCATCCGTGCGGTGGTGCAAACGCTGCTGGAAGCGGTGGTGCTGGTAGTGCTGGTGGTGATCCTGTTCCTGCAAACCTGGCGCGCGTCGATCATTCCGCTGATCGCGGTGCCGGTTTCGGTGGTGGGTACCTTCAGCATTCTCTACCTGCTCGGCTTCTCGCTGAATACCCTGAGCTTGTTCGGGCTGGTGCTGGCCATCGGCATCGTGGTGGACGACGCCATCGTGGTGGTGGAAAACGTCGAGCGAAACATAGAAGAGGGGCTTGCTCCGCTTGCGGCGGCGCATCAGGCGATGCGCGAAGTGTCCGGGCCGATTATCGCGATTGCGCTGGTGCTGTGCGCGGTATTTGTGCCGATGGCGTTTCTCTCGGGCGTTACCGGTCAGTTCTACAAGCAGTTTGCGGTGACGATCGCGATTTCCACGGTCATCTCCGCCATTAACTCGCTGACGCTCTCTCCGGCGCTGGCGGCACTGCTGTTAAAACCGCACGGTGCGCCGAAAGATTTCCCGACCCGGCTTATCGATCGTCTGTTCGGCTGGATTTTCCGTCCGTTTAACCGCTTTTTCCACCGTAGCTCGAACGGCTATCAGGGGCTGGTGGGTAAAACGCTGGGACGACGCGGCTCGGTATTTGTGGTGTATCTGCTGCTGCTCTGTGCCGCTGGCGTCATGTTTAAAGCGGTTCCCGGCGGGTTTATCCCAACGCAGGATAAGCTGTACCTGATTGGCGGCGTGAAGATGCCGGAAGGTTCGTCGCTGGCGCGCACCGACGCGGTTATCCGCAAAATGAGCGAAATCGGGATGAATACCGAAGGTGTGGACTACGCGGTCGCGTTCCCGGGGCTGAACGCGCTGCAGTTCACCAATACGCCGAATACCGGGACGGTCTTCTTTGGCCTGAAGCCGTTCGACCAGCGCAAACATACTGCGGCGGAAATTAACGCGGAGATCAACGCGAAAATCGCGCAAATTCAGGAAGGCTTTGGCTTCTCCATTCTGCCGCCGCCGATTTTAGGGCTGGGTCAGGGGTCGGGCTATTCCCTGTACATTCAGGATCGCGGCGGTCTGGGGTATGGCGCGCTGCAAAACGCGGTGAACACCATGTCCGGCGCGATTATGCAGACGCCGGGAATGCACTTCCCGATCTCAACCTACCAGGCTAACGTTCCGCAGCTGGACGTGCAGGTCGACCGTGACAAGGCGAAAGCGCAGGGCGTATTGCTGACCGATCTTTTCGGTACGCTGCAAACCTATCTGGGCTCGTCGTACGTGAACGACTTCAACCAGTTCGGTCGTACCTGGCGCGTGATGGCGCAGGCCGACGGGCAGTTCCGCGACAGCGTGGAAGACATAGCCAATTTACGCACCCGTAATAGCCAGGGCGAAATGGTGCCGATTGGCAGTATGGTGAAAATCACGACCACCTACGGGCCGGATCCGGTGATCCGCTACAACGGCTACCCGGCGGCGGATCTAATTGGCGATGCCGACCCGCGCGTGCTTTCGTCTGCGCAGGCGATGACGCAGCTGGACGCCATGTCTAAGCAGATCCTGCCAAACGGGATGAACATTGAATGGACGGACCTGAGCTTCCAGCAGGCGACGCAGGGCAACACGGCGCTGATCGTCTTCCCGGTCGCGGTGCTGCTGGCGTTCCTGGTCCTGGCGGCGCTGTATGAAAGCTGGACGCTGCCGCTGGCGGTGATCCTCATCGTGCCGATGACCATGCTCTCCGCGCTGTTTGGCGTCTGGCTGACCGGTGGCGATAACAACGTCTTCGTGCAGGTGGGGCTGGTGGTTCTGATGGGGCTAGCGTGTAAAAACGCGATTCTTATCGTGGAGTTTGCCCGCGAGCTGGAAATTCAGGGCAAAGGCATTATGGAAGCCGCGCTGGAGGCGTGCCGCCTGCGTTTACGTCCGATTGTGATGACCTCCATCGCCTTTATTGCCGGGACCATTCCGCTGATCCTCGGCCACGGCGCGGGCGCAGAAGTGCGCGGCGTCACCGGGATCACGGTCTTCTCCGGGATGCTGGGCGTGACGCTGTTTGGTCTGTTCCTGACGCCGGTGTTTTACGTGACGCTGCGTAAGTTCGTGACGCGCGGGAAAAAAGAGGAAAGGGACGTTCTGCCCGCGTAGGAACGCTGCAAATAATAAAAAAACCGCCTTCACTGTGAAGGCGGTTTTTTTTCGCATCAGATAAAACGTTACGACGTTTTTTGATACTGGGCAATAAGGTCGGGGAGCGGATCCCATCCGCTGCTGTCGGCGTTTTTGACCGCTTCCAGGGCGCTTGCCACGGTATGGCGGGCCAGTACCGCTAACGAAGCCTCCTCGGCTTCTTCGGATATCGATTTGAAGTACCAGCAGGCGTTAGCGCTGACCACGCAGCGGGCCGGCACGTCAGGGCGCGACGCCCACAGCTTTTTATCTTCGATAACCGAAAGGTAGATGTCGCGCAGGGTGATCTCTTCCGGCGGGCGACCAAGATGAATTGAGCCGTTACGGCCAAGCGTTGAGACGATAATGCCGTCACGCGTCAGCGGAACCATCAATTTGCGGATGAAGCTCGGGTTCGCTTCCAGGCCGTAGGCCAGAATCGCACTCGTGGAACGTTCACCCAATTGCTCCGCCATCGCTACGCTGAGAACCATCTGCAAAGCTGTCGGGAAGCGGTAATCTAACATTTCTCTGTCCTGGGTTGCGGTGAATCTTGTTCTTTTTGGCACCGCAGAGGTGAATAAGCAATAAACAACAATATAACAAATACGGTAATTATTTTGAAGCAATCTGCGGCATTTGCGATCGAACCCCCTGTTCTGATTTAGCAAAACGTGCGGTTCGGGAAGTCAACCGTCACCATCAGGCCACCTTCAGCGGAAGTACTCAGGTTTACGCTGCTGTTGTGTTGCTGCGCCACCGCTTTGACGATGGCAAGCCCCAGCCCGCTCCCGCTTTGGACCTGATTGGGGTCGCGGAAAAACCGGTCGAACACGCGCTCGCGCAGTTCAACCGGAATACCGGGCCCTGCATCTGAAACGCGAAGCCGCGCGAAGCCATCTGATGTGCAGACGTCGACCTGAATCCGCCCGCCCTCGGGACTGTACTTCACGGCGTTCTCAATGAGGTTATCAATAAGCGACACCAGGCGTTCCCTGACGCCGGGGATCCAGATGTCATCCTCGGCGAAGAATTCCAGCTCAATTCTGCGCGCAGACGCCAGCGGTTCCAGCTCGGCCATTCGCTCCTGGATGAGCGTCGTCAGCGGCACGGTCTCCATTTCCGTATCAATGCGCGCTTCGCTGTGCATCATCAGAAGCAGCTGGTTGACGAGACGCGCTGCCCGGCTGTTGCTGCGAATCACCCCCGCAAGCAGCTCCTGCTGGCTCTCGCTGATGACCCAGGACTGCAGCGCTTCCACGTTGATGCGCATCGCCGCGAGGGGCGTACGCAGCTCGTGCGCGGCATCCGCAATGAAAACCCGTTCCCTTTCCGCGCTTTCACGCACCCTGGCAAGGAAGTCATTGATCGCATCCACCATCTGGCGAAGCTCCCTGTGTCCGGGAACGGCTTTTAAAGGGGAGAGATCGTCAGGCGTGCGTAGCGTAATTTCATTGACCACCTTGTTCCAGGGGCGCATCGCAATGCGGATTGACAGCCACGCGGGAAAAAGAAGAAAAGGGAAGCAGACCAGCAGCGGCATGATGTAGTAGCCGCGCGAGTTCAGGTAGATAAAGAAGTTCCAGCCGCCGGCCGGGGTGAAAAGGGTAACCTCCACGTCGGAATGAGCGGATTTAAGGGTTCGGCTGGTCCAGGTACGACCATCGCTCTGAACACGCTGCATTTCCCCAAACCGGGTGTTGGTTACCCCCGTTGGTGCATCAGGCGATGAAAAAATAATCGTGTTATTTTTGCGCACGATGAAGTTGATTGACAGCGCGGGATCTTCGCCGCCGCCATAGCCCTCACGCAGCGCCTTGCTAAAGGCTTCCAACACCGCGGTACGATCCTGCGGGTGTTCGTCCATCCGCTCGACCAGGGTAAAAAGGGTTTCGTAGGTATTACTGCCCGTAAGGATGGGAGGACTGCGCAGGTCCTCCCACAGAATAAAGGTTAAAAATAGACACCACAGCAGGGTAAGCAGCAGCAACTGGGCGATAATAATTCGCCGTACCAGCGTTGGGCGTCTCAGGTGGTACCAGACGTTTTGCATTACCCTGTTACCTTCTGGACTGAAACGGTATCAATGACATACCCGACGCCCCGCACCGTTCGCACATAGCCGTCGCCGATTTTTCGCCGCAAATTTCCCATATGCACGTCGAGCGCATTGCTGAGGTTCTCTTTGTTGCCGAATATCCGTTCTTCCAGAAACCGTCGCGTAATCACGCGGTCGGCGCGCAGCATCAGCGTTTCCAGCAGCGCATATTCACTCGCCGTCAGGTCTACGTGGCGCGCGCTCACCGTCACGCGGCGCGTCGGAACATGAAGCGATAAGCCTCGAATTTCTATCGCTTCATTCTCGAAACCGTAGCTGCGCCGCGCCAGGGCTCTCACTCGCGCCAGCAGCTCGGCGAGAATAAAAGGCTTGACGAGATAGTCGTCTGCACCGGCATCCAGCCCGCAAAGCCGGTCCTGCAGCGTGCCTCGCGCCGTCAGGATGATGACCGGGATCCCCTTGAGCTGCTGACGCAAACGCGCCATCAGGCTCATGCCATCGCCGTCGGGAAGCCCCAGGTCGAGCAAAATAAGTTCCGGCACGCAGACGTCCAGCTGATGCAGCGCATCCTCTTTGCGGCGTACCCATATGACGTCAAATCCTTGATCCGAGAGGGCGATACGTACGCCGTTGCCGAGATCCAGGTCGTCTTCGATTAGTAAAATTTTCACACTGGCAACTGTATCAACCGTGAATGAAGAACATCTTAAGAAAAAAACGGTATCAGGAAACCTGCCCGGTTTACAGCGCCTGCTCGCGCTTCAGTGTTTCTTCATGTTCGGCTCATAAGAACCTTAGGGTCGGTATTCAAAATGGGCGTTCTGGCGGTTAACCGCATGCATCGTCGTCATTTGAATCCAAAAGGGCTTCTTTAATGAGAAACATCGAACTTCGTCATACGTTCCCTCATTTACTTCCGGGCCGCAGCCTGAAAAACCTCGTGCCGGGCTTCGTTCTGGCGTTACTGGCCACGCCTGCACTGGCGGCAGAACAGAGTCAGGGTAACGTCTTAACGCTGGGGGGCGGCGTGGACGTCGCGCCGCGCTACTCGGGTTCCGATAAAACCCGCGTGAGTGCGGCTCAGGTGGTGGATTACGCCATGGCAAACGGCTTCTTTATCGGCACCACGCGAGGGATCGGTTACGGCAACAACTTTGGCAATCTTGATTACAGCGCCGCGCTGAGCTATCGAGTTGGGCGTAAAGATAAAGACGTGAGCAGCGATTCGATCAGTTCCGGCAGCGACGAGCTGCGAGGAATGGGCGAAATAAAAGGCTCGGCAATCGTTGTGCCCGGGCTGGAGTACAGGGTGACCGACTGGCTTCACCTGCAGATGCAGGCAGAGGTACCGGTTTCAGAAAGAGACAACGGTGAAGCGGTTCATTTCGGTATTTCCAGCCCGTTCTACACCTCACCAAAAAATGAGGTGACGCTGGCGCTGACCGGCAGCTGGGGATCAGGCAAGTATATGCAGACCTACTACGGGGTCAGCGCCGCCCAGTCGAGCGCATCGGGCTTTGCCCGACATGACGCCGGGGCCGGGATTTATAGCTACTCGATGAATCTGGACTGGACCCACAGACTCACCTCGCGCTGGAGCGTCCTTGCCTCAGCGGGCGTTACGCAGCTGACGGGGGATGCGGGTGATAGTCCCATTGTGCAACGCAAAACATCGCCCACGGGGAGTTTGAAGGTGACGTACAGTTTTTGATGTTGGCTGCGGTGGCTTAACGTTTTGAGCACGCACTTGCGGTAATTAAAGCCGCTCCGGTTGAGATGGCGGGGCGGTTCCCTTTGCAGACAGTTACAGCACTGCACACGTGGTTGACGGATTTATTTAAAGCTCCATTGTGCCGTAATGACAAACACGGAAGGTATGATAATACCCACATCCATTCCAAAATAAGACGTAAAATTATACTGGAACCCATGATATATATAGGGCGAAAATCCTATACCCGTTGCTTTTTTAAAATCATGGTATGAACCATGGTCACCACAATCATCGAAAGTATCAAAGAAAAATTCACCTACATATCCATAGATTCCTTTAAAAACCCAACCGTTATCCCATCCAGCCCAGTCTCTTCTTACGCCGGCTGCCAGGCATCTGTCATTAAAGCTGTTTTTCATTGTCCCTAGCACAAGACTGTATTTCGACGTATCCGAGAATTTCCTCTCCACGGATATGAACTTATTTTCAAAGTTCTCCGTGTATTGTCCTCGATTATGCGTCAGATGATAAACGTATGAGCCGGTATTTATTGAATACAGATTTATTTCATCTGCAGAGCAATGCAACGTAAAAAGATAAAAACCTCCGCACCACAGCCATGTGGGCCATCTTTTCCGAACTGTCTGCTTATGTGGAATATTATCCATATTCGCTCACTTGGGCTAACGTACTGAAATTATAAGGACTGTTTTCGGTCTTCAGCTGGATAAATTTTAGCATACATACCAAAACTAGAGATATTCACGTCACGGGTTGGGGGCTGAAATTACGATAGAACATGTTCTGCGAACTCTTACCCCACGAGCTTACAAGAGTGAAAATCAGCCTTTTTGCCGCCGCTAAAATCATAGCCTCTGAGGTATAATCGCTGTTCAGAATAAGGCAAAGAGGATGTGACAAGATGCTGACTTATATCACTATAGGTACAAATGATTTTCAGCGCGCCACGGCGTTTTATGACGCGATTTTTAAAGTGCTTGGCTATTCACGCTTGCCTGCCTGGACCAAGGACTGGGCAATGTGGGGAGATGAAAATAATCCAGATGAGGGGTTTAGCTTCTGTATTTGTCCTCCCTTTGACCGACAACCCGCAACGGCGGGAAACGGGACCATGTTCGCATTCCGTGCAGCTAACGCGGAGATTGTCAGACGTTTCCATGCAGCAGGCCTTCTTGCGGGAGGAAAGAGTGAAGGCATGCCAGGGACACGAACCGCGTACGGCCCCGATTTTTATGTTGCCTATCTGCGCGATCCTGACGGGCATAAGCTGGCATGCGTTTGTCAGCATTATTCTCCTGATGCCGATACGTTCCCAGACGAAGAATAGTCACAAGCGGTCGTTTTTGAACTATGTTTAACACCAGTCAGAATAATAAATAGTTGAACTATTATTAGATTCTGAATAGTGGCGGCCTTAATCCGGAGCATTTGAAAGCCAGAACCTCACTGAGAAGTGTGCCAGCATGACGTGGCTAATATTCCTATCCGGAGAACAACGTGTTCGGAAAACAATTGTTAAACTACATGCCAGGTTTACAAACTTTGTTAGCCTACGATAAAAGCTGGCTAAAAAATGATGTTAAAGCCGGGTTATCCGTTGCGGCTGTCGCGCTACCCGTGGCTATTGCTTATGCTGAGTTAGCGGGTGTTGGGGCAATAGTGGGGCTCTATTCCTGCGTTTTACCGATGATAGCATATGCACTCTTTGGTTCTTCACGTCAGCTTATTGTGGGCCCTGATGCCACGACCTGCGCGGTGATTGCGGCCGTCGTGTTTCCTCTTTCTGCAGGTAATCCCGAACTGCACTGGCAGCTGACCATTATCATGACGTTGATGATGGGCGGGTGGTGTCTGCTTGCCAGTAAATTCCGCCTGGGCGCACTTGCCGATCTGCTTTCACATCCCATCCTTACGGGTTTGCTTAATGGCGTTGCCGTGACGATTATTGTCGGGCAATTAGGCAAGGTGTTGGGGATAAAACTCGACGAAGCGCAGGTTATTGAGAAAATAATGGCCTTGCCAGGCCGTCTTTTAGAAAGCCATTTATTAACCGTTGGGATATCGCTTTTAACGTTAATTATTTTAATGGCGATCAAAACGTATCGCAGCCACTGGCCAGCACCGTTGATTGCCATTGTGATGACAACGTTACTGGTATGGGCGACATCTGCACAACAGTATGGTATTGCCACTATTGGGGGGGAAGGCTTCCAGCCTGGTTTACCCGTCGTTAACTGGGGCGCGTTCCAGCCCGGTCCGATGCGTGATTTAGTGATCCCGGCGCTGAACCTGGCGTTGGTCAGTTTTGTCAGCCTGATGCTGACCGCCCGAAGTTTCGCCGCGAAAAATGGCTATGAAATCAATGCGGATGCAGAGTTCCGGGCGCTGGGTATTGCGAACATTATGTCAGGGTTATCTCAGGGGTTTGCTATCAGTGGAGCCGATTCCCGGACCGCGGTTAATGATTCAGTGGGTGGGAAAAGTCAGTTTGTTTCCATCGTCGCAGCCTTGCTCATCGGTATCGTAGTGGTGTTTTTCACTCAGCCATTACAATTTATTCCGGTATCTGCATTAGGTATTGTTTTGATGTACGCATCCTGGTCATTAATTGATCTGCGCGGGTTGTGGAATCTGAGGCGAAGAAATAAACAGGCATTTCGCCTGGCCTTTTTCACGTTTGGCTGTGTGTTAATTATCGGCGTTATCCAGGGGATCGGCCTTGCGGTGTTGCTTGGCCTGTTACAGTTCCTGCGTACGGTGTTTCGCCCCTCTGAGCACTTACTGGGAACTGACGACGATGGCATGATTCACTCATTAGGTAATACAACCGATATTAAAATGGTCCCGGGCGTGCTGATGTATCGATTTAACTCACCGTTGACCTATTTTAACGTGGCTTATTTTAAACGTCGTGTATTGAACCTGGTTGATGGTGCAGCAGTACAGCCTAAATGGGTGGTCATTGATGCCGTTGCTTGCTTCACCTATTCAGACATCAGCGTTCTGGCAACCATAAATGAGTTAAAGCGCGATCTGAAAGGTCGACAGATTACGTTAATCCTTGCGGGCAGAAAAACGGAATTAACGCGCTGGTTTAAAGATAGCCGGCCAACAATGAATGACGATGACATGATTCTGGCGCCAGACCTCTATCTGGCACTTCGGTTCATTCAAAGCAAGGAGAGTGCGAGTGAATCAGGTGGAGAGGTATAAGCTAAAGGCTTGCCCGACAACCGCGAGCAAGCCACACCCTTAGCGATACAGCGTCTTTTCCGTAACAGGAATAAGCAGCCCGGCTCGCCAGTCCGCGAGCGTCAGCTGCGCTAGCCTGCCCAGCGCGGTATAAAACGGATGCCCGGCGTTTTCGACAAACACCGACAGGAAGCGGGTGCTCCACGGCAGCAGGTGCCACGCCAGAAGCTGATCGCACTCCGCTTCGCGGCCATTTTCGGCCAGCCACGCCGCCAGCAGCAGCAAAGTACCAAAATGATCTTCCGGCTCGTTCTGCTGCATCTCAAACGCGATATTGTTCTCACGCATCCACTGGCGCAGTGCGAGGGTTGAGTCGCCAAACAATACGGATTCACGGTCCAGCCAGACGGAACCCCACGGCGGAGCGGGCAGGGCATACGGACCAATAAACAGCCGTTGCCAGGCGTCCGCCAGCGGCTCATCGGAAGATGAGGCAAACGTATCGGCAACGGGCTGCAGCGTTTCCGCAGGCAGGGGCCAGTCCTGAACCCATTCGCCAGCGGTGAGCGCTTTCACCAGCGGCGCGGCCTGCTCGCTGTCGGGAGCGAAATAAAACAGCGCGCCCAGCACCCGGGCGCTGAACGCGAACGATTCACGATGTGAGACGTCTTTCATTAAACCTTCCTTGCTCGCGCGGATGACGCCCGCGCGACTGTGTTAACCGATAATACTGACCACAGAATAAACCAGGGTCTCGCGTTTCACCCTCTACACTTTCTCAATCTGCACCAGATTGGTGTGCTGCGGGTTGCCTTTTGCCAGCGGAGAAGGACGATGGGTCGTCAGCGTGTTGATGCAGGAGCCGTGGTCGATACGATCGCCACTCATATTGGCATCGTGCCACGCTCCCTGGCCCATGGCGCTGACGCCGGGCATGATGCGCGGAGTCACTTTCGCTTCAATTCGCACCTCGCCGCGGCTATTAAAGACACGCACCGTATCGCCGTTCTTGATGCCGCGTTTTTCAGCATCGACAGGATTAAGCCACACCTCCTGGCGACAGGCCGCTTTCAGCACGTCGACGTTACCGTAGCTCGAGTGGGTACGGGCTTTGAAGTGGAAGCCAAACAGCTGCAGCGGGAACTGCGCGCGCTCGGGGGCGTCCCAGCCGTCAAAGGTCGACGCGTAGACGGGCAGAGGGCTGATGGTCTCATCTTTTGCCAGCTCCCAGGTGGCCGCAATCTCCGCCAGCTTGCTGGAGTAAATTTCAATCTTGCCCGATGGCGTTTTCAGTGGATTGGCTTCCGGGTTCTCGCGGAATTTTTTATAGGCCACGAAGTGTCCGTTCGGATCTTTACGCTTATAAATGCCCATTTTTTTCAGCTCGTCATAGGACGGAAGCTGAGGATCTTTTGCGAGCATTTTGGCGTACAGGAACTGCAGCCACTGTTCCTGCGTGCGTCCTTCGGTGAATTTCTGATGGATATCCGGCCCGAGGCGTTTCGCCACTTCGCTCATGATCCAGTAGATCGGCTTACGCTCGAACTTCGGCGCGGTCACGGGCTGGAGGAAAATCAGGTAGCCCATGTTGCCCGCATAATCGTTAGGAATGATGTCTTCCTGCTCGACGGTCATCAGGTCCGGCAGCACGATATCGGCATACTTCGCTGACGAGGTCATGAAATTGTCGATGACGACAATCATTTCGCACTTGCTTTCATCCTGCAGAATATCGTGGGTTTTATTGATATCGGAGTGCTGGTTGATGATGGTATTGCCCGCGTAGTTCCAGATGAACTTAATCGGCACGTCCAGCTTATCTTTCCCACGCACGCCGTCGCGAAGGGCGGTCATCTCCGGTCCGCGGGCGATGGCGTCCGTCCAGCTGAAGCAGGATATTTGCGTTTTGATCGGATTATCCGGTATCGGCATACGTTCAATGGTGATGGTGTAGGTCGACTCTCGCGCGCCGCTGTTACCGCCTTTGATGCCCACGTTTCCGGTAAGGATCGGCAGCATGGCGATGGCGCGAGACGTCAGCTCGCCGTTCGCCTGGCGCTGTGGTCCCCAGCCCTGGCAGATATAGGCCGGTTTCGCGGAGCCGATTTCCCGGGCCAGCTTGATGATGCGATCCGCGGGAATGCCGGTGATGCGTGAGGCCCACTCCGGCGTTTTCGCCGTGCGGTCATCGCCCTGGCCGAGAATGTACGCTTTGTAGTGGCCGTTAGCGGGCGCGCCTTCCGGCAGCGTTTTTTCGTCGTAGCCAACGCAGTATTTATCGAGAAAAGTCTGGTCGACCAGGTTTTCGTCGATCAATACCCACGCGATGCCCGCCACCAGCGCGGCATCGGTACCCGGACGGATCGGGATCCATTCATCTTCGCGTCCGGCTGCCGTATCGGTATAGCGCGGGTCGATAACGATCATTCGCGCGTTAGAGCGCTCGCGGGCCTGCTCCAGATAATAGGTAATCCCGCCGCCGCTCATGCGGGTTTCCGCCGGGTTATTGCCGAACATCACCACCAGCCTGGTGTTTTCAATATCCGAGGTGCTGTTGCCGTCGTTGCTGCCGTAGGTGTAGGGCATGGCGCAGGCGATTTGCGCCGTGCTGTAGGTGCCGTAGTGGCTCAGGAAACCGCCGTAGCAGTTCATCAGGCGCGCCACCAGCGAAGCGTAAGGGGAGGAGCGGGTGATATTGCCGCCGACAATCCCGGAGGAGTAGTTAATATACACCGCTTCGTTGCCGTATTTGCTGACCACGTTTTTAAGGCTGGCGGTGATGGCGTCCAGCGCTTCATCCCATGTGATGCGCTCGAACTTGCCTTCACCGCGTTTGCCCACGCGTTTCATCGGGTAGTTGAGACGGTCAGGGTGATTGATCCGACGGCGAATAGAACGTCCGCGCAGGCAGGCGCGCACCTGATGGTTACCGTAAATATCCTCGCCAGTGTTATCCGTTTCGACCCAGTACACTTCGTCGTCGCGGACGTGCAGACGCAGCGCGCAGCGGCTGCCGCAGTTGACCGAGCAGGCGCCCCACACCACTTTATCTTCAACAGGCTGGACGGCGTTCTTCACCGCCGCGGCGGCGCTTTTTAAACCAAAAGGAAGCGAGATCCCGCCGGCGGCCAGCGCCAGAGAACCTATTGCCGTGGATTTCACGAGAGTTCGACGGCTAATCCCGCCGTGATGTTCAGTATCGGACATGGCTCACCCCATCATTATAATTACATATTATTTTTCCCGAAATGATAACCGGGCTAATGATGGGGTGAGTGTTACTGATTTGGGGGTATTAGATCTTAATCCTCATCAAATCAAAGGGGATTGAGGGTAAATTACTGCGCTTCAGCAGCCCCGTTGCCTGAGCGGGTGTACAAAATTTTAAAGGTGTCGTTGGCGCAGTGGCCTACCACCTGCGTGCCCGCCTGGTCAGCCTGATCGTTCGGCACAATGCTCAGCGTAAAACCTGATTCAGGCACACCGTTGTTGATAATTTTCTGCTGAATGTCGCTTTTCACGCGCTCGCAGGAATCCGGTGCCGCCAGCGCGGCCGTTGAGGCACTCATTAACAGCAGGGCGGTAATCCAGGGTAACCGTTTCATCTGTAGCTCCTTTTCTCTGTGTAGAGATTAATTTTAGCAGGCTTCGTGTAAACAACTGTATTTGCTAATATGATTGGGAATAATCTCCCTGTACGGTAATAAATGTGAAGAAATACGCAGCGATAACGCTACTGGCAGCAACACTGGTGGGGTGCGACAACAGCTCCGCGCCGCTGTCGTTTACGCCCGAAATGGCGAGTTTCTCGAACGAATTTGATTTTGATCCGCTGCGCGGCCCGGTGAAAGACTTCACCCAGACGCTGCTCAACGAGAAGGGCGAAGTGTCCAAACGGGTCACCGGCACCGTGTCTACGGAAGGGTGTTTCGATACCCTGGAGCTGCACGACCTGGAGGCCAATACCGGCGTGGCGCTGGTGCTGGATGCCAATTACTACCTTGATGCAGAAACCCAGCAGCGCAAAGTGAAGCTGCAGGGGAAATGCCAGCTGGCCGAACTGCCGTCAGCCGGGATAACGTGGGATACCGACGACAACGGTTTTGTGGTAGCGGCGCACGGCAAAGAGATGGAAGTGAAGTATCGCTACGATGCGGACGGCTACCCGCTGGGCAAAACCACCGTCTCCGGGGATCAGCACCTGTCCGTCCAGTCGACGCCGTCTAAAGACGTTCGCAAAAGAATGGATTACTCGGCGGTGAGCATGTTGAATGATAAGCCGCTGGGCAGCGTGAAGCAGAGCTGCGATTACGATCGACACAATAATCCGGTGAGCTGTGACCTGACGATCACGGACGATAGCGTCAAACCTGCCGTTGAGCACAAATACACCATCAAAAACACGATTGAATACTACTGAGAATAAAACCGCGCAGGTTACTGCGCGGTCGGTTTCAGCAGGCTGGCGCCTGACGGCTTGTGTCCGGCAAGATGCTGATGCTGGAAGATGCACATGCGAATGGTATTGCGGTATTCGCCGTTGATGAAGAACTCGTGAATCAGCTCGCCTTCCACCATAAAGCCCAGCTTGCGGTAGATATGGATCGCTTTCTCGTTCTCTTTATCCACAATCAGGTAAAGCTTGTAGAGATTCAGAACGTTGAATCCGTAATCCATCGCCAGCTTCGCTGCCCGTGAGGCAAGGCCTTTTCCCTGATGCTCAGGGGATATAATGATCTGAAACTCCGCCCGACGGTGAACATGGTTGATTTCAACCAGCTCCACAAGTCCGGCTTTTTCGCCTTCACACTCCACCACAAAACGACGTTCACTCTGATCGTGAATGTGCTTATCGTAGAGATCGGACAGCTCAACAAAGGCCTCGTACGGCTCTTCGAACCAGTAGCGCATTACGCTGGCGTTATTGTCGAGCTGGTGGACGAAGCGCAGGTCTTCACGCTCCAGCGGACGAAGCTTAACGTCGCAGGGCGCCGACATTACGGGGCTACCGTGCGGCCAGTGCGGCGATCCAGGCAGCGCAGGGTGTTAGGCTCCCAGTAGGCGTTGACGTTTGCACTTTGCTGGCACTTATCGCGTGCGTCAAAAGCGACATCTTCTTTATCCCACTCTTTCTCAGCACGTTTGTTGACCTTGTGGCGAAGGCTGCGGGTGTCATTCCATTGTTCTTTGTCCATGGCGGCGTTCTGGCGGCTTTGCGCGCTGTCACCAGACTCAATAATGAGCTTGCTGGTTTCCGCTGTCGCAGAGGCGGCAAAGGCGAACGATGACAGCGCCAGCAGGGCTGTCAGACAAAGGCGTTTGCTTAATGTGGTCATAGCGTTTCCTTTTAAACGGGTGCAGATAATCAAGTTATCCCGAACAGATTCTACACCAAAGCGAAAAGACGGCATACCCGCGGAGCAAGTATGGAAAAGTAAAGGATATCATCAGGTATGATGTCTAAATAAATCCTCACCTGACGTGAAATATGCTCAAAACGACGCTGCTTTTTTTTGCCACCGCGCTATGCGAAATCATCGGCTGCTTCCTGCCCTGGCTCTGGCTGAAGAAGGGGGGATCCGTATTGCTGCTCATCCCGGCAAGCGTCGCGCTGGCCCTGTTTGTCTGGCTGTTAACGCTGCATCCGGCCGCGAGCGGCCGCGTCTACGCCGCTTACGGCGGCGTCTATATCTGTACCGCGCTGCTGTGGCTACGCGTGGTGGACGGCGTCAAGCTCAGCGCGTACGACTGGGCCGGCGCGCTGATTGCCCTGTGCGGAATGCTGATTATTGTGGCGGGATGGGGACGGGCCTGATCCCCCGGTTTTGTGATCGTTAGCCGATTTTATGGTCATTATACTTGTATGGTAGTCTGGTTGGTGGGTAAGTTTCCAGCATCACAACAAATGATGTAAGGAAAGGAATTATGAAGATTGTCGCGGCTGACGTGTTTGTTACCTGCCCGGGGCGGAACTTTGTCACCCTTAAAATCACCACCGACGAGGGGATTGTCGGCCTCGGTGACGCTACGCTGAACGGGCGTGAA
Source organism: Enterobacter sp. BNK-29 (assembly GCF_048684785.1). Classification (NCBI taxonomy): domain Bacteria; kingdom Pseudomonadati; phylum Pseudomonadota; class Gammaproteobacteria; order Enterobacterales; family Enterobacteriaceae; genus Enterobacter; species Enterobacter sp. BNK-29. Next base: position 114,522 of record NZ_JBLQTU010000004.1, read on the forward strand.
CTCTCCGTTGCTTCCTACCTGAAAGACCACCTCTGCCCGCAGCTGATTGGCCGCGATGCGCACCGCATCGAAGACGTCTGGCAGTTTTTCTATAAAGGCGCCTACTGGCGTCGCGGGCCGGTCACCATGTCGGCCATCTCCGCCGTGGACATGGCGCTGTGGGACATTAAGGCCAAAGCGGCCAACATGCCGCTCTACCAGCTGCTGGGCGGCGCATCCCGTGAAGGCGTGATGGTTTACTGCCACACGACCGGTCACACCATTGACGACGTGCTGGAAGATTACGCCCGCCATAAAGAGATGGGCTTCAAGGCAATCCGTGTGCAGTGCGGCGTGCCGGGTATGAAAACCACCTACGGCATGGCCAAAGGGAAGGGGCTTGCCTACGAGCCTGCGACCAAAGGCGACTGGCCGGAAGAGCAGCTCTGGTCGACCGAAAAATACCTCGATTTCACACCGAAGCTGTTCGACGCGGTGCGCAGTCAATTCGGCTTCAATGAACATCTCCTGCACGACATGCACCACCGCCTGACGCCAATCGAAGCGGCGCGCTTCGGCAAGAGCATTGAAGAATTCCGCATGTTCTGGATGGAAGATCCAACGCCTGCGGAAAACCAGGCCTGCTTCCGCCTGATCCGCCAGCACACCGTCACGCCGATTGCGGTGGGGGAAGTGTTTAACAGCATCTGGGACTGTAAGCAGCTCATCGAAGAGCAGCTCATCGACTATATTCGCACCACCATTACCCACGCGGGCGGGATCACCGGGATGCGTCGCATCGCGGACTTCGCCTCGCTCTATCAGGTGCGAACCGGCTCGCACGGCCCGTCGGATCTCTCGCCTGTATGCCACGCCGCCGCGCTGCATTTCGACCTGTGGGTGCCAAACTTTGGCGTCCAGGAATATATGGGCTATTCCGAACAGATGCTGGAAGTCTTCCCGCACAGCTGGCGCTTTGATAACGGATACATGCATCCGGGCGACAGGCCGGGGCTGGGCATCGAGTTTGATGAAAAACTGGCGGCGAAATACCCCTACGATCCGGCCTATCTGCCGGTGGCCCGTCTTGAAGACGGCACGCTGTGGAACTGGTAAACGAGGAGCGAACGATGAAAAGCGTAGTGATTCAACAGCCGAACGAACTGGTGATTGAAGAGCGGCCACTTCCGCAGCCAGGCCCGGGTGAAGTTCGCGTCAAAATCACGCTGGCGGGGATCTGCGGTTCGGACAGCCACATCTATCGCGGCCATAACCCGTTTGCGAAGTATCCACGCACGATCGGCCACGAGTTTTTTGGCGTGATTGACGCCGTGGGCGAGGGTGTCGACAGTGCCCGTCTGGGCCAGCGCGTCTCGGTCGATCCGGTGATCAGCTGCGGACACTGCTATCCGTGTTCCGTCGGAAAACCGAACGTCTGCACCTCGCTGGTGGTGCTGGGCGTACACCGCGACGGGGGCTTCAGCGAATATGCGGCAGTGCCCGCAAAAAATGCCTGGCCTATTCCGGATGACATTCCTGATAGGCACGCCGTCATGGTTGAGCCCTTCACCATCGCCGCCAACGTGACGGGGCAGGTCAACCCTACCGAGCAGGACGTCGCGCTGATTTACGGCGCTGGCCCGATGGGGCTGGTCACCGTGCAGGCGCTGAAGGGCGTCTATAAGGTGAAGCAGGTTATCGTGGTTGATCGCATCGACGAACGCCTGAAAATGGCCCAGCGCAGCGGCGCGGACTGGGTGTTGAATAACGGCGAGCGATCGCTGCAGGCCGCGCTGGACGAAAGGGGCATCAAACCGACGTTAATCATTGATGCCGCCTGTCATCCGTCGATTTTGCAGGAGGCGATTACCCTGGCCTCTCCGGCGGCGCGCATCGTGCTGATGGGGTTCTCCAGCGAGCCGAGCCAGATTGTTCAGCAGGGCATCACCGGCAAAGAGCTGGCGATCTTCTCCTCGCGCCTCAATGCCAACAAATTCCCGGTCGTCATCGACTGGCTGAAAAAAGGGCTGATCGACCCGGAAAAACTGATCACTCATGCCTTTGACTATCACCATGTAACAGACGCCATTGAACTGTTTGAGAAAGACCAGCGGCAGTGCTGCAAAGTCTTGCTCACGTTCGGTCAATAATCCTATACGCGGTTAAGAGCCTGCGCAGACAGGCTCTATGTGGTACGCATCTTACCCTTCAGAGATAGCCATTATGACGCAAGCACAACCTCAAAGAACCACCTCCGACCTGGTGAAAGCCGCCGTTTCCGGCTGGCTGGGCACCGCCCTGGAGTTTATGGACTTTCAGCTTTACTCGCTGGGTGCTGCCCTGGTCTTTCACGAGATCTTCTTCCCGGAACAGTCAGCCGCGATGGCGCTGATCCTCGCGATGGGGACCTACGGCGCAGGCTATATCGCACGCATTGTCGGCGCCTTTATCTTTGGCAGAATGGGCGACAGCATTGGTCGTAAGAAGGTACTGTTTATCACCATCACCATGATGGGGATCTGCACCACGCTGATTGGCGTTCTGCCGACCTACGCGCAGATTGGGATTTTTGCTCCCGTTCTGCTGGTGACGCTGCGTATCATCCAGGGCCTGGGCGCCGGGGCGGAGATCTCCGGGGCCGGGACCATGCTGGCGGAGTACGCGCCGAAAGGCAAACGCGGCATCATCTCCTCGCTGGTGGCTATGGGCACAAACTGCGGGACGCTGAGCGCAACGGCGATCTGGGCGGTGATGTTCTTTGCCCTCGACCGTGAAGAGCTGATTGCCTGGGGCTGGCGTGTGCCGTTCCTCGCCAGCGTCGTGGTGATGATTTTCGCCATCTGGCTGCGAATGAACCTGAAAGAGAGTCCGGTGTTTGAGAAAGTGAACGATGCACAAAGCGTGCAGCCGGACACTTCGCTCGGTTCAATGGTGAAAAGTAAATCCTTCTGGCTGGCGACCGGCCTGCGGTTTGGCCAGGCGGGCAACTCGGGTCTGATCCAGACGTTCCTCGCCGGATATCTGGTCCAGACGCTGCTGTTCGATAAAGCCATCCCGACCGATGCGCTGATGGTAAGCTCCATTCTCGGGTTTATCTCCATTCCGCTGCTGGGCTGGCTTTCCGATAAAGTAGGGCGCCGTCTGCCGTACATTATCCTCAATATCTCCGCCATTCTTCTCGCGTATCCGATGCTCTCTATCATCGTCGATAAGAGCTATGCGCCGGGAACAATCATGCTCTCTATCATCGTTATCCATAACTTCGCCGTGCTGGGGCTGTTTGCCCTGGAAAATATCACCATGGCGGAGATGTTTGGCTCGCGAAATCGCTTTACCCGTATGGCTATCTCGAAAGAGGCGGGCGGTCTGGTGGCGGTGGGCTTTGGTCCGGTGCTGGCGGGGATCTTCTGCAATATGACCGGCTCCTGGTGGCCAATCGTCGCCATGCTGGTGGCTTATTCCGCGATTGGGCTGGTCTCGGCGATCCTGATGCCGGAAGTGCGCGACCGTGATTTGAGCGCGGCGCACGACGCAGCGGAGTCCGCACCAGAAGAGAGCGTGGGTTACGGCGCGGTCTCCTCGCGGCGCTAGTGGTTCATAACTTACGTGACATGTCACACAACTCTGGCTTTATGTCACACCACATGAGCAAAAGTTAATATAAATCAAAATCTCAAACGGCAGTATCAGTATGGTTGATGGCAGTTACTTTTTTTTACCCCAACTGCCATTCTAGTTGGTGTAGTCAGCAGGCGCTGCCGCTTCTGAAGGGGCGGCAGCGATCCACAGCTTTCTAATTAACGAGTCTTAATCATGGAAAACACCTTATTACAGGCCAACGCGACGCTGCCTCAGTACGATCGCGACAGCCTTAAAGCACGCATTGTACATTTAGGCTTCGGCGCATTTCATCGCGCGCATCAGGCGGTGTATGCCGACATCCTCGCCGCCGGGCACGGCAGCGACTGGGGCTACTGTGAGGTTAACCTGATTGGCGGCGAGCAGCAGATTGCCGATCTGAACGCGCAGGATAACCTCTACACCGTGGCGGCGATGTCTGCCGACGCATGGACATCCCGCGTGGTTGGCGTGGTTAAAAAAGCGCTGCATGCACAGGTCGACGGGCTGGAGTGCGTGCTGACGGCGATGTGCGAACCGCAGGTGGCGATTGTCTCGCTGACCATCACAGAGAAAGGGTACTGCCATTCACCGGCGACCGGACAACTGATGCTCGATCACCCGTTTATCGTCGCCGACCTGCAAAACCCGCACCAGCCGAAATCCGCGCCGGGCGTGGTGGTGGAAGCGCTAGCGCGTCGCAAAGCGGCGGGTCTGCCCGCGTTTAGCGTGATGTCCTGCGACAACATGCCGGAGAACGGCCACGTGATGCGCAATGTGACCTGCGCGTACGCCCGGGCGGTAGACGGCGAACTGGCGGACTGGATCGAGGCTAACGTCACCTTCCCGTCAACCATGGTGGATCGCATCGTGCCGGCGGTTACGCCCGATACGCTGGATAAAATCCAACAGCTGACCGGCGTGCGTGACCCGGCGGCGGTCGCCTGTGAACCGTTCCGCCAGTGGGTGATCGAAGATAACTTTGTGGCAGGACGTCCCGAGTGGGAAAAAGCCGGTGCCGAGCTGGTGTCAGACGTGATCCCGTTTGAAGAGATGAAGCTGCGCATGCTCAACGGCAGCCACTCCTTCCTGGCGTACCTGGGCTATCTGGCTGGCTACCAGCATATCAACGACTGTATGGAAGATGAGAACTACCGCTTCGCCGCGCACGCGCTGATGCTTAACGAGCAGGCGCCCACGCTGAAAGTGAAGGGCGTTGATTTAGGCCGCTATGCCGATCTCCTGATTGCCCGCTACAGCAACCCGGCCCTGCGCCATCGGACATGGCAAATCGCGATGGACGGCAGCCAGAAGCTCCCGCAGCGTATGCTGGACTCCGTGCGCTGGCACCTGGTGCATCAGAAGCCTTTCCCACTGCTGGCGCTGGGCGTGGCAGGGTGGATGCGTTATGTTGGCGGCGTGGACGAGCAGGGTAACGCCATCGACGTGAGCGATCCGCAGCTGGCGGTGATTCAGGCGGCGGTGAAGGGAAGTGCGGAAGGGGAAAGTCGGGTTAACGCGCTGCTCGGCATTGAGGCCATCTTTGGTAAAGAGTTACCGCAGGAGCCGCGCTTCGTTGCTGCGGTGATGACCGCGTACCGGACGCTGCTGCAAAAAGGTGCGAAAGCGACCGTGGCGCAGTACGTGTCTCAACGGTAATTCAGCACATGCCGCCGTGCGCGGCGGCATGTCTGCGCACAGCTTAGTGCATCCCCAGGCGAATCAGCTCAATCGGCTCGAACTTACCTTCGCATCCTTCCACTTCAACCGTTTTGCTGCGGCGCACCTGCGCGGCATCGAGCCCGTCGCTGTGGATTGCTTTAATCACGCCGGTTTTGCCCGTGCCGCTAATCATGACGCGGCTGCCGGTGGTGATTGCATTGCGGTTACGGTCGTATGTCATCATGGTATTTTCTCCTCTCTAACCTGTTCGTTACGGCGCTATTTCGGGTTTTGCCGTTCACGGGGCCTATAAATACGCCTGTCCGCGTTTCATGTTTTTGTTTTTGATCAAACTCACACTTTTTTCTTTATTTCGTCGGGCGCTGACGGTTCAGGACGGTAATTTACAAAGTGGACCATTATTTTCATTAATTGATAGTTTCGAGAGGGAAGCGTTGAAGGTTGGTTTATATTCCCGATGTCATCCTGTGTGCAGGAAATAACCCTTCATCGGAATAAGGAGTCAGGCTTATGTATAAGAGCATTTTGATGCCTGTAGACGTGTTTGAAATGGATTTGAGCGACAAAGCGGTTCGCCACGCGGCAAACCTTGCGAAGGCAGAGGGCGCGTCGATTACCCTGGTCAATATTCTGCCAGCCAGCAGCCGGTCTCTGCTGCGCGGGTTCAACGCCGATATAAAAAAGTTTGAAGAGTATATGACCGCAGAATCCGGTAAGAAAATGAACGAGTTAAAAAGACTGTTCGATATCGCCCCAGAGAATATTCACAGCATGGTGCGTTTTGGCAACGTCCGGGATGAAATTATCAAGCTGAGCAAGGAGGGGGAATATGATGCGATTGTCATCGGGTCGAAAAACCCGAGCATCACCACTCATCTGCTGGGTTCAAATGCGGAATCTATTCTGCGCTACGCCACGATCCCGGTGTTAGTCGTTCGCTAATCACGCCGCCGCACCCGAAAGGGGCGGCGCATATTACTCTTCGCTAAACCACTCGCTATTTTCCTGACGAATAAGCTGCACGGATTCGCTAATTTCCTGCAGATGCAGCGTCATCGCTTTTTCCACACCGTCCGGGTCGCGTTTTTCCAGCGCGCTGAAAATATCATGATGCTGTCGGAGCAGCATTTCCGGCGGGGAGACGTGATCGAGGCTCATATAGCGCACGCGGTCAATGGTGGCCTTGATGTTCTCAATGGTGTCCCAGGCCAGCTGACAATCCGCGATCTGCGCCAGCTTCTGGTGGAATTCATCGTCAAGCTGGAAGAAATCATTGAGCTGCTTACGGTCAATCGCAATACGCTGCTGGTGCAGGTTCTGCTCCAGCTGGTAACACTGGTTGTCGTTGATAAGCGTTGCGGCACGGCGCGCCACCGCGCATTCAATGGCCTGGCGAACGAAACAGCCGTTGCGTACCTGAGAGAGTGAAATTTTGTTCACGTAGCTGCCGCGCTGCGGGCGGATCTGAATCAGTCCGTTTTCAGCAAGCTTAATAAACGCTTCACGTACCGGCTGACGGGAAACGTCAAAACGCACGGAGACCTCTTTTTCAGAAAGCGGCGTTCCCGGTGGGATCAGGCAATGGACAATATCACGTCGCAAAATGCGATAGATTTGCTGGTTAACGGGCTGGGTGGGATTGAGTTGCGATTCAGCGGCCATGAGTTGTCATTTCTCAGAGAGTTAGCCTGAACATACTACCATTCTTTTAGGGTATGAAATAGACCCGGCCCGCAGGCCGGGAAGGGCTGATTTAGCCACGATGGACGCTGAGTCCGGCAAAACTCTGGCTGACTGGCATCATTTCCACGGTATTGATGTTGACGTGTTTTGGAAGCGTCGCCACCCACCAGACCGTTTCGGTCACATCTTCCGGCGTCAGCGCGTTAGCATTTTCGTAGGTTTTGCCCGCTTTCGCGTCATCGCCTTTGAAACGCACGTTGGAAAACTCGGTACCGCCCACCAGACCCGGTTCGATATCGGTAACGCGAATGGCGGTGCCGTGCAGGTCGGTACGCAGGTTAAGGCTGAACTGGCGCACAAACGCTTTTGTTGCGCCATAGACGTTGCCGCCTGCGTAAGGCCAGCTTCCGGCGGTGGAGCCAATGTTGATAATGTGGCCGCGGTTGCGCTCGACCATGCCCGGCAGCACCGCGCGGGTCATATAGACCAGCCCTTTGTTGTTGGTATCGATCATGTTTTCCCAGTCTTCAACGCTGGCTTTGTGTGCGGGCTCCATGCCCAGCGCCAGACCGGCATTGTTGACCAGCACGTCGATGGCGCGCCACTCGGCGGGCAGGTTGGCAATCATCTCTTCAATGGCCGCGCGGTTACGCACGTCCAGCTGCGCGGTCAGGATGCTGTCGCCTAATTCGTCCTTCAGCTCCTGCAGGCGCTCCTGACGACGGCCCGTGGCAATAACCTTGTGCCCGTTGGCGACGAAGCGACGCGTGATGCTTTCACCAAAACCTGCCGTTGCCCCGGTAACTAAAATAATCATCTCACTGTTCCTCAACGCTTTTTGTGTTGTACTAACATAGCACGGCCGAAGAGGGTGCGTTAAGGCAACATTTGTATGACGGCGTTGCAGGGGATGGCGGCCTGGCCTACTCTGGGAGGATACCCGTACTCAGGAGCGAAAGATGACGGCCACGAATCCCTTTTTTGACATCAGCCTGCTGCCTTACCAGGCCCCCCATTTTGATGAAATCACCGACGATCACTATCGCCCGGCCTTCGATGAAGCGCTTCGCCAGAAGCGGGCGGACGTAGACGCCATTGTGTCCCAAACCGCTGCGCCGGACTTCACCAACACCTTGCTGGCGCTGGAGAAAAGCGGCACCATGCTCTCGCGCGTCAGCAGCGTGTTCTTCGCCATGACCTCCGCGCACACCAATGCGTACCTGCAGGAGCTTGAGGAGCAGTTCTCCACCGAGCTTGCCGCGCTGGCAAACGACATCTGGCTGAATGACACCCTTTTCGCCCGCGTGGAGAGCGTCTGGCAGGACCGTGCCGCGCTGGACGCCGAATCCCGCCGGCTGGTCGAGGAGACGTATCAGCGGTTTATTCTGGCCGGCGCGCGTCTGAATGAAAAGGAAAAAGCCGAGCTGAAGGCGCTGAATACCGAGGCGGCGACCCTGACCAGCCAGTTCAATCAGCGTCTGCTGGCTGCCGATAAGACGGGCGGGCTGGTGGTGGATTACGCGCACCAGCTTGACGGGCTCAGCGCCAGCGAGATTGCCGACGCGGCGCAGGCTGCCGCAGAGCGAGGGCTAAACGATCGCTGGCTGATCCCGCTTCTGAACACGACTCAGCAGCCCGCGCTTTCCGCGCTGCGCAATCGTCAGACCCGTGAAAACCTGTTCAACGCTGGCTGGACGCGCACCCAGAAAGGGGATGAAAACGACACTCGCGAGCTGATCCTCCGACTTACGGCGCTGCGCGCCCGGCAGGCCCGCCTGCTGGGATTTGACGATTACGCCAGCTGGAGTATCGCCGACCAGATGGCGAAAACCCCGGACGCCGCGCTGGAATTTATGCGCGGCATTGTGCCCGCCGCCCGCGCCCGGGCAGAGCGCGAGCAGGCTGATATTCAGAAAGTCATCGACGACGAGCAGGGTGGTTTCACCGTGCAGGCCTGGGACTGGGCTTTTTATGCCGAGCGCGTGCGTCAGGCAAAATATGCCCTCGATGAATCGCAAATCAAACCCTATTTTGCGCTCAATACCGTTTTGCACGACGGCGTATTCTGGGCCGCAAGCCAGCTGTTTGGCATCCGCTTTGTGGAGCGCTTCGATATCCCGGTGTATCACCCGGACGTCCGCGTCTGGGAAATTTTCGACCACACCGGTGAGGGCATGGCGCTGTTTTACGGCGACTTCTTTGCCCGCGATTCCAAGCAGGGCGGGGCCTGGATGGGGAATTTCGTCGAGCAATCCTTCGAGCTTGCTGCCCGTCCGGTGATCTATAACGTCTGTAACTACCAAAAACCGGCTAACGGCGGCGTTGCGCTACTCTCCTGGGATGACGTGATCACCCTGTTCCACGAGTTTGGCCATACGCTGCACGGTCTGTTTGCCAGCCAGCGTTTCGCCACGCTCTCCGGGACCAATACGCCGCGCGATTTCGTTGAATTCCCGTCGCAGATCAACGAACACTGGGCCAGCCATCCACAGGTGTTTACCCACTACGCCCGCCATTACGAAACCGGTGAACCGATGCCGGACGCGCTGCGGGAAAGCATGCTCAACGCGACCCATTTCAACAAGGGTTATGACATGACGGAGCTGCTGGCTGCCGCGCTGCTGGACATGAACTGGCACGGGATTAGCGAAGCCGTTTCGAGCGTAGACGCGTTTGAAGCGGCAGCACTGCAAAAAGAGGGGCTGGGTCTGCCCGCCGTACCGCCGCGCTATCGCAGCAGCTATTTTGCCCATATTTTCGGCGGCGGCTACGCGGCGGGATATTATGCCTACCTGTGGACGCAAATGCTGGCGGACGACGGGTATCAGTGGTTTGTTGAACAGGGTGGCCTGACTCGTGAAAACGGGCAAAAATTCCGCGAGGCGATTTTGTCCCGTGGTAACAGCACGGATCTGGCTGAACTGTATCGCAACTGGCGCGGGCACGATCCGAAAATTGAACCGATGCTGGACAATCGCGGGTTGAGCGAATAAGGTTAGTCTCGTTAGAAAAAAGAACCGGGCTTTACGCCCGGTTTTTTTATACGCCTGTAACCGCTTCAGCCAAAAAGTGTCTTAATATACATTCTTTATAAATAAAATGGTGACGTTAAACGTCACTCCGGTCGGTATATTTAATTTACCGAGTATAGGTAGTAAAATAGTTAATAATTAATAATTTGATCTGGGTTAGAGAAATCAAATATTCTTTAACCTGAGATTTTCAGCTATAAATTTTTGTTATTTTGTGCCGATAAATGAAAGTGGCATAAAAATCGACGTAGTAGCAGTTAAGAAGGCGAAAGATGACCCTACCTCTGAACAATCCGGGCTTCACCGATACCGAGCCTTCTAAAGGCCTGATAAATAAAACCTTTACCTATATTGTAACGTTGTTGATAAGTATTTTTATTGCGGCAATAATTTCCCTGCTAATAATAAAAGATAATGTTAACGAAATCAGCGACACGCACGAGGAATTTTTGTTAAGGAAAGCCCTCGATACCCGCCAGGAAAGCATGCGAAGCCATTTGAAAGATAATGCCGAGTGGGGAGATGCCTACAAACATCTTCATCTGAACACTGACGTTCACTGGGCATGGGATAAGCAGAACCTGGGTAAGTCCCTGTATGACAACTTTGGCTACGAAGGGGTGTTTGTCCTCTCCCCGGAAGAGAGCACGCGATACAGCGTGGTTGACGGGAAACTGAAGCTTCAGGAGCTGGAACGCTGGTTAGACAAATCAACAAAAGACCGTTTACTCCATGAGTTGAGTATAAAAAAGGGAGTGCCGGTTTCAGTACTAGCGCTTATCGATTCCGTGCCGGCCATCGTTTCTGCGCAATGGATAACGACGGGTGATGATTCGAGCGTGCAAACCCTGCCCGGAAAACCTTCGACAATGGTGTTTATAGACAAGTTAACGGCTAAAAAACTTCTCACGATTGGGCAGGATGCCGGTATCCAGAACGTTCGTACTTCTCCCGCTGCAGTCACTTCTCAAATAAATAATCAGACAGAATTTACCTTAAGCACCCAGAATGGGGATGTCAAAATTATCTGGGACGGTGAAAATCCCGGCCAGGCGTTAATAATTTATTTTTTGCCATTGCTCATTCTTTCAGTCGTTCTGACGGTATCGATGACAGTGATATTAATGCGTCATATTATGCACAAGGCGAGAATGCTTGATGAAAATACTTTTCTCCTTGAGCAGGCGCGGTTGAATCTTATTACAAGTGAAAAACGATTTCGGGACGTCAGTGAAACAACCAGCGACTGGTTCTGGGAAACAGATTTATCGTTAAGGATAACGTGGCTATCGGGTCGTTTTTCCACAATAACGGGATATGAAAATAGCAAATGGATAGGCCGCAGGTTGGATGAACTCTTTCCGTCGACAAACGGATTATCACATGACTGCGCCAGGCAGCGGGACTTAACCGAACGCTTTGAATTTAAAAACTGCCCTTATACTCACGCGCAACAAACCACGTCATATTGCACGCTTCTGGCAAAATTTTCTGCTCAGCCTGATGGAACGGTGGTGTTGCGAGGCGCGGCAACCGACGTTTCTCAGGAAGTTGAAGCAACAAAACGCGTGGAGTTCCTGTCACGCCATGATGAATTAACCGGTCTGCCGAACCGGTATCATATTAAGGAATTTCTGGCTGGCAAGTTAGCGAAAGAAGACCTTAACCATTATCCCTTTGCCATGATTTGCCTTGATTTAGACAAGTTTAAACCCGTCAATGATATTTTCGGGCACTCCACCGGCGATGCCCTGCTTGGCGAGGTCGCTTCACGTCTTAAAAATTGCGTTCGTCGAGGTGATTTTGTCGCACGGCAGGGAGGGGATGAATTTATGCTTCTCCTCGGCAACACCAGCCAGCAAGACCAGATTGAGGAGGTGTGTCGTCGCATCGTGCAAGAACTTAACCGTCCTTTCGCCATTGAGGGCAATGATGTGGCGATAGGCGTAAGCATGGGCATTGCGCTGGCTCCCCGGGATAGCAGCAGCGCAAACGATCTTCTCCGCTACGCGGATATTGCGCTGTATCAGGCGAAACAATCCGGCAGAAACCGATGGGTCTATTATCGCCCGGATATGTCGGAAAAGTTGACCGAACGCAGGAAACTGGAATTAGAACTCAAGACCGCAATTCGCGAAGAACAGCTCTACCTGGTTTACCAGCCGCGTTATAACCTCAGGTATTCTACTATTGATGCCGTCGAAGCGCTGGTGCGCTGGCAGCACCCGGCTCGAGGGACCATAATGCCCGATCAGTTTATTCCGCTGGCAGAAGAAACCGGGCTGATTATTAGCCTGAGCAACTGGGTCATACGCAAAGCCTGTACGGAGACGAAAGACAAATTGCCGGGATTATCGGTCTCCGTCAATATTTCTGCTATCGAATTCCAGGCAAGCGATCTTGCCGAAAGAATAAAAGAGATCCTTCACGAAACGGGGCTTGAACCCAACCGGCTGGAAATTGAAGTCACTGAAAACGTTACGCTTTCCGACCCGGAAAAAACCTTGCAGACCATGAAGTCTCTCAAAAAAATGGGCGTCCGCATTCTGATTGACGATTTCGGCACCGGCTATGCCTCACTGAGCTACCTGCGGAAGTTTCAGTTTGACGGGCTTAAGCTCGACAAGAGCTTTATTTTTACCCTGGGGGACTCGCCGCAGAACCAGTCAGTCGTGGAAAAAATTATCGACCTGGGGAAAGCCTATTCCATGGCGGTAACCGCAGAAGGGGTGGAGACCGCCGAACAGCTGTCTTTTCTGAAAAAAAATAAATGTGATGAAGTTCAGGGCTACTTGCTTGGAAAACCGGCCGCCATTACGGACTTAAATTTAAACGCCAACAGAGTAAATCTCTAAATCGCGCCTTCACTCAGGGCTGCGTAAATGAAAAACCGGGCTTCGCGCCCGGTTTTTGTTATCCGCTATCCGTTCGTATCCACGAGCGTAAACGCCGCATTCTATCTCACGACCAGGACAGGGCAGTTCGCATGCCGAACCACTGCCGCAGCGTTCGAACCCAACAGATACGTCGATATGTCAGGTTTGTGGGAAGCGATGATAATCAGGTCGGCATCGATCGTGTCAGCGAGCTTAAGGATTTGATCTTTTGGAGATCCCGTCACGGCGTGAGTCTGTATCTTGTCGGGAGGGATTTTGAATTGCTTAACGATTTCATCCAGCTTGGCTAAGGCCGCGTGCTGGAACTCTTTCAGCTTCGGCATTTCTACCGAATAGGCCAGGCCTAATGATGAATAATACGGAAGCGATGGAATAACAGTAAGAAAGTGAACTTTAGCTGTGTTAAGTGCTGTATGTGCCTGAACGAAAGGGATAACCATGTGCGTCAGGCTATCCTCAGAAATGTCAATTGGAACCAAAATTGAGTTATACATTTGTCCCTCCTGAGTGTTTTTCACACAACTCAGGGTAGACCGTTAATTTCAGGAAAACAGAGAGCAAGCTGTCATAACGGGTACAAATTTCGGTTATGTGATAGGCGTACAGTGGAACCTGGCCGTCATTCCGTCGTGACAATGAACATTCTCGCCTCCTGGGCGAGCTGGCGTTCAGCCTTAATCGGCGCATATTTTTCCGAATGATAGAAGGCAATGGCCTGCTCCAGGGTAGGGAATTCAAAAATGCCCGCATAGGGTAACGGCTCCACTTCCCCTTCCAGGACCTGTGCGACAGCACCAAAATGAACGACTTTACCTCCTGCCTCTTCTAATGCAGACGTGAAGCGGGGGGCAAGGCTGGCCTGTCTGGCTGGATCAATAACGCGTAAGTTGATATGAACAAAGGCTGGCATAGCCGTTCCTTAAGTATGATAAATAATGTATATACAGTATTAACTTTAGCATTGATTGTCGAGATGAAATGATGAACAACATTGATGTTGCGCTGTTGAAGACCATCCCGGAAGTCTGCCCGGCGTTTCAGGCGCGCGCTACCGCCAGGGCTATTACGCGCTATTACAATGCCTTCTTCAGACCGTTTGAGCTGACCGCCGAGCAGTTCAGCCTTTTGGTTGGCATCGGGGGTTCCCCAAATGAAACCGTTGCGGAACTCGCCGCCAGAGCCGGGGTGGATGCGACCACGCTGAGTCGAAATATCCGCAGTCTGGAATCGCGCGGCATTATCGATTCGGCTGGAGGCCGTGGACGTGCAGGGAAACGACTCATGCTGACAGCTGAGGGCTGGCGTCTGCTCGAGGAGCTCATCCCGGTCTGGCAATCCGCTAAACAAGAATTGTCCCATCTTATGGGCAGCGAGCAGCTCGGCCTGACGACGGAAATGATGAAACGCCTGGCTAAAATCAGCACAGCGTTATGAATATCTCCGCGTCACCGTTCGTTTCCGGCTAAACGGCAAAGCCTAAACCGGGCGTAACGCCCGGTTTAGTATTTATATTGCGTGACAGCTGACGGACGCGATAATTTTATTCCCGCCCATATTCCCCATAATCATATCGAGTAATTTCCGGTATTCCTCCCGGGTCATCACCTCCGCGCGAATTTCAGTTTTACCTTCTATTTGCGCAGTAGCGGAATAAATTGCTTTCAGACTTAACGTCAACTCTTTCGCCATGTTTACGACGCTTTGCCGCACCGCATCTTCATGCTCATCATTACAGGTGATTTTAAGGACATAGCATTTTTCGCCTTCATGTAGCACGGGCAGTTGATTAATTCGCTGCGCGGCTTCGCGAAGCAATATGTTAGCGCAGAGAATAATTAGGCTGGCCATGGCGGCATTCCAGAACTGGCCTAATCCGCACAGTACGCCAATTCCGGCCGAGCACCACAGCGTTGCGGCAGTATTCAAACCACGAATATTCATTCCTTCACGCATAATGACGCCAGCGCCAAGAAAGCCGATTCCGGAGACGATCTGCGCTGCGATACGTCCCGGGCTATCAGGAGAAGTCGATACCGAACTTAGAATGAACACTGCCGCACCCGTGGCAACCAGTGCATTGGTACGAAGCCCGGCCATACGCTGGCGCCACTGTCTTTCCGCGCCAATAATTGCGCCCAGCAGCATCGCTGCGAGCAGATGAGAGATATAAGGGAACATCAGCCTGTCGCCTGTTAACGTTATTAAATAATAAGCGTCAGTGCTTTGCTAAGCACATCGTAACGCCGTTTAAATGCTAAGCGTGTCAGGACAACGGTGGCGGAAAGAGTGAATGAGTAAACATGAACATGCGATGCCCCACAAATTGAGTGGTTCTTACTGTGTCGGGATACAATCGCTTAAAGAGGATTGCTGCCCACCGTTTCAGGTAAGCAGCGAGAAAATCGCGCTAGCTTACCTTCGTATCGACGATAAAATAACTTTCCAACGAAGGACTCCTGTGAAAATTTATTGCCAGTATAGTCAGGGGCGATAATGAGTAAAGCGAAAAAACAGACTCCGTTATGAATTGTTTAAGTTCGGAAAGCATGTTTTTTTAAGACGTCATCTGATTTTCAAAAATACCCGGTATACTACATTTTCTTTTTTACAGGCGATAACAGACAAAGGCAGGAAGTATGTCTCTTCGTTCGCTGCGGGCATTGTGCCTGACAAGTTTTTTCATTGCGGATGTCCGCGATGGCCTCGGTCCTTTTCTCGGTATTTTTCTGACCGAACGCCACTGGGCTCCCGATGATATCGGCATCCTGATGACGGCCGGTGGGCTGGCGGGATTACTGGCCACGCTGCCGGCGGGATTCATCACCGACACCTCACGCAGCAAGCGGACCGTGCTGGCGCTGGTGTGCCTGCTCATCACTCTTAGCACGCTCCTGCTCTGGTTTAGCCAGCAGAGCGCTGTTGTCGCCGTTTCGCAAATTGTCTCCGGTATCTGTGCGGCGTTTGTCGGTCCGCTGATCGCCGGAATTACACTGGGGCTGACCAGCCAGAGCGGATTCAGCGCGCAGATGGGCAAAAATGAGGCGTTCAATCACGGCGGCAACTTTGTTACCGCACTGATTGCAGGCGGCATTGCGTGGTACTGGGGCGTCGGCGGGATTTTCCTGCTGATGACCTGTACCACGCTGTTAACGCTCTGCGCGCTGCTTGCCATTCGCAACGGGGATATCGACAACGACGCCGCACGAGGACTCTCTTCTTCCGCGAGCCTGCCGGTTCCCGGATTTGCCGTGCTGATAAAAAACCGGGCGCTGTTAGTGACCGGGCTGACGCTGCTGCTCTTTCACCTGGCGAACGCCGCGCTGCTGCCGATGCTGAGCATGAGGGTGGCCGCCGCGCCCGCCACGATCAACCCCGGTTTGTACGCGGCGGGCACCGTCATCATCTCTCAGGCGGTGATGATCCCCGTCGCCATCTGGGTCGCCAACCGAATAGACCGCTACGGCTACTGGCGCTTAATTATGCTGGCGCTGCTGGTGATGCCGGTGCGCGCGGCGCTGGCGGCGTCTACGGACGCGCCGCTCATGATGATCCCGGTACAAATTCTCGACGGGCTGGCCGCAGGGATCCTGGGGGTGGTGGTGCCGTCGTTTATCGTGGTGCTGTTGCGCGGGAGCGGGCACGTCAATGCCGGGCAGGGCGTGGTGATGCTGATGCAGGGGGTCGGGGCATCCATGAGCCCGGCGTTAACCGGCACGATTGCGGGTCATTACTCATTTGCCACGGCATTCAGCGTTCTGAGCGCGATTGCGCTGGTGGCCGTACTGCTATGGTGGTGCTTTGCGCACCGGACCTGGGAAACTGACAGTACGCCGGGTGGGGCATAGACGCCACCCGGCGTCACGCTTACGCCAGTTCGTTAGGGCACGCTTCGCCCTTTTCCAGCTGCTGCAGGTTACCCAGCGTGGTTTCCGAAATGCTGATCAGCGCTTCGGCAGTCAGAAACGCCTGGTGTCCGGTAAACAGCACGTTATGACAGGCAGACAGGCGGCGGAACACGTCGTCCTGGATCACATCATTCGACTTGTCCTCAAAGAACAGATCGCGTTCGTTCTCATACACGTCCATCCCCAGCGCGCCAATTTTCTGAGTTTTCAGCGCTTCGATAGCGGCCTGAGAGTCAACCAGCCCGCCGCGGCTGGTGTTGATGATCATCACGCCATCTTTCATCTGGTCAAACGCCGCCTGGTTTAGCAGGTGGTAGTTCTCCGGCGTCAGCGGGCAGTGCAGGGAGATCACGTCAGACTGCGAGAACAGGGTCGGCAGGTCGACGTATTCCACGCCCAGCTCCAGCGCAGCGGCGCTCGGGTACGGATCGAACGCCAGCAGACGCATGCCGAAGCCTTTCAGAATGCGCAGGGCGGCGATGCCGATTTTACCGGTGCCGATCACGCCCGCGGTTTTGCCGTACATGGTAAAGCCGGTCAGCCCTTCCAGAGAAAAGTTGGCGTCACGGGTACGCTGATAAGCGCGATGAATACGACGGTTGAGCGACATCATCATGCCAATCGCATGTTCCGCGACCGCTTCCGGGGAGTACGCCGGAACGCGCACCACCCTCAGACCCAGCTCTTTCGCCGCGTCGAGGTCCACGTTATTAAAGCCCGCGCAGCGCAGGGCGATATATTTCACACCCTGTTTTTTCAACTCTTCCAGCACCGGGCGACTGCCGTCGTCGTTAACAAAAATGCAGACGCCTTCACAGCCGTGCGCCGTTTTGGCGGTTTTTTCGGACAGCAGAAAGTCGAAAAATTCAAGCTCAAACCCGTAAGCCTCATTAACATGTTGCAGATACTTTTTGTCGTACTGCTTTGTGCTATATACCGCGAGTTTCATAAGACTTTCTCCAGTGATTTTGCATTCACGTTAGCATGATTAAAATTATCTTACAATTTCTAAAATATTATTTAATTCAATAAGTTCTATCAATTATTCTAGAGCATCTATCCTTAAAAATGGCATTCCCTTCAACTGACTGCCTAAACATGCGACAATGATCGGCACTGCCGGCTTAATTCTTTCGCTAAATCAGGATATTAACTGCCCATGAAGGGTAAATACAAAGCCGCTCTTGCGCTTTTACTGCTGTTCATATTGTTGCCGCTGACGCTGCTGATGACGCTCGCTCAGTGGGTACCGACGCTCGCCGGGATCTGGTTGCCCGTCGGGACGCGCATCGCTCTCGAAGGGAGTCCGAAACTTACCCGCCACGCGCTGGTGATCCCCGATCTTCGCTATCTGGTTGAAGACTGCGAAATTGCCCGCATCGATAACGTGACGCTGTCACATCCGAGCCGCTGGAAGCTGGATGTCGGCGCGCTGGATCTCAATTCCGTCTGTCTAAGCACAATTCCCCAGTCTGCGCCCTCAACGGTCGCCCCCAAAACGCTGGCACAGTGGCAGGCGGTATTACCGAATACCTGGATCACGGTTCACCGTCTGACGCTGTCGCCCTGGCAGCAGTGGCAGGGCGAGCTGCATGCGTCGCTGACGCCGTCCATTCAGGAGATCGCCTATAAAGGCGAGCAGGTCAGCATTAAAGGCACGCTTCGCGGTCAGACGCTCTCGGTCAGCCAGTTCGATGTACAGCTCCCGGACCAGCCGCAGCCGATTAAGCTGGTGGGCGAGTTTACCCTGCCGCTGGTGCCGGATGGCGTGCCGGTGAAAGGCCACGCGGTCGCGACCTTTAACGTGCCACAGTTAACGTCTCTGGTCGATGCCGATCTGGACTGGGAAGACAATCAGGGACAGCTGGTGGTGATGGCTCGGGACAATCCCGATCCGCTGCTCGACCTGCCGTGGCAGGTCACGGCGGAGCAGCTGAACATCAGCGACGGGCGCTGGAACTGGGATCTCTCGGGTATGCCGCTGAGCGGTCGGGTGTCTCTTCGCGCCGATAACTGGCAGCAGGGGCTCGAAAATACCACCCTGACCGGACGGCTGAATGTGCTTACTCAGGGTGATGCGGGGAAAGGCAACGCGGTACTGAACATTGGGCCCGGCAGGCTCAGCATGGAAAACAGCGACATGCCCCTGCATCTGAGCGGCGAGGCGAAGCAAAACGATCTTATTCTTTACGCCAAATTGCCCGCAACGCTGACCGGCAGCCTGTATGAACCGCAGCTGGCCTTTGAACCGGGCGCGCTGCTCCGCTCGCGCGGGCGCATCATTGACTCACTCGATATCGATGAAATCCGCTGGCCGCTGGCGGGCGTGAAGCTGACGCAGAAGGGCGTGGACGGCCGATTACAGGCGATTCTGCGCGCCCATGAAAACCAGATGGGGGATTTTGAACTCCACCTGGACGGCCAGGCCAACAACTTTTTACCTGATAACGGCCTGTGGCAGTGGCGCTACTGGGGGAAAGGCGGCTTTACGCCGATGCATGCCCGCTGGGATGTCGCCGGGAAAGGCGAGTGGCGCGACAATCTTATTGAGCTGACGGCGCTCTCCACCGGTTTTGACAAGCTCCAGTACGGCACGATGGAGGTTAGTAAACCGCGTCTGGTGCTGGATCGGCCTGTACGCTGGCTACGTGATGCCGAAAAATCGACCTTCAGCGGGGCGCTGTCGCTCAACGCCGGGCAAACCCGTTTCTCCGGCGGCAGCGCGTTGCCGCCCTCGGTCCTGACCTTCAGCGTCGACGGCACCGACCCGACCATTTTTCAGTTTAAGGGCGATCTCCATGCGGACAAAATCGGCCCGGTACAGGTGAACGGACGCTGGGATGGCGAGCGCCTTCGCGGGCAAGCCTGGTGGCCGAAACAGTCGCTCACCGTATTCCAGCCGCTGATCCCGCCGGACTGGAAAATGACGCTGCGCGACGGGGAGCTTTACGCGCAGGTCGCCTTCTCGGCGGCGGCCGATCAGGGCTTTGAGGCCGGCGGGCACGGCGTGCTGAAATCCGGCAGCGCCTGGATGCCGGATAACCAGATTAACGGCGTCGATTTTGTGCTGCCGTTCCGCTTCAGCGAGGGAACCTGGTCCCTCGGCACGCGCGGTCCGGTCACCTTGCGCATTGGCGAAGTGGAAAACCTGGTGACCGCGCGCAACATTACCGCCGATCTACAGGGGGACTATCCCTGGACGGAGGACAATCCGCTGCTCCTCACCAACGTGAAGGTGGAAACCCTCGGCGGGAAGATCACCATGCAGCAGCTGCGGATGCCTCAGCACGATCCGGCCCTGCTGCGCGTGGACAATATCTCTTCGAGCGAGCTGATCAGCGCCGTTAATCCGAAACAGTTTGCCATGTCAGGGCCGGTGAGCGGGGCGCTGCCGTTCTGGCTGGACAATGAAAAATGGATCATTAAAGATGGCTGGATGACCAACCCGGGGCCAATGACGCTGCGCATCGACAAAGATACGGCCGACGCCATCGTGAAAGATAATATGGTGGCGGGCGCGGCGATTAACTGGCTCCGCTATATGGAAATTTCGCGTTCGTGGACGAGAATCAATTTAGATAATCTGGGTGAATTAACCATGCAGGCGACCATCAAGGGGACCAGCCGGGTGGATGGCAAAAGCAGCTCCGTCAACCTGAACTATACCCATGATGAGAATGTCTTTACCCTCTGGCGCAGCCTGCGCTTTGGGGACAACCTGCAAACCTGGTTTGAGCAACATGCGGCGATACCTGCTCCCCGCAGTTTGACTGGCAAGGAAAGTGAGGAACAACAATGAAAAAGATGGCTGGTGTGCTCACCGTTGCCGTTGCCGCGCTACTGACCGGCTGTACGCCGCGCATTGAAGTCGCTGCGCCAAAGGAGCCGATTACCATCAATATGAATGTCAAAATCGAACATGAAATCCATATTAAGGTCGATAAAGACGTTGAAACCCTGCTGAAATCGCGCAGCGATCTGTTCTGAGGATGCCATGAAACGATTAGCTCTGATTTTACTGGCGCTGGGGATGAACGTGCAGGCGGCTGCGCTGACCTTAAACGATGCCCGGGCTCAGGGGCGCGTGGGGGAAACCCTCAGCGGCTATCTTGCCCCGATTCAACAGGACGCGGAAACGCTGGCGCTGGTCAATCGTATCAATGCGGCGCGCGCGGAAAACTACCAGAAGCTGGCTGACAGCAATAATTTGCCGGTCGATGAAGTGGCTAAAATGGCCGGTCAGAAACTGGTTGCCCGCGCGCAGCCGGGCGAGTACGTGAAGGGCATTAACGGAAAATGGCTCAAAAAGTAGTTAGCGGTAGCGCCTGCGGTATTCACCCGGCGAGACGCCAAAACGCTGCTTAAACGCCGTTGAAAAATGGCTATGGTCGGTAAAGCCCCAGCTGTAGCCAATGCCCGCCAGCTTTTCATCATCACCGGTAGATTGCAGTGCCTGCGCGCAGAGATCCAGACGACGGTTTTTGATGTACTGCGCCACCACCAGCCCCTTCTCGGCAAACATGCGGTAAAGGCTGCGCACGGACATGCCGCTCTCGGCTGCAATCCATTCCGGGCGCAGCGATTCAGACTGAATATGGTCGTCAATCAGCGCCACCACATGCTGGAACTGGCGCTCCTTGCGCGGCTGAATGATTTCACGCTGCTGGAAAGCGGGGCGCAGCAGGCAGATCATCGCCTCGAGCGCCGCTTCGCTTTCACGGTCACTCAGGTCGGCATTGCTCATGCTCTCCATCAGCAGGCGATGGCTCAGCTGTACCGTGGGCAAGGTGCGGGAAAGGGCGGTCGCGCAGCTTATCTCCTGGAAGCGACACTGCTGCTCAATAATCTGACGGGGGACCAGCAGCGAAATCTGGCGGGATTTTTCCCGCCAGTTGATCGAGCAGGGACGCGACGCGTCAATCAGCGTGATATCACCGGTTCTGAGCAGCGCGCGACGGTCATCCTGCTCAATTTCCGCGCTGCCTTCGAGCTGGAACACGGTATAGAACCAGGCATCATTACTCTGAGCGATCTCCTGACGGGAGCGGAACAGGTTAACGCCGCCTGCGGTCACGGTGCTGAGCTTCAGGCTGCGCGCATAGCTGGTCTCCAGCTCGCCGAAGAATTTCCCCCCGGTGGGCTGCGCGTTAAAACGCCCGCAAACCTGGTTAATTTGCGCCAGCCACTGCTGATACTGTTCCTGCTCGCTTGCACACGCCATCGTTTCTCTCACTGCACCGTCAACGTTTTCGCATTGTTGCATTTGTGTTGCATTTTGTCAGAGCTATGAGGCTGACTATAGGAAAGAACACTCACCGGTAACAGCGATATAAGCGGCAATTATCGCGATTTGCGGAGCCTGTCACAGGTGGCAAAGCGAATGTCACAGAGACAAAAGCGAGAACGCAAAACCCCACTTAGACTGGATGGAGACCCTGCGAAGAATAACGAAGGAGTATCCTATGTCTGAATCACAGGTGGCCATTCAGCCTGCCGTACAACAATTTTTAGACCGACAGCATGGCCTGTGGATTGAAGGGCGTCAGGCCGCGTCGGACAGTGAAAAGCGGCTGAACGTCTTCAACCCGGCCACGGGCGAGGTCATTGCCTCAACTGCCGATGCCAGCGTCGACGACGTTGACCGTGCTGTTATGTCCGGCTGGCGCGCGTTTGTCGCCCGCAGCTGGGCCGGAAAACTGCCGGCGGAGCGCGAGCGGATCCTGCTTCATTTCGCCGATCTGGTCGAACAGCACAGCGAAGAGCTGGCCCAGCTTGAAACGCTGGAGCAGGGCAAATCCATCAATATTTCCCGCATGTTTGAAGTCGGCTGCACCCTGAACTGGATGCGCTATACCGCCGGGCTGACCACCAAAATTTCGGGTAAGACCCTCGACCTTTCCATTCCGCTGCCGAAGGGCGCCCGCTATCAGGCGTGGACGCGTAAGGAGCCGGTTGGCGTGGTGGCCGGGATTGTGCCCTGGAACTTCCCGCTGATGATCGGGATGTGGAAAGTGATGCCTGCGCTGGCCGCGGGCTGCTCTATTGTCATCAAGCCGTCAGAAACCACGCCGCTCACCATGCTGCGCGTGGCGGAACTGGCCAGCGAAGCGGGCATTCCGGACGGGGTGTTCAACGTGGTGACCGGGAGCGGCGCGGTGTGCGGCGCAGCGCTGACCTCGCATCCGCATATTGCAAAGGTGAGCTTTACCGGCTCAACGGCGACGGGCAAGCAAATCGCCCGCACGGCGGCGGACACGCTAACCGGGGTGACCCTGGAGCTGGGCGGGAAAAACCCGGCTATCGTACTGAAAGACGCGGACCCGGCGTGGGTGATCGAAGGCCTGATGACCGGCAGCTTCCTGAACCAGGGGCAGGTGTGCGCGGCGAGCTCGCGCATCTATATTGAAGCGCCGCTGTTTGACACGCTGGTCAGCGGGTTTGAGCAGGCGGTGAAATCCCTGAGCGTCGGGCCGGGCATGTCGCCGGAGGCGTTTATCAACCCGCTGGTGTCGCGCGCGCACTGCGACAAGGTGCAGACCTTCCTTGACGAAGCGAAGTCGCGCAGCGCGGAGCTGATCGTCGGTAACCGGGGGCCGGAAGGCAAAGGCTATTACGTTTCGCCTACGCTGGTGGTGAACCCGGATACCTCGCTGCGCCTGACCCGCGAAGAGGTGTTTGGCCCGGTCGTCAACCTGGTGCGCGTTGCCGACGGGGAAGAGGCGCTCCAGCTGGCAAATGACACCGAATATGGCCTGACGGCCAGCGTCTGGACGCAGAATATCAGCAAGGCGCTGGAGTACACCGACCGGCTGCAGGCGGGCACCGTCTGGGTGAACAGCCATACGCTGATTGACGCCAACCTGCCGTTCGGCGGCATGAAGCAGTCCGGCACCGGACGCGACTTCGGTCCGGACTGGCTGGACGGCTGGTGTGAAACCAAATCGGTTTGCGTGCGCTACTAGTAAAAGCAAAAGGCAACCTGGAGGTTGCCTTTTTAGTGTTTGTTCCCTCTCCGTGGGAGAGGGTCAGGGTGAGGGCATCCAGCCGCACCGGGCGAATTTTGTAGGCCGGGTAAGGCGTAGCCGCCACCCGGCTTTAATTAAAGCGACCACCGATCCCGCCCGGCCTCCTTCGCCCGATACAGCGCCGCATCGGCGCGGGCGATGATCTCGGTGCCCGCTAACCCTTCCGCCATGCTCGCAATCCCCATGCTCACGGTGACACGATCGCTAACGGTTGACGCGCTGTGCGGTATAGCTTCTGTGCGCAGGCCGTCCTGTATACGTAAGGCAACCTTTTCTGCGATGTTTTCCGGACAGTTAAACAGGATCACCATAAACTCCTCGCCGCCGTAGCGTGACACCACATCGTCAGGCGTGCGCACCGACTGCTTCAGCACCCGCGCCACGCGCGTCAGGCAGTCGTCACCCGCCTGGTGCCCGTAGGTGTCGTTGTAGCGTTTGAAATAGTCGATATCCAGCATAATCACCGAGAAGGTTTTTTTCTGCTCAACCGCGTTCTCCAGCACCACTTCCATTTTCCGGCGATTGGCGGTTTTGGTTAACGGATCCTGATGCGCCAGCGCATCCAGCCTGGAGATCAGCAGCTGATTTTGCTGGTTACGTCGCCAGGCCTCGTCAAACCAGCTCAGCAGGATGAAACGCCCGCAGATCAGGATCAGCGTAAAGACGCTCCAGATAACAAAAAAATGAAGGTTGAGGCCATCGTTCCGTATCCAGCTTGCTACCGGCAGGGTGATCCAGAGCGGGAGCACAAAGGCGAGTAGCCCTTCAGGATAAAAATAGAGCGCCGTTAAGCCGGCGAGTAATAAAATGACGCACAGCGGCCAGACGTGCGGGAGCAGCAGCTGGGTGATAAACCAGAAGCAGGAGACCGACCAGATGGCGCTGCAGATAAACAATACCACGCTGATGCCGGCGATGCGCCGCCAGGCCATCAGGATCAGCGCAGCGGAGAGGATGATAATGCCGAGCATGGAGGCATCAACTATTCTCGTCAGCTGCGGCGAATGGGGATAAAGGGGATCGCTGGTATTAAGCAAAACGTGTCGCAGCAGAATCATCACCGCGAAGCTGATATTCACGAAGGCCAGCCACGGCAGGTTCATCGCCAGCCCGTGCATGACCATAGCATGGCGCGTTGGCCAGGTTGCCCGTTCAAGTGTCGGTTTTTTTCTCTTTTCCATTGACGCTTTTTTCCCTTTCTGGCTAACACGTGAAGCAGGAAAGGGCGGACGAACCGCCCTTATGCGTGCACCGTTACGGTGTCACAATGTTAAACCAGAAATCAAACTTGTCCATATAGCTAAGCATGGCATCAAGTTTCGCGCTGTCACCAGTAATTTTAATATTTCCGCTGTCCTGAGCCTGTTTTAGCGTCACCTCCTTGAGGATGATTTTATTCAGGGTGTCACGGTTAAGCGTCAGCGTCGCGTCCGCCTCTTTTGCTTCCGCGTTCGCCGTGTGGTTCAGCACGCCGTTTTCCAGCTCCAGCTTATATTTCCCGCCATCGCTGCCCAGATCGATGTTAAACACCGATTTGGCGTCACCCGCTTTTTGTCCGTTGATATGGACAGCCAGATAGTCAAAGAACATCTCTGGCGTCATCGCGCGCACCGTGTCCGGGCTGGCGGTATTCGGCGTTGGCCCTTTCACCACGCCGTTACGCAGCTCCTGCGCACCGGTCAGGTAGAAGTTACGCCACGGGCCGGATTCAGCCTGATAGCCAAGCTGTTCCAGCGCATCCGCTTCCAGATTACGCGCCGCCTGGTTGTTTGGATCGGCAAAGACCACTTTGCTCACCACCTGCGCCACCCAGCGGTAGTTGCCCTGGTCGAAGTCGGTTTTCGCCTTGCTCAGGATGGCATCCGCGCCGCCCATATACTCCACGAATTTCTTGGCGCCTTCTTCAGGCGGCAGTTCATCCAGCGTCGCCGGGTTGCCGTCAAACCAGCCCAGATACAGCACATAGGTGGCTTTTACGTCATGGCTCACCGAACCGTAATAGCCGCGGTTGGCCCAGGTATGCGCCAGAGAATCCGGGAGCTTGAAGTTAGCGGCGATTTCGTCGCGCGTCAGCCCTTCGTTCGCCATACGCAGCGTCTGGTCGTTGATGTAACGATAGAGATCGCGCTGGCTTTTCAGCAACTTGACGACGTTTTCGTTGCCCCAGGTCGGCCAGTGGTGCTGCGCCATGATGATTTCAGCTTTGTCACCCCAGCGCACAATCGCCTGATTGATGTACTTCGACCACGGCAGCGGCTCGCGGATTTTGGCCCCGCGCAGCGAGTAGGTGTTGTGCAGGGTATGGGTCACGTCCTCAGCGGATTCAATCAGTTTTTTCTCTTCGATATACCAGAGCATTTCCGATGGCGCTTCGGATCCCGGTGCGAGCATAAAATCATAGGTCAGGCCGTCGATAACCTCTTTTTGCCCGTCTTTCTCAATGATGTTAGTTGGGGCAATCAGCGTGACCGTCCCGGCGGAGGTCGTCGTTCCAAGACCGGCACCCACCTGACCTTTGGCATCGGGCTTCAGCAGGTTGCCATACATATAGCTGGCGCGGCGGCTCATCACGTTGCCCGCCATGATATTCTCGGCAACGGCCGCTTCCATAAACCCGGCTGGCGCGTAGACCTTCACTTTGCCGGATTTCACCTCGGCTTCGTCCACCACGCCGCGCACGCCGCCATAGTGGTCAACGTGGCTGTGGGTATAAATAATGGCGACGACAGGCTTCTTGCCGCGATTTTTAAAATAGAGATCCATCCCGACCTTCGCCGTTTCTGCCGACACCAGCGGGTCAACCACGGTAATACCTTCTTTCCCTTCAATGATGGTCATATTTGACAGGTCAAGATTTCGTATCTGATATACGCCGTCGGTGACTTCAAACAGGCCGCTAATATTAATCAGCTGAGATTGACGCCATAAGCTGGGATTAACGGAGTCCGGCGCTTTATCGCCTTCTTTAATAAACGAATACTGCTGTGGATCCCAGATGATATTCCCTTGTTCCCCTTTGATTATTTCCTGAGGAATCGGTGCAATAAAGCCTTTATGGGCGTTCGTAAAATCGGTGTTGTCGGAAAAAGGCAGCTGATTAAAGAGGGCATTATTGGCTTGTTGCGTTGCTGCCGTGGCGTCCTTCGGGGCTTCTGCGGCATACGCGGAGCTGACGGAAATAACAAGTCCAGCCAGAGCAAGACTCCTGACGATCAAATTGAATTTCATCCTAACCTCTCAGTGGTGTATTACGTCGTTCGTGGAAACTTCGTGTCCTGGCTGAAAGTGGTTCAAGAAATGCAATAGGAATAAACGAGGTAGAAATAACTATAATCGGGGAGAGGTATTCAGCAAGAAAATAGATGAAAAACCGGGCATTGCGCCCGGTGCGTTTTTATTTCTGTTCGTCTTTCTTCTTCCCGAGCGTTGGCGTCTCGTCGAAGAAGTTCCACGGTTTAAGCAGGGTATGCACCCATTCCGTCGGCATAATCGGCCACTCTTCCGCGCGGGCGACGTGGGTGGTGCCGGTGGTCATCCAGACCACGTCGTCCTGATCGGTGAGCGACTCGTTATCCTTGCTGTACTGCCCCAGGCCCGTGTCGTGTACGGAGCGGTTCGGGAATTTTCCTTCCGGGTAGAGCTCATCCGGGTGGTAACGAGTCACCCACAGCTGTTTGTCCATAAAGCTCAGGCGATGGTAAATCCACTCGTCCGGGGCAAATTTCGCGCCGGTCGCCACCGGGTGCGTACCGCCCGCGTAAGGGATAATCTGGTACGAGACCGGGTTGCCCATGCGGTTCTCTTTACTGGTGTTGCTCAGCAGCCGAATGGTGCCCGGGTCGAACTTCTGCGCCGCCTGCTGCTCGGTATCAATATCGTACTGATTGATCTGCATGGTGCTGGTGCGCGGGCCACCTGCGGTATTCGGCTTCACTTCCGGATCCATCGCCACCAGCTTGTTGTTGATGCCGTCCACGTCCATATCAAGACGGAAGTTGTAGATGTGCTGGTGCGTGGTGCCCACGATGTTATGGTCGATCAGCGTGCCGTATTTGGTGTCGTCTTTGGCTGTGGCGTCGTGCATGGTTTTCGCCTGAACGCCTTTCACCGCTTCTATACCCGTTGCGCCGGCATCAATGCCGATGGTGCCATTTTCATGGAACACCCAGTCAAAGATGTAATCGTAGTTGCCCACGGTACTCACCCAGCGCACCACCAGCTCGCGGCGCTCGGTGCTGACGTTTGGCTGACCCATCTCCTGATGTTTGTATTCCGGCCCCGCGTAGCGTTCGAAAATGGCGATCGCGCGCGGGATCTCCATCGGCGCGCCGGTGTAATCCGGGATGGTTTCATTGAGCATCACGGCGTTGGACGGCACGTCTTTACCGCGCACCAGCGGTGAGGTCAGGGTGCCCATACCGTAGTCGCCGGAGTCGAGATAGGCTTTAAAGTACCAGCCCACGTCCGGATCGCCGTAAGGAACGATCATGCCGCCGAGCGACCCCTGATACATCACCTGCCGCTTTTTGCCGTTGTCGTTATAGGTGACGGTTGAAATCATCGGGCCGACGCGGGAGTCCAGGCTCAGGTGGAAATCCCAGTTCTGCCAGTGCACCATATCCCCGGTGATGGTGTAGTTCTTGCCTTCCGGCTCAGTGATGTTGAGCGGTTTTTTCGGCGTCTCAACGCGGTCGCGGCCATCATAGGGACGCGGGGTCATGGGAACAGGAACCACGGCGCCTTCTTCAATCTTCTGGATCTTTTTCTGCTCAAGGTCGACCACGGCCACCAGGTTCTCAATCGGGTGCGCCCAGTAGTTGCCGTCGCCCACGTCCAGATAGCTCACCACCTTCAGCAGGCGATCTTCCTGCTTCAGGCCGTCTTTACCGTCGAAATAGCCGACGGTCAGCGGCGTAGTAATCACTTTTTTCGGGTCGGTGATGCCGTGTTTTTTAAGCACCTCGGCGAACTCGGTGCTTTCGTTGATGATCTGCTGAACCGCGGTGAAATCATCCAGCAGCACCATGCCGTGCGCGTCTTTTACCGGTTCCCAGCGCAGGATTTTTTTATCCTTCAGGTCCACCACGCTTTCGATAACGTGCTTGCCATCGAGCATGACGATCTTCGCCTGGCGAGGGGCATCCACTGCCGTACCGTTAAGCACAAAGTCCCACACTTTGGCTTTCTCAGGCTCTGCCAGGGCGATCTGGGTAAAGCGGGTATTCGGTTTAAAGTCCGCCGAGGCTTTCACAATCTCAACGGCCTGCTTAATTTCGTCCGCCGTTAGCGCGTTTAACGGGTGAGGGCGTTTTTCTACCTGGAAGGTCTGATCAAGGCCGGACTGGAAAACGTCGTTGATGAAGGTATCGGAAATAAAGGCTTTCTTGCCTTTCATCACCACCGGCACCTCAAGCCTGAGGGTTTTACCGTTGACGATGGCGGTTTTTGCGCCCGGTTTGACCTTCACAAAGGCACCGTCTTTCGCAATGGTGAACATCTGTGCGTAATCATCCCACTGAACGTCCGCGCCAAAGTCCTGCAGCGTTTTGTCCATCGGGACCATATGCGCCTCACTGCCGTGGGCGAAAACAGGGGATTGCCAGGCGCAACACAGCGCAACGGCCATGGCCAGCGCCGTTCTACGGGCAGAAAAAGAAGAATTGCTTCCCATCGTAGACCTCATCTTGTTGTGTTTATTGTGTTGTGACAGCCTTATCCTGACAGGCCTATGAGAAAAGCGTTTGCCTGCATCTGCCAGGTTATTTGCCAGTCTTGCCAGGTTAAAAAAAGAGCGGGGATAAATCACATGCGCGTGCAGAACAATCCCCTCTCCCCTTTGGGGAGAGGGTCAGGGTGAGGGGCGTTAGCTGAAATCGCCCTGCTGGCGCGCCACCAGCGTCAGGATGGAGTAGAGCGCCACGGCCTGCTGGTGCTGGTTGAAGATCTCAACCGCCCATTCCACCACGCCAGTCGGTTTTTCCTCGGCGGTACGCTGTTTCTTCAGCGTTTTACGTTTGCAGGTCAGACGCACCTGAATGGTATCGCCCGGCTTAACCGGCTCGATAAAGCGCAGGTTTTCCATGCCGTAATTGGCAATAACCGGCCCGACGCCCGCATCAACAAACAGTCCCGCCGCGGCGGAGATCAGGAAGTAGCCGTGCACCACGCGCTCGCCAAAGATCGACTCTGCCGCGCCGATCTTGTCCATATGGGCGTAGAAATGGTCCCCGCTCAGGCAGGCAAAGTTCACGATGTCCGCTTCCGTGAGGGTGCGGCGCGGCGTCAGCAGGCTATCGCCCGGCTGCAGCTCCTCAAAGTATTTGCGGAACGGATGAACGCGATCTTCCTGCACCGTTGCGCCACGCACCCACTGTTTGCCAATGGCGGCCAGCATCGTCGGGCTGCCCTGAATCGCGGTGCGCTGCAGATAGTGCTTCACCGCGCGCAGGCCGCCCAGCTCTTCGCCGCCGCCCGCGCGTCCCGGGCCGCCGTGCACCAGCTGAGGCAGCGGGGAGCCGTGGCCGGTAGACTCTTTTGATGATTCCTCGTTAAGGATCTGAATGCGCCCGTGGGCGCGCGCCGCGCCGGCAATAAACTCGCGGGCAATGGCCTGGTCTGCGGTGACCAGCGTACCCGCCAGGCTGCCGCCACCCGCGCGGGCAAGCTGCATCGCGTGGCGTGCGTTGCGATACGGCATCAGCGTCGCAACCGGGCCGAAGGCTTCGGTTGAGTGCACCGCCGGGGTTTCGTCCGGCTGCGGGCAGAACAGCAGGGTCGGCGGGAAGAACGCGCCCGCGGCCTGCAGATCCGCCTTGCCGCCCAGACGGATCTGGCAGCCAGCGGCGATCAGCTGCTCCACTTTCTCCTGCACGTCCGCGCGCTGTTCGGCGTTGACCAGCGCACCCATCTTCACCCCTTCCTGCGCCGGGTCGCCCACCACCACTTTTTCCAGGCGGGCAATCAGCGCCTTGCTCACCGCGTCAATCTGGTTTTGCGGGACGATAATCCGGCGAATGGCCGTACATTTTTGCCCGGCTTTGGCGGTCATCTCGCGGACCACTTCCCGGACGAACAGCGCAAACTCCGGCTGGTCTGGCGTAACGTCTTCCCCCAGCACGCAGCAGTTCAGGGAGTCGGCTTCCATGGTGAACGGAATCGAATTCGCCACAATATTCGGGTGCACGCGCAGGCTTTGCCCGGTGCTGGCGGAGCCGGTAAAGGTCACCACGTCCTGGCTGTCGAGCTGGTCGAGGAGATCCCCCGCGCCGCCGCAGATCAGGCTGATGGCGCCGTCCGGCACCAGTCCGCTGTCGACGATGGATTTCACCATCGCCTGCGTCACCTGCGCGGTAGCGGTAGCGGGTTTGATGATGGCGGGCATGCCGGCAAGCCAGGTCGGCGCCAGCTTTTCCAGCATCCCCCAGCAGGGGAAGTTAAAGGCGTTGATGTGCACCGCCACGCCGGATTTGGAGGTGAGGACGTGGCGCGCCGCAAAGCCGCCTTCTTTCGACAGCGGGATTAACTCGTCTTCCGGCCACAGCGTGTCATCCGGCAGCTCGCGGCTGCCCAGGCTGGCGTAAGTGAAGAGGGTGCCGATGCCGCCTTCAATATCCACCCAGCTGTCCGCCTTCGTCGCGCCCGTCTGAGCCGACAGGGCATAAAACGTCTCTTTCTCGCTAAGCAGGTGCTTTGCCACCGCCTTCAGCATGGCCGCACGTTCGATAAAGGTCATCTCGTGAAGCGCTTCACCGCCGCGCTCAATCGCATAGCGACGGGCGGCCGCCATGTCCAGCCCTTCGCTGGTCACGCTCCACAGGGCTTCGCCACTGATGGCGTGATGAATAGTGCGTTCGCGGCCCCGGCCAGACTGCCAGGTACCGGACACGAAGCTGGCTAACTGCTGCATCGCTTATCTCCAAATGTTACGTAATTTACTCATTAATACTTTAATCATGAATCATAAAAATCAAGCTGAGTTTTAATGAATTGTTAACATTGTGATCCGGTCTGATGAATTGCAGCGCGCAAAGCGGCTGCTCATAGGGCGTGCAGTAAAAGCCTTGCGAGCAACATCACAAAACCAGGAAACAATTCTTGGGGTTATATTTAACCTTTGTGTAACTTTTAAAAAACAAAGTGATTCAACATTACGCTTTAATTTGCAAACTAACGAATCATAAAGGTGACGACGTGACGCAAGAACAACGGTTTGAGCAGCGCATAGCGCAGGAGACGGCGATTGAGCCTCAGGACTGGATGCCTGACGCCTACCGTAAGACGTTGATCCGTCAGATTGGTCAGCATGCGCACTCCGAAATTGTCGGCATGCTGCCGGAAGGGAACTGGATCGCCCGCGCGCCGACGCTGCGCCGAAAAGCGATCCTGCTGGCGAAGGTGCAGGACGAAGCCGGGCACGGGCTCTACCTCTACAGCGCGGCGGAAACGCTGGGCTGCGCGCGGGAAGACATCTACCAGAAGATGCTCGACGGCAGGATGAAATACTCCTCCATCTTCAACTATCCGACCCTGAGCTGGGCCGATATCGGCGTGATTGGCTGGCTGGTGGACGGCGCCGCTATCGTCAACCAGGTGGCGCTGTGCCGGACCTCCTACGGACCGTATGCCCGCGCGATGGTGAAAATCTGTAAAGAAGAGAGCTTCCACCAGCGCCAGGGCTTTGAGGCCTGCATGGCGCTGGCGCAGGGCAGCGAGGCCCAGCGTCAGATGCTGCAGGACGCCATCAACCGCTTCTGGTGGCCGGCGCTGATGATGTTCGGGCCAAATGACGACAACTCGCCGAACAGCGCCCGCAGCCTGGCCTGGAAAATCAAACGCTTCGGCAATGACGAACTTCGCCAGCGCTTTGTCGATAACACGGTGCCGCAGGTGGAAATGCTGGGCATGACGGTGCCGGATCCCGACCTGCGATTTGATGAAGAGAGCGGTCATTATCGCTTCGGCGAGATCGACTGGCAGGAGTTTGACGAGGTCATCAGCGGGCGCGGCATCTGCAACCACGAGCGCCTGGCCGCGAAACGAAAAGCCTGGGAAGAGGGGGCGTGGGTGCGCGAAGCCGCACTGGCGCACGCGGAAAAACAGCGCGCCCGTCAGGCCGCATAAGAGGAAATAACCATGAGCAACGTCTACTGGCCGCTGTACGAAGTATTCGTACGCAGCAAACAAGGGTTATCCCACCGTCACGTGGGCAGTCTGCATGCCGCCGACGATCGCATGGCGCTGGAAAATGCGCGCGACGCTTACACCCGCCGCAGCGAAGGGTGTTCTATCTGGGTGGTTAAGGCGAGCGAGATTGTCGCCTCCCAGCCGGAAGAGAGCGGTGAGTTCTTCGACCCGGCGGAAAGCAAGGTTTACCGCCATCCGACGTTCTACACCATCCCCGACGGCATCGAGCATATGTGAGGCAAAGAATGAATTCAGTGACTGCCTATGCCCTGCGTCTGGGCGACAACGGTCTGGTGCTTTCCCAGCGTCTCGGCGCCTGGTGCGGCCATGCGCCAGAGCTGGAAATTGACCTCGCGCTCGCCAATATCGGTCTCGACCTGCTGGGCCAGGCGCGCAATTTCCTGACCTATGCCGCGGAGCGGGAAGGCCGGGGCGATGAAGACACGCTGGCGTTTGGCCGCGACGAGCGCCAGTTCCGCAACGTCCTGCTGGTGGAGCAGCCGAACGGCAGCTTCGCCGACACCATTGCCCGCCAGTACCTGATGGATGCCTGGAACGTGGCGCTGTACGAACGGCTGACCCAAAGCAGCGACGGCCAGCTTGCGGCCATCGCCGCCAAAGCGGTTAAAGAGGCGCGCTACCACCTGCGCTTCAGCCGCGGCTGGCTGGTGCGTCTGGGCGACGGGACCGAAACGTCCGCGCAAAAAATGCAGCAGGCTATCGACAGCCTGTGGCGTTTTACGGCGGAGCTGTTTGAAGCCGATGACGTCGAGCTGGCGCTGATTGACTCCGGCGTGGCGGTTGACCCGCGCGTCCTGCGCCAGCCGTGGGAAAGCGAAGTCTTTGCCGGTCTGAATGAAGCCTGCCTGCAGGTGCCCGCAGAGGTGGCGTACCGCACCGGGGGCAAGAAGGGGCTACATACCGAACATCTGGGCCCGATGCTGGCGGAAATGCAGTACCTCCAGCGCGCGTATCCCGGTCAGCAGTGGTAAAGGAGAACGCTATGCAACGCCTCGTCGACATCGCGCCCGCGCAAATCCCGCAGATCTGGTCGCTGTTAAGCCAGATCCCCGATCCGGAAGTGCCGGTATTAACCATCACCGATTTAGGCATGGTGCGCAGCGTGAAGGCGCAGGGGGAAGGCTGGGTCATTGGCTTCACGCCAACCTACTCGGGCTGTCCGGCAACGGAACACCTGCTGGGGGCGATCCGCGACGCGATGACCGCGAACGGCTTTACTCCGGTACACATTGTGCTCCAGCTTGAACCCGCCTGGACCACCGACTGGATGACCGCCGACGCGCGCGAGCGCCTGCGGGCGTACGGCATCAGCCCGCCCGTGGGGCATAGCTGCCACGCGCACGCGCCTGTGGAGGTGAGCTGCCCGCGCTGCGCCAGCACCGACACCGCGCTTATCAGTGAATTTGGTTCGACGGCCTGCAAAGCGCTCTACCGCTGCAACACCTGCCGTGAGCCCTTCGACTATTTCAAATGCATTTGAGGCTGCCATGACAACGTTTCATTCATTAACAGTGGCAAAAGTGGAACCCGAAACCCGCGACGCGGTGACCATTACCTTCGCCGTGCCAAACGATTTGCAGGACGCCTACCGCTTCCGCCCCGGCCAGCACCTGACGTTAAAAACGAAGCTTGGCGGGGACGAGCTGCGCCGCTGCTACTCCATTTGCAGGAGCACCGCCCCGGGCGAAATCAGCGTGGCGGTCAAAGCCATCGACGGCGGGCGCTTTTCCCGCTATGCGCGGGATGAGATCAAAGCGGGCATGGCCCTGGAGGTGATGGTCCCTCAGGGACAGTTTGGCTACCAGCCCCGGGCTGAACGTGAAGGCCACTATCTGGCGATTGCGGCAGGCTCCGGGATCACTCCGATGCTGGCGATTATCTCCGCGACGCTGGCAACCGAACCCAACAGCCAGTTCACCCTGATCTACGGCAACCGCAGCAGCCAGAGCATGATGTTCCGCCAGGCGCTGGCGGACCTGAAGGACAAGTACACGCAGCGGCTGCAGCTGGTCTCCATCTTCAGCCAGGAGCGGCTGGATAGCGATCTGCTCTTTGGCCGTATCGACGGGGAAAAGCTGCAGGCGCTGGCGAAAACCCTGATTAACTTCCGCCAGTACGACGAGGCGTTTATCTGCGGCCCGTCGGCGATGATGGACGACGCCGAAGCGACGCTGAAGGCGCTGGGGATGCCGGACAAATCCATTCACCTTGAGCGCTTTAACACCCCGGGGTCCACCGCTAAACGCGCGGTGCACGTCCAGGCGGAAGGACAGAAAGTGACCGTGCGCCAGGACGGGCGCGATCGCGAAATCACCCTGACGGCGGACGACGAAAGCATCCTGGATGCCGCCCTGCGTCAGGGTGCGGATCTTCCGTATGCCTGCAAGGGCGGCGTGTGTGCCACCTGTAAATGCAAAGTGCTGCGCGGGAAGGTGGATATGGCGACCAACTACAGCCTGGAGCCGGACGAGCTGGCCGCCGGATACGTGCTGAGCTGCCAGTCGCTGCCGTTAACCGCCGACGTGATTGTCGACTTCGACGCGAAGGGGATTGCATGAGCGAACTGACTGTTACCCGTCATGGCCGAGTGCTGCAGCTGACGCTAAACCGTCCGGCGGCGCGCAACGCCCTCAACAATGCGCTGTTGACGCAGCTTGCGGAACAGCTGGAGGCCGCGGCTTCTGACATCGAGATTTCCGTCTGCGTGATTTACGGCAGCGAGCGCTGCTTTGCCGCCGGGGCCGATCTCAACGAAATGGCGGAGAAAGACCTGCCCGCCACGCTGAACGATATCCGCCCGCAGCTGTGGGCGCGGATTAACGCTTTTCCTAAACCGCTGATTGCCGCCGTGAACGGCTTCGCGCTGGGCGCAGGCTGCGAGCTGGCGCTGCTGTGCGACGCGATCGTTGCTGGCGATAACGCCCGCTTTGGCCTGCCGGAAATTACGCTGGGCATTATGCCCGGCGCGGGCGGCACCCAGCGTCTGATTCGCAGCGTCGGTAAATCCCTTGCCAGCAAAATGGTGCTGACCGGCGAGAGTATCCCCGCGCAGCAGGCGCTGAGCGCCGGGCTGGTGAGCGACGTCTTCCCACCAGCGCTGACGCTGGAGTATGCCCTGAAGCAGGCGGCGCTGATGGCGCGCCACTCTCCGCTGGCGCTGCAGGCGGCGAAACAGGCGCTGCGCCAGTCTCAGGAGGTGCCGCTCCAGGCCGGTCTGGCCCAGGAGCGCCAGCTGTTTACGCTGCTTTCTGCCACCGAAGACCGCCGGGAAGGCATCGACGCCTTCTTACAAAAACGCACCCCCGACTTTAAAGGACGCTAATTGTGGAATTTATTCTCAGTCATGTTGAGCAGGGCGTAATGACCATTACGCTGAACCGTCCGGAGCATCTGAACAGCTTTAACGACGTGATGCACCAGCAGCTTGCCGAGTGCCTGAAACAGGCCGAGCGTGATGACACCGTTCGCTGCCTGCTGATCACCGGGGCGGGACGCGGCTTTTGCGCCGGTCAGGATCTGAACGACCGCAACGTCGACCCCAACGGCCCGGCGCCGGATCTGGGGATGTCCGTTGAAACCTTCTATAACCCGCTGGTGCGCCGCCTGGCAAAGCTGCCGAAACCGGTCATTTGTGCCGTTAACGGCGTGGCGGCCGGCGCGGGTGCCACGCTGGCGCTGGGGTGCGACATGGTCATTGCCGCCCGTTCCGCCAACTTCGTGATGGCCTTCAGCAAGCTCGGCCTGGTGCCGGACTGCGGCGGCACCTGGCTGCTGCCGCGCGTGGCCGGACGCGCCCGCGCCATGGGGCTGGCGCTGCTCGGCGACAAGCTCAGCGCCGAGCAGGCGCAGGCCTGGGGGATGATCTGGCAGGTAGTGGATGACGAACAGCTCTCCACTACCGCGCAGCAGATGGCGCTGCACTTTGCGTCTCAACCGACCTTCGGGCTGGGGCTGATCAAGCAGGCGATCAACGCCGCGGAAACCAACACCCTGGACGCCCAGCTCGATCTGGAGCGCGACTATCAGCGCCTGGCCGGGCGCAGCGACGATTACCGCGAGGGCGTCAGCGCCTTCCTGGCGAAGCGCGCGCCGAACTTTACGGGGAAATAAGATGCTGAACATACGGACTGTCGCCGTGATTGGCAGCGGCACGATGGGCGCAGGGATTGCCGAAGTCGCCGCCAGCCATGGGCATCAGGTGCTGATCTACGACATCTCCAGCGACGCGATATCGCGGGCCATCGACGGGATCCGCCAGCGTCTGGCCTCCCGGGTGACGCGCGGAAAACTCTCCGCCGATGCCGGGAGCCAGATCCTCGCCCGGCTGCTTCCGGTCACCGATATCGAGGCGCTCGCCGCGGCCGATCTGGTCATAGAAGCGGCCTCAGAGCGTCTGGAGGTGAAAAAGGCGCTGTTTGCTCGGCTGGCTGAGATCTGCCCGCCGCAGACGGTGCTGACCAGCAATACCTCCTCCATCTCCGTCACGGCGATTGCGGCGGACGTCCACCACCCGGAGCGCGTCGCAGGGCTGCACTTCTTCAACCCGGCGCCGGTGATGAAGCTGGTGGAGGTGGTCAGCGGGCTGGCGACCTC
This sequence comes from Enterobacter sp. BNK-29, assembly GCF_048684785.1. Lineage (NCBI taxonomy): Bacteria > Pseudomonadati > Pseudomonadota > Gammaproteobacteria > Enterobacterales > Enterobacteriaceae > Enterobacter > Enterobacter sp. BNK-29. The sequence continues at coordinate 152,141 of NZ_JBLQTU010000004.1, forward strand.
TCCGGAAGTGGCCGACGCGCTGTGCGAGCTGGCGCTGAACTGGGGCAAACAGCCCGTTCGCTGCCAGTCAACGCCGGGGTTCATCGTCAACCGCGTCGCGCGTCCGTTTTATTCCGAAGCCTGGCGCGCGCTGGAAGAGCAGGTCGCCCCGCCTGAGGTGATTGATGCCGCCCTGCGCGACGGCGGCGGTTTCCCGATGGGGCCGCTGGAGCTGACCGACATGATTGGTCAGGACGTGAATTTTGCGGTGACCTGCTCGGTGTTTAACGCTTTCTGGCAGGAGCGTCGTTTTCTGCCTTCTCTGGTCCAGCAGGAGCTGGTGCTGGCGGGAAGGCTGGGCAAAAAGAGCGGGAAGGGCGTCTACGACTGGCAGGGTGACAAACCCGCCGTGCAGTGGGTGCCGGCCGTTAACGACAGCTACAGCCCGATGCGTGTGGAAAGAAGACGTGACGGTGTCACCGAAATTGATGATGTGTATCTGATCGAAACTCAGGGCGAAACCGCTCAGGCGCTGGCGCTGCGGCTCAACGGCCCGGTGGTGGTGGTGGACCGCATTGAGCGCGACGTGGCGGTGATTGCGTCGGCCGCCAGCAACCCGCACACCGCGACGCAAAAGGCCATCCGCTACCTGCAGCAGCAGGGTAACCGGGTGGTGCAAATTGCCGATTATCCCGGCCTGCTGGTCTGGCGCACGCTGGCAATGATTGCCAACGAAGCGCTGGATGCCCTGCAAAAAGGGGTCGCCAGCGAGAAGGACATCGATACCGCCATGCGCCTGGGCGTGAACTACCCGAGCGGGCCGATCGCCTGGGGCGAGCGTCTGGGCTGGCAGCGCCTGCTGACGCTGCTGGAGAACCTGCAGCGTCATTACGGCGAAGAGCGCTATCGCCCCTGTTCACTGCTGCGCCAGCGTGCGCTTCTGGAGAGTAGCTATGAGTCATAACGCCTGGCATAACGCCCGCGCGATGTACGAACGGGACGCCTGCGCGCAGGCGATGGGGATGGACATTGTCGACATGGATGAAGGCTACGCGGTGGTGACCATGACCATCACTCCGCAGATGCTTAACGGCCACAAAACCTGCCACGGCGGACAGCTTTTTTCGCTGGCAGACACCGCCTTTGCCTACGCCTGCAACAGCCAGGGGCTGGCGGCGGTAGCCTCTGGCTGCTCGATTGATTTTCTGCGTCCGGGCTTTGCCGGGGACACGCTCACCGCCACCGCGCGGGTGATGCACCAGGGCAAACTGACCGGCGTGTACGACATTGAAATCCAGAACCAACAACAGAAAACCGTCGCCCTTTTTCGCGGGAAATCTCACCGCATCGGCGGCAGCGTGACAGGAGAGGCAGATGCGTGAAGCATTTATTTGTGATGGCGTTCGAACCCCGGTGGGGCGCTACGGCGGCGCGCTTGCCGCAGTCCGAACCGACGATCTCGGTGCCGTGCCGCTGCGCGCGCTGCTGGCCCGCTATCCCCAGCTCGACCTCGAGCGGATCGACGACGTGATCTTCGGCTGCGCCAACCAGGCGGGGGAAGATAACCGCAACGTAGCGCGCATGTCGTCCCTGCTGGCCGGGCTGCCGCAGACGGTGTCCGGAACCACCGTTAACCGCCTGTGCGGATCGGGTCTTGATGCGATTGGGTTTGCTGCCCGCGCCATTAAGGCGGGCGATGGCGAGCTGCTGATTGCGGGCGGCGTGGAGTCGATGTCCCGCGCGCCGTTTGTGATGGGCAAAGCCACCGCCGCGTTTCAGCGTCAGACGGAAATCTTTGATACCACCATCGGCTGGCGATTTGTGAATCCGCTCATGCATCAGCAATTCGGAACTGACAGTATGCCGGAAACGGCAGAGAATGTAGCTGAATTGTTAAATATCGGCCGTGCCGATCAGGACGCGTTCGCGCTGCGCAGCCAGCAGCGTACCGCGCAGGCGCAGCAGAACGGCATTCTGGCGCAGGAGATTGTGCCGGTACCGGTGCCGGGCAAAAAAGGGACGGTCACGGAGTTCTGCGTGGATGAACATCCGCGCGCGGACACCACGCTCGAACAGCTCGCCGGGCTAAACACGCCGTTTCGTAAGAACGGGGTGGTCACGGCGGGAAACGCCTCCGGCGTCAACGACGGCGCGGCGGCGCTGATCGTCGCCAGCGAGAAGATGGCGCTGGCGCAGGGGCTAGTCCCGCGCACGCGGATCGTGGCGATGGCGACGGCGGGCGTGGAGCCGCGTCTGATGGGGCTCGGCCCGGTCCCGGCCACCCGCAAGGTGCTGGAGCGCGCCGGACTCAGCATTAACGATATGGATGTGATCGAGCTTAACGAAGCTTTCGCCTCGCAGGCGCTGGGCGTGCTGCGTCAGCTGGGCCTGCCGGATGATGCCGCGCACGTCAACCCGAACGGTGGCGCGATTGCGCTGGGCCACCCGCTGGGCATGAGCGGTGCCAGACTGGCGCTGGCCGCGAGCAACGAACTGCACCGACGCGGCGGGCGCTACGCGCTGTGTACGATGTGCATCGGTGTGGGTCAGGGCATTGCCATGATCCTTGAGCGTGTTTGAGCATAAAAACAATGTGAGTACCCTACAATGACAAATACAACAAAGCTTGATCCGATTGAAACGGCCTCCCTTGACGAGTTACAGGCGCTGCAGACCGAGCGTCTGAAGTGGACGCTGCATCACGCCTACAGCAACGTGCCGATGTACAAACGCAAGTTTGACGCCGCGGGCGTTCACCCTGACGATTTCAAAGAGCTGGCGGATATCCGCAAATTCCCGTGCACCACCAAGCAGGACCTGCGGGATAACTATCCTTTCGATACCTTTGCCGTGCCGATGGAGCAGGTGGTGCGTATTCACGCCTCATCCGGCACCACCGGCAAACCGACCGTTGTCGGCTATACGCAGGGCGACATCGACAACTGGGCCAATCTGGTGGCCCGCTCCCTGCGCGCGGCGGGCGGCAGCGCGAAGGACAAAATTCACGTGGCGTATGGCTACGGCCTGTTTACCGGGGGGCTGGGGGCGCACTACGGCGCAGAGCGTTTAGGCGCGACGGTGATCCCGATGTCCGGCGGCCAGACGGAGAAACAGGCGCAGCTGATCCGTGATTTCCAGCCGGATATGATCATGGTGACGCCGTCCTACTGCCTCAACCTGATTGAGGAGCTGGAGCGCCAGATGGGCGGCGATGCCAGCGGCTGTTCCCTGCGCGTGGGCGTCTTCGGCGCCGAGCCGTGGACGCAGGCCATGCGTCGCGAAATCGAAAAACGCTTAGGCATTACCGCGCTGGATATCTATGGCCTCTCCGAGGTGATGGGGCCGGGCGTGGCGATGGAGTGTATCGAAACCGTCGACGGCCCAACCATCTGGGAAGATCACTTCTACCCGGAGATCGTCAACCCGAACGACGGCACGCCGCTGGATGACGGTCAGCAGGGCGAACTGCTGTTCACCACGCTGACCAAAGAGGCGCTGCCGGTGATCCGCTACCGCACCCGCGACCTGACGCGCCTGCTCCCGGCCACCGCGCGCAGCATGCGCCGCATGGACCGGATCAGCGGGCGCAGTGACGATATGCTGATCATCCGCGGCGTCAACGTCTTCCCGTCGCAGCTGGAAGAGGAGATCGTTAAGTTCGAACACCTTTCTCCGCACTATCAGCTGGAGGTGAACCGTCGCGGGCATCTTGATTCACTTTCCGTGAAGGTGGAGCTAAAAGAGAGTAGCCTCACGCTGACGCACGAGCAGCGCTGTCAGGTGTGCCACCAGCTGCGCCACCGCATTAAGTCGATGGTGGGGATTTCCACCGACGTAATGATTGTTAACTGCGGCAGCATCCCGCGCTCGGAGGGGAAAGCCTGTCGGGTGTTTGATTTGCGTAAAGCCGCGGCCAACGGTTGAGTTTCCCTCACCCCAGCCCTCTCCCAAAGGGAGAGGGTGTAAAAAGTTCCCTCTCCCTTTGGGAGAGGGTTAGGGTGAGGGGCTATCCCAGAATCCTGTGCTATGATTCATCCAGGACAAAAATAACAACAGAATGAATCACATGAATAAACTCGACGCCTTTATCCAGCACGCGGTCAGCTCCGTACCCGTCAGCGGGACCTCGCTTATCTCCTCGTTATACGGTGACGCGCTTTCCCATCGCGGCGGTGAGATTTGGCTCGGCAGCCTGGCCGCCCTGCTGGAAGGCATGGGGTTTGGCGAACGCTTCGTGCGCACCGCGCTGTTTCGTCTCAACAAAGAGGGCTGGCTGGACGTTTCCCGCATCGGGCGTCGTAGCTTTTACCGCCTGAGCGATAAGGGGCTTCGCCTGACGCGTCGCGCGGAGAATAAGATTTACCGTGCGGAACTGCCCGCCTGGGACGGCAAATGGCTGTTGCTGCTTTCCGAAGGTCTGGATAAAACCACCCTTGCCGACGTCAAAAAACAGCTGATCTGGCAGGGGTTTGGCACGCTGGCGCCGAGCCTGATGGCCTCGCCGTCGCAGCATCTGGCGGACGTGCAGTCTCTGCTTCACGATGCCGGCGTGGCGGAAAACGTGATCTTCTTTGAAGCCCACTCGCCGCTGGCGCTCTCCCGCGCCGCGCTGCGTTCGCGCGTAGAAGAGTGCTGGCAGTTAACAGAGCAAAACGCGATGTACGAGTCCTTTATCAACTCGTTCCGGCCGCTGCTGCCGCTGCTGAAAGAGGTAGCGCCCGAGGAGCTGACGCCGGAACGCTGTTTCCAGATCCAGCTGCTGCTGATTCACTTTTATCGTCGCGTGGTGCTGAAAGACCCGCTGCTGCCGGAAGAGTTGCTGCCCGCTCACTGGGCGGGACAAAGCGCCCGACAGCTCTGCATTAATATCTATCAGCGTGTCGCGCCGGGGGCGCTGGCGTTTGTCAGCGAGAAGGGCGAAACCTCCGTGGGCGAACTGCCCGTGCCCGGCACGCTTTACTATCAACGCTTTGGTGGTCTTACAAGCGCATAAGGAGCGAAGATGCCAGTTTATCAAATTGACGGTCTGACGCCGGTCGTGCCGGACGAGAGCTATGTTCACCCGACGGCGGTGCTGATCGGGGACGTGATTCTGGGCAAAGGCGTTTACGTCGGTCCCAACGCCAGCCTGCGCGGAGATTTTGGCCGTATCGTGGTGAAAGACGGCGCCAACATTCAGGATAACTGCGTGATGCACGGCTTCCCGGAGCAGGACACGGTGGTGGAAGAGGACGGGCATATCGGCCACAGCGCCATTCTCCACGGCTGCGTGATCCGCCGCAATGCGCTGGTGGGCATGAACGCGGTGGTGATGGACGGCGCGGTCATCGGTGAAAACAGCATCGTCGGCGCGGCGGCGTTCGTGAAGGCGAAGGCGGAGATGCCCGCCAACCATTTGATTATCGGCAGCCCGGCCAAAGCGATTCGCGAACTCAGCGAGCAGGAGCTGGCGTGGAAGCAGCAGGGCACGCGGGAGTATCAGGTGCTGGTGGAGCGCTGCAAGCTCACTATGCACCAGGTGGAGCCGCTGCGCGAGGCTGAGCCTGACCGGAAACGGCTGACGTTTGATGAGAATTTAAGGCCGAAGTCGGCGGTGTAGGACGGGAAGTTCGCGCCACGGCACTAACGGGAAGATGTTACCCGCCTCATCATGCTATTAATCCTCGATACAGACTCATCACGACAGAGGACGCAGAGTTATGCTGAGGGGTAAAAGAGCTGTTATCACGGGTGGCGGCGGGGGATTTGGTCAGGCGCTGTGCGTCTGGCTTGCCCGAGAGGGCGTTGAAGTGAATTTTAGCGCCCGTCGGGCGGTGGATATTCAAAAAACCTGCAGCCTCATCGCGGCTGAAGGTGGTGAGGCGAAAGGGTATCTCTGTGATTTAGCCCTGCCGGAATCCATTTCTCAGTTTTCTTCGCAGGTCTTACATTCAGACAGGCCAATCGATATTTTAATTCTGAATGCTGCTCAGTGGTTGTCAGGGACAATAGACGAACATTCGAGCGCAGAAATCTTCAATACCGTCAGTTCAGGCCTGACAGGTTCAATCCTGCTAACCCAGGCAATGCTTCCGGGTTTAAGACGCTCAGACAGTGCAGACATCATTGCGGTTATCTCTGCGTGCGGTATTCCGAACTTTACAGATTCGATTGCCCATCCCGCTTTTTTTGCCAGCAAACACGGGCTCAGCGGCTTTACAACGAAACTGTCAGAACACTTATCTAAAGAAAACATTCGGGTAACCGGATTATATCCGCCTGATTTTGAACTGACCGGTTTAGATGCGCATGTCGATAATCAATCAAGGATGGGGGAGCGTCTGGTGAATGGATGGTCAATCTGGGAAACGATTCGTTTTGTACTGACTCAGCCTCGAAGTTGCCATATTAGTACTATCTACTTTCAGGGGCCGACTCGCGAAGATCTTGCGCATCAGGCCTGAATCTGACGGCGGGCGTTCACTACTATTGCTGATAAACGCGTTTTGGAATCCCATTAATCGCAAAGCGGCTGCCAGGGCTCTGGCTGTCCTTTTTCGCCATATCCATTAATAGCGCGATGCCAATGTAATTACTCCAGTTAAAGGTATTTTGCAGTACCACCACCGCATTGCCTTTTTCTTTGTCATAGCCGATAAAGCTGGAGTAACCGCCGATATAGCCGACCTGATAGGTGATTTTTTCCAGACCGATAAAGTCGGTGGTCCAGGCAATACCCTGTACTCCGTCGGGACGTTGAATATCGGTATTTCTCACTTCGGCAAAGACGCTGTCCAGCAGGGGACTGTGGGTCGTCGATACGTGATAGCGGGCATAGGTCGCCAGATCTTCGGCGTTGCTGTATAAGCTCGCTGCCGCCACCATGTTGTTGGAAAAATGCCAGTCCGGGGTGAGCTGCCCGCGCGGGATAAATTTCGGCTGATCGCCCGCATGGCCGAGCGCACGCTCCGGGTATCCTTTTAGCTGCTGGGGAATAAAGCTGCTGTTAGCCATTTGCAGCGGACGGAAAATATAGCGCGAGGCTAAACTCTGGATATCTTCGCCGGTTTTGTGCTTAAGGATATAGCCGATCAGGGCGTAGCCGGTATTGGAATATTGCGGCACTTTATTCTTTGGCGCCCGCCAGTCAGCGAGGTAGCGCAGCACGTTATCGCTATCCAGCTCGCTATAGAAATTTTCGCCCGAGCTTAAATAGCTGATGAATTTTCCAAGCATCGGAACATCCATATTCTGACGCGGCAGGCCGGATGTGTGGGTTACCAGTTCAAGCAGGGTAATTTTTTGTGCATCCGCGCTAAGCGGCGTCCCTAGAGGTAGCAATGTTGCCAGGTTATCGTTCCAGTTCAGTTGCCCTTCATTCACCAGACAAGCCACCACTTCCGCCGTGATCCCTTTGCTGAGCGAGCCGAGCGCAAACAGGGTGTCGGGCCTGACCGGATAGCGATTGACCGCATCGGTTACGCCCCAGGTGTAAAACTGCGGCGAGCCGTGATTATGGATCACCGCGACCGTCATCCCGGGAACGGATTTTTGCGCCATGTAGTGACGCACCACGCTGTCAACGTCGCCATCCAGCGAATCATGGGTGAGAAGTTCCTGAGTACCTTCCGGGGAGGACATCTGTGAGAGCGTGCCACAACCGCTGAGGAGTGGGAGAGTAAGCAGAAGCCAGCGAATATTTTTTGTTATGTTCTGCATACCTGGTAGCGAGTGTGGTGGTCATTGGCGCGCCGGGAATGTATCACAAATAGCCTGCCTGAATGTAAACTTTCTAAACGGCGGCGGCCCTGTTGATGGTCACCGCGACTTTTCGGCCTGCTTTGAGGATTTCAGTATGACTCGCTTTTATCAACTTACTGCCACACGTCTGGATGGGCAGCTTATCTCAATGGCCGACTATGCGGGAAAGGTGGTTTTGGTCGTGAATACCGCCAGCCAGTGTGGCTTCACGCCGCAATATGCTGGTCTGGAAGCGCTATACAAGAAATACGCCGATCAAGGATTAGTGGTGCTGGGCTTCCCCTGTAACCAGTTCGGCAAACAGGAACCCGGCGGCGCCGATGAAATCTCGAAAACCTGTTACATCAACTACGGCGTGAGTTTCCCGATGTTTGAGAAGGTAGAGGTTAACGGTAGCGCAGCGCACCCGCTGTTTCGTTATCTGAAAAACGAATTGCCCGGCGTGCTGGGTGAGCGGATCAAGTGGAACTTTACTAAGTTTCTGATCGGCCGCGACGGTAAACCACTCAAGCGTTTTGCTCCGACGACTACGCCAGAGAAAATGGAGAGGGCGATTGTGGAGGCTTTGGGAGTATAGGTGTTGGGGGTAAAACTTGTTATAACTATTTATTCAGTTCCGCATTAATGGAGTAACATATGAAAAATTACAATTTATTCCGAAGAGGAAGCTATGAGTAACAAAACTAGTTTTAATAATGGTATTGAAGTAATCAACTCTTTTTTAAATTTGTCTTTCAAATCCGGGATTGCACTTGGTGGCGCAGTTTTTATTTTTTACTGCTGGCGTATAGGGTATTTCCCTCAAGATGCTTCAGTCGGTGATGGTTTGTTGTTGATATTGCTGGCAATTTCCTTTGGTGGTTTGTATATTTTTTTTATTATGTCTTTAACAAGTCTTGGTATTGTTTTTAGACCAGTGTGGCATGGATTTCAAAGGTTGTTTTTAGTACTGTTGAAGGCATTTAACAAACTCTCTGGGAAAAAAATTGAGTACCATCCATTTACTATCGAGAAAGCTCGCATTGAATTTTTCTTTTTTGCCATGTTTGGTCTTTTTTTTGTTATATGGTTTAGCCGTCTTGACATAAAAATATTGTGGACTTTAACATTGTGTGTATGGGGTAGTGCTTTGATTTGGAGTACTTATTTACAAAATCATCGTGATATTTCTACACTTGAGCACAAGGAAATACCTACGGACGATGATATCAAAAGATTGAGGAATTTAAATAGCACACAACCATTCTTAGTCGTAATTTTCTTAACACTTCCGTTATTAGTGGGGGGCGTTACAGGAGAGCTATTAGATGGGGCGATGCGATTGGCTAATATTCGTAAGGATGTGGCGGTAGTGCATATAAAAGAACCATATGTTACATATGCTGTTGAATACGGTTTGATTGGTGAAAAAAGTGCTTTTGGGAGTGATTTTTCTAAATACAGAGATATCACCATTTTGTTTGATGGGCTTGGAAGAAATGTTGTTATTGAAATGAAAAAAGCAACAGGCACTGTTTCATTTGCCATCCCTTCAGATCATATATATATAATACAAAAGAAATAGGCTGATTTTGTGTTTTCACCCTCTTGCGTGAGTAAGTGAAAAAGGATTGTTAACACTGAGAGGGTGCTAATTTAAGACTTGTTAAAAGGTATTTATCAAAGTCTGCTCCTCGTTCAAAGCGGATACCTCCCCATACAATTCCGAGTCCCGCAAAACCCCATTACCCCCGCAGCCACGGCGTAATCGTCAGCCCGGTAAGCAAGCCTTCCGGGCTGAGCAGGCGAGTGACGGTTTGCCCCCACGGTTCCGTGCGGTTAGCCACCAGCAGCCGATAGCCTTTTTCACTCAGAACGCGGGTAGCCCCGCCCAGATCCTGAACCTCGTACTCGACCCATCCCTGCGGTATCGGGTGCTCAACTGGCCACTGTTCCTCTCCAAAACAGGATGCTGCCGCCTGTGCGAGCGGCCAGACGGCGAAATGCTTCACGCCTTCCAGCTGGCCCTCCTCAGTGAGCAGATATTCGGTATTCCCCTCCATCGGCTTCAGCGGAAGGCCGAGTGTCTGGACATAAAACGCGGTGCTGGACTCAGTATCCCGCGAAATGGGCCCGAACCCGGCGACGAACAAGACATCAATTTCCGGTAACGTCTGCGACATACCCACTCCTGAATGAGGTGAAATTCACACTGAATTTATCTTACGATCGGCGCAAATACGACCCTCAATTCTGGTATCGCGTTCACCGTGCCTGCACGTCCACGACGGGTTTAAAATTCAGCGCGATAACGATCAGCAGCACGACTCCCGCACTCATGATCAGCCATGCGCTGGTCAGCGAGACCGAACTGTCGCGAACAATCCCCGCAATTAATGGCATAAGCGCGGCAATCATGTATCCGCCACCCTGAACTTTAGACAGCAACTTTCCGGCCTGCGCGGGCGTTCGTGCATGATCGAACGTGACGATGAGCGACAGCGGGAAGAGGGCGCCGATCCCGGTGCCAAGCAGCAGCGTGGATAATACAGGCGTCGTACCAGGCGCAAAGACCAGACACAGTAATCCCGCCAGCAGCAACAGCAATACGGCGATCAGCGGAACGCGACGATCGGGGAATTTACCGATCAGCGCGGAGACGGCAAACCCGGCGACAACCTCGGTTAACGTCAGCCAGGCCAGCATGTAGCCGCTGCTGCGTGCGGACCATCCCGCCTGAATGTAAAGCGGGGGCAGCCAGGCCAATACCAGCGTGTAGGCGCCCGTTCCCACGCCGAAAAAGAGCAACAGTAGCCCTGTGCGAGAGGACGAGAGCGTAACGGTTTCGTGGGCTGTTTTTTCCTCCTGAGGATGCTTAACCAGGGTTAACCACAGTATCAGCGCAAGCAGCGCTAACAGCCCGGCCATTGCCAGCGCGGGCTTCAGCGTGAGCCATGAGAACATCGGCTCTGCGCTGGCGGCGGCGACTGCCGCTCCGGCCATAATGCCCGTGCTGAAGAGCGACATCACCGTGCTGGCCGTTTGCGTATATTCCTTTTTTATCAGGGCAGGCATTAACGCCTGGATCGTGCCTATGCTGGCCCCGCCCAGTAACGCGGTGCCCATAAGGCTCTCCGGCGAGGCGCTAAAACCGCGCAGCAAACAGGCCGCAAGCAGGATAAAGAGCGCGAGCATAATGCCCCGAACGGCGCCGACTCGGGCTAAAAGCCAGGGGCCACACAGGGCGGCAAGCCCCATCATCGCGACCGGCAGGGTGGTCAGCAGGCTGAATTGTGTAGCGGTCAGTCCCGCTTCGCGCTGCAGCACGGAAAACAGCGGTCCGACAGAAGCCAGAATGGGGCGCAGGTTCAGCCCGACGATAAAAGCGATAACGGCGAAGAGTAAAGGCGACGTGCGTTTCAACATGGAGTCCTTTTCGGTTGTGAATGGCCAGGGCAAATTGCCACGAGCATTTATCTTAACGTTAAGATAAAATGCGTTTTTGCGTAAGATGTACCGCACAACAGGATAAATTCGCACGCCATCAGGGGTGAAAATGCAAGACCATGTAGACTTCGTTGTCGGCCAGTGGAGCCGCGCTATGCCGGAGCTGGACGCCTCGTCGATGAAAATTTTTGGCCGAATGCTCCGCCTGATGAAGCATCTGGGAAAAGAATGGGCGGAGGCGATGGCGCAGTTTGGTTTTCGCGAGGGCGAGTTTGACGTGCTCGCCACGCTGCGTCGCGCCGGTGAGCCGTACTGCCTTTCACCCACGCAGCTCTATAAATCGCTGTTGGTAACCTCAGGGGCGATGACGAACCGGCTCAGCCATCTCGAACAGCAAGGGCTTATCAGGCGAATTGCCGATCCGGATGACAAGCGCAGCACCCTCGTAAGCCTGACGCCGCAGGGGCAGGAGCGTATCGAACAGGCGCTGATCGTGCATACACAAACGCAAAATGCGCTGCTGAGCAACTTGTCTGACGCGCAGCGCGCGCAGCTTGAGTCCCTCCTCAGGGAGCTGCTGATGACGTTCCCGTCTGAGGACCTGAACGACAAGTCACTGACTGCCGATAATACAAACACTGCATAGCTAAACCTCACAGAAAGGGAACGTATGTCTTTACCGCCACTGTATGCGCTGCGCGCTTTTGAAGTTGCCGCGCGGCTGAACTCCTTCAGCAAAGCGGCTGAAGCACTGAATATCACGCCTGGCGCGGTCAGCAGGCATGTCAGGACGCTTGAAATGTGGTTCGACTGTGAGCTCTTTAAACGCCAGGGGCCGCGAGTGGAGGTCAGTGATGCCGGACGTATTCTGGCCGGACAGCTCAGCGAAAGTTTCTCGAATATTGAGTGGGCCTGTCGCGCATTCAGAAGCGAAAACCACCTTCTGCGCCTCAAAGCCCCCAGCACCCTGACGATGCGGTGGCTGCTGAATGTGCTTAAATCCTTTCGCGAGAACCACGCGAAGCCAAAAATTGAAATTGCCAGCGTCTGGATGGACTTCGACACCGTTGACTTCAGCCGTGAGCCCTACGATTGTGCGATCCTCCTCGGTAATGGCTATTTCGGCGAGTCAACGGAAAGCAGGCTGCTCTTCAGTGAATGGCTCATTCCGGTTTGTACCCCGTCGTTGCTTGAATCTGCCCGGCATCAGCTTGCGCAGTGCGAGCTAATTCATCCCTCTCAGGACAGACGGGACTGGAAGCGCTGGCTGAAAAGAACGGGGTCATTCCCCGGACTCGACGTAAGTCGAGGGATAGTATTCGACACCCTGGAGCAGGGAAGTCTGGCTGCCATGCACGGTCACGGCGTGGCGATAGCCGATCTCCGCCTCACGCTCGACGCGCTGAAAAGCGGCCTGCTCGCGCTGCCCTTCAGGGAAGCTATCGCAACCGGCGATGGCTATTACCTCGTCTGGCCGAAAAACTCGCTCAGAAGACAGAGTATTGAACGGTTGCTGGCGTGGCTTAACCTTAACGCGCCGGTAGTACCTTCTTTGAATATCGTCTGCCTTGATTACAATGAAAATCGGGTTTAATAAATAGCGGAATATTAATTGTGGGATATTCCGCAGATTGAGCGTATTTATGCGTAGGGAATATTCGCCATCTTTTTATATCTTTCCGGCAATGCGCTGTTCAGGCTAAGTAATTTATCCAGAATATAAAGCGCAGGCGTTCCCTTTGCTCGCTCGGCGTCGATCAGCGCAGTGCGTAACAGATTGGCAGCCGAGGTCATGTCACGGAAATACTCCTGCGATTCACGCGTCTGAGCTTCGCCTGAGGCGGCGTAACGCACCTTTGGCCAGTCCGCAAAGTCCAGCAGCGGAAGGAGCCCATCCTCTTTTGGTAAATGCGCTGAGAGCAACTCTTCGGCGTTACCCGGATTGCTTTGGGCGAAAGAGAGAAGGTGCAGTCGATGGATGAAAGGCGATAGCGCCTCAGCGCGATCGCTATCTGACAAAAGTAACGTAATGAGCGCATGTATATTTTCACCGGCGGTGTTTTTTTCAGGTGAGATCGTTTTCATTAGATGAAATAAAACATCGAGTGTCATAGGGGCTCCATATATATATTATTTGAATTTTGTTATCAATTTCTGGTCAGCAATATACCAAGGATGAAGGGATGGTATTTCAATGCGGTTACGTTTGAAAAACGATAAATAGTGGAAGTCAATGTGAGTTTTACTCAATGTGGGATGATGATCCATTATTCTTCACACTACCTCATGGGTACGCATGAGGAACTGGACTCATTCATTAACTTATTGTTAATTATGAAGAAAAAGGAATGTTATTTGCATCCCTTTTTACTGTTTTCGGCGTTGCAGTTGAGTGTGTATTGCACTGTGTAGTGCAGAATGAGGTGATATGGCGGGCGAGAACAAATTAAGTGACAAGGTGTTAAAAGCCTTACATGGTAAACCGCTGCCGCGTCAAAAGATGGTGGCCGATGGACGGGGACTGTCCGTCAGCGTCAGATGAGTGGCACTGTGAGCTTTGTTTATTTCTTCAGACATTCCTCAAGGACTCGATCCACGGATAGAGAACAAACTCACCAAAGAGAACCTGCTCACTCCAGTAACTGTGAAGAACGCTATCGATTCCTGGTTTGATAACTATGCCAGGGAAAAGCGCAAAGAGACTGTACGTCTCTATCTTTTTTATTTTGCCAATTTACCTGATGCGTATATTTCTTTGAGTTGGAGTATTTTAAGCAATATTCTTTCGTACAAGTCTTTTATGTTGCCTACTTTATAAGCTAAGTGTTTGTCGAGTGTTTCATATTTTGTATGGAAGTCTATGCTTTCTAAATCATGGAACATATATTCACTAGCGAAGCTTCTTTCAATGTCAATTTTAAAAAGTTTTATTGTGCAGTAATGATAATCATCCATTAAAGAGTAAATGTGATAAAGTAACTCCAGTAGTTCGTCGATTTGGTGTTGTGCTTTTTTATTGATTTTTCCGTTATGGAGTTGGATTGTAGAGCTTGCAGTTTGTATGTCATTAAATGCCTTTTTAAGGCAATCTTGGAACATGATGCTCCATTCAACTGCACCTTTGACTTTTTTCATGAAGTCAGGGTGATCTGACCATTGATTCACAGGTTCAGCAAGTCGGAATGGGAACGCCAGGGAAAATATAAATTTATGACTTTCAATTTCTTTAAATGTTTCTGTAAGTTTCGCGCACTCCTCAAAAATAACTTCCTGAAACTTAGCTTTGAAGAAATTTTTCGCCTTGATTGCCGCATAAACTGCAGCTAGAGCCATGGCCGTGTTTGCAATCGAACTGATTATATTAGTTGTTGCAGTGATCTTATCTGGTAAGTTCATTTATATTCCTTTTTTATAACTGTGTATCTCTTAAGCTTGAGAGTAAGAAATCAGATTTATTTACTCAAATTAAAATCATATTAATGCTTCATTAGAGTTATCACTGCTCTTGTTTAGCAGTGTGTATCGCTACATAACCACTTGCTCATACAACACTACCAAAAATTCCTTATTGTTCAATGCGTTCTTTTCAAACTATTGCATCATGATCCTCTATACTTATGCCCCGGACCAGTGGCATGAGGATGGTATGACTGGCGAAAACTTGTCCAAGATGGGCGCGGCAAAAGTCCATCTGATTGTAGATCACCATGGCAATCAGGTAATAGAAAAATACCCTGTTAGTGAGGTTGAATACGGCTTTTATGAACATGCGGCGGAACCACTCAGTGGCGTTGTTGAATCCCCACGACTGTTTCACGCCGATCCACACCTACGCAGCCTGACGCTTGAATATATTCCTCATAAGATCTCCCAGAATGAGGCTGCAGGTGACGACATTCTGAAACGACTTTCACGTCTACACGATTATCCTGCCGACCCCGCATGGATTTATCACACCCATACCTGGTCTGAGTCAGCGCTAGAAAAATCTCTGTCTCTTCTGGAATTACCCGTCCGGGCTGAGCGGCAGATGCGGTGTTTTCAGCAAGGGAGTAGCGTTTTGTTTAGTCAGGAATGTTTAATTTCTGGTGATACCAATGTGGGTAACTGGGGCAGAAGAGAAAACGGCGATGTGATCCTTTTCGACTGGGAAAGATTCGGTACCGGCAGTCCGGCTATCGACCTTGCTCCGCTGGTTCAGGGGATGGGCTCAAAACAAAGCATTTTACAACTTGCCGAGCGCTACCGTGTTTTTGCCACGCATTCGGTCGCAGGCAGATTAGCCAGAGAAATCGCTCTTGCTAAAGCATGGATTGTCACTGAAGTCGTGTTACTTCTGCACGAAAGGAAAAAAAGTGATTTTAAGCTCTACCTGAGCTGGTACAGAGAACATCTCCCCGACTGGCTGGATGAGTCCATCTCGCTGCTTTGAGCGCGTTGTAACAGAGCATGCGAAACCGATGCAGCGTTTTGTTTCACAAACGCCATCGCTCATCGAGCGTCCAGAATGGTATAACGTCTTGCGGCAATCGGGTTGCCGTCCGCTGACTCCATTCACAAAGGTGTATATGAAACAAATTACGTTCAGTGACATGCAGCAACAAAGCGAGCAGGCTGCCAATTCTCCTCGCTTGCGCGCGCACCGCAATTTACATCCCGAGCTGAGCGACCCGGTGCAACGCCTGGCTATCGCGATGGAGCCTGGGACCTATGTTCGCCCTCATCGCCACCCGCACACGTTTGAACTGCTGACGGCTCTGAGCGGTCGCTTTCTGGTGTTGAATTTTGATGACAGCGGTAACGTGACCCAGCGCGTGGTGTTAGGTGAAGACTGCAAAGTGCTGGAGATGGATGCCGGTACCTGGCATGCCGTGCTGTCGCTGGATAAAGGCGGCGTCATTTTCGAGGTGAAACACGGCGGCTATCAGCCTGTTCCGGAGCACGATACCGCTCCATGGTCACCGGCTGAGAACGCGCCCGGTACCGCGGAGCTGATGAAATGGTACGCCCAGGCGCAGGTGGGTGACGGAGGTTTTACCCTGTAATTTTCTCTACTTTTCCCGACGCGTGGAAAGGCGCGCCGGGATAGAGAGAGACGATCCCGCCAACTCAACTGACCGTATTAAAATGCCAGCCGCTGGCAGTCGACAGCATCACGAACGGGCCGGCCAGCGTGCTGATGTGATGCGCAATGATGTCAGTGGCGGATAAATGTGCGTTATCCATTGTGGTATGCGCATCTGAAATCAATATCGTCCTGAAGCCCAGCTCCGGCGCGGCCCGGCAGGTGGTGTCGACACAAAATTCTGTTTTCATCCCGGCAATGACCAGCTGTTTGATGCCTCTCTGATTAAGTTCACGCAGCAATTCGGTATCCCGAAAACAGCTGGGATGGAGCTTGGTGAAAACAACATCCTGCTCCTTCACGTCCAGCTCGGGTATCAGCTGCGTCAACGGCCCCTGCGCTGAAAAGGGCGAGTCGTCTGGTCCAACATGGCGGGCAAAAAAGACGGGTACCTGCGCGTGCCGCGCGTTGGCTATTAACAAACGGATATTTGCCAGAACGGCATCGGCGGAACAGGGTGAGACCGGGCCCCGGAAGAGGCCCTGCTGCATGTCGATAATTAAGAGAGCATTGTCAGAAATCATTTTCTTTCTCCATTCAGAGGGCGGTGAACGGAGAGGTATTTCCCCGTCCAGTTAGGCGGGGATTGAGGTTCTGTTTGTCAGTAGTTCGCTACAGATACGCTCACGCCGCCGAAAGTGCCGGTGGTGGTGAGGGTGGTTGTTGGCTGAACTGACTGATACATGGAATGACCTTTGTTTATTCATTGCGCTATATGCGGAATTATCACGTTAGTTATAGCGTTGCTTAACTCATTGCTTCAAGACACCAACTTGAGTAGGGGTACGATCAAGCGGCAGGAAGCTGTCAGCAAAGGCTCGTAACCTGCCGTGCACGCCTTTGCTGACTGAATAGCCGGGATTATTTAAGGCCCTCTAGCCCCTTCAGGAACTCCTCCACCTGCTCAGGCGTCGCCGTGTCTGCCTGGTAAAGGATATCGAGCTTAACGTTCTTCAGCCCGCAGAAGCCAAACACGCCTTCGATTATCTGCGTCTGAATCGCCGTCGAGTAGCCGTGTTTGTCGAATCCGCTGAGATCGCTGCCGCCGGTGGCAATCAGGCGGACGGGAACATCGCGTAAGTTGCCCACAATCCGGCCGTCATCGGCCACCTTATACGCCCAGTTCAGGGTTAATACGCGATCGAACCAGCCTTTCAACAGCGCGGGGACCGACCACCAGTACACGGGGAAAACAAACACCAGCATATCCGCTCGCTCGACGCGCTGCTGCTCGCGCAGAATATCTTCGGGAAGGGCGCTCGGATCGCCGTGATACAAATCGAGATCGGCGCGGGTCATCGCCGGATTAAACCCTTCAGCATGCAGATCGGCAATCTCAACCTGCTTACCTTGCTCGCGTAATTTCCCGGCAATACGGGCTGCCAGCGAATGGGATAACGAATTGTCGACAGGATGAGCCGTCACGATCAGTGCGTTATTAATGGCATTTGTAGCAGACATAGCGACCTCGAATGGGTGAGAATTGACGCCTATATTACTATTGGTAACTTAGGTGTCAATCCGCCCCCAGCGATCATTTTGTGCTATTCACGTAGGTCTCCAGCACGCCGGTCATGGCGCCGCTGAGCGTATCTTCCGCCACGTTCCGGGCGAGCACGCCGTTGCCCGCGGCGGTGCTGAGCGCGTCCGCCGCGCCGATGATGGCCGTCAGTACCGCTTCTCCCTGAACGCCTTTCAGCGCGACGAACGGGGAAAGCGCGGTACGCAGGCAGTCGGCGCATTCGGCCACGCATGCTTCACGAAACGTCTGCAACGCGTGGGATCCGGACAGCGCGGCAGCAATTGGCCCGGTTTCAGGCCCGGCGCTAATGGCGCAGTCGATATAGGCGGCGCTGAAAAAGCGGATCGTCTTCTCCAGCGTTTTGCTGTCGACCGCCAGCGTCTCGCGGAATTTCGCCAGCTGCCGATCGCTATAGTCCTGGTACAGCGCCATCAGCAGCCCTTCACGATCGCCAAAGTGATCGTAGGGGATAGGCTTGGTCACGTTGGCTCGTTCGGCCAGGTAGCCAAGGGTCAGCGCCTCCGTACCTTGCTGACGAACGATTCCTCGCGCAACCTCCAGCAGCTGCACGCGGCGGTCCTCTTTTCTTAAGCGCTTAACAACCATGCTTTCCTCAGAAGTGTTATCTACTCATGGTAGTTTACACGTTTTCTGCAGGGTGCTGCACGCGTTGTTCCGCAGGACGGATCCGGAACCAGATCGCATACATCGCGGGCAGGAAGACGAGGGTGACGATCGTCCCGCCCAGCGTTCCGCCTATCAGCGTGTAAGCCAGCGTGCCCCAGAACACCGAATGCGTCAGGGGAATGAACGCCAGCACGGCGGCCATGGCGGTCAGAAGGACCGGGCGCGCGCGCTGGACCGTCGCTTCAACCACCGCCTGGAACGGCTCGAGGCCCTCCTTCTGGTTATGATCGATTTGACCGATCAGGATCAGCGTATTGCGCATAAGAATACCGGAAAGGGCGATCAAACCGACCAGCGCGTTGATGCCAAACGGCTGATTGAAAATCAACAGCACGGGCACTACGCCAATCAGCCCCAGCGGCGCGGTTAAGAACACCATCACCATCGCCGAGATTGAGCGCACCTGCAAAATGATGATCAGCAGCGTCAGGGCAATCATGATCGGGAACAGCGGAATCATTGCCTGCGTGGCTTTGCCCGATTCCTCAATCGAACCCGCCATGTCTATTCGGTATCCGGCCGGCAGCGCATCAACAATCGGCTGGAGCTGCTTCATGACGGCGACCGACACATCCGGTGGCTGAAGATTGTTAGCGATGTCGCCCCGCACGGTAATCGTCGGGGTGCGATCGCGGCGGCGCAGGATCGGATCTTCCATGCCGATCTCAATCTTGCCGATTTGAGACAGCGGAACGCGCTGTCCCGCATTGCCGACAAGGGTGAAACCCTCGATTTTTGCCGGATCGAGACGTATGTCTCCCGCCGCGCGGCCAATAACCTCTACCGAGCGAATATCCTCCCGCACGGAGGTGACGGGCACGCCTGAGAGCAGAAACTGGAGCTGATCGGCAACGGCACTGGAGGTCAAGCCAGTCGCCTGCAGGCGGTTTTGATCGAGGGTGAAATGCAGGACAGGAACGCGTGAGCCCCAGTCGGTGTTGACGGTTCTCATCATCGGGCTTGCCTGGAGCACGGCTTTCACCCTGTCAGCGATGTCATGCACCTGTTCGACATCCGGCCCCGACACGCGCCAGGCAACCGGGAAGGGCGAGTACGGGCCAAACACCAGCTGCGTTACCCGTACGCGCGCTTCGGGCGCAAGGCCGTTGGCGACAGCGTCTCTCAGCCGGAGCTTAAGCGCCTCGCGTGACGTCTCGCTGTCCGTCAGGATCACGATTTTCGCAAAAGACGGATCGGGCAGTTCAGGCGCCATCGCCAGATAAAAACGGGGCGAACCCTGACCAATATAGGCCGTGACAATTTTGGCTTCGGGCTGCTGGCCCAGCCACGCTTCTATTTTTGCGGTTGCGGCGCTGGTTTGCTCAATCGAGGTACCGTAGGGCATCTGCACCTCAACCAGTACTTCCGGGCGATCGGAGGTCGGGAAGAATTGTTTTTTAACCAGCCCCATGCCGAGTACGGCAAGAAGGAAAATGGCGACCACCGACCCGGCCACCCGCCATTTTCTGGCGATAACGCGGGCAAGCAGCTGGCGAAAACGGTTATAGCGAGGCGTGTTATAGATGGCGGCATGACCCCCTTCTACTTTAGGGATCGCCGGCAGGATCTTCACCCCAAGATAGGGCGTGAACACCACCGCGACAAACCACGATGCAATCAGGGCGAGGCCGACAATCCAGAACATATTGCTGGTGTATTCCCCGGCGGTAGACTGGGCAAAGCCATTCGGCATAAAGCCAATGGCCGTCACCAGGGTACCGGCCAGCATGGGCGCGGCGGTATGGCTCCAGGCGAAGGCCGAGGCTTTGATTCTGTCGTAACCTTCCTCCATCTTCACCACCATCATTTCGATGGCGATGATGGCATCATCAACCAGCAGGCCGAGGGCGAGGATCAGGGAGCCCAGCGTCACGCGGTCAAAGTTTATTCCCGCGGCTTCCATCACCACGAAAACGACCGCCAGCGTCAGCGGTACCGCCGCCGCAACGACAACACCCACGCGCCAGCCCATGCTGACAAAACAAACCACCATGACCACAAGCAGGGCGACGAAGAATTTGATCATGAACTCATCGACCGACGAGCGAATATTCACGGACTGGTCGGTGACCTTGGTCAGGGACATGCCCAGCGGCAGGCTATCATTTATTTTCGCTGTTTCCGCATCCAGCGCTTTCCCCAGCGCCAGACCGTTCCAGCCTTCACGCATCACGATGCCCAGCAGAAGGGCGGGCTCATGCTGATTACGTATCAGCATCGTCGGGGGATCTTCGTAGCCTCGCTCAACCGTTGCCACATCGGACAGCTTGAGCGTTTTGCCCTGAGCCACAAAAGGCGTATCGCGGATTTTCTGCAGTTCATCGAACGCGCCGTCCAGGCGGATAAAAATCTGCGCGCCTCGGGTCTCAATGGAACCCGCCGCGGCTAACGCGTTCTGGCTGTTGAGGGCGCTGAAAATATCCTGCGGTGAGAGTCCTATCGTCGCCAGACGGTCATGGGAGAAGGAGATGTAAATCCGCTCGGCCTGTTCGCCAATAATGTTCACTTTCTTCACGCCGGGAACGTGCAGAAGCTGCTGGCGCAGGCCTTCGGCATCGCGTACCAGCTGCCGCTGCGGTTCGCCTTTCGCTTTCAGCGCAAAGAGGGCAAAGGTGACATCCGAGAATTCGTCATTGATCATCGGGCCGATGACGCCCGCCGGAAGTCGCTGAGATTCATCTCCAAGCTTCTTACGCGCCTGATAGAACTCCTCCTGCACTTCGGCAGGCGGGGTCTTGTCCTGCAATGACAACGTGATAAACGCCATGCCGGGACGGGTATAGGTTTCGGTACGGTCATACCATTTGAGTTCCTGCAGGCGCTTCTCCAGCGGTTCGGCGACCTGATCCTGGATCTCCCGCGCGGTGGCGCCCGGCCAGACGGTTATCACCGTCATTTGCTTTACCGTGAAGGGCGGATCTTCCGCGCGCCCGAGCCCAAAGAAGGCGTAAATTCCGGCAATCGTAGCCAGAACGATCAGAAACAGCGTAATGGAACGTTCGCGGACGGCCAGCGCCGACAGGTTGAAGCGGCTTCCGCTCATGGCGTATTCTCCGCCAGGGCGGCATTCCGTTGCTTGGCAAGCCTGACGACCTCACCTTCGTGCAGAAGATGGGCACCTAACGCAACAATCTTCTCACCGGGCTTCACGCCGCCCGTGACCTGCGCCGCATCTTCACCCACGCTCAGCACCCTGACGGGCGTCCATGCAACCTTTGCCGGCTGGGCGGAAATTCGCCACACGCCGGGACCTTTTCCTGCATCATAGAGTGAAGCCAGCGGGACCTGCATGACCTGACCTTCCGCTTTATTGTCCTGAATGTTCAGCGTGACGGTTGCCCCCAGCGGCGCGTTCGCCAGCAGGCCATCCAGCACGTAACGGGCTTCATACGTGCGGGTCGCGGCATCGGCCGAGTCAGACAGCAGGCGCAGCGTTGCGGTGACCGGATGTTTTTCATTGCCATACAGCGTGGCCTGCGCTTCGCTGCCGACGGCAGGACGCAGCGTTTCCGGAAGCTGGACGAGCGCTTCACGCTGTCCCGCTCTGGCGAGCCTGATCGCCACCTGTCCGGCGCTGACGACCTGACCCGGCTCGGCGAGCGTCTCCATGACCACGCCGTCCGAATCCGCCAGCAGCACGGCATAGCCCGTGGCGTTTTGCGCCACGCTGGACTGCGCCCGGGCGGCGCTGAGATCGGCCCTGGCCGTATCGGCCGCCGCTTTGATCTGGTCATACTCCGATGCAGACACGGCGCCGGACGCCACAAGTCCACGATAGCGCGCCTCATCGCTGGTGGCTTTGCGCGCGCGCGCCTGAGCTGCATCCACCGCGCGCTGCTGCGCCTGAGCCTGTAATTTCAGGTCAACCGGATCCAGACGCAGCAGGGGCTGGCCCTGTTTGACGGTCTGCCCCGTATCGACCATTCGCTCAAGGATTTTTCCCTGAACTCTGAAACCTAAATCGCTTTGCGTTCTTGCGACCACCACGCCCGTGAAGGCGCGGGCGTTATTGTTCGCTAGCTCGACGGAGGCGGATCTGACGAGCGGTGGCTTTGTGCGCGGATCGTCACTCGCGGAAATATCGCCGCACGCCACCAGGGCAAACGGCAGGAGACAAACGGCAACGCGGGCTGAAGAGAGCCTGAGCATGGGAAACCTTTTTGACGTAACAGGACGGTATCCGCATTCTCTGACTAGTGACCAAAATTGTCAATGGTCACAAATTAAGGGGCCAGACTTCTTAAAATCAGTGAAGAGAGTAGCACTGCCGCCGTGGGGGCCATTTCGAGGTTGTACTGCAGCTGAACGGGGTTAATGTAAGGGCACATCACCATGTAGACGGCAAATGTGACCTCATCCAGCGGCGTTTTTCTTTCAAACTCGCCGGCCTGCCTGCCTTCGATAATGATGCTCTCGATCAGCTTCATCAGGCTTTCACTGTATTTTTGGGTTGACGGCCACTGCTCCTGCGCGGCGACGGCGGCAATGTCGTACAGCTTACGGTCGTGGAAAAACAGCTCACTTCCCGCCTCGGTGAGCGCTTTGAAAAGGCGGCGTAATTTTTCGCTTGCTGACGGCGCATCCTCGATGGCGGAAAGCACTGCCGCCATGATCAGCTCCAGGCGGTTAGCGCAGATCACCTCGCCGATAGCCTGTTTAGAATCGAAAAACTTATAAATGTAGGACTTTGAAAAACCGATGGATTTAGCCAGTTCGGCGACGGTGGTTTTTTCATAGCCGTAGTGGCCGAAGTGCTCAAAAGCCGCTTCGACGATTTGCTCTCTGACAGCGTGATCAAGGGGACCACGTGATGATGGGGGATTCATATTTTTAGTCATTATTTAAGCTTAGCGTGACGGGCTACGATTAACAACGAGTGACCATTTTGAGATTTGGTTACCGTCATTCATCATGAGCCGTTCCGACGGGACGATCAACCAGATGCGGTAAGTGTATCACTGTTTTTCGTGCACTATGGCATCTATCTGTCTGCGATAAGCGTGGGTTTCAGCGCAACTCCCTTGCGCTGAACAGAGCCGTTTTTGCTTATGCCGAGCGCGGGCGCAATATTTTTTCAACAATAAGCACCAGACGCCTGCGCGTCACGAACCGGTGTAGCTGCCCCAGAAGCCAGTTACCGCATCCGGTAATCAGGTAGTTACGGTTACTCTCCACGGCCTTCAACGCCAGGGTGACCACCTTGTGAGCGGGCATTCGTTTACCTACCGAGGCTTCCTCAGCATTCACCACATCAAAAAAGGCCGTATCCGTTGCGCCGGGGCAAAGCGCCAGGACGCGGATGCCCCTGGAGCGATATTCTCCCCACAGCGCGTTCGAAAACGAGAGCAGGAAGGCTTTGGTTGCGCCATAAATCGCCATATAGGGATCCGGTTGCATCGCGGCCGTTGACGCAACGTTAATAATCACCCCGGAACCTTGCTGCAGCATTCCCGGCAGCAGGGCGTGAGTCAGCTCCACGGGGGCCATGCAGTTTACGTTAATCTCATCACGCTGCCTGTCGATTGACAGCTTCTCGAATGGCCCGTAGGTGGCGAACCCGGCGCAATTAATCAGAATGTCTGGGACGCGTCTTAAGGTTTCAAGCCGTTCCACAATGTGGGGAATGGCTTCTGGCTTCACTAAATCCTGCACGATAATCGTGATGGAGACGCCGTGCTTTCTGACCAACTCTGCGGCAAGCGCCTGCAGCTTTGGCTCGCTGCGGGCGACGAGGATCAAGGCCACGCCGCGGGCGGCGAGCTGCCGGGCAAAATCACGGCCTATGCCCGAAGATGCTCCGGTAATCAGCGCTGTTTTTCCTGTATAATCAAAAGAATTCATATCTTTAATCCCGTTTCCCTAATGTATGCCGCACAGGATAAACCGTGCACTTAGGTACACGGTCAAGCGTGATTTTTACAAGGTGAGGTCGACGCGATGCGAATTAGTGAACTGTGTGCGAAAACGGGATTGTCGAAAGAGACGGTGCGTTACTATGAGCGACAGGGGCTATTAGAGAATATCCCGCGGCCCAATCGCAGCAATAATTACAAAGTTTATTCCGCCGTCGATTTACAGCGCTTAAATATGATCAAGCATGCCAAAATGCTGGGTTTTACCTTAGCCGAAATTGCAGAGGTTTTAGCTGTCTGGGTTGACGACAACTTTACCGCTGAGCAAAAACAGGCTTCACTGCGCCGCAAGCTGCAGCAGCTTGAAGAGAAAGAAGCGGCGTTAATTGAACTCAGAGCCAGGTTGAAAAACGCTATTAATAAGGTCGGCCAGCCTTGCGTCGACACGTTTTGAGCGCCGGGTGAGAGGAGGCCGCAAAACCGATGCGGCCTTATCTGTCAGGCAGCCAGTTCAGGCATCTGTTCCTTCACGAAATTCAATACATTCCTCGCGTCGAGAGAGGCATAGGGCAGGCTCTCAATAATGGCGATTGAACGCGTATTGCCCACCGTTTCTTTTATCTCATCGAGTTTGTACTGAATGTGCGGCGCGATGAGGAAACCATCGAAAGCGGGAGCGACGCTGGCGAAGTTATCCAGCCCAACAGCGCTAATCATCAGCGGATAGCCTTCGCGTTCTGCTAGAGACTGCATTTTTTTGGCGAGAGAGTTTGCGGTATTACCAAACAAACAACAGATCAGAAGCTTTTTCATATTTTGTACCTCCTGAAAACCGCTCACAGAGTAGTCCTGAGGATGTCACCGAAATGCGCGCTATCTCTTATTTTGGCGACAAATTAACCGCAGCTGCCTGACGCGATTTAATTTTACTGCTTTTTTAGCCAGTCGAGAAAAAACTGGCTAAACGCCGTGACCTGAAGCGGCTGCAGTTTGCGCTGGGGGTAAACAAGCTGCAGGCCGACATCTTTGCGATCGTATCGGCTAAAGCCGGTGAAGCTGTCGGCAAACAGTACCGTGAGCCTTCCGGTTTCAACATCGTCTTTGACGTCCCACCACGATTTCCCCGCGATGCCAGCTCCGCTGAGTGCCCACTGACGAAGCAAAGCCCCGTCATCGCACACCATGGCAGGCTCAACGCGAACGACGCTTTCCTCGCCATCTTTTTCAAAGCGCCATTCGTTCATCACCACGCCCTGAGACTCAAGCGCCAGGCACCGGTGCTGAGCTAAATCGGCAAACGTGGCGGGGATGCCGCGTTCGTTAAGATACTCCCCGGAGGCGACCAGCACCCGATGGTTCGGGCGGATGTTTCTGACGACAAGTCTGCTGTCCGGCAGGTTGCCAAAACGCACGCTCATATCCAGCCGGTTAGCGACCAGGTCCTCAACGTGTTCTCTTAACGAGATGAAAAATTTAACGTCGGGATGGCGTCGTGAGAATTCCACGACGGCGGGGCTAAGATACTGTCTGCCAAAGTCCGAGGGCGCAGAAAGGCGAATGTTGCCGCTGAGCACGCCTTCCTTTTGCGCCAGTAACGACTCGGCGTGATGCACTTCTTCCAGCACGCGCAGCGCGGCATGGTAAAACTCTTCCCCGGCGCGGGTCAGCGTGATGGATCGCGTTGAGCGGTGAAACAGGCGCGTCTGGTAACGCTCCTCAATCGCCTTCAGCCTGGCCGTCATGGTGGCGGGAGAAAGCGACAGGCGTCGCCCGGCGGCAGAAAGACCTCCGGCCTCGGCAACTTCCACCAGTAACGACATGTCTTCGAGTTTACCCATTATTCATATTTTCCGAAAAGTGCATCTACTTTTAGCGTAATTATCAAAATCAGATGCCGCCTGTAAAGTGATTTCATCCAAACCATAAGGGATGAAAACATGCAACGTATCTCACTTTTTGAACGCTACAGGCTGGGTCAGCAGGATCTGAAAAACCGTATCGTCATGGCGCCGATGACCCGCGCGCGCTCCCTGCAGCCGGGAAATATTCCCTCGGCGCTGATGGCGGAGTATTACCGGCAGCGGGCAAGCGCCGGATTAATTATCACGGAAGCCACCCAGATTTCGCCTCAGGGACAGGGATACTCATGGACGCCCGGCATCCATTCGCCTGAGCAGGTTTCAGGATGGCAGCTCATCACTGGCGCCGTGCATCAGGCGGGCGGGGTGATTTTTTCGCAGCTCTGGCACGTCGGGCGAATGTCGCACGCCAGCTTTCATCAGGATGGGCAGCCCGTCGCCCCGTCAGCACTGGCGCCGGACGCGCAGGTGTGGGTGGTGAACGAAAAGGGCGAAGGCCAAATGGTTGACTGCCCGCAGCCGAGAACCCTCTCGCGCAAGGACATCCACAGCATCATCGCGGACTATCGTCAGGCGGCACTGAATGCCGTTCAGGCCGGGTTTGACGGCGTGGAGGTTCACGGCGGAAACGGCTATCTGATCGACCAGTTTCTGCGTCAAACCTCCAACAAACGCACGGACGAGTACGGCGGCACGCTGGCGAACCGGATCCGCTTTGCTCAGGAGGTGTTAAGCGCCATTGCCGAGGCCATTGGCCGCGAGCGTACGGGCATTCGCCTTTCCCCGTTTATTACCCAGCGCGGGATGAACGATCCGCAGGTGACGGAAGCCATACTCGCTCTCGCGGCCTGGTGTGAACAAAAAGGGATTGCGTTCATCCACCTGGCGGAAGCCGACTGGGACGATGCGCCGCAGGTACCTGAACAGTTCCGTCAATCGCTTCGCGAGACGTTTTGCGGAACCCTTATCGTCGCGGGGAACTATGGCCTTGAAAAAGCGGAAAAGATCCTTGCTGCCGGCTATGCAGATTTTATTGCCTTCGGACGGCCGTTTATTGCCAACCCGGATTTACCCCACCGGCTGGCGCACCAGCTGCCTCTGGCCCAGGTGCGCGACCCCGCCACGCTGTTTGGCGGCACCGCGGCGGGATATACCGATTACCCCATTTACACCCTACAGGAGAAAACGTTATGACCCGTAAAACCTTAATTATCGGCGGCGCTTCCGGCATCGGTTTCGCTGTGGGCAGCCTGCTTGCCGGGCGCGGCGAGGAAATTATTCTTGCGGGCCGCGACGGCGCGAAGCTGGACGCTGCGCGGCAACGGCTGAGCGCCCACGCCGGGTCTGTTCATACCCTCGTGCTGGATATCAGCCGTGAGGCAGAGCTTGTCGCACTTGGTGAAACGCTGGGTGAGGTCAATAATATCGTCGTTACGGCGGGTTCACAGGCTCCGGGAGGGCTTCTTTCCGGGCTGGATCTCCGCGCGGCAAGGCTGGCCTTTGATACAAAATTCTGGGGAAGCATTAATGTTGCCCGCTATCTCGGCGGGAACATCGCGCCCGGCGGTACGCTGACGTTCACCAGCGGGTTCGTGGCGCGTCGCACCGTGGCGGGCGCCATTGTTAAAACGACGATGAATGCCGCCATCGAGGCCGCGACAAAAGTGCTGGCGAAAGAGCTTTCACCGCTGCGCGTCAACGTCGTAAGTCCGGGGCTGACCGACACGGAAGCGTATGCGGGCATGGACGCCGCCGCGCGGGAAAAAATGCTCGCTGGCGCGGCGGAAACCCTGCCAGCCAAAGCCTGGGGAAGAGCGGAGGACATCGCGCAAGGGTATCTTTTCGCCATTGATAATCCTTTTGTCACGGGGTCAGTCATTGATATTGAAGGCGGGGCGTTAATTAACTGACCCTCTCTGATTTGAACCGCAGGAAATCGACTGCGGGTAATGTAATATTCTATTGAGAGATATCATGAAATATACGACGTATTTTCATTCGGCGGTAGCGATGGTTATTTTTGCAGGTCTGTCGGGCAATGCTATTTCCGCGCAGGGGGAATGGCTGCAGCCGAAACAGCTAATTGTGGACAACAGCCTGCCGCAGGCGAAATTAAAGGCGAATGAAGCCGTCGCCAGAGAATATGCTTCATTCTGGAACACGGGTAATGAAACCCTGGCGCGTGATGCCCTGGCGGCAGGCTTTATTGATAAAACGCCTCCGGAAGGGCGTAAGCAGGGGCCGGAAGGCGCTATTTTAGCTTCCCGTGCGTTTCGCGCAGCCGTGCCTGATTTACGCTGTGACGTTGAGCAAATGATTATTTCAGGCGATCGCGTGGTTTCGCATTTACATTTTCACGGCACGTTCACCGGAACATTTGGCAAGCTGAAAGGAAAGGGGCAGAAAATAGATTTTATCGCCACGGATATTTATGAGATTGGTGACGGTAAGATCGTGGCTAACTGGCATATTGAGGACAACCTGACGCTGATGAAACAGCTGGGCGCGCTGTAAAGTCGTCACTCCGGGGCGGCCCGGAGTGATGCGAAAATCCTATAAGCCAAGATCGCTCAGCGAAGGGTGATCGTCCGGGCGTCTGCCCAGCGGCCAGTGGAACAGCCGCTCAGAGGCTTTTATCGGCATATCGTTTACGCAGGCAAAGCGGCGCTTCATCAGTCCGTCCGGCTCAAACTCCCAGTTTTCATTGCCGTAAGAGCGGAACCAGTTGCCGGAATCATCATGCCATTCATAGGCATAGCGCACCGCGATCCGGTTCTCCGTAAATGCCCAGAGCTCTTTGATCAGACGATAGTCCAGCTCTTTTTTCCATTTCCGCTCAAGAAACGCCTGGGCTTCTTCACGGTTGGTGGCGAACTCTGCGCGGTTACGCCATTGGGTATCCAGCGTATAGGCAAGCGCGACTTTCGCCGGGTCGCGGCTGTTCCAGCCATCTTCTGCCAGTCTGACTTTTTCGATGGCGCTTTCACGAGTGAAGGGCGGTAAAGGAGGACGTGTGTTCATTGCGATTACCTCAGCGTTATATTATGTAGACAGGTCTGTCTACTTGCGCTAATCTATGCCTGTAAAATAACGCTGTCAACATTCTTTTTGAGGCTACCCAAAAGTGAAAACAGAACCCGCAGGCAACGATACAAAAATCAGCGTCAGAGAAAAAATATTACTCACGGCGCACGATCTGTTTTATTCCACGGGCTTCAGGGCGACGGGGGTGGATACGCTGATTAAAGCGTCTAAAGTGACCAAGGTGACTTTCTATCGCCATTTTCCGAGTAAGAGCTTGCTTATTCTCGCCTATTTGCACTATCGGCATGAAATATGGATTAACTGGTTTGAATCCACGCTGCGTCGACATCTCGATGAAGGCGAAATACCTGCTGATGCGATATCTGCAACGCTTTACGAATGGTTTATTTCGCCTGAGTTCCACGGCTGCGCGTTTATTAACGCCAGCGCAGAGGCGAAATCGGAAGATATTGAAAGCGAAATTAAAGAGATATGCCGCAGTCATAAGTCAGAAACAAAGAAAATTATTGCCTTGCTGACGAAGAGTGCTGATGAGCGCGTCGTCAATGAAATCATGCTGCTCATTGACGGCGCAATTATTCATGCACAGATGGGCATGGATACGGATGATGTCGTCACTTCGTTGAAGCGGGCATTAGCCGCAGCGTTATCAGTGGGCAAATAATGTTTACACCTGTGACGACTGACAAACGTCCACAACGCAACAACACTTAGCGTTGAATAACCTTTACACCGGGAATGAGCAAATGGCCTATAACCGTACTTTCGCCCTCGATATAAGCTGGAAAACGCTGCTGAAAGACGCGGGGCTTGAGCCAGAACGCATTCTCCGCAGGGCAGGATTACCTGACGATCTCTTTTTGCAAAAAACGTGCGGACTCGATACGGATGAATACATCCGCTTCTGGAACGCGCTGGAGGCCGAAACGAACGATCCCGCCTTTCCCGTACCACTTATTGAATCGATCTCTGCGGATATATTTGATCCGCCACTTTTTGCCGCACTCTGTAGTAGCAATATGATGCAGGCTGTCCAGCGTCTGGCCAGATATAAACAGCTTATTGCCCCCATGGTTCTGGAGACAACGGTCGACCAAAACGGCAACCTTACCGTTTCACCGCGCTGGCTTTTTGCGACGGATCTCCCGGTGTTTCTGCAGGTGGCAGAGTTGGGTTTCCTGCTCAAGCTTCTGCGGCTGGGAAGCCGCGAACGGGTTAACCCCTTACGGATCTGCGTTTCTGCGCTACCCTCAGCGGTTCAGAACAGCCACTTTTCTCGTTTCTTTGGTACTGACGTGCAATACGGAGAACAGCCCGCCATCAGCTTTTCCGCAGCCGATGCGCTTCGGCCCTTTTTAACGGTAAATGAGGGGATGTGGCAGGTATTTGAACCGGAACTGCAGCGTCGTCTCGGTCAGTTAAATGACACGGCCTCGACCGCCGAGCGCGTGCGTTCGGTACTCCTGGAACTTATTCCCGGTAACGAAGCGACAATTGAAAAAGCGGCGGAGCGCCTGGGAATGAGCAAACGCACGCTCCAGCGCAGGCTTGAGCAGGAAGGGGATAATTTTCGTAACCTCGTCAACGCCTGTCGTGAACACCTGGCCCGTCATTATCTTCTCAATACGGGCCTGTCCGGGTATGAGATCGCATTTTTGCTGGGGTTCGAAGATCCTAACTCATTCTATCGCGCATTTATGGCCTGGACGGGCCAGACCCCTGAAGCGGCCAGGATGGCCATGCGTCTTGAGTAAACACGGGCGTATTTATCGCTCTGATGGCGCAATTTGCGAGTCATGTGGCGCGATGCGCTAGTTAACGTTGGGCCGAAGGAGGGCAAACTAACGACAGTCTACTCACCGAGGTATTTATGTTTACTCAGGACAAGAAAACCGCGCTGGTCACCGGTGCATCGTCAGGTATGGGCAAAGTCATCGCCCGTCGTCTTATTCAGGATGGCTATCAGGTTTATGCCGCTGCCCGTAGCGTTGAGAAAATGAACGATCTCGCCCAGCTTGGCGCGCGCCCTCTGCGGATGGATATCTCACGTGATGAAGACATTTTGGCTGCAGTGGATACCATCGTGTCGCAGACGGGTGGGGTTGACGTACTGGTCAACAATGCGGGTTTTGGGCTTTATGGACCGATAGAAGAGATCGGTATTGATGAAGCTCGCTATCAGTTTGAGGTTAACGTGTTTGGCGCAGCCCGCCTTACGCAGCTGCTGCTCCCGGCCATGCGCGCCAGACGCAGTGGCTACATTATCAACATCACTTCGATAGGAGGGAAGATTTACACCCCTCTGGGAGCCTGGTACCACGCAACGAAACATGCCCTCGAAGGATGGTCTGACTGTCTGCGTCTTGAAGTGGCTGAATTTGGCATTAAGGTTGTGATTGTTGAACCGGGTTTAATCGAGACTGGCTTTGGTGATGTGGTCAGCGGCAATTTTTTAAAACGTTCAGCAAGTGGCCCTTACGGTCATCTGGTAGCGAACGTGGCTAACTCGGTCAAAAATGTTTATGGAAATGGCAGAGGCAGCGACCCGAAGGTGATTGCGGACGTGGTTGCCCGCGCCGTTAAAAGCCCGCATCCGCGTACGCGCTATGCAGCCGGCAAGTATGCCAGGATGCTCATCGGCATGCGCGTCTGGTTGGGTGACCGTCTGTTCGATCGCATTATTCTTAGCCAGACCCGATGACCCGAGCGCCGAGGATTAAAAACCCTCGGCTCCGCATGTGCCGCTACACAACGCTGTAAACACCCGCTCCCCAGTACCCCTTACCCGTACGAGTCTGTTCTTTCCAGCCTGATGCGATCAGTTCCTTTGCAATAAACCGGTTGATGAGCCCATGCCCCATGAGCAAGACGGGGCCATCGGAGCCCTTAGCCGCCGTCACGAGGATCTCAGCCGCCTTAGCGGCACGTTTTTTTACGACGCTTACGCACTCTGCTTCGCCAGACAGGCCGCAGAGCCAAAGAACGCGAAACAGCGCCGCCCAGTAAAAAGGCGATAACCGTAACCCTGGGATACGAAATACCGGCAGTTCCGCTTCCCGAAAAACCTCATCAATTAAGCCCGGTTCACACCCCAGCGTTCTCAACGATGAGAGGGCTCGCGGGAGAGGGCTGCTGAGAAACGTGAGCGCGCGGTACGCGAGGATTTGAGCCATTTCAGAAGGTCTATCGCTGCCCGTTGAAGAGCGGTTATAGCTCTCGATCCACTCCGCCATTTCCCTGCACGACACTTTTGGCTCACCTCTGTGCTGAGGTTCTCCATGCCGCATCAAAATAATTTCCATATGTTTTTTATCACCCATCATCCCTTCATCAGAGGCAGAGTAGCGCGATCGGATGAGGTTTTTCACCCACCCGTTTTGGTGTGTCTGAACCTGGGGCGGACTTAGCATACTTATCAGTCTGTGAAATATTTTCATGCGCGCGTATTCTGTGGGAATGCGCTGAGCATAACCATTTAGGCTAAAGGAAACGAAAAATGAGAACACAGAAGCGATGCCTTGGCTGCGTGGCTATTGTGGTTGATGACTACGATCGTGCCATTGAATACTACACGGATAAGCTGGGTTTTACCCTCGTAGAAGATACGCCTCAACCGGGTAAACGCTGGGTGGTCGTCTCACCCAACCCGGAAAGCGACTGCAATATTTTGTTGGCTCGCGCTTCTAACGAGAGGCAGGAAAGCTTTATCGGTAATCAATGCGGCGGCAGAGTTTTCCTCTTCCTTCAGACGGACGATTTTTGGCGCGATTACCGTGCCATGAAAGACAAAGGCGTTCATTTCTGCGAAGAACCACGTGAGGAAGAGTACGGTACGGTGGTGGTGTTTGAAGATATTTACGGCAACCGCTGGGACCTCTATCAAAATGCCCAACGCGGGTGATTACCAGGGAGACTTTCCATGACGCTTCGAATTCGCCAGGCCACCGGGGCCGATGCCGCGCTTTTAAGCGAGCTGGGATACCGAATCTATCCCGCCCATTTTCAGCATCTGTGGGTGTCAGACGCAGAGATGAAGGATTTTCTGGACGGCGAGTACGCGCTTTCCGTACTTGAACAGAGCCTGAAAGAGAACGCTGTTTCCTGGTATGTTGCCGAGACCGATCGGCCAGTGGGATTCATGAAAGTGACCTGGGAAGCTCTGCTCCCGGAAACGCACAAGAAGGGCGTTCTCCTCAACAAGCTCTACCTCGATCCCGCTGAGACCGGCAAAAACTATGGCCAGGTGATGTTCAACAGCATCACCGACATGGCCCGGAGCAGGGGGAAAGGCTATCTCTGGCTGGAAGTGCTTGAGCAGAATGCGGGAGCGTACCGGTTCTACCAGAAGCAGGGCATGCTCTGCGTTAAGAACGTTCTTTTTGAAACCGCTTCACAGCAGAGCATACTCAGAATTATGGGGATGTCTCTTTAGGGCGAGCGCTCTCGTCGCGCTGTGCCAGCGATAGCGCGCTGGCGCTGGCGGGATCGAACAGCGAGAGGCTCTCAATCTGATTGAGTAAAATCACCTTCCGGAATGACATGGCGCTGCGGGGTTCAGAGTCGAGCGTGATGTCATGCTCCGCATACCACCTGCTGTAGTTATTCTCGATGCGAAAGTTCATCGTCTTCGCATCTCTGTACCCGCTTAACATCGGGATCAGCACGATATTGGCCGTTTTTTCATATTCCAGTGTCGCGGTGTGGATCATGCCGACGTAAATCCGCCTCGACCGCAGCGTGACCTGCGCCAGTTCCCCTTGCTCCATACACTGATACAGCAGCTGTTCAATACCGCTCGACTGCGCCAGACGTTTGTAGAGCTTTTTCCGGCTTTCGCCGTCCAGCCTGGCGCTGCCTGCCCAGTTAGAGCGGTAGAGGCAAAACAGGATGGCAAACGCCAGCATCACGACCACCGGCGCCTGAATGCCTAAAAAGCTCCAGTTCATAAAGTCGATTTGCCAGTCGGTATATTTCGGCGAGGCAAAGTGAAAAGCGTTGTTGGCCGCAGAAAGGGCGAGCAGGAGCAGCCAGAGCAGACCGGTGGCAATCACGCCCTGCAGAACGAAAATACAGCCGTACAGCGCCACAAGAAAATAGACGTCCCAGCCAAAGGAGCGCTTGATTTTAAAGCGGGTCGACAGGTCGCGGCTGGTGTACCAGTACCCGCATACCATCAGCACCATAAATATCGCCGTTCCCATATCAGGCCCTCTTCAGCATGTTGACGTGACGCAGAAAATCCTGCCGCACCTCGTTGCTTTTGTAGTTCACCGAGGCGTTCCCGTCCTGGTCGATAATGATGCGATCGCCATCTTCGACGGCTTCGATGATTTCCTGCTGGCTCATCACCTGCAGTAAGGATTCCGGGCTGGAGAAAAGGGAGAGAAAGAAACGTTTCATGCGGGCATCCTTATGAATAAAAAGGATAAGCCTGGAAGAAGACCGGTGAGTTTGCCTTAAGGATATCCTGAAAGTTAAAGCCGGGTGGCGGCTACGCCTTACCCGGACTACAAAATTCACTCTTTTGTCTATCTCTAAGTCATTAATATATATCTAAAATAAAAAATAAATTATCACAAACTTGGACAAATAACGTTAATTGTGTAAGTTTTAATTATGCGATTACGCCACGTTGTTTACAGCCAGGATGTGACCCATGAGCACTTTGCCCTCTGTCGTGAGTCGGTTTGTTGAGTACTACGCCGCACTGGATAGCCAGCCGCCGTCCGCGCTGGTGGGGCTTTACCATTCGAATGCCACGCTTATCGATCCGTTTGGCGAGCATGACGGGATTTTCGCGCTTCAGCGCTATTTCACCCATCTGCTGGCCAACGTCGAGCATTGCCGTTTTACCATCGATACGCCGCTGTGCAGCGGGAACCGGTTTGCTGTGACCTGGGTAATGCACTGGTCGCATCCGCGCATTGCCGGGGGAGAGCCGCTCGAACTGCCGGGATGTTCGGTGGTGGACACGGAAAACGATCTCATCACGCACCAGCGCGACTACTACGATGCGGGAGAGATGATCTACGAGCACCTTCCTCTTTTGGGCTGGGCGGTACGCGGCGTGAAGCGGAGGGTCAAATCATGAAAACGGTGCTGATCACCGGCGCAAGCTCGGGCATTGGCGCCGGGCTGGCGAAATCCTATGCCGCAGACGGCTACCACGTGATTGCCTGCGGACGCGATCCGGCGCGCCTCGAAGCGCTGCATCAGACCTGCCCCAATCTCACCGTTCACCTGTTCGATATGACAGACAGGGACGCCTGTCGCCAGGCGCTGACCGGCAGCTACGCCGATCTGATTATTCTCTGCGCCGGTACCTGCGAATATCTCGATGGAGGCGTGGTGGATGCGGCGCTGGTGGAGCGGGTGATGGCGACAAATTTCCTCGGCCCGGTGAACTGTCTTGACGCGCTGCAGCCGCAGCTGACGGCTGGCAACCGCGTGGTGCTGGTGAGTTCGATGGCCCACTGGCTGCCTTTCCCACGGGCAGAGGCCTACGGCGCGTCCAAAGCAGCCCTGAGCTGGTTTGCCGAGAGTTTGCGCCTGGACTGGGAGCCAAAGGGAATTGCCGTCACGGTGGTCTCGCCGGGCTTTGTTGATACGCCGCTGACGCGCAAAAACGACTTTGCTATGCCGGGCAGGGTGAGCGTCGACGAGGCGGTCAAGGCGATCCGTACCGGGCTGGCGGCAGGGAAAATGCATATCGCGTTTCCTGACGGGTTCGGCTTTATTTTGCGGTTGCTCTCCGGGCTGCCTGCGTTTCTTCAGCGCGCGCTGCTGCGCAGGATGGTGCGTTCATGAACATTGCGATTATCGGCAGCGGCATCGCCGGGCTGACCTGCGCCTGGCGCCTGGCCGGGCACCATCAGGTAACCCTGTTTGAAGCGGGCGAAACGCCCGGCGGCCATACCGCAACGGTTGACGTCCCAACGCCACAGGGCACATACGCGATTGATACCGGGTTTATCGTTTACAACGATCGCACCTATCCGCGCTTTATGGGCCTGCTCAGCGAGCTGGGCATCAGCGGGCAAAAAACGCAGATGAGCTTTTCGGTGCACAACCCGGCGACGGGGCTGGAGTACAACGGACACACCCTGACGTCGCTGTTTGCCCAGCGCCGAAACCTGGTGAATCCGGCATTCTGGCGGCTGCTCGGGGAGATCGTCCGCTTCAATCGTCTGGCGAAACAGGCGCTGGACGGGGAGGTGGACCCGAACGCCACGCTGCAAACGTTTCTGGAACAGCACGGCTTCACGCCTTTTTTTGCGCGCCACTACATTCTGCCGATGGGGGCCGCCATCTGGTCCTCGTCGCTGCAGGAGATGAAGCGTTTCCCGCTGCCGCTTTTCTTACATTTCTTCCAGAACCACGGTCTGCTGGATATCACCCAGCGCCCGCAGTGGTACGTGGTGCCGGGCGGCTCGCGGGAGTATATCCGCGCCATGCTCGACAAGCTGGGCGACCGTCTGAATCTGCACCTCAATTCTCCGGTGCAGCGGGTGAGCCGCCACGAGCACGGGGTTACGCTCCAGCTTGAAAACGGCAGTCATACCTTCGATAGGGTAATTTTTGCCTGCCACTCCGCCAGCGCCCTGGCGATGCTTGATGACCCGACGCCCGCAGAGCGCGAGGTGCTGGGCGATATCGGCTGGCAGCGCAACGAGGTCGTTTTACACAGCGATCCGCGCTGGCTGCCGGTGCGGCAGCGCGCGTGGGCCAGCTGGAACTACCGCCTGAGCGCGGAGGAGCAGGCCAGCGCCTGCGTCACCTACAACATGAACATCCTGCAGGGGCTGCCTGCGGGCAGTCCGCTGTTCTGCGTCACCCTCAACCCGGACGCGCCGGTAGATGAGCGCTTCGTTCTGCAACGTTTTGTCTATGAACATCCGCTGTTTAACCCGCAAAGCTGGCGGGCGCAGGCGCGGCGCGGCGAGATCAACGGTCATAACCGGAGCTGGTACTGCGGGGCCTACTGGTACAACGGCTTTCATGAAGATGGCGTGCGCAGCGCGCTGGACGTGGTCAACGCGATAGCGGTCGGAGAGGGGAAGTGAGATGAACAGCTGCCTCTACCACGGCGTGTTACGCCATCGCCGCCTTCAGCCGAAAACCCATGAATTCAGCTACAGCGTCTTTATGGCCTGGCTGGATCTCGATGAACTATCGCTGCTGCCGTCCGTCGGCGTGCGGCGCAATCGCTTTGCCGCCGCCTCGTTCCACGACGCGGACTATCCTCTCGGCGCGCCGCTTAAAGAGAACGTGCTCAGCAGGCTGGAGAGCCTGACCGGGGAACGTCCGGACGGGCGGGTGATGCTCCTGACGCAGCTCCGCTATTTCGGCTTTCATTTCAATCCGGTCAACTTTTACTACTGCTACGACGGGAAGGAGACGCTGCGCTGGGTGCTGGCGGAGGTCCGCAACACGCCGTGGAATGAACGTCATTACTATGCGGTCAACGGACAGGATGCGCAGCCGACGGAAAAAGCGTTTCACGTTTCCCCCTTCAACCCGATGGACATGATCTACCACTGGCGCTTTAACGACCCGGATAACACGCTGCATATGCACATTGAAAATCATCAGGAAGCGAAGGTTTTTGACGCCACGCTGGCGCTGCGCCGGGAGCCTTTGACGCGCCCCGCGCTGCGCTCGCTGTTGCTGCGCATTCCGCTCATGACTCTGAAAACCGTTTTTGCCATTTACTGGCAGGCGCTGCGCCTGTGGCTCAAGCGCGTGCCGCTGTATAACCATCCCGTCAGCAGGAGTGAACGCTCATGACCGATCCCGTCTTTGCGTTAGAACCCGATATTCCGCGCAACGTCCGCATCGCGCGATGGCTGCTGTTTCGTCTGTTAAGCGGTATCCGCGGCGGCTCGCTCACGCTGCGTGAAGGGGCGCAGACCTTCCATTTTGGTGAGACATCCTCCGCGCTGCATGCCGACGTGCAGATCCTCACGCCCGGCGTCTACTGGCGCGTCTTAACGGGCGGGAGCCTTGCTGCGGCAGAAGCCTGGATGGACGGCGAATGGGAAACCGCACACCTTACGCCGCTTCTGGAGCTGCTCGCGATCAACGGCGAGGTGCTTGGCCGTCTGGAAAACGGGTTCCGTCTGCTCGGCAGGCCGCTGGAGCGGATACGCCACTGGACGCGGCGTAACTCCCGCGTGCAGGCGCGCGAAAATATTGCCGCCCATTACGATCTGGGCAATACCTTTTATGCCCATTTTCTGGATAAAGAGCTGCTCTATTCCAGCGCGCTGTTTACTGGTGACGAGCAGGATCTCACGGCGGCTCAGCGGGCCAAAATGGCGCGCCTGTGTGACCAGCTGGCCCTAAACCCGGGTGACCATCTGCTGGAAATTGGCACCGGCTGGGGCGCGATGGCGGAATACGCGGCCCGTCATTACGGCTGTCGGGTGACGACCACCACGCTGTCGCAGGAGCAATATACCTGGGCGACCGAGCGGATCGCCCGCGCCGGGTTGCAGGATCGCGTTGAGGTACTACTCTGCGACTATCGCGACCTCACCGGGCAGTACGACAAGCTGGTCTCAATTGAGATGATTGAAGCCGTCGGGCAACGCTATCTGCCCACGTTTTTCCGCACCTGCCAGGCGCGGCTGCGCCCCGGAGGACGGATGGCGATTCAGGCCATTACCATTCAGGACCAGCGCTATCGCGACTACAGCAAAAGCGTCGATTTTATCCAGCGCTACATTTTCCCGGGCGGCTTCCTGCCGAGCATCACCGCGATGAACGAGCTGATGACGCGCCACACCGATTTCGTGGTGCGCAACCTCTTCGACATGGGCCCCGACTACGCCCGCACGCTGGCCCACTGGCGGCAGCGCTTTGTCCACGCCTGGCAGGAGATTGAAAAGCTTGGCTTCGATGAACGGTTCCGCCGCATGTGGCTGTACTACTTTGGCTACTGCGAAGCCGGGTTTAACGCTCGCACCATCAGCGTGGTACAGCTTACCGCCGAGCGCGTATGAGACGTTACCTTCAGGTCTTCCTGCTCGCCGTCGCGTTCGATCTCTACTGGGCGCTGGTGGTGCTCTTTCGCGAACAGGGCCTGATTATCTGGCTCGCGCTGGCGATCCTGGCGTGCCTGCTTTTGCCGCCTGCTTACAGGTTTTACGCCATTGGGCTTGCTGCGGCGGGCAGTCTGCTGGACGCACTCTGGGCCCTGACCGGGCTGATTGCCTTTACGGGAGAGTCCCTGATGCCGTTATGGATGGTGGCACTGTGGCTGATGTTCGCCACGGTCTGGACGCAGCTGACGCGCACCACCACGTTACCCGGCTGGCTGCTGACCCTGCTGGCCGCCGTGGGTGGACCGGTGGCCTATCTGTTTGGCGAGCGGCTGGGTGGCATCACGTTTCTGGAGCCGACCTTTATCGTCGTGAGCTGGATGGCGCCGGGCTGGCTGGTCTTGATGCTGTTTTTCCACCTGCTGATGGGGAGACAAAAATGAGATCTGTGGTTTTGCTGCTTTGGCTGACGCTGGTTGTTCCTGTTACTCAGGCTGCCGACTGGCTTGCCTGGCGGAAGGTGGGGGACGCCACACTCACCTGGGGGCCGTTCACGGTCTATACCTCTCAGCTGCGCACCCCGGACGGGCGTTACGGTCGGGACAATCAGGATCAGGCGCTGATTATTACCTATGCGCGGGACATCGATCGCGATGAACTGGTTGAGGCGACCCGTGACCAGTGGAAGGCGCAGGGGATCCTGGCGCAGGAACCGCAAAGCGAAGCCTGGCTGCGGATGCTCCAGTCCCTTTGGCCGGATGTCCGACCTGGCTCACAGCTGGCGTTTGTTCTCAACGATAAGCAGGGACAGTTCTGGTATCGCGCGTCAGCGGCGCAAACATCGTTTATTCCACTCGGACCACGCCAGTCGGAAGCGTTCAGCACCCGTTTTCTGGCCATCTGGCTCGATCCCCGTACGCAATATCCTGAGCTGCGTCAGCAGTTAATCGGAGGCCAAAAATGAAACGTATTCTGATGATGGCGCTGGCATTCACGATGCTGCTGGCGGGCTGTAGCACTGAAGTGGCCGAGTATCGCCAGCAGGAGCCACGGCTTGATATCTTCCACTACTTCCAGGGCAAAACCGAAGCGTGGGGGATGGTGCAGGATCGCAGCGGCAAGCAGATCCGCCGTTTCCACGTTGAGATTGCCGGAGACGTTATCGGCGATACGCTGACGCTGAATGAGCACTTTGTCTACGACGATGGCGAGAAGCAACAGCGGGTCTGGCACATCCGGCGCGTGGGGAACGATCGCTACGAGGGAACGGCAGGGGACATTGAAGGGGTGGCCACGGGGCAGGCCGCAGGCAACGCCTTTAACTGGCATTACAGCATGGACGTGAAGGCCAACGGCAGCACCTGGCTACTGAACTTCGACGACTGGATGTACCTGCAGGATGAGACCCATCTGTTTAACAAAACCGAGATGAAGAAGCTGGGCGTCACCGTCGCCACGGTGACGCTGTTCTTTACCCGTAAAGAGTGATGATGTTAGCAGTGAACTATCCCCTCGCCCCAATGGGGAGAGGGTTAGGGTGAGGGGAACATAGGGCGGCTGTGGTCATTCCGTACACTTTATGTTCCTCAATATTTTTTAGCTTTCGGCGCGGGATTTGCTTCCCGAATATATAAAGGCCAGAGCAATCCCCAGGCAGACAACCGCCCCCAGACGGCTCATCGAAAAGGGAATGGCGGCATTGCCCAGCCAGCCAAAGTTATCAATCAACATACTCATGGCGAGCTGGCCGAATATCACCGCCACCGTGGCGACGGCGGTGCCGATGCGCTGCACCGCCACGACCATGATCACAATGTAAGGCACGCCGAACATCGCCCCGAGGAGCTGCCATTTCGGCACGTCCAGCAGCGTGACCGCCTGCTTAGGCTCAAAGAAGAAAATCAGCAGGGCGGTCACCAGCGCGCCGACGGAAAACGTCAGAAACGCGCTTTTGAAAACGCCCACGCTGCTGCCGAGCTGCCCGTTAATCGCGGCCTGAATGCTCAGAGTTGCGCCGCCGCAGACGGCCAGAAGAATCATTATCAGCGTCATATCATCACCCCTGTGCGACAAGAACCAGTGCCGCAATAATAAAAACCAGCGCCACGATACGTTTTGCGTTTATCTTCCTGTGCGGCGTACCCAGCAGGCCAAAGTGGTCAATGATTAGACTTTTAAAAACCTGACCAGCCAGAATGCCAATCATCGTCATAGCGATGCCGATGGTCGGCGTGGCGATCGTCAGAATGACCACGTAAACAGGGCCAAGCACGCCGCCGAGCAGCTGCCAGCCGGGCTGGGCGAAAAACGACGGGCTGTTACGCGGGCTAAAAAACAGCATCAGCAGAAACGTCAGCGCGGCGCCAACGCCAAAAATGCTGAACGTCGCCCATAAATCGCCCACTTCTCCCCCTAACGGCCCCAGCAGCCCCGCCTCGACGGAGAGGCCCATCCCGCCGGCAATCACCAGTAAAATCAAAACAAACTGCATTACGCTTCCTCCGTTTTCAGGCGAAGAAGATTACGTCGGTAGACCCGTGAGAAAAATGCCATAATGAAGGAAACACCTTTGCAGGAAATGCATTAATGTCAGATGCCGGAAGCATGAACCTTCGCTCACTGCTGCTGTTTATTGCCGTCTATGAAACGCAGAACTTTTCCGTCGTCGCGCGACGAGAGGGAATCTCTGCCTCGCAGGTGTCGCGCATTGTTCATCAGCTTGAGGACGCGCTCGGCCAGCAGCTGTTCTATCGTAATACCCGGGCGGTGATCCCCACGGAAAGCGGGCATCTGTTTATCCGCTATGCACGGGCGATGGTCGATAACTTCGAAGAGGCGCGGCGGGAGCTGGATGAACGTTCGACCGAACCCTCCGGCACGGTCCGCATAAATGGGCCGGTATTTTTTGGACAGAGACACGTTGCGCCCGGCCTGGCTGGTCTGGCCGAGCGTTATCCACGGTTAACCATAGAGCTGACGCTGACCGATGACTTTATCGACCCGCACCGGGACGCCGCCGATCTCATTTTCCGCATCGGCACGCTGACGGATTCGACGTTCCACGCCCGTGTTTTTGGGCAGCAGCGCTACCACCTTGCCGCGTCGCCCGCGTATCTGCGTCAACACGGCGTCCCGGCCGACCCGACCGAACTGAGCCAGCACAAATGTCTGGTCTATCGCGGTTCGTCCGGGCCTAACCGCTGGCTCGTGCGTCGCAAAGGGGAGAATTGGGTGCATTATCCCGTCGCGCCGCTGATGACGTCCAATAATGCGGAGTCGCTGCTCATTGCCGCGCTGGGTGGGATGGGGATCGTCCTGTTTCCGGACTGGCTGATTGGCGACAGGCTGAAGCGGGGGGAGCTGGTCGCCCTTATGCCGGAAATGGCGTGCGCCATCAACACGGAGCAACTCAATATTGCGGCGATCTATCCTAACGCACGTCATCCGCCCCTGAACGTCAGGGCGGTGATTGATTATTACGTGGCGTTTTTCGGCACGCCGCTCTACTGGCAAACGTAAGGCAATTACGCGCCGAGCTCCTTGCGGATAATCTCTGCGCCAGCGCTAAGCGCTTTCAGCTTGCCGTTAGCCACCTGGCGTGAAAGCGGAGCCATGCCGCAGTTGGTTGACGGGTAAAGCTTGTCGGCATCGACGAACTGCAGCGCTTTACGCAGCGTATCGGCGACTTCCTCCGGCGTTTCAACGGCGTTGGTTGCCACATCAATCGCGCCGACCATCACCTTTTTACCGCGGATCAGCTCCAGCAGATCCATCGGCACGCGGGAGTTGTGGCACTCCAGGGAGATAATGTCGATGTTAGAGGTCTGCAGCTTAGGGAAGGCCTCTTCGTACTGGCGCCACTCTGAGCCGAGCGTCTTTTTCCAGTCGGTATTGGCTTTGATGCCGTAGCCGTAGCAGATGTGTACCGCGGTTTCGCACTTCAGCCCTTCAATGGCGCGCTCCAGCGCGGCGATACCCCAGTCGTTCACCTCGTCAAAAAAGACGTTAAATGCCGGTTCATCAAACTGGATAATATCCACGCCCGCGGCCTCTAACTCACGCGCTTCCTGATTGAGGATTTTGGCGAATTCCCAGGCCAGCTTTTCGCGGCTTTTATAGTGCGCGTCGTAAAGGGTGTCGATCATGGTCATCGGCCCGGGCAGGGCCCATTTGATCGGCTTGTCCGTGAGCTGACGCAGGTACTTCGCATCGTCCACGAATACCGGCTTCTGACGCGCAACGGCTGAAACCACGGTCGGCACGCTGGCGTCGTAGCGGTTACGAATGCGCACCGTCTGGCGATTTTCAAAATCCACGCCGCTCAGATGTTCAATAAAGGTGGTGACGAAGTGCTGGCGGGTCTGTTCTCCGTCGCTGACGATATCGATACCCGCGCGGATCTGCTCATCCAGGGACAGGCGCAGCGCGTCCTGTTTACCCGCCAGGAGTTCCTGATCCTGTAATTTCCAGGGTGACCACAGCGTTTCAGGTTGTGCAAGCCAGGTCGGTTTAGGCAGGCTGCCAGCCGTAGAAGTCGGGAGCAATGTTTTCATAATAAAAGACCTTTTTTGATGAATTAAAGCGTGTAGTTATCAGACCACTGCTCGAGAATGTGTTGGTAAGGCTTAATAAAGTACGCTTCGGTAAAGCGACCCTGTTCAATCGCCAGTCGGCTACGCTCTTCCCGGTCATAAACAATTTTGGTTAAGGAGTGATCCTGCTGGTTCAGATCCGGTCGGTAGCACAGTCCCGCCGCCGAGTTTGCGTTATAAATTTCCGGGCGATAGATTTTCTGAAACGTCTCCATCGTGCTGATAGTGGCAATCAGCTCCAGATCGGTGTAGTCACTCAGCAAATCCCCGGTAAAGAAGAACGCGAAAGGCGCCACGCTGTTTTCCGGCATGAAATAGCGAACCTGCAGGCCCATCTTCGCGAAGTACTGTTCCGTCAGCGACTCGCCATCCGGCTGATATTCAATGCCCAGCACAGGATGCTGGTTGCCGGTGCGACGGTAGGTGTCTTTGCTGGAGACGCTCAGGCAGATCACCGGACCCTTGCTGAAGTTCTCTTTGTATTCCGGCGAGCTCACAAAGTGGCGGAAAATATTGCCGTGCAGTTCACCAAACTTTTCCGGAATGCTGAAGTGCTGCTGGTTCTTGTTGTGTTCCAGCAGCCGCACGCTGAAATCATAATCCCGCACGTAAGAAGAGAAGTTATTTCCGACGATGCCAGGGATACGCTTGTTGTTTTTTTTGTCGACAATCGTGGTTTGCAATATCTCAAT
The DNA here is from genome assembly GCF_048684785.1 of Enterobacter sp. BNK-29. Taxonomy (NCBI): domain Bacteria; kingdom Pseudomonadati; phylum Pseudomonadota; class Gammaproteobacteria; order Enterobacterales; family Enterobacteriaceae; genus Enterobacter; species Enterobacter sp. BNK-29. Next base: position 196,703 of record NZ_JBLQTU010000004.1, read on the forward strand.
GGCCGGGAACGGTTTTTCCGCGCCAATGTTCAAATCGACAGAGATGATTTCCAGCTCAACCGCGTAGCGATCGGCGTTTGGGTTATCCCAGCGCGCCAGGGCGTTAAAGCGGTTGTTGATCATCACCAGCGTATTGCGCAGGTTTTCCTGACGTTTTTCCCCGCGCGCCAGGTTGGCAAAGTTGGTGGTCGTACGCGTATTTTCTGACGGGTTGTAATTCTCATCGAAGCAACTGCGCTTAAGGGTATATGTGAAAGCTTTGCTCATTGTGGTTATGCATCCTAAGTTCATGTTGCCAAGAAGTTACCGATGCATAATTTATGCCTGAGCCCGCGGCGCAGGGGAAGTGACTTAATTTCAATGCAACATGAGCGAAGTTCATGAACAGGATTGCGCAAAGGCTGGAGAGTGAAGTGAGAGAGTAAGGGGCATCGCGCCCCTTAGTGTTATGCTGTAGGCCGTTCGTTCCAGGCGTCGCTGTGCATGATGTTCCCATCGACGATGCGCCAGGTAATTTTTTCGTAATGCAGGCTTACGCTTTCAACGTGGTTCATTTTATCGTTGGCAGCGATCTTCACGTTTGGCACGCTGCAGTTAACACCAGTAACCTTCACGTTCTCCATTAGTACGATGTAATAACAGACTTCCTGTCCGGCATCATTGATATGATAGAACTTGATTTCAGCGCTTTTAAACGCCTGACCGGTAGATGCTGCTTTGTAGAGATAGGGCGTGGAGCTATCAACTTCCTTTTCAATCCGCATGGATGAGTGTTGACGCGTGCCGGTGATCTTGCCGTTAGCGCTGTCTACCGGGAGGTTGATGCCATGGCTCAGCCCTATGATCTCAATGCTGCCTTCACGGTCCTGAACATCAACGGAACCTTTAATATCTGCTCCACCGTCGTCTTTTAGCCACATGTAGGGAGGAATTGGCATTCGTTATTTCCTTATTTTATTGAATAGCAGAGTTGTTAAGCGATAAATAACCGTGGTGATGGTCAGTACAATTAAAATATCGATATTGGTATAAGTGTCATATATTGTTTCAGCATTCACATCGCCATAAATAAAATCACATATAGATGAGGCCACGTCATGATCAAGATAGCGTTCAGCGGGTCCCAATATGCGGCCTACCATAATGCTGATGCATAGAAACCAGACCGTTTTGAATAGCCTGATGCCCCATTTACGGACAAGTGTTGGTGTAGCCACTTTCAATCACCTCAACCCAGCCGCGTGCCATCAGTGAACGCATACAGGGAACCTGAATAAGTTCCGTACTCATCAGAGCATTGCGGATCAATGCGTAATCAGAATCATGTGCAATCGTGATACATCCCTCAGATAGCGTACCCGGATGCAGCCGAAACAAACCCCGATAGACGTTATCAATCCAGGTGCCATCATCGATTCCCCAGTCATCCTTGTATAAAGCAAACCACTCATCGCGGCCAAATTCTGCCCCGGATCTAACCTTATTCCACCGATCCTGAACCTTCGCTTTTAACCCTGAAAAGAAACCTCCAGTCCCTCTGTCAACAATCCAGTATTTCCCCGGGGGAATTGGACCTGAGCCTTTAACAGCACCACATAATCCATTGTTTCTGTAAATTCCCTGCCCGGAATGCGCCATAAACACGCCAACGCCGTGCAGGTTAAAAGGCGCATAGTCAGCACCGTTAAGCAGCATTGTTCCTTTTAAGGCCATATTTTCTCCTTAGTATTTTAATAAGAGAAAAGTAGCCTACGCCTGATATGGATACAGATAATCAACTCACATCATATTTCTGCGCTGCTGCTTTATTTTAAGAAAATGACCTGACAATTTTTAATCACTCTTGCGGCTATACCATTCGTAAACGCTGAATAAATAATAAACAAGGCTCAGGCTACAAAGCGCCATGCTTACTTCTCTGGCACACTCTCTGTAATTCCCGCTATAATCCCCAAAATTTCCAACCGGTTTAGAAACAATCATGACAAAACTCACCTTACAAGAGCAGATGCTGAAAGCGGGCTTAGTCAGCAGCAAAAAAGCGGCGAAAGTGCAGCGCACGGCAAAGAAATCACGCGTTCAGGCGCGCGAGGCTCGGGAAGCGGTAGAAGAGAACAAGAAAGCGCAGATCGAGCGCGACAAGCTGCTGAGCGAGCAGCAGAAGCAGGCCGTGCTGGCGAAAGAGTTTAAAGCGCAGGTGAAGCAGCTGATTGAGATGAACCGCATCACCGTGGCGAAAGGCAACATCACCTTTAACTTCACCGACGGCAATCTGATCAAAAAAATCGAGGTCGACAAGCAAACTCAGGCTCAGCTGATCAACGGCCGTCTGGCGATTGCTCGTCTGGTCATCAACGCCAGCGGCGACTGTGAATACGCGATTATTCCGGCGGTGGTGGCCGATAAAATTGCCCAGCGCGATGCCGACAGCATCGTCTTAAACAGCGCGCTTAGCCAGGAAGAGCAGGACGAAGACGATCCGTATGCGGACTTCAAAATCCCTGACGATTTGATGTGGTAAACCGCATTCAGAACGGGGCGGCGTGACGGGCATTAACCGGCTCTCCGCTCACGGGATGAATAAAATTCAACTCGCTTGCATGCAGCATCAGCCGGGGCGTTTCCTCAGCCCCCGGCGCTTCAAGACCGCCATACAGATCGCAGCCCAGAATCGGGTGCCCCAGCTGCTGGCAGTGAATACGCAGCTGATGGGTTCGCCCGGTCTCCGGCGTCAGTATCACCCGCGTTAACGGCAGTCCCGTACCCTGATAAAAACGTTCCACGACCCGATAGCGGGAGCGGGCGGGTTTTCCGTTGATGGCGCAAATCGACATCAGCGGGAACAGCGCCGGGTCTTTGGCAATCGGTGCGTCTATTATTCCCTCATCGTTTTCCACATGGCCGCAAAGCAGGGCGCTGTAGACCTTCTCCACGCTGCGCTGGCTGAACTGCTGGCACAGCGCCGCGTTGATGGCCTTATTGCGCGCAACTACCATCAGCCCGGACGTGCCGAAATCCAGACGGTGTACCAGCGTGCAGCCGGGGAACGTCTGGACCAGACGATAATGGACGGAATCAAGGTTTTGCGGATTTTTGCCCGAGAGGCTGAGCAGACCGGAAGGCTTATCGATCAGCAGCAGATGTTCATCCTGACAGAGGATCTGAATATCGTCGTGACACGGTGGGGCAATAAAAGAATCAATAATCGCAGACATCAGGCCGCCCGGCTGGAGAGTGGGAGCGGATGATAACGAAATGCGGGGAAAAGAAAAACCCTCCCACCAGGCGGCGAGAGGGTGAAGTCTTAGGCTGCTACCAGGCTGTCGATAGCGGCTTTCGCATCGGTCTGCGCTTTGGTCGCCACTTCCGGACCGTAAGCGATACCTTCAGCGAACACGAAGTTCACGTCAGTGATGCCGATGAAGCCCAGGAACAGGCTCAGGTACGGCGCAACCAGGTCGGTTGGGGTGTCTTTATGGATACCGCCACGGCTGGTCAGTACGATCGCACGTTTACCTTTCACCAGACCTTCAGGGCCGTTCTCGGTGTAACGGAAGGTTACGCCAGCGCGCGCCACCAGGTCGAAGTAGTTCTTCAGCTGGGTAGGGATGTTGAAGTTGTACATTGGTGCGTTGATGACGATAACGTCGTGCGCCTGCAGCTCAGCAATCAGCTCGTCGGACAGGGCCAGGGCTTCCTGCTGACGTGGAGACAGCGGTGCATCGCTTGGGCGCAGCGCGCCAACCAGCTCGCCGTCCAGCACAGGAATTGGGTTTGCAGCCAGGTCACGCACGGTGATTTCGTCAGCGGAATGCTGTTCACGCCACTGTTCAACGAAGTAATCAGACAGCTGACCAGACTGAGAGTACCCTGCCAGAATACTGGATTTCAAAACTAATACTTTGCTCATGGGTGATTCCTGTTGTTGCATTTGATTGAAGGGGGTTGCCCCGTTGCTTGTTGACACTCTATTCACAATCCTGCCACAGAGATAGCGCAATATATCGAAGCCTATGTTCGAATTTTTTGAATAAGGCGCGAAAGGCGTCGATGTGGTACTCTATAGCAATCATTAAAAAGAGAGTTTATCAGGGCGTGTACTGCCCTTTAACGCTATGACAGAACAACAAAAATTAACCTTCCCGATGCTCCTGCAACAGCTTGATTCTCTAATGCTGCGCGATAAACAGCGCTTTGCCCGCCGTCTGCACGGCGTGAAGAAGGTTAAAAATCCTGATGCACAACAGGCCATTTACCAGGAGATGGCGAAAGAGATTGAACAGGCGGCAGGGAAAGTTGTGCTGCGCGAAGCCGCACGTCCGGTAGTTACCTACCCGGAAAACCTGCCCGTCAGCCAGAAAAAACAGGACATCCTTGAGGCGGTCCGCGACCACCAGGTGGTGATTGTGGCGGGGGAAACCGGCTCGGGGAAAACCACCCAGCTGCCGAAAATCTGTATGGAGCTGGGACGCGGGCTAAAAGGGCTGATAGGCCACACCCAGCCGCGTCGACTGGCGGCGCGCACCGTGGCGAACCGTATTGCCGAAGAGCTGCAGACGGAGCCGGGCGGCTGCATCGGTTACAAGGTGCGATTCAGCGACCACGTTAGCGATAACACCATGGTCAAGCTCATGACCGACGGTATTCTGCTGGCGGAAATCCAGCAGGATCGCCTGCTGATGCAGTACGACACCATCATCATTGACGAAGCGCACGAGCGCAGCCTGAACATCGACTTCCTGCTCGGCTACCTGAAAGAGCTGCTGCCGCGTCGCCCGGATCTGAAAATCATCATCACCTCCGCGACCATCGACCCTGAGCGCTTCTCAAAGCATTTCAACAATGCGCCGATTATCGAGGTGTCAGGACGCACGTATCCGGTTGAAGTACGCTATCGCCCGATTGTGGAAGAGGCGGACGATACCGAGCGTGACCAGCTGCAGGCCATCTTCGACGCCGTTGACGAGCTGGGCAACGAAAGCGCGGGCGACATCCTGATCTTCATGAGCGGCGAGCGCGAAATCCGCGATACCGCCGATGCGCTCAGCAAGCGCGACCTGCGCCACACGGAGATCCTGCCGCTTTACGCGCGCCTGTCAAACAGCGAGCAGAACCGCGTATTCCAGCCGCACGGCGGGCGACGTATCGTTCTGGCGACCAACGTGGCGGAAACCTCGCTGACCGTGCCGGGAATTAAATACGTTATCGACCCGGGCACGGCGCGCATCAGCCGCTACAGCTACCGCACGAAGGTTCAGCGGCTGCCGATTGAGCCGGTCTCCCAGGCGTCCGCTAACCAGCGTAAGGGCCGCTGCGGCCGCGTGTCGGAAGGGATCTGTATTCGTCTCTATTCCGAAGATGATTTCCTGTCGCGCCCGGAGTTTACCGACCCGGAAATTCTGCGCACCAACCTGGCGTCCGTTATCCTGCAGATGACCGCGCTGGGGCTGGGCGACATCGCCGCGTTCCCGTTCGTCGAAGCGCCGGATAAACGCAACATTCAGGACGGCGTGCGTCTGCTGGAAGAGCTCGGCGCCATTACCACCGACGAGCAGGCGACGGTCTACAAGCTGACGCCGCTGGGCCGCCAGCTCAGCCAGCTGCCGGTGGATCCGCGCCTGGCGCGCATGGTGCTGGAAGCGCAAAAGCACGGCTGCGTGCGCGAGGCGATGATCATTACCTCGGCGCTCTCCATTCAGGACCCGCGCGAGCGTCCGATGGACAAACAGCAGGCGTCTGACGAAAAGCACCGTCGCTTCCACGACAAAGAGTCCGACTTCCTCGCCTTCGTAAACCTGTGGAACTATCTCGGCGAGCAGCAGAAAGCGCTCTCCTCGAACCAGTTCCGCCGCCAGTGCCGCGTGGATTTCCTCAACTACCTGCGCGTGCGCGAGTGGCAGGATATCTACACCCAGCTGCGTCAGGTGGTGAAAGAGCTGGGCATTCCGGTCAACAGCGAGCCTGCGGAGTACCGCGAGATTCATATCGCGCTGCTGACCGGCCTGCTGTCCCACATTGGGATGAAGGACGCCGAAAAGCAGGAGTATACCGGCGCGCGCAACGCCCGTTTCTCCATCTTCCCGGGTTCCGGCCTGTTCAAAAAGCCACCGAAGTGGACCATGGTCGCCGAGCTGGTGGAAACCAGCCGCCTGTGGGGGCGCATTGCCGCGCGTATACAACCGGAATGGGTCGAGCCGGTGGCTCAGCACCTGCTGAAACGCTCGTACAGCGAACCGCACTGGGAGCGCGCGCAGGGCGCGGTGATGGCGACCGAGAAGGTGACCGTTTACGGCCTGCCGGTGGTTGCCGCGCGGAAGGTCAACTACAGCCAGATTGACCCGGCGCTCAGCCGCGAGCTGTTTATCCGCCACGCGCTGGTGGAGGGCGACTGGCAGACGCGCCACGCCTTCTTCCGCGAAAACCTGAAGCTGCGCGCGGAAGTGGAGGAGCTTGAGCACAAGTCCCGCCGCCGCGACATTCTGGTGGACGATGAGGCGCTGTTTGAGTTTTACGACCAGCGCATCAGCCACGATGTTATCTCCGCTCGCCACTTCGACAGCTGGTGGAAGAAGGCCAGCAAAGAGACGCCGGACCTGCTCAACTTCGAAAAGAGCATGCTGATTAAAGAGGGAGCGGAGTCGGTCAGCAAGCTCGACTACCCGAACTTCTGGCATCAGGGCAACCTCAAGCTGCGTCTGACGTATCAGTTTGAACCGGGTGCCGACGCGGACGGCGTGACCGTTCATATTCCGCTGCCGCTGCTAAACCAGGTCGATGAGGGCGGGTTTGAGTGGCAAATCCCCGGCCTGCGCCGCGAGCTGGTGATTGCGCTGATCAAATCCCTGCCGAAACCGGTGCGGCGTAACTTTGTGCCTGCGCCAAACTATGCGGAAGCCTTTTTAGGCCGCGTCACGCCGCTGGAGCTGCCGCTGCTGGACGCGCTGGAGCGTGAATTCCGCCGCATGACCGGCACCACCATCGACCGCGAAGACTGGAACTGGGATCAGGTGCCCGAACACCTGAAAATCAGCTTCCGCGTGGTGGATGATAAAAACAAAAAGCTGCTGGAAGGGCGTTCGCTGAGCGAGCTGAAAGAGGCGCTGAAAGGCAAAGTTCAGGAGACGCTGTCTGCGGTGGCGGACGACGGTATCGAGCAGAGCGGGCTGCATATCTGGAGCTTTGGTCAGCTTCCGGAAAGCTACGAACAGAAGCGCGGTAACTATAAGGTCAAAGCCTGGCCGGCGCTGGTGGACGAGCGCGACAGCGTGGCGATCAAACTGTTTGATAATCCGCAGGAACAGCAGCAGATGATGTGGCGCGGGCTGCGTCGCCTGCTGCTGCTCAACATCCCGTCGCCGATCAAGTATCTGCACGAGAAGCTGCCGAACAAGGCCAAGCTTGGGCTGTACTTTAACCCGTACGGCAAGGTGCTGGATCTGATTGACGACTGCATCTCCTGCGGCGTGGACAAGCTGATCCACGAGGCGGGCGGTCCGGTCTGGACGGAAGAGGGCTTTGCTCAGCTCCATGAAAAGGTGCGCGCGGAGCTGAACGACACCGTGGTGGAGATTGCCAAACAGGTCGAGCAGATCCTTACCGCCGTGTTTAATATCAACAAGCGCCTGAAGGGGCGCGTGGATATGACCATGGCGCTGGGGCTCTCGGACGTGAAGGCGCAGATGGCGGGGCTGGTCTATCGCGGCTTCGTGACCGGCAACGGCTTTAAGCGTCTGGGCGATACGCTGCGCTATCTTCAGGCGATTCAAAAACGTCTGGAAAAAATGGCTATCGACCCGCACCGCGATCGCGCGCAGATGCTGAAAGTGGAGAGCGTGCAGCAGGCGTGGCAGCAGTGGCTAAACAAGCTGCCGCCGGCGCGGCGCGACGATGAAGACGTTCAGGCGATCCGGTGGATGATAGAGGAGCTGCGCGTCAGCTTCTTTGCCCAGCAGCTCGGTACGCCGTATCCGATTTCGGATAAGCGTATTCTGCAGGCGATGGAGCAGATTTCCGCTTAAAACCCGGTTTTCTCCCTCTCCCTGTGGGAGAGGGTATCATTTTCACCCGTTCACGATTGCTAGCGTAAACCCATCCCATCCCTTAACCCCCACCGTTTGCAGCGCGGTGGCGGTTAGGCGCGGGTTATCCCCAATCATCTCGATAAAACGCCGCACACCCAGCACGCGCGCGTCGTCGCTTTGCCCGTTAATCACTTCGCCATCGCGCACCACGTTATCGCCAATGATTATCGTGCCGGGACGTGAATAGTGCAGCGCCCACTCCAGATAGCCGGGATTGTTTGGCTTATCGGCATCGATAAAGATCAGGTCGAACGCCGGAACGTCACCGAAATTCTCCAGCGAGCTCAGCGCCGGGCCTTCAATCAGTTCAATGCGATCGTTCAGCCCCGCGAGGTGAATATTCTGGCGGGCCACATCGGCATGCGTCGGGTCAGCCTCGAGCGTAATCAGCTTTCCGTCCGGCGGCAGGGCGCGCGCCATCCAGATTGAGCTATAGGCGCCCAGCGTACCGATCTCAAGAATGCGTCTTGCCTGGGTCATGCGCACGAACAGCGCCAGCAGCTGCCCCTGATTGGCCGCAACATCGTGTTCGGGTAGCCCGGCGCGATTGTTGTTTTCCAGTACCTGACTCAGCACGTCATCGCCAGGGATCAGCGAAGAAATCATGTAATTATCTACTGCAGACCACTGTTGTTGCATAGATTGACTCCTTGGGAAGGATTGCCGGGTGGCGGCTACGCCTTACCCGGCCTACGGGTGCGAAATGTAGGCCCGGTAAGCGAAGCGCCACCGGGCAGGTTTTCAGGCACTGCCCCAGCCGCCGCCCAGCGCCCTGTACAAATCGATCTGCGCCAGCAGCAGGTTATTTTTCACCTGCACCACGCTGGTCTGCACCGAGTACAGCGTGCGCTGCGCGTCCAGCACGTCCAGATAGGAGGAGTAGCCGTTGCGATTGCGGTTCTGCGCAATGCGCAGCGTCTCCTGCGCCACCTCCTGCTGGGCAAGCAGCTCGGTCAGCTGTTCCTGATAGCGCGTAATAGCATCTAGGCTGTTGTTCACTTCGGCAAACGCGTTGCGCACGGTTTTTTCATAGGCGTACAGCGCCTGGTTACGCTGGGACTGGGAAATATCCACCTGCGCATTCAGCGCCTGGCGGTTCAGCAGCGGGGCGAGAATACTGCCCCCGACGCTCCAGAGCTGAAGCGGGTTGTCCAGCAGGCCGGACAGGGTGCGATCCTGGACCGATCCGGTCGCGGTCAGGTTGATCGACGGCAGCAGGCTCGCGCGCGACGCGGCAAGCGAGGCGTCTGCCGCAACCAGCTGGCGTTCGGCCTGAACGATATCCGGCCGACGGTTCAGGAGCGTAGAAGGCAGCTGTGACGGCAGCGTCAGCGGCGTTAGCGTCTCAAAGCTCTCGCTGCGCGCTACCGCGCCGGGATTGCTTCCAAGCAGCAGGCTGAGGGCGTTCTCCTGCTGTGCAATCTGATGCTGCAGCACGGGAACCTGCGCTCGCGTCGAGCGAAGTTCGGAATCCGACTGCATCAGCTCCAGACGCGAGCTGTAGCCCGTCTCAAACTGACGTTTCGCGAGGTTAAATGCCTCTTCGCGTGATTTCAGCGTGGATTCGGTCACGCGCAGCTGTTCGTCAAGCGAGAGCAGGGTGACGTACCCGGACGCAACGGAAGACGCGACGGTCAAATCCGCGGCGGCAGCGGCGGCTTTTTGCGCCTCCAGCGAGGCTTCGGCGGCATTGGCCGTGCTGCGGTTGACGCCCCAGATATCCACGTCATAGCTTGCCGTCAGGCTACCTCTGTACAGCGTGCCGTAGACCAGCAGCCCGGTCGCGGCGGATTGCGAACGGGCGCGCGTCCCCGTTACGCCCGCGTCAAGCGACGGAAACAGGCTGCCGTCAGCAGCAAAGACTCGCGCCTGATACTCGCTAATCCGTTCGCGGGCGATCAGCACGTCGCTGTTGTTCTTTAGCGCCCGATCCACGTAGCGGTTGAGGTTGTTGTCGTGAAAATTGCGCCACCAGAGCTGCTCCGCCGGGCTGGCAGGGCCGGCGTCAGCGCGCCACTGCGCAGGGATTTGCAGCGTCGACTGCGCCGGTTTTACGTCAACGGACTGGCATCCGGCCAGCATGACCGCCAGCACCAGACCGGCTATCGGGCGAAGGGTCATTGTTTGCCCTCCCGCGTATCAATGGTCACCTGCACCGACATGCCTGGACGCAGCAGGGCGGACTCCTCAGGCTTGCCGAGCACTTCGATGCGCACCGGAATACGCTGGGCGATTTTAACAAAGTTGCCGGTGGCGTTGTCCGGCGTGATGGCGCTGAACTCCACGCCCGTCGCCGGAGAGATACTCTCCACACGGCCCTTATACGCTTTGTCGTTCAGGGCATCGACGGTGAATTTGACAGGCTGACCAACGCGCAGCTCCGCAAGCTGCGTCTCTTTGATATTAGCGATCACCCAGTGCTGAGGCGGCACAAGGGTGGTGAGATGGGTCCCGGCGGTGACATACGCCCCGAGACGCACGGCAATCTGGCCGAGCTGACCGTCGCGCGGGGCGGTAATTCGGGTGTTTTGCAGGTCAATTTGCGCCAGCTCCAGCGCAGCTTTCGCATTTTCGACATCCGCCTCCAGCGCGCCGCGGTTCACAATTACCGTCTGCAGATCCTGACGCGACATCTCAAGCGAGGCTTTGGCCTGCTCGATGTCGGCGCTGCCCTGGGCCGCGCTGGCCAGCGCCGCGTCGCGTTCGCGAATGGAAAGCGATCCGTCAGCCGTCAAATCCTTCACCCGCTTTAAATCCGCCTGGGTTTTCAGGCTCTGGGCGCGGGCATTTTTCAGCGCCGCGTCGTTTTTGGCGATCGTCGCTTCGGCGCTTTTACGCTGCTGCAGGTTGTTATTGAGCGCGGCAATTTTCATCGCCAGCTGCGCCTCGGCCTGATGCACGCGCTGACGATAGATACGGTCATCAATCTGCAGCAGCAGGTCGCCTTTTTTAACCTGTACAAAGTCCTGAACCTTTACCTCGGTGATATAGCCATTCACCTGGGGGCTGATGAACGTCGTCTGACCGCGCACGTAGGCGTTGTCGGTAAACTGCGCGTGGCGGGTAAACGGCGGCAGCTGCCATGCGTAAAGGATCACCAGCACGCCGACAATACCGATGGCAGCGGCGGTGAAAACGGAAACAATGCGCACATTTTTGCGGGTGTTGGCCTGCTCTTTAGCGGCATCCTGCTGACTCATAAACTCTCCAGAAATATTTCAATTATTTATTGCCGGTGGCGTTCTTAAGCGCCATACGGGCAGTAATGCGCAGGCGCAGCAAGCGCCATAAAATCCAGACCAGCGTGGCGGCAGCGATGCCCGCGGTCAGCAGATAAGTATCGTTGTAAGCCAGAATATTCGCCTCAAGCGTCGTCACCGTTTGCAGCTGCGTTATCGCCTGCGTTCCCAGCAGCGAACTGTCGCCAATCAGGCTCCGGTACATCTGGGTGTAAAGCTGGATACGCTCGTTGACCAGCGGATTGAGCGTGGTGAGCTGGTCCGCCAGCAGGCTGGAGTGATACTTCTCGCGCCAGGTCTGGAAGGTTCCGAGGATCGCGGAGCCCAGCAGGCCGCCGAGGTTCTGACTCATGCCGAACATCACCGAGAAGCTGACCAGGTTGCGCGGGTCGGCGATCACCCCGCCAATGGCGGCCAGCATGGCGGGTGCCAGGAAGAAGGCGCTGCCGAAGCCCAGCAGAAACTGGCTTAGCATCAGCTGATCCGGCCGGGTCAGGTTGTTGGACTGGCTGTCCAGCAGCGAGGCAACAATCATCAGCGCCAGGGAGGTGATAATCGGCCATGCCAGTTTGGTCGGCTTGATGGTGAGACAGCTGGTGACGATCCCGCAGACGATCCCGGCGAAAATGGACCACGCCAGGTGGGTCATCTGCTCGTTCTGCAACCCCACGTACTGCAGCCAGCCGATGACGCCGGTGTTTTGCTCTGCCAGCACGATACGGATCAGCAGCATGATCAGCCCCAGACGGACGATGCTGCCGCTCGACAGCCAGCGGGTGTTCAGCAGCGGGTTGGCGCGGTTATGTTCAAAGACGATGGCGGCCACAATCAGCACCAGCGATAGCGCCAGCGACCAGCCGATCCACGGCGCCTCGAACCACCAGTCAAGGCGGCCCAACGAGAGCACGGCGCAGAGCAGGGCCATTCCGGGGGCCATTAAAAAGAAGGTGATAAAGTCTTTCTTCTCAAAGACCTTGCGCCTGTCGCCCGGCGGCAGTTTTAAGGCTATTACGCAGGCCAGGGAGATCAGCGCCAGCCCGAGCTCGAAGAAATAGAGCCCGCGCCACTCGTCCAGCTGCAGCAGTTCGGTGGAAAACAGGCGGGCCAGAGGGATGGCGAGCGACGACCCGGTAATCCCTATGGTGAGCGCCTTCAGGCGGTGCTTCGCAGGCCAGGCCTGGATCTGATAGTAAATCCCCAGCGAGCTGAGCGCGGCCGCTACCATTCCGTGCGCGGCGCGAACCATCAGCGCCGAGCTGAGATCGTTAACGAACAGGTGGAAAAAAGTCACCAGCACGTAAAGCACCAGAAAACCTTCCGTGAAGGCGCGCAGACCGTACTGCTGGCGGAACTTGACCAGCAGCAGGTTGATAGAGATGTTGGTCATGACGTAGACCGCGGGCAGCCAGGCGATTTCGGTCGACCAGGCCCCGAAGGTCCCCTGCAGGTTTTGCAGGTTGGCGGTCACCACCGCATTTCCCAGCGCTCCCGTCAGGCACACCAGCAGGCCAACGACGCCGTAGGCAATACGTTTTGGGGTAGTGTGCTCGGGTGTGGAAGGCGAACCCAGCAGGGCGGGTTTCTCATGTGGCTGCCACTCGCGAGGAGCATAAGGGTCGCGTTCGGGCAGGCGCATAACGTCGTTTACCTTAGAAATAATTGAATAATTAGCGGGCTAGCGATTCTACGTCTGCCGCAAATGATAATTCAAGTGAATATGATTTACGCATGTTAATCAAATGTAGAAGGGAAGTTTAAGGAAAAAGAGCGGCCCGAAAGTCGGGCCGACAACGATCAGAGATGTTCGGGCTGCGCCTGCAGAGGGGACGCTCGCTTGACGCGGCTGGCGCAGAAAATCGCGATTAGGGAAATGGCTACCGTGACGGCAAGATACCAGGCCACCGGAACCCAGTCGCCGTCATATTTCGCCAGCAGTCCGGTGGCAATCAGAGGCGCGGTACCGCCTGCCAGCGCGGCACCCAGCTGATAACCGAGCGTAATGCCGGTGTAGCGTACGTTTGCACTAAAAATTTCAGAGCACAGCGTGCCGAGCACCGCCGTTACCGGTGCCCACAGCACGCCAAAGGCGATGACCGTCGCAAGCACAATGCCCCAGGTTGTTCCGGTATTGAGCAGAATAAACCACGGCACGATAAACAAACCCAGGATGAAGACGCTCGCGGCATACATGCGTTGACGGCCAATTTTATCCGAGAGCAGCCCCATTAACGGGATCATCACCGTGGCCACCAGGGCTCCCAGCGTCACGGCTTCCAGCGCCTGAGATTTTTGATACGTCAGCGTCGTGGTGGCATAGCTCACGACAAACGTCGAGAAGATATAGAACGGCGCGGTTTCTACCACCTTCAGACCGGCGGCAATCAGCACTTCGCGCCAGTGGTGTTTCAGAGTATCGCGCAGAGGCGCTTTCGCCACCTGGCCCGATTGTTTTACCTTCTTGAAATCAGGCGTCTCGTCGATGTCCTTACGGATCCACAGGCCGAGCAACACCAGAACCGAACTCAGCAGGAATGGGATGCGCCAGCCCCAGGAGAGGAAGTCCTCCTCGCTGAACAGGGTCATCAGCGAGACGATAAAGGTCGCCATCAGCATGCCGATGGTGACGCCCGCCTGCGGAATACTGCCGAAGAAGCCTTTACGTTTTTCGGGCGCGTATTCGTAGGCGAGCAGCAGCGCTCCGCCCCATTCGCCGCCTATACCCATCCCCTGAATGATACGCATCAGGATCAGCAGAGCGGGCGCCCACAGGCCAATCATTTCATACGTGGGCAGCAGACCGATCATCACGGTTGCACCTCCCATCAGAGAGAGGGTAAGAACGAGGGTTTTTTTACGTCCGATGCGGTCGCCGATATGGGCGAAAAGTACCCCGCCAATGGGGCGAATGAAAAAGGTTAATGAGAAAGAGAGATAAGAGAGGATGAGCCCAATCACCGGGTCGACCATCGGGAAAAAGATCTTATTGAAGACCAGCGCGGCCGCCGTACCGTAGAGAAAATAGTCAAACCATTCAATGGCGCTCCCGGTAAGGCTGGCGATTAACACCTTCTTATTTTTTCGTAATACCGTCGTCGTACTTTCATGTTCTGTCATGACCTGAAACCCCGCCACGTTGATGATGTATGAGGTGTCACCTGGCGCGCTTCAGGTGCAACCTGTGATGATGAAAAAGGTTGTGAAATTGTTAAGCAACTTAGGGTTGGATGTTGTATTTGGCAAGCTAACGGGGGATGAAACTGGTCAGATCACGGTGAAATAAGCAGCGTTGGGTGCTTTTGCAGAGAGCATGTGCAACAGGATGTTTTGTATGATGGAAAACCAAAAGCATAATAGGCAGGTGCAACCCGATTGTTTTTGGATGTTTCTGGTTATTTCAGAAAAATGACAATTTGGGCGATAAAACAACGTCTGGTTTCAGAGCCCGCCTCTGCGTTATCGGTAAGAAGCCGCTAGCCTGAAGAGACATAAATGAGGAGTTCACCATGGTTCAGCCCCATTTTCCCATCCTGCCGGATGCTACGCTGGCGGCCATCAATACTGTCGGTGAATGGCTGGCGCAGGACGACCTGAGCGACAGCCGCCTGCACCCGGACGTCGATGCGGTGATCCTGGCAGGGAACGCGGTGATCCCGACCATTGAGGCGGCCTGCCGTATTGCCGCGCAGAGAGAAATCCCGCTCCTGATTAGCGGCGGTATTGGTCATTCAACCGCGTTTTTATATTCAGCTATCGGCAGTCATCCGCGTTATCACACCTTACAGGTCGAAGGGCGGGCCGAAGCGAGCATTCTTGCCGACATTGCGCGGGAGTTCTGGCAGATCCCCGATGCGCGCCTGTGGATTGAGGATCGCTCCACCAATTGCGGTGAGAACGCGCGTTTTAGCTGGAATATGCTGAAACAGCATCAGCGCGCGACCGGGCGGATGCTGGTGGTGCAGGACCCGACGATGCAGCGCCGAACGATGGCGACGTTTGCCCGCGTTTGTCGGGATGAGCCCGTATCACCGCAGTGGATAAGCCATCCCGGGTTTACGCCAGCGCTGCACAACGGCAAAGAGGGCGTGGAGTTTAGCGCGGGCAATAGCGGACTGTGGCCCGTTGACCGCTACCTGTCACTGGTTTTGGGGGAGCTGCCGCGTTTGTATGATGACGTTAACGGCTATGGCCCGGCCGGGCGGGATTTTATCACGCACGTTGAATTGCCAGATGCGGTGATTGCCGCATGGAAAAAGCTGCAGCAGGATCCGGTTCTCGCGGATGCGTTGTCCAGGCGCTCGATTTAAGGGTGTAATCAGAAGCGATAACAACCGCTTCAGAATAACCTTTGGCTTACAGCAATGTCCTGGTCCGGCTGTATATCGCCGAAGCGTTTCCGTAAGGCCGGGGCGAGGCGCAGGGATGCGCCGAGAGGGCGTGGCCTGCAGGGATGCAGGCTCATGCCCGACCCGATAGCCTGAAGGAATAAGCTGAGGGGACCGCGAAGCGGCGATTTACCGCCGGGAGCCCGGGTTGCCAGGGTGGTGGCGATTGAGCCACCCTGGCACGTTCACCGGTTATGTCGTTAAAGAGTAGCAAGGAACATAAAGTGAACGGTATGACCACCACACCCGTATGTTCCCCTCACCCTAACCCTCTCCCACAGGGAGAGGGGATGCTTCACTGCTCATATTAGCCCTGAATAAAGGCATAGAATTACAGCGCCGCAAACTTATCCAGCGTCCGCACCAGCTGCGTCACGAAACCGTACTCGTTGTCATACCACGCTACCGCTTTCACCAGCTGTAGCTCTCCCGCTTCTGACACCTCCGTCTGCGTGGCGTCAAACACCGAACCGTAATGCGAGCCAATCACATCGGACGAGACAATCTCTTCGTCGGTATACCCGAACGATTTATTGCCCTGCGTCGCTTTTTTCAGCGCGGCGTTGATCTCCTCAACGGTGACTTTCTTGCCCAGAATAGCCACCAGCTCGGTGACCGAACCCGTTTTTACCGGCACGCGCTGCGCGTGGCCTTTCAGCTTGCCGCTGAGCGCCGGGATCACCAGACCGATAGCCTTTGCGGCACCGGTGGTGTGGGGAATGATATTCTCTGCCGCCGCCCGCGAGGCGCGAAGGTCTTTTCCGCGCGGGCCATCCACCAGCGCCTGCGTACCGGTATAAGCATGAATGGTGGTCATGGTGCCCACTTTTATTTCAAACGCATCGTTCAGGGCCTTCGCAAGCGGGGCGAGGCAGTTGGTGGTGCAGGATGCGACGGAAATAATGGTGTCACTGGCGTCAATGGTGTCGTCATTCACGCTGTAGACGATGGTTTTCATCTCGCCCGCGGGCGCAGAGATCAGCACTTTCTTCGCGCCGGCGTCCAGGTGCGCCCGTGATTTCTCTTCAGAGGTATAAAAGCCGGTGCACTCCACGACGATATCCACGCCTGCGGTTTTCCACGGAATGTGCTTCGCCTCTTTTTCGGCGTACACCGCAATGGTTTTTCCGTCCACAATCAGCGCATCCTCGGTGAAATCCACGCTCCACGGGAAGCCGCCGTAGTTGGAATCATGTCTGAGCAGGTAGGCCAGCACTTTCGGTGAGGTGAGGTCGTTGATGGCGACGACGGTATTGCTGTCCTGGGTTTCAAGAAGGCGACGCAGTACAAGGCGCCCAATGCGTCCAAAGCCGTTAATGCCAATTTTACTCATGGTGTTCTCCTGTAAACGTGTCGATGCGACAGTTTGAACTCATCCAGGCTTAGACCATCACGGGCAGGGCGGCAATTGAAGATGCTTCATGCGGAAGGAAGTATTTGAAAAACCATACAGAAAAGTTAATGAATTTTTAAGGAAAGGAGATTATGTTGGCGCGGTAACTGTTTTTAATCGGGAAATCACATGCGCACTAAATATACAAGCCTGCAAATCGGCATCCACTGGCTGGTGTTTCTGTTAATCATCGTCGCCTACTGCGCCATGGAGTTCAAAGGTTTCTTCCCGCGCACCGCGCGTCCAGCGATCAATATGATCCACGTCTCGTGCGGTATCAGTATCCTGGTGCTGATGGTGACCCGTCTGCTGGTTCGCCTGAAATTCCGCGCGCCGCCGATTCAGCCGAAGCCAAAAGCGATGGTAACGGGGATGTCCCATCTTGGCCACCTGGTGGTGTATCTGCTGTTTATTGCGCTGCCGCTGATTGGCATTGTGATGATGTATAACCGGGGCAGCGACTGGTTTGCGTTTGGCATGGCGATGCCGCATGCGGCGGAGTCAAATTTTGACCTGGTTGATGTGCTGAAAGAATGGCACGAAACGCTGGCGAACCTGGGCTATTTTGTGATTGGCCTGCACGCGGCGGCGGCGCTGATGCATCACTATTTCTGGAAAGATAATACTCTTCTGCGCATGATGCCGAAAAAGCGTCAGTAGTGCTGAAACATTGTCGCCGCCTTTCTTGCCCGGCGGCGCTTCGCTTGCACGGGCCTACAAACGGCTCTGAATCGTAGGCCGGGTAAGCGCAGCGCCACCCGGCTTGTTTTTTAACCCAGCAGCGCACGCTCTTCAGCAGTTAGCGCCAGCGGCTGCGTTGACCCCGTCTCCGACGACTTCACCGCCGCTTCCAGCACGGCCATGACCGCCAGTGCTTCGACAGGGTGGACAGGGTTGGTGATTTTCCCGAGCAGCGCATCACGTACGTTGACGTAATACTGGCGCTGATCGCCTTTCGGGGTAGGGATCGTCTGCGGTGCGCCGTCGGCCCCAAAGAACACCATGCTGTCGCCGTCTTCGCCCCAGGTTTCACTGCCGGGGATCACCCCTGCGAGCAGCTGCGCTTCCTGCTGGTCGATTCTGGCTTTCACCACGCTGCCCTTGTCCCCGTGGACGGTAAAGCGTGCCGTACCGCCAGCAACCAGCATGCTGGCGTGCAGAATGACCTTATGCTCCGGGTAGTTTAAGACCACGTGCGCCCAGTCGTTAATTTCTGCGCCGTCGCGCAGCGTCGCGATATTCCCCTGAACCGACTCCGGCAGGCCAAAGAGCTGTAGCGTCTGGTCAATCAGGTGAGGGCCCAGATCAAACCACAGACCACTCCCGGGGACGTTCTGCTCGCGCCAGCGCACGCGCACTTCCGGGCGGAAGCGGTCAATGTGCGATTCCAGGTGTTTAACCTTGCCGAGCGTGCCTTGTTCAATAATCTGCTTAATGCCGAGGAAATCGCTGTCCCAGCGGCGGTTGTGGAAGACGGAGAGCAGCAGCTGCTTTTCATCCGCCAGCGCAATCAGGTCGCGGGCTTCCTGCATGTCGAGGGTAAAAGGCTTATCCACGACCACGTGTTTACCCGAGTTCAGGGCCAGCGTCGCAAGCGGGGCGTGCGTGGCGTTGGGGGAGGCAATCACCACCAGATCGATATCAGGATGCTGAATGGCTTCTTCCGGTGTCGCCACCACCTGTACGTCCGGCAGATCGCGTTTAACCTTCTCTTCATCACGAGAAGAGACCACGGCCAGCTTAATCCCGTCCACCGACTGGATCAGCGGGGCATGGAAGGTTTTACCGACAAATCCATACCCGATCAGCGCAATGTTGATTGTTTGAACTTTACTCATGACCTTCTCCACGTTAATTCGCGCACACCGTAACCTGCAGTGCGCTATGGTCCCCGAGCTCAGGCCAGGGACGATCTAAAAAGAGTTGTTGAATGCTGGATAACCCGGACACCAGGTACGGCTCGCAGCGGTTAATTTTCAGGTGGTCGGCGACAATCCAGTGCGCGTGGCTTGCGTCCAGCATCGCGCGTTTAACCTCGGCATCCGCTTCTTTACCGGCGCTCAACCCGAGCTCGGCATGAATGGCGCATGCCCCAAGAATGGCGATATCTGCCCGATACCGGGACAGCAAAGACAGCGTGGCGCTGCCGGCAAACAGTCGCTGCTTGTGGTCCCATTTCCCGCCGAGCAGGATCAGCTCAATATCTTCCCGGTCGCTAAAATGCTGGGCGATATCCAGTGAGGGAGTAATGACGGTGAGCGGACCCTGAAGAAAGGTGGCGACGGCCATCACCGTGCTTCCGGCATCCAGAAACAGGGTGGAGCCTGGTGGAACCTGCTGTGCGACCTGTTTACCCAGGCGCTGTTTGGTCTCCGGCAGCAGCGTGTTGCGGCCCTGACGGTTCATGGCGGAGAGGTTGAGCGCGATGGCTCCGCCGTGGTTCTTCTGCGCAAGGCCCTGGTTTTCCAGATCGGTCAGATCCCGACGGATAGTATCCGCTGAAACCTGCAGCTTTTCGGCCAGTTCAGTGATGCTGGCCTGGCCTTGCTCGCTGAGGATATCCAGGACATAGCGTTGACGAGCGGTTTTGTGCATGGGGGTACATTCCTGCAAAATGTCGCAATAGTTTGCATAATACAGCATTTTGACGCAGAGAGAAGGGGGTTGTGGTCATGACGATGTGCAGCGGCGTGATGATTCACATGGGTGATTATTAAAATTTTATTAAGCAGGTATAAGGAAGCCGTTTTGAATGTTAATCGCAATGTTATTGTTATGTTTTATTTAACGATTTGGTTTATACAACCAGTGCACTGCCACTGAGTAGGTTTAAATGCTGTTTAATTAAAATTATGCAGGCATTTATTGCTTTAATTAGTTTTTTAAAGGCGTTTAATTTTAAATGTATCCCATAAGCTACGTAAATTGACACTTCTTTGAAAATCTTTGTGTCTGACCCGCTCTGAAATTAACGCAAAAATGTGCATAGAACGAATTAAGAATTTTCCTTAGATAACAGAGGCTTTATATGTTTCATCTGAAAGGATACTTTTAGAGTTTTGTCCAGAAACCCCATATTTTTTCTTGCTTGTAACACCACATTAACATTGTGGCTGTAGTGGGCTATAACACATTTTGTTATGCTGCTAACCAGTTTAAGAAATAAGTAAATTCTTAATTGAAATAAAGCGCAGGCAGATCTCATCTCCAATGGGAATGGGTGCGGGGATTATTACCTAAAATTCAGCACGGTAGCTAAATAAGATATTTGTCTAATTATCTGTACCTCTTTTTGGGTATTTGCTTGAGTATCACTCAGAGTCAGGGAGATAACATGACGATATTACGAAAGCCTATGTTACACAGATTTACAGCAGCACTGGCATTCATTTCATTAGCCATAAATACGGCTTTCGCCAATAGTAATCAGGTGGGTATTGCCCCGGTGGCAACCACAACCTTAAAAGAAAGTATTCTTTTTGCGATCGATCGCGATCCGTCAATTAGCCAGCAGGCCGCGCAATTAGGTATTGGCCAGGCACAAATAGATGAAGCGCGCAGCGGCTGGATGCCGCAAATATCGTTGAACGGGAGTACAGGGCACAGCCAGACCACCGATTCCAGCGGGTCGCTGAAGAATTCAGCCGCCTGGGGGCTGAGCCTGACGCAGTTGCTGTACGATTTTGGCAAGACCAATAACAGCATCAGCCAGTCCTCCGCCCAGCGCGATAGCTACCGCTATCAGCTGATGGGCACGCTTTCGGACGTGGCGGAAAAAACGGCGCTGAGCTATGTCGAGGTCAAACGCTATTCCGACCTGCTGCAGGCGGCAATAGATAACGTGCAGGCGCTCAAGAACGTCGAGCAGCTGGCAAAGCTGCGCGCAGACGCGGGCGTGAGTT
The DNA here is from genome assembly GCF_048684785.1 of Enterobacter sp. BNK-29. NCBI lineage: Bacteria > Pseudomonadati > Pseudomonadota > Gammaproteobacteria > Enterobacterales > Enterobacteriaceae > Enterobacter > Enterobacter sp. BNK-29. The sequence goes on from NZ_JBLQTU010000004.1 coordinate 217,700, forward strand.
CCACCTCCGATGAGCTTCAGACCCGCACGCGCATTGCCGGCATGCAGGCGACGGTCGCGCAGTATCACGCCGCCTTAAACAGCGCGCGCGCCAGGCTTGCGGTATTAACCGGAATGCAGGCAGAGGCCTATTCGCCGGTGCCCGCGAATCTTGCCGTGGAGCCGGACTCGCTCAACCGCATCGATTATTCCCTGATACCGGCGGTGATGGCCGCGCAGAACATGGAACGCTCGGCTCAGTATGGCGTGGAAACGGCGAAGTCCCAGCACTGGCCGACGTTAAGCCTGAAGGGGGGGCGCACCCGTTATGAATCGGACAACCGTTCCTACTGGGACGACCAGATACAGCTCAATATCGACGCGCCGCTGTATCAGGGGGGCGCGGTTTCCGCGCGCGTTCGGCAGGCGGAAGGCGCGCGGGCCATGGCCTCCTCTCAGGTCGATCAGGCGCGTTTCGATGTCCTGCAAAAAGCCTCCGTCGCGCAGGCTGACTGGACCGGCGCACGGGGACGAATGGAGGCGGGGAAGCAACAGCTGGAAAATGCTCTGCAGGCCCGCGATGTTTATAAAAATGAATACACCCTGAGCAAGCGGAGCATTAACGATCTGCTCAGCGTTGAGCAGGATGTCTGGCAGGCCACATCTGCGAAAATAATCGCTGAGTATGACGGCTGGAGTTCGGCAATTAATTATGCTTCCGCGGTTGATAATTTAATGCCGCTTATTGGAATAGAGAAAAACGCTGCCGCAAAATTACCCGACTTGAGTTAATAAAAGACGCGCAGTGTTGCGCAAAGTAAGACTGAAAATAATGGGTGTTTTTTCCCAGGGATAGCTACATCCGTCTGGTGGACATATCCACAGGAATCCGTACACCTGCAAGGAGAAGAATATGAGTAACATAAAAGTTGTTGATGTCATCATTCGCAAAACGGCGGAGAAAACCAAATTAACCGGCGAAGGAAATTTGTCGGTCTCTATTTCATCGCCGAGCGTGATTGAAATCCAGGGCTCTGCTCAGGATGTGGCGCGTTATGTCCGCCAGGGTAAAGATCTCCTCATTTATATGAAAGATGGCAGCGTTATTCGCTGCAATAACTATTTTGTCGAAGATCCAGAAACGCATAATCAGTCAGAGCTGGTGTTCAACGACCGTCAGGAACTGACGCATATTTCTTTTGCCGATGCCGGGGAAGCGTCAGGCGTTGCGGTGACCGAGTTAACCGCGCAGGCCACACCGATTAGCAGCATTCAACCTTTCCTCGAGCAGGAAAGTGTTTTAAGCGACGCGCCGTGGGGCTGGATTGCGGGAGCGGCGTTAGGCGGCGGTGCCATCGGGGCACTGCTGGCAAACGGCGGTGACGGCAAAACTAAAACAAAAGTCATTGATAATACGAAAGAAGTTGAAAGCGCCACGCCGACCTTCCTGCTGTCGGATAAAGCGGGTGACAAGCAGGGCGTGCTGAGCGCAAACGAGATCACGGACGACAGCACCCCAACCTTTAGCGGTACTGGTCAGCCGGGCGCGACCATCCAGATCAAAGACAGCAGCGGCAGCACCATTGCCAGCACCATGGTCGGTACAGACGGCACGTGGACGGTAATATTACCGACCCAGACGGACGGGGAGCACACCTGGTCGGTCGTGCAGATCGACGGCAGTAAAACCACCTCTGCGGGCAGTATCACCGTGACGGTCTCTACCGCCGATGCCGCCATTACGCTGGCCACCACGGCGGGCGATAACGTGCTGAACGCCAGCGAGCAATCCGCGGGCTTTACGCTTTCCGGTGCCAGCAAAAACCTGGCGCAGGGTACCGCACTCACCGTGACGCTGAACGGCAAAACCTATGCGGCTGAAGTCGGGGCAGACGGCGCGTGGAGTGTTAACGTGCCTGCGGCGGACGCGCAGACGCTGGGCGACGGAACCTGGACGGTTAGCGTTAGCGGTAAAGACGCGGCGGGTAACACCGTCAGCGGAAGCCAGACGATTGGAGTGGATACCACCGCGCCAACCCTCTCTGTCGATACCCTCGCGCAGGACAACATCATTAATGCGGCTGAGCACAGCCAGCCGCTGACCCTGACCGGTAAAACGAATGCGGAAGCCGGTCAGATCGTCACGGTCACGCTGAACGGTAAAAACTATAACGCCACGGTGGGCAGCGACGGCACCTGGTCCGTGACGCTTGATGTGAACGACGTGCAGGCGCTCAATGAGGGTAATCACACCCTGACGGTTAACGTGAGCGACAAAGCGGGCAACGGCTCGTCCGTAACGGCAGATTTCACGGTGGATACCGCCGCGCCGGTCGTCACCGTCCATACCGTGGCGGGCGACGATATCCTCAATATCAGCGAGCAGGGCCAGGCGCACATTATTTCCGGCCAGGCGAGCGGTGCCGCCGCGGGTGATGTGGTCACCGTGACCCTTGGCGGCCAGACCTTCACCGGCGTGGTGCTGGCGGACGGCAGCTGGAGCGTGGGCGTTCCGGCGTCCGTGCTGGGCGCGCTGGGTGAAGGGAACCACACGCTTTCGGTTTCCGTCACTGACGCGGCAGGCAACACCGGCAGCGCCACGCACGGCATTACGCTGAGTGGACACCCGCCGGAATTTACGATTGACGCCATCAGCCAGGATAACGTCCTGAATGCCCGGGAGGCGATGCAGCCCCTGAGTCTGACCGGCACCAGCAATCTGCCGGACGGCACCGCCGTCACCGTGATGCTGAACAACGTCAGCTATCAGGCAACCGTCGAAAACGGTATCTGGGCGGTCCAGGTGCCGGTTTCCGACGTTCTGAATCTGGCGAACACGCTTTATACCGTCAGCGTCAGCGGGACCGACAGCGTTGGGAACAGCGGTTCTGCCGAAGCGAATCTGCTGGTTGATACCGTTCTTCCGCAGGTCATTATCAATACGTTTGCGGGCGACAACCTGGTCAATAACGCCGAAGCGGGCGTCGATCAAACTCTCAGCGGTCGCGTTACCGGCGCGGCGGCGGGCGATACCGTCACCATCACAGCGGGCGGCAAGAGCTACACCGCAACGGTTGGCAGCGATCTGACCTGGAGCCTGAAAATCCCGTCAGCGGATCTTCAGGCGTTCGGCGACGGGGATTTAACCTTCACCGCGTCCGTCACCAACGGGCACGGCAATACCGGCACCGGCGAGCGGGATATCAATATCAACGCGGAGCTGCCGGGCCTGCGCGTGAACACCATTTCCGGCGATGACGTGATCAACGCGATCGAACAGCAGCAGGATCTGAGCGTCACCGGCTCCAGCACCCATCTGGCCGCGGGCACGCAGATTGTTGTCACCATCAACAGCGTGGAGTACGTCACCGCGGTTAACGCCAGCGGCAGCTGGCAGATCGGCGTTCCGGCGGCGGACCTGCAGGCCTGGACGGCGGGCGGCATGACGGTTAGCGTCAGCGCGGTAGATGCCTGGGGCAATCCCGTTTCGGCTGAGCACCCGATTGAACTCAATCTGAACGCCGTGGCGGTCACTATTGATACCGTCTCCGGCGATGACCTGCTGAATGCGGCAGAAAAAGGCAGTGATTTAACCCTTTCCGGCCAGACGCAGGGCGTGGAGGCGGGGCAGACCGTGGTGGTGAAATTCGCCGACCAGACCTTCACCGCGCAGGTGCAGCAGGATGGCTCCTGGAGCCTGACCGTACCCGCTAGCGCCATGGAAACCCTGATCGACGGGCGCGCGCAGGTGAGAGTCAGCGTCACTAACATCAGCGGCAACAGCGCGGACGCCGCGCGCGTGGTCACGGTGGATACGCAGCCTCCGGCGATTACGCTCGATAACCTGACCGACGACAACATCATCAACGCGGCAGAAGCGCAGCAGGATTTAGCCTTAAGCGGTACCAGCACTGCGGAAGCGGGCCAGACGGTCACCGTGACGCTGAACGGCAAAACGTATCAGACCACGGTTCAGGCGGACGGTACATGGCAGCTGAGCGTGCCTGCGGCTGACGTGGGTGCCCTGACGGACGGCATTGTGACCGTGACGGCCACCGTGAGCGACGTGGCGGGCAACGCCAGCAGCGCGGACCGCGTGGGTCTGGTGGACGCAACCGTACCGCAGGTGACCATTAACGACTTTGTCACCGACACCAACACAGTTAACCAGCTCGCCCATTCACAGGCGCAAATCCTGAGCGGCTCCGTCACCGGTGCGGCAGCTGGCGACCTGGTCACTATCACCATTAACAGCGTTGATTACACCACCGTGGTGGATGCAGCGGGGAACTGGAGCCTTGGCCTGCCGGCGTCCGTCGTGCAGGGGCTGACTGACGGCACCTGGACAATCGACGTCTCCGTGACCGACAGGTCCGGTAATACCGGAAGCAGTTCGCTGGATGTGGTGGTGAATACCGTGACGCCTGTCATCGGTATCAACACGCTGGCGGCGGACGACGTGATCAACGCGACCGAGAAGGGCGAAGATCTGCTTCTCTCCGGCACCAGCAACCAGCCGGAAGGCACGACCATTACGGTGACCCTGAACGGCATTCACTACACCGCCACCGCTGACGCCAGCGGAAACTGGAGCGTGACCGTACCGGCCTCGGCCGTAAGCGCGCTTGGAGAAGCCCATTACACCGTGACGGCGAGCGTCACGGATAGCGTAGGCAACAGCGCCTCAACCTCGCACGATGTGCTGGTCGACAGCTCTCTGCCGGTGGTAACGATCGACACGCTGGCGGGCGACAATATCGTTAACGCAGCGGAAGTAGCGGCAGGGCAAACCCTGACCGGTAAGGTGACGAACGCGGCGGCAGGTGACACTGTCACTATTATCCTTGGCGGCCAGACGTACACGGCTACCGTGCAGGACGATCTGACCTGGAGCCTGCCGTTAACCGAGAGCCAGTTAACCGCGCTCGGCAACGGCGACCTCACCGTATCCGCCAGCGTGACCAACGCGCACGGCAATACCGGCTCTTCTTCTCACGACTTCACCATCGACGCCCAGCTCCCGGGACTGCGTATTGATACCGTGGCGGGTGACGACGTGATCAACGTGATTGAACACGCTCAGAACCTGATTGTGTCCGGTACCAGCACCGATCTGGCGGCGGGCAGCACCGTGACCGTGACCATCAACGGCAAAACCTATTCGGCAACGGTACTGGCGGACGGCACCTGGCAGGCGGCGGTACCGGCGGCTGACGTCTCCCAGTGGGCGGACGGTTCGCTGGATATCAAGGCAGGCGCGCAGGACGCTTCCGGCAACCCGGTGGCTATCGGCACCGTTGTGGATGTGGATCTCACCCCGGTTGCCATCAGCATCGACAGCGTGACCGACGATAACGTGCTTAACGCGGCGGAAAAAGGCCAGGACCTGGTGCTTTCCGGCACCACCTCCAACGTGGAAGCGGGCCAGACCGTGACTATTACCTTTGCGGGTAAAACCTATACCACCACGGTGGATGCCAGCGGCGACTGGACCTGGACCGTTCCGGCAGCCGATTTGAGCGGCCTGAAAGACGGTGACGCCAGCGTGCAGGTCACCGTCACCAACGTGAACGGCAACGCGGCGTCTTCGGCGCAGGAGTTCAGCGTCGATACCACCGCGCCGACGGTGACCATCAACACCATCAGCCATGACAATATGCTGAACGCGGCAGAGGCGGCGCAGGATCTGACCCTGAGCGGCACCTCTACTGCCGAAGCGGGCCAGACGGTCACCGTGACCTTCAACGGCAATCAGTACACCGCGCAGGTGCAGGCGGACGGCAGCTGGACGCTCGACGTTCCGGCGGCGGATATGGCAGGCATCGCCGACGGCAGCGCGGCGGTCACGGCGACGGTGTCCGATAAGGCAGGCAACCCGGCCAGCGCGGGCTCTTCGGTGCTGGTCGACACCACCGTACCGCAGATTAGCTTCAACGTCGTCGCGGGCGACGACGTCGTGAATATTGCCGAGCACGGCCAGGCGCTGATCGTCTCCGGCAAGGTCACGGGCGCGCAGGCGGGCGACGTGATTACCGTGACCCTGAACGGCAAAGACTACACCGCCATGCTGGACGCTTCCGGCAGCTGGAGCGTGGGCGTTCCGGCGGCGGACGTGGGCGCGCTGGTGAACGGCGAGCAGACGATCTCCGCGACCGTCACCGATAAAGCCGGTAACAGCACCAGCGCGACGCACGAGTTTGACGTTTCCCTGACCGCGCCGGTGATTGCCATCAATACCCTGGCGGCTGACGACGTGATCAACGCGACCGAGAAAGGCCAGGATCTGCTGGTGTCCGGCACCAGCAACCAGCCGGACGGAACCACCATTACGGTGACCCTGAACGGTATCAGCTATACGGCCACCACCGACGCCAGCGGCAGCTGGAGCATCACCGTTCCGGCGGCAAACGTCTCCGCGCTGAGTGAAGCAAGCTACGTGGTGACGGCGAGCGTAACCGACGCCGCAGGCAACAGCGTGAGCACCGGCCACAGCGTGCTGGTCGACAGCGCGCTGCCGCAGGTCACCATCAATCCTGTCGCCACGGACGATGTCATTAACGCAGCGGAAGTCGCTGCCGGGCAGACTCTGAGCGGGAAAGTGAGCGGCGCGGTGAGCGGTGACACTGTCACGATTTCAATCGGCGGCAATACCTGGACCGCGACGGTTCAGGACGATCTGAGCTGGTCGGTCAACGTGCCGTCCACGGTCTTAACCGCCATCGGGAACGGCGATCTGACCGTGTCAGCCAGCGTCACCAACGGCCACGGCAACACCGGAACCGGCGAGCGCGAAATCGTTATAGATGCCAACCTGCCGGGCCTGCGCGTCGATACCGTGGCGGGCGACGATGTGATCAACAGCATTGAGCATGCTCAGAACCTGATTATCACCGGCTCCAGCGAAGGCCTGGCAACGGGCGCGGCGTTAACGGTGACCGTCAACGGCAAAACCTACGCTGCAACCGTGCTGGCGGACGGCACCTGGACGGCGGCCATTCCGGCGGCAGACGTCAGCGCGCTGAATGCGGGCACGGTCACCGTGACCGTGGAAGGCCAAAGCGCGGCGGGTAATCCGGTTTCCATCAGCCACGACGTGAAGGTGGATCTGTCGGCAGTCGCCATCAGCATTGACCCGATTGCCTCGGACGACGTAATCAACGCGGCTGAGAAAGGCGCGGACCTGGTGCTGTCCGGCTCGACCTCCAACGTGGAAGAAAACCAGACCGTCACCATCACCTTCGGCGGCAAGTCGTACACCGCGACGGTCGATGCCAGCGGCAACTGGACGGCGACCGTACCGTCCGCCGATTTGGGCAGCCTGAAGGACGGCGATGCCAGCGTGCAGGTGAGCGTCACCAACGTGAACGGCAACAGCGCGTCGGCAGGCCGCGAGTACAGCGTGGACGCGACCGCGCCGACGGTGTCTATCGAGATTGTCAGCGACAACAACATCATCAATGCGGCCGAAGCGCAGCAGGATCTGGTCGTTAACGGCGTGACCAACGCCGAAGCGGGCCAGACCGTCACCGTGACGCTGAACGGCGTGGACTACACCACCACCGTGCAGGCAAACGGCAGCTGGAGCGTGACCGTGCCGTCCGCGGATCTGAGCGGCATTACCGACGGCAACTACACCATCAGCGCCGCCGTGTCTGATAAGGCGGGCAACCCGGCCTCAGCGGATCGCGACGTGCTGGTAGATACCACCGTCCCGCAGCTGACCATCCACACCGTTTCCGACGACGACGTGATCAACAGCGCCGAGCATGCGCAAGCACTGATTGTCACGGGTTCCGTGACCGGTGCGTCGGCGGGCGACGTGGTCACCGTCACGCTCAACGGCAAATCGTACACCGCCACCCTGGATGCCTCAGGCAACTGGAGCGTGGGCGTGCCTGCGGCAGACGTAACCGCCCTGGCCGCCGGGGATTACACCATCACCGCGGCGCTGACCGATAAAGCGGGCAACAGCAACAGCGCCACGCACGGCGTGGAGGTGAATCTGACCGCGCCGGTGCTGACCATTGACACCGTTTCCGGTGACGATGTGATCAACAACGCCGAGAAAACGCAGGATCTGACGATCTCCGGTACGGCTTCCGGCCTGGCAGCAGGCGCGGTGGTGACCGTGATGCTGAACGGCAAAGCGTACAGCGCGCAGGTGGACAATAACGGAAAATGGACGACTACCGTTCCGGCGAACGAGGTCGGTCAGCTGGGCGAGGCGCTTTATACCGTCACCGCCTCAGCAACGGACAGCGTCGGCAACAATACCAGCACGTCGCACACCGTGAACGTGGAATCCGTTCTGCCGGGCGTGATTGTCAACACCATTGCGGGTGACGACGTCATTAACGCGGCGGAGCTGGCAGCCGGCCAGACCATCAGCGGTAAGGTGGTGAATGCCGAAGCGGGCAACACCGTGACCGTGACCATTGGCGGTAACAGCTACACCGCAACGGTGCAGAGCGATCTCACCTGGTCCGTGAACGTGCCGTCCGACGTGCTGACCGCGCTGGGTAACGGCGATTTGACGGTGTCAGCCTGCGTCACGAACGGGGTGGGCAATAGCGGAACGGGCGAGCGCGAAATCGTGATAGACGCTAACCTGCCGGGCCTGCGCGTGGATACCGTGGCGGGTGACGACGTGATCAACAGCATCGAACGTACTCAAAACCTGATTATCACCGGCACCAGCGACGGGCTGGCGGCGGGCGCGGCGCTGACCGTGACCGTCAACGGCAAAACCTATCCGGCGACCGTGCTGGCGGACGGCACGTGGAGCGCGGCCATCCCGGCGGCGGACGTCGGAGCCCTGGCAGCAGGCACGGTTACCGTGACCGTTGCGGGCCAGAGCAGCGCCGGTAACCCGGTCTCCATCAGCCACGATGTGACGGTGGATCTGACGAGCGTTGCCATCAGCATTGACGCCATCGCCACCGATGACGTGATTAACGCGGCCGAGAAGGGCGTGGATCTGGTGCTCTCGGGGGCGACCTCGAACGTTGAGGAAAACCAGACCGTCACCATCACCTTCGGCGGCAAGAGCTACACCGCGACCGTCGGCACCGACGGCAAATGGACCGCCACGGTGCCAGCGGCCGATCTGGCGGGCCTGAAAGACGGCGACGCCAGCGTGCAGGTGAGCGTCACCAACGTGAACGGCAACAGCGCCTCGGCGGGCCGCGAGTACAGCGTGGATGCAACCGCGCCGTCCGTGACCATTAATACCCTGGCGACCGACGATATTCTGAACGCCGCCGAAGCGCAGGCCGATCTGACCGTATCCGGCACCACCACCGCCGAAGCGGGCCAGACGGTCACCGTATCGCTGAACGGCAAAGACTACACCACAACCGTCAGCGCAGACGGCAGCTGGACGCTGAACGTCCCGGCGGCCGATCTGGCTGGATTAACCGACGGCAGCGTCACCGTTACCGCATCGGTCAGCGACAAAGCGGGCAACCCGGCGTCCGTGGATCACAACCTGGCGGTAGATATCACCGCGCCTGCGGTGACCATTAATACCGTGGCGGGCGACGATGTCATTAACATCGCAGAACACGGCCAGGCGCAAATCATCAGCGGCACCGCCACCGGCGCGGCAGCGGGCGATAAGGTCACCGTCACCATCGGCGGCCAGACCTACACCACCGTGCTGGACGCCGCGGGGAACTGGAGCGTGGGCGTGCCGGCGAATGTGATTTCCGGCCTCAGCGACGGCACCGTGACCGTGACTGCGTCAGTCACCGACGCGGCGGGCAACACCGGTACCGGCACGCATAACGTGACCGTCGATACCGGTCTGCCATCGGTGGCCTTCAACGCCATCAGCGATGACAACGTGCTGAACGCGGTGGAGAAAGGCCAGGACCTGAGCGTCAGCGGCACCAGCGCCAACCTCGCGGAAGGCACCGTGGTGACCGTGACCCTCAACGGTAAAAACTACACGGCCACCACGGCGGCAGACGGCACATGGAGCCTGACGGTTCCGGCAGTGGATCTGGCCGGTCTCGGCCAGGCCAACTATACCCTGAACGCGACCGCCACCAACGGCGTGGGCAACAGCGTGAGCAACACCGCGAACCTGCTGGTGGACACCGCGCTGCCGACCATCACCATCAATACCGTGGCGGGCGATAACGTCATCAACGCGGCGGAAGTGGCGGCAGGCCAGACCCTGAGCGGCACCGTAGCGAACGCCGAAGCGGGCAATACCGTCACCGTCACCCTTGGCGGCAATAGCTACACCGCAACGGTGCAAAGCGATTTGACCTGGTCCGTTAACGTGCCGTCCGACGTGCTGACCGCGCTGGGCAACGGCAGCCTGAGCGTAACGGCGACCGTCACCAACGGCCACGGCAACACCGGCACCGGCGAGCGCGAGATCGCTATCGACGCTAACCTGCCGGGCCTGCGCGTCGACACCGTCGCGGGTGATGACGTGATCAACACCATCGAGCACGCGCAGAACCTGATCGTCACCGGCTCCAGCGACGGGCTGGCGGCAGGCACCGCGCTGACCGTCACCGTCAACGGTAAAACCTATGCGGCCACGGTGCTGGCGGACGGCACCTGGAGCGCGGCAATCCCGTCAACCGACGTGAGCGCGTGGCCGGAAGGTACCGTCAAAATCAGCGTTACCGGCGACAGCTCAGCGGGCAATCCGATTACCATCAGCCACGACGTGACGGTAGATCTGGCGACCGTTGCCGTCAGCATCAATTCCATCGCTATCGACGACGTAATTAACGCGGCGGAGAAGGGCGCGGATCTGGTGCTGTCCGGTGCGACCACCAACGTGGAAGCCGGGCAGACCGTGACCATCAGCCTGAACGGCAAAATCTATAGCGCGACAGTAGACGGCAGCGGTAACTGGACTTACACCGTGCCGTCTGCGGATCTGGCACACCTCAAGGACGGTGACGCCAGCGTGCAGGTGAGCGTCACCAACGTTAACGGCAACAGCGCCTCGGCGGGCCGCGAGTACAGCGTGGACGCGACCGCGCCGTCCGTGACCATCAACACCCTTGCGGCTGACGATATTCTGAACGCCGCAGAAGCGCAGTCCGATCTGACCGTATCCGGCACCACCACCGCCGAAGCGGGCCAGACCGTGACCGTGACGCTGAACGGCAAAGACTACACCACAACCGCAGGCGCGGACGGCAGCTGGACGCTGAGCGTTCCGGCGGCAGATCTGGCATCGCTCGGCGACGGCAGCGTGACCGTGACGGCGAGCGTTAGCGACAAGGCGGGCAACCCGGCGTCGGTCGATCATACTCTGACGGTGGACGTGACCGTGCCTGCGGTGACCATCAACACCGTGGCGGGCGATGACGTGATTAACATCGCTGAGCACGCTCAGGCGCATATCGTCAGCGGCACCGCCACCGGCGCGGCAGCGGGCGATAAGGTCACCGTTACGATTGGCGGGCAGACCTACACCACCGTGCTGGACGCGGCGGGGAACTGGAGCGTCGGCGTACCGGCCAGCGTGATTTCCGGCCTCAGCGACGGCACCGTAACCGTCACGGCGTCAGTCACCGACGCGGCGGGCAATACCGGTACCGGCAGCCATAACGTGACCGTTGATACCGGCCTGCCGTCCGTTGCGTTCAACGCCATCAGCGGCGACAACGTGCTGAACGCGGTGGAAAAAGGTCAGGATCTGAGCGTCAGCGGCACCAGCGCCAACCTGGCGGAAGGCACCGTGGTGACCGTGACCCTGAATGGCAAAAATTACGCGGCCACGACGGCGGCAGACGGCACCTGGAGCCTGACCGTTCCGGCGGCGGATCTGGCGGGTCTGGGCGAAGCCAACTACACACTGAGCGCGACTGCGACCAACGGCGTGGGTAACAGCGTCAGCAATACGGCGAACCTGCTGGTCGATACCGCGCTGCCGACCGTCACCATCAATACCGTGGCGGGTGATAACGTCATCAACGCGGCGGAAGTGGCCGCGGGCCAGACCATCAGCGGTAAGGTAGCGAACGCGGAAGCGGGCAACACGGTAACCGTGACTATCGGCGGCAACAGCTACACCGCAACGGTTCAGAGCGATCTCACCTGGTCCGTGAACGTGCCGGAATCCGTCCTGACGGCGCTGGGCAACGGCGATTTGACCGTGTCAGCATCCGTCACCAACGGCCACGGCAACACGGGAGCGAGCGAGCGCGAAATCGTTATAGACGCCAGCCTGCCGGGTCTGCGCATTGATACCGTGGCGGGCGACGATGTGATCAACAGCATCGAGCACGGGCAGAACCTGATCGTTACCGGCTCCAGCGACGGGCTGGCGGCAGGCACCACGCTCACTGTGACCGTCAACGGCAAAACCTATGCGGCCTCCGTGCTGGCAGACGGCACCTGGAGCGCGGCGATCCCGGCGGCGGACGTCGGAGCCCTGGCAGCAGGCACGGTCACCGTGACCGCTGCAGGCCAGAGCGCGGCGGGCAACCCGGTGACCATCAGCCATGACGTGACCGTCGATCTGTCAGCAGTGGCTATCAGCATCGATGCGATTGCCACCGACGACGTGATTAACGCGGCTGAGAAGGGCGCGGATCTGGTGCTGTCCGGCAGCACCTCGAACGTGGAGGAAAACCAGACCGTTACCATCACCTTCGGCGGCAAGACGTACGCCGCGAAGGTGGATGCTGACGGTAACTGGACGGCCACCGTGCCGTCAGCGGATCTCGCGGGCCTTAAAGACGGCGATGCCAGCGTGCAGGTGAGCGTCACCAACGCGCACGGCAACAGCGCCTCGGCGGGCCGCGAGTACAGCGTGGACGCCACCGCGCCAACCGTGAGCATCGATACGGTCGCAGGCGATAACGTGATTAACGCCAGCGAAGCGGCTGCGGGCGTGGCCATTTCCGGCACCACCACGGCGGAAGTCGGTCAGACGGTCACCGTGACGCTGGGCGGTAAGAGCTATACCGCGCAGGTGCAGCAGGGCGGTATCTGGAGCGTGAACGTGCCGGGCACAGACCTGTCCGCACTGGCGGATAACGGCTACTCCGTGCAGGTCAGCGTGAGCGACGCCGCGGGTAACCCGGGCAGCGCGGGCAAAGCGATTACGCTTGATACCACGCCGCCGACCGTCAGCTTTAACGCCGTCGCGGGCGATGACGTCATCAACAGCGTGGAGCACGGGCAGGCGCAGATCGTCAGCGGCACCGCAACCGGTGCGAGCGTCGGCGATAAGGTGGTCATCACCATCGGTTCGAACCAGTACACCACCACCGTTGACGCCAGCGGTAACTGGAGCGTGGGCGTTCCGGCCAGCGTGATTTCCGCGCTGAACGACGGCACCGTGACCCTCAGCGCGACGATTACCGACAGCGCGGGCAACAGCAGCACCCAGACCCACGATGTGGTGGTGAACATCGCCTCCGTGGCGCTGACCATCAACACCGTTAGCGGCGATGACGTCATCAACGCGGCTGAAGCCGGTTCGTCCCTGGTGATTAACGGCTCCAGCGCCCAGTTCGCCAGCGGTACGCAGGTTACCGTGACGCTGAACGGCAAGAGCTATACGGCCACCATCCAGAGCGACGGCAGCTGGACGACCACCGTACCGGCCGCCGACGTGGGCGCGCTGGCCGATGGCGCGAGCTATCAGGTGTCCGTGTCGGCGCAGGACAGCGCGGGCAACAGCGCGTCGGCGACGCACGGCATCAGCGTGGATACCACCGCGCCAGTTGTGAGCATTGCGACGCTGTCGGGTGACGACATGCTGAACGCGCTTGAAGCGCAGCAGCCGCTGACCGTGCGCGGCTCTTCCAGCGCGGAGGCGGGTCAGACCGTCACCGTGACGCTGGGCGGCAAATCCTACACTGCAACCGTGGCAAACGACGGCACCTGGACGCTCGACGTGCCGGCGGCAGACCTGGCCACCCTGAGCCAGGGCGCGCTGACGGTGACCGCCTCGGTCAACGATAAAGCGGGTAATAACGGCCAGACCACGCACACCTTAACGGTAGACACCGTCGCGCCAACCGTGACCATCAGCACCGTGGCCGATGACGATATCGTCAACAACGCGGAGCAGCTGGCGGGTCAGACCATCAGCGGCACCACCACGGCGGAACAGGGTCAGACGGTGACCGTCTCCTTCAACGGGCACAGCTATCAGGCGACCGTCGGGGCGGACGGATCCTGGTCGGTCTTCGTGCCGGGCCGTGATTTCCTCGGCCTGAGCGACGGGGATTACACCATTACGGCTACGGTGAGCGATAAGGCGGGCAACCCGGGCAGCGCAACGCACGACGTGACGCTGAACGGCGATGTCCCAACCATCACCATTAACACCTTTGCGCAGGATGATATCGTTAACGCCGCCGAGCACGGTACGCCGCTGGTCGTCAGCGGTACCACCGACGCCCCGGCGGGCCAGACGGTGACCATCACGCTGAACGGCAAAACCTACACGGCGACCGTCCAGAATGACGGCACCTGGAGCTATACGGTGGGCAGCGCAGACGTGACCGCGCTGGCGGACGGCGGTTCGTACGTGATTAACGCGCAGGTCAGCAACACCATCGGCAACAGCGGCAGCGATAACCACAGCGTTACCGTGGATCTCACCGCGCCGTCGATGGGCATCAGCATTGACTCGCTGCAAAACGACACCGGCCTGAGCGCGAGTGATTTCATCACCAACGACGCTCAGGTGGTGGTCAACGGCTCGCTGACCGCGCAGCTCGGCAATAACGAGAAGGCGCAGATCAGCCTCGACGGCGGCACCACCTGGATTGACCTGACCGTGACCGGCACCACCTGGCGCTACACCGATGGCCGCACCCTGACGGACGGTACGTATCAGTACCAGGTGCGCGTTATCGACAACGCGGGCAACGTGGGGGCGACGGACAGCCAGGACGTGGTGATTGACCTGACCATGCCTGTAGCAACGACGATTACGGTCGATTCCATCACCCAGGATACGGGCCTGTCCGGCAGCGACTTTATCACCAGCGACAGCCAGATCAGCCTGAAAGGGACGCTCGGCGCGGCGCTGGGCAGCGGCGACCACGCGCAGATCAGCCTCGACGGCGGCGTTACCTGGACCGATGTGAGCGTCAGCGGCCTGAGCTGGACCTATGTCGATGGCCGCACGCTGGCCGACGGGGATTATAACTACCAGCTGCGCGTGATTGACGACGCGGGCAATATCAGCGCCACCGCCAGCCAGGTGGTGACCATTGATACGGTTGCGCCGGACGCGAGCAAAACCATCGCCATCGACAGCATCAGCGACGATACCGGCCTGAGCAGCAGCGACTTTGTCACTAACGATACGTCCCTGACGCTGCACGGCTCGCTCGGCGCGACGCTGGCCGACGGCGAATATGCCCAGATCAGCATCGACGGCGGCGTCACCTGGCAGAACGTGATCGTCACCGGCAACAGCTGGTACTACGTCGATAGCCGCACGCTGGGCAACCAGACCTATGACTACTACGTTCGCGTGGTGGATGCGGCGGGCAACGTGGGAGCCAGCGCCCATCAGCAGGTGACCGTCGATACGGTCGCCCCGGATGCGGCGATTACGGTGACCGTGGATAACATCACCGTGGATACCGGCTTCGACAATAACGACTTCCTGACCAGTTCGACCTCGTACACGCTGCACGGAACGCTCGGCGCAGAACTTGGCGCGGGTGAATTCGTGCAGGTGAGCATGGACGGCGGCAGCACCTGGGTGTACGCCACCGTCAGCGGTACGCAGTGGAGCTACAGCGACACCCGTACCCTGACCGACGGTAGCCATAACTATCAGGTGCGGGTCGTTGACCAGGCGGGGAACGTCGGGGCCACCACCTCGCAGGCGGTGACGGTGGATACGCAGGCGCCGCAGTACGGCGTCACCATCGACAGCATCAGCGAAGATACCGGCCAGTCCGGGAGTGATTTCATCACCATGGACACCACGCTGACCATCAACGGTTCGCTGGGCAGCGCGCTGGCAAACGACGAGCGCGTGCAGATCAGCCTGGACGGCGGGAACACCTGGCTCGATACCACGGTCACCAACCAGCGCTGGAGCTACACCGATACCCGCGATCTGCCTGACGGGGACTACACCTACCAGGTGCGGATTATCGACCAGGCGGGCAACGTCGGCTCCACCGCCTCTCAGGTGGTGACGGTAGACACCACGCCGCCATCGACGGTAGGTACGGTAGTGAGCTATACCGACGGCGAAGGCGAGCGTCAGGGCACCTTTGGCAGTGCGGTGGCAACGGACGATAACTCGCCGCTGATCAACGGTACGCTTAACCGCGCTCCGGACGACGGTGAAATTGTGCAGCTCTATCGTGACGGGGTCCTGCTCGGCCAGGTGACCATGAACGGCAGCGCAAGCTGGTCCTTCCAGGACAACGGCCTCAGCGACGGCAACCACACTTACATTGTGCGCGTCACCGACAGGGCCGGTAACTACACGGAATCGGACGGCTTTGTGCTGAACGTCGATACCAGCATCCCGACCACCACGGCGGCGATTACCGCGCAGACCACGTCGGACACCACGCCGATTGTCAGCGGTACCGTCTCCGCTGACCTGGTGAACGGTGAATACCTGGTGGTAACGGTAAACGGAAAAACCTACACCTCCCAGACCGGCGGCGCGGTGGTGGTCGATCCGGACCACAACACCTGGTATCTGCAGATCCCGGACGGCGATGCGCTGAGCGTGTCGAGCTACAGCGTGACGGCGCAGGTGAAGAGCAGCGCGGGTAACGGCAATACCACCGGTACGGCGACCGGCAGCCTGGTGATTGATACCACCTCGGTGAATACCGACTGGGCAACCACGGCGGGGAACAGCAACAACTCCACCATGACCCTCGGCATGAACAGCAGCGGTCTTTGGAACATCATTGCTAACGGCCAGTCCTACTCCAGCAGCGATAGCTCGACCTATGCCGGGAATACGCTGACCAACACCCGTAGCTACTACGTGGTGAGCCAGACCGCCGCCGACTTTGACCGTAACGGCACGCAGGATATCTTCGCGACGGAGACCACCTACTCGGGCTCTACGCAGGTGATGTGGACCTACGATGGCAGCACCTATAACGCCAGCCAGCTGGCGATGGGCACCACCATCTGGTACGGCGGCGTGATTGCGTACGATAAAACCGGCGATGGCTATCTGGATCTGGCGTACGGCGATGCCGGCATGGACTCACTGACCTACCTGGTGAACAACAACGGCGTTCTGTCCCCGGATGGCACCGGTGGCGAAGGTGGTTTCTACGGTCAGTTCGATTCCGGGCGCGAAATCTCCGGCGTCGACCTGAACAACGACGGCACGGTGGATATCGTTCAGCACACCAACCGCAGCGGCGCGTACTCGTTAACCGTGATCAACAACAACGGTAACGGCACGCTCTCTATCGGTCAGAACCTGACCAACGTGTTTGTGGCCAACGCCTCGAATACCACCACGGCGGCGTCCATGACGTGGGCGGACTTCAACGGCGATGGCTACATGGATCTGTACCTGGGCAGCAGCTACAACAACAACGGCGGGGTAATTTACTACAACGACGGTACCGGGAAGCTCTCTGCTACCAAGAGCGCGGTGGAAGCCTCTAACGCCACGGCGGGGTATCTGTCGGTGGCGGTGGACTGGAACGGTGACGGGCAGATGGACATCATCAAGCTCAGCAGCTACGGCGGCTCGCAGACGGCGACCCTGTTCACCAACAACGGCTACGGTTCCACCTGGACCTCCAGCCAGCTGGCTTCCGGCCTGGCGAACGTTACCGGTGTGGCCGCAGTCGACTACAACTGGGACGGCGCGCAGGATCTGCTGGTCTCTCAGCAGAACGGCAAGGTGGTGCTGGTGCAAAACAGCAAAACCATTGCTGACGGCACCGCGATGCACCTGCACATTGTCGACAGCGAGGGCATCAACGCCTACTACGGCAACACGGTCAATCTGTACAACGCCGCGGGCGTGCTGGTGGCCTCGCAGATCATCAACGCCCAGTCCGGTATCGGGTCGAACGATACCTCTGCGCTGGTGAGCTTCTACGGTCTGGATCCGAATGAAACCTATTCGGCCGAGATCCTGAAGATCACCAACGGCGTGTCGGATAACGTCACCTGGAGCGGTCTGGAGGCGGGCAACGGCAAAGAGGGCTACGTCCTGACGGCCGAAGCCGCCACCGGCGGCCACAGCGGGACCATCACCGGGACCGGGTATAACGACACCTTTATCGCAGAGGACGGCACCTATACCTACAACGGCTCCGGCGGCTGGAATACCCATTCCGACTACGACACCTGGAGCAACACCGGCGGGATGGACGTGGTGGATTACCGGAATGCGACCTCCGGCGTGACCGTTGATTTGCGCCTCTCTACCGCGCAGGACACCGGGTTCGGCACGTCACGACTGCTCAACATTGAGGGGATCAACGGCTCGGACTTCGACGACGTCATTACCGGCAACAGCGGTGATAACCAGTTCGAAGGCCGCGGCGGGAACGACACCTTCAACATCGGCAGCGGCGGTCACGATACGTTGCTCTACAAGCTGATCAACGCCTCGGATGCAACGGGCGGTAACGGTCACGACGTGGTGAACGGCTTTACGGTCGGCACCTGGGAAGGGACCGCGGACACGGATCGTATTGACCTGCGCGATCTGCTCTCCGGCAGCGGCTATACCGGCACGGGCTCGGCGAGCTACGTGAACGGCGTGGCCACGCTGGACAGCAGCGCGGGCAATATCAGCGATTACATCCGCGTGGTGCAGAACGGCAGCAATACCGAGATCCAGGTTGACCTGGACGGTACCGGCGGTCAGTTCTCGCCGACCACGCTGGTGACGCTGAACGGCGTGCAGACGGATCTGGCGACGCTGCTGGCAAACCATCAGCTGTTAATTGCGTAAACCAACGCCGCGGGGAGCGATCCTCGCGGCCTTTTGCGTTTCTTTACATGAATAGCGATAACCCTATATTTCACATGATTATTTTGCGGGCTCGTTTAGAAAGTGTTCGATTTTTAATCATTCCGTAAAGGTATCATTTCAGTGCGAAATTACCGCTCTGGACAGGACGTAGCATTATGAAGACACATCCACAGTACGAACCCTGGCTGCAGGGCATGCTCATCATCGCGAAGCACTACCGGCTGGATTTCTCAGCGGAGCATGTTCGGGTCACGATTAACCATGAAAGCCAGTCTCCGCGCCAGCTGGTGCTGGAGGAGATGGCGCGCCAGCTTGGGCTGGGGATGCGTATGGTGGCGGCTGAAGCGGTATCCCTCGATCCGTGGCGCCTGCCGCTGCTGGCGGAATTCACCGGCGGACAAATCGCGGTCATTAACCGCATGGACAGCGAAGGCAACGTCAGCCTGCAGTTTAGCGGCGACGGCGGCCTGGAGACCACGCTGACGCGTGACGAGCTCGGGGCGCGGTTAAAAGGGCTGATGGTGTTGCGCCCGCTCGAATCCACGCCGGATGCCCGCGTGGACGACTACATCAAACCCTATGAGAAAAACTGGTTCTGGCAGCTGGCGCTGAAGGACTGGCGACGCTATAGCGACATTATGCTGGTGGCGCTGGTTGCCAACGTGCTGGCGCTCTCCGGCATGGTTTTCTCGATGCAGGTGTACGACAGGGTGGTGCCGTCGCAGTCGGAAGCCACGCTGTGGGTGCTGTTTGGCGGCGTGATGATCGCCATCGTGTTCGAATTCATCATGCGCATGCTGCGCGTGCATATTTCTGACGTGGTGGGGAAGCGCGCCGACCTGCGCATCTCTGAACGCGTGTTTGCCCACGCGCTGCGGATTAAAAACGGCGCGCGATCCAAATCCACCGGATCCTTTATCGCCCAGATCCGCGAGCTGGAGTCGGTGCGCGAGCTCATTACCTCGACCACCATTGCGGCGATTTCCGATCTGCCGTTCTTCCTGCTGTTCGTCTTTATTCTGTGGATGATTGGCGGGCCGCTGGTGCTGGTGGTTCTGCTCGCCGTGCCGCTGCTGCTCATCCCCGGCCTGCTGGTGCAGCGCCCGCTGGGGAAACTCTCCAGCGAAGGGATGCGTGAATCCGCCATCCGCAACGCCACGCTGGTAGAAGCGGTGCAGGGCATTGAAGACATCAAGCTGATGCGCGCCGAGCAGCGTTTCCAGAACCAGTGGAACAACACCAACGACGTCGCCGCCAGCGTCGGCATGAAGCAGCGCTGGCTGACGGGGTTACTGCTGACCTGGACACAGGAGGTGCAGTCCATCGTCTACGCGGTGGTGCTGCTGGTGGGCTGTTACCTGGTCATCAGCGGCGACATGACTACCGGTGCGCTGGTGGGAACCTCGATTCTGGCGTCGCGTACCATCGCGCCGCTGTCGCAGATCTCAGGCGTGCTTTCGCGCTGGCAGTCGGCAAAGGTGGCCCGCAAGGGGCTGGACGACCTGATGCAGCGCCCGATTGACGATCCGCAGCACGGCAAGAAGGTGCACAAGGCCCACCTGCGCGGCGACTATGCGCTTGAGGACGTCGGGTTTTATTACGACGAGGAAGAAAAACTCACCGTGCTCAACATCAGCAAGCTGCAGATCCGCGCCGGAGAGCGCGTGGCGGTGCTCGGGCGCAACGGCTCCGGTAAAAGCACGCTGCTGCAGCTGCTGGCGGGCATGCAGGAGCCGCAGCAGGGCAGCATCCTGCTCGACGATATCGCCCTCAATCATCTGGACCCGGCCGACGTGCGTCGCG
The DNA here is from genome assembly GCF_048684785.1 of Enterobacter sp. BNK-29. Classification (NCBI taxonomy): domain Bacteria; kingdom Pseudomonadati; phylum Pseudomonadota; class Gammaproteobacteria; order Enterobacterales; family Enterobacteriaceae; genus Enterobacter; species Enterobacter sp. BNK-29. The sequence continues at coordinate 238,421 of NZ_JBLQTU010000004.1, forward strand.
ACATGCAGCTGCTCAGCCAGCAGGCCCGGCTGTTCTTTGGCTCCGTGCGGGACAATATCCTGATGGGGAACCCGTTAGCCACCGACGATGAGATTCACCAGGCGCTGGTCAACAGCGGCGCGCTGGATTTTGTGCGAAAACAGAAAATGGGGCTGAACTACATCGTCAACGAGGGCGGCGCAGGCCTCTCCGGCGGCCAGCGTCAGGCGCTGCTGCTGGCGCGTGCCCTGATTACTTCGCCGAATATCCTGCTGCTGGACGAGCCTACCGCCTGGCTGGACGAAATGAGCGAGAAGCAGTTTATTCAGCATCTTCACAAATGGCTGGGTAAACGCCGGACGCTGGTGGTGGCGACGCATCGCCTGCCGATTCTGGATTTAGTTGACCGCATCATCGTGCTGGAAAACGGCAAGGTTGTGATGGACGGCCCGCGCGATGCGATCCTGCACCAGCACGGCATGGCGCCGCAGAAAGCCGCGCAGCGCACCGTGACCATGAAGCCGGCGGCGGTTGCAGAGGAGGGAGCGGCATGAATGATTTCTCTCGTTTCAATAGCCGACTGAAGGAGCCGCGCCTGCCGCGCTCGTCGCTGGTGGCATGGTCCCTGTTCGCCCTGCTGGCGGTGTTTATCTCCTGGGCAAGCCTGTTCCATCTGGATGAAGTGACGACCGGCAGCGGCAAGGTCATACCGTCTTCGCATGAGCAGGTCATCCAGTCCCTGGAAGGCGGCATCATCCACAGCCTGATGGTGCGCGAAGGCGACATCGTGGAACGCGGGCAGCAGCTCGCGCAGCTTGACCGGACAAAAACCGAGTCGAGCGTGCTGGAGAGCGAGTCTCGCCTGAATGCGGCGCTGGCAACCGCTGCGCGCCTGAAGGCCGAGGTGAACGACACGGAGCTCGCGTTTCCGGAGGAGCTGGATGACGACGTTGAGCTGGTCAAACAGGAAACGGCGCTCTACCAGTCCCGTCGTGAAAGTCTCGAAAAAGGGCTGGCCGGGTTGCGTCAGGGCGCCGAGCTGGTGCAGCGCGAGCTGTCGTTAACCCGACCGCTGGTGACCCAGGGAGCGGCCAGCAAGGTTGAGGTGTTACGTCTTGAGCGGCAAAAAAATGAGCTTGAGAATAAAATCACCGAGATGAAAAACCAGTATTACGTTCGCGCCCGTGAGGAGCTGGCGAAAGCCAATGCGGAGATTGAGGCCCAGCGTTCGGTGATGAAAGGGCGTGAGGACTCCCTGACCCGGCTGACCTTCAATGCTCCGGTTCGCGGGATCGTGAAGGATATTGACGTCACGACCGTGGGAGGCGTTATCCCGCCGAACGGCAAGCTGATGAGCCTTGTCCCGCTTGACGATCAGATGGTAGTCGAAGCGAAAATCTCGCCGCGCGATGTGGCGTTTATCCATCCCGGCCAGAAAGCGCTGGTGAAAATTACGGCCTATGACTACTCCATTTACGGCGGGCTGGAAGGGGAAGTGACCATGATTTCGCCGGACACCCTGCAGGATGAGGTGAAAAGGGATGTCTACTACTATCGCGTCTATATACGTACCGACAGTAACCATCTGACCAATAAGCAGGGTCAGGAATTTCCGGTCTTTCCGGGCATGATTGCCACCGTTGATATTAAAACCGGCAGCAAAACCATTCTGGATTATCTGTTGAAACCGCTGAACAAGGCAAAAGAGGCGCTGCGGGAACGATAGGGGAACGGCGTTCGGAACTCCGAACGCCTGCTGGATTATACGGTTGACGTCACGTTGTGAGCGTGGCGTCGCTCTTTAGGCACAACGTTGATGTAATGCGTAACATACGCAAAATATAAACCGGCATAATTTTCGACAAGGTCGATAAACGCCGGGTATATCGACATCCGACCATCACCACGATCTTTAAGATATCCCGCCTCTTGTGCCGACTTGATAATTCGGTTGACGTGGATGCGTGAAACAAAAAATTCTTTTGCGAGCGTGCTGGCTGAAAAGTCAATGACCGCACCGTGAGCAGATTTATTTTTCATGGCCTGCAGATAGATATAAAGCATAATCATACGGCCGCCATCTTTATCAATAAATAATCCTACCTCAGGCAACACCTTTCTGAACGTTAATCCTCGAAAAAGATATTCAGCCGCGCGGCGGAAGAAGTTGTTTCTCAAAATATCATTATCCAGCAGATTAACATTAATATTAAATGCCGGATAAAGAATGCTGACGGGCAAAAAAGCGCCGGACATATAACGCTTGAGTTCATTGAGTCCTTTTTCAGTTGGCGCGATTCTCGTTTTGCGTCGATCATCCGTGCAGCGCCAGGTCCTGATGCGCCCGGTGGTTCTCAGTATCGTAATGATCGCAATCACGCTGTTGGGGCTGGCTATTTTATAGCGAGAGCATAGCTCTTTAATCTCTGAAACTGACTCGGCCTGATTTCCAAAAATAAAACAACACATGGAGAGAATAATGTTAAATCGTGATTCCTGCAGCATTGTCTTGTAGAACAAAGGTTGTTTTTTGTAGATGGTGTCATTAATTGTGTAGTGCTCTAATATTGCCTCACCGAATCGCGGATTGTTCTTTATAACATCCCTTCGATGTAGCAAGGCCCTGGATGAGATGTGATTATCCATAGCATTTTTCTCGTATTTGAATGAGCCGATAGATGAAGTGTCCACTCTTCTTTTCGGAATTTTCATTATACCCTGAGAATAAGATGTTTGCCGTTGTTATTTGCAAAGAAAAGTACATTTAAACGACGGTGATTAACGCAAAGATGTTCCTGTGAGTTGAGCTGATATCTGTTTCTTACCCTGAGGCGGTACTGTAAAATTAATGTTTATAACAGGTGCGTTAAATTTTACGTATTCACAAATGGAAATGGCGCCTTAGTGCCCAGGAGCAGTTTATGACCCACAAAATTTCTCTCAGAAATGAGGCGTGCGATGAACATAAATTTGTCATCTCCGCCTGCGGTTTTACGTTCCAGGGATATCGTCTGATCCTTAACCAGTACGGAATACAGGCTTCGCATATTCACTTTGACGGGGATGAGACATCCCAACAGGATCTGGAAAATATCCTTATAAATCAGAGCGCTCATATTGTGGTGTTTCTCGGAAAAGGTATCGTCAGTCTCCTGGAAAGCCTGAAGCGACTGGCATCCGTGCTCAATGCACTTCCCGTTATTCGACGCGTCACCCTGTATGGCGACATACCGGATGGCTGGCTATATCGCACCCTGGGCACTCTTTTAAATAATAGTTATCAATTATCATTGATTCGCATAGCCCGCGTTTCAGATGTCATCACTGGTTCTCAAACGCACCATCATGTTTTTAAAGATCGTTCGTACTTATTACGCGATCGCTACAAGGATAATTCTTCGCAAGATAACGTAAAGTGGCTAACAAAAAGAGAGATTGACGTTTTATTAAATTTCTACCGCGGCATGTCCGTAAAAGAAATGTGTGATGAAATGGGGCTTTCTAATAAAACGGTTTATACGCACCGAAAGGAAGGCGTGCTGAAATTACGCTTAATTAAGCGGTGGTTACACGATTCGCACAATTTTAATGCGGAAAGAAGTATCAAGCGGCGGAGTCAAAATACGGAGTTTACGGATAAGGAAGCAGAGATTTTTAATGCATTATATAAAAAGGAAATTTTCCCTGCTTATCAGATCATTACCGATCGTGACAAAAAAGGCGTAGGCTTTGAGATACTGATCCGCTGGAATAAAAACGGTAAAATTGTCAAGCCGGCCAGTTTTCTCACGGATATTTCAAACCATGAGATATGGTTGAAAATAACGGCGCTAGTCATCCATGCTGCCGTGTCCGGGATTAATAAGTATAACGGTAAATACTATTTTTCTGTGAATATTCCGCCTCGCCTGGCTTCCGGGAATGCATTGCCTGATATGGCAAAGAAAGCTATCGACATGCTGCTCAAACCGCAGTGGGCCGAGAAGCTGGTCTTTGAATTCGCAGAAGATATTGACGTGACGAAGGACAAAAGGATCCCTGAAACCATGCGGCATTTGCGTAATACGGGGTGTCGATTGTTCCTGGATGACTGCTTCTCTAATCATCAAACCATGTTCCCGGTGCGGCAGGTGCATTTTGATGGTCTTAAGCTGGATCGCGATATCGTTGAGCATTTTGTGGCAAACGACAATGACTATAACCTGATTAAAGCGATACAGATTTACAGCGACATGACCGGAACGGACTGTATTGCCGAGGGGGTTGATAGTGAAGAAAAGTTTGAAAAATTAGTCGCGCTGGGCGTCAAAAACTTTCAGGGATATTATTTATCGCGGGCCGTGAAAGAGGAAGAGTTAGACCGCATGGTCAGGATTTTTAGCTAAGAAAAATAAAGCCCCGAAGGGCCTTTTGTTATTTTCGACCCAGCAGCAGGCCGAGAACAATACCGACCGCACCTGCTGCAACGAGGCCGGTGAGGGGATTATTTCTGACAGCTTCAGTGACGTCGGAAACGGCATCGCTGGCCTGCGCGGCATATTTTTTAGCCGCTCCTTTTACCTGATGCTTTGGTGAGTCGACGAATTCACCAAACTGCTGCTGCGCTGAACCTGCAAGCTCGTCAAATTTATTTTTTGCTTTATCTTCTGCAAACTGGGTGTTTTTATCAGTACCGAAATCAGACATTTTTGCCTCCTTTTGTTGATAATTAAAGGATAGCCGCTCTTTCCCGATGTGGGAGACGTAAGGCTAAATTCGGTACACGTCAGGGCTGTTTTCGGATATATCTCTATACCGGGAACCCGTTATTTCTCATTGTCATCCTGACCGTAATACAGTTTCCCGATGCGAATCAGCGGGCGTCCCTGAGACTTACGATGCAGGTTACTGTCCCTGAGCGAATAAACGCACCCGCAGTACTCCTGCTGGTAAAACTGCTCCCGCTTGCTGATCTCAATCATGCGAGAGGAGCCGCCCTGTTTACGCCAGTTATAGTCCCAGTAAACCATACCCGGATAGCGCGCGGCAGCACGCTGGCCGCAGTCATTTATCTGCTGCATGTTTTTCCAGCGGGAGATCCCCAGCGAGCTGCTGATGACGCTGAATCCATTTTCTGCCGCATAGAGCGCCGTACGCTCGAAACGCATATCGAAGCACATGGTGCAGCGGACGCCACGCTCGGGTTCCCATTCCATGCCTTTCGCGCGCTCAAACCAGTTATCGGTGTCGTAATCGGCATCAACAAACGGCACGCCGTGTTTTTCCGCAAACCGAATATTCTCCTCCTTTCGAATAAGGTATTCCTTTTGTGGATGGATATTGGGGTTGTAGAAGAAAATCGTGTAGTCAATCCCCGAAGCCTGGATAGCCTCCATCACTTCACCCGAGCAGGGGGCGCAGCAGGAGTGCAACAGCAGCCTGTCGGCACCGTCTGGCAGGGAAAGTTGTGGGCGGATAAAAGGGGCTGTCGTCATGGCGTTCTGCAATATGTTTATGAAATTTATGGAAGGGTAGCATAAATTCAGAATCTGTTGAGGCGGGATCAAGGCAGGACAGAGCGATCCCGCGGGTGGGATCAGCTCCGATACCACGTGTCGCTATTCGGCAAATTTCAGCAGCGCGTCGCCATCAAGACGATAGCGAACCCATTCGGACTGCGGCAGCGCGCCTATGCTCAGGTAAAAATCAATGGCGGGCTGGTTCCAGTCCAGCACGCTCCATTCAAGGCGCCCGCACTGCCGTTTTACCGCGAGCTGCGCAATATGTTTCAGCAGCGCTCTTCCCGCGCCTTTACCGCGATAGTCCGGGGAAACGTACAGGTCTTCCATATAAATCCCGTTGCGTCCCAGCCAGGTCGAATAGCTGGTGAAGAACACGGCATAGCCGGCTATCTTGCCGTCAAACTCCGCGATCAACGCTTCGGTTTTTGTGCCTGCGCCAAAGAGCGTTTCGCGGATCTCCTCCGGCGTGGTAACCACTTCTTCCGGCGCTTTTTCATACACCGCCAGCTCGTAGATCATGGCGTATATTACCGCCGCATCTTCGGGGCGGGCCTGACGAATGGTGATGCTCATTGTTTTTCCTGTGTTTTAGCCTGTGTTCGATTGATGGCGTTAAGCATACGGAGTATTGTCCGAAGAATTAAGTGCAATGAAATCAACAAATGATGAATATTATGCATCAGGTACTGAGGCGTCTTGATTTAAACCTGCTACCCGTTTTCGACGCGATTTACCGCCACCGTTCCGTTCGGCTGGCCGCTGACGAGCTGGCGATGAGCACATCGGCACTGAGCCATGCGCTGTCGCGTTTGCGCATCACCCTTAATGACCCGCTCTTTTTTCGGGAAGGGCATCGCATGTCCCCCAGCGTGTATGCCACTCAACTTGCGCCTTCCATTGCTTCCGCATTGTCGTTCCTCAATCATGAGCTGACCCCACTGCCGGAGTTTGACCCGGCCAGCAGTACCGAAAGCTTACAAATTGGGATTACGGACTTTACCGCGCTCTGCATTTTCCCGGCGCTGATGCACAAACTGCAGCTTGCTGCCCCGGGTTTGCGTTTCGAATTGCGCTATCTGCCGCACAGCCCTGCGCTGACGGAACTGCTGGCGGGCGAAGTGGATCTCGCGCTGGGGTTCAGCACTCAGGATGATATCCGGCACCCGGAACTGGAAGAGATCGACTGGTTTGAAGATGAGTATGTGGTCATCAGCAACGCGCGCCGGACGCGTCTCACGCTGGAGGAGTATCTCGCGGCCCGACACCTGGTGGTGACGCCATGGAATGAGAAGCAGGGCGTTCTGGACGTGCGGCTGGAACAACTGGGCTATACCCGACAAATCGCGATCAAAACGCCGTCGATGCTGAGCGCGCCGTTTATCGTTGCGGAAAGCGACCTGCTGATGGCTATCCCCCGTTTTGCCGCTGAGAAGCTGGCTGCGGCAGCGGACCTGAGGATTTTTCCTTTACCGTTTTCGATACGCACGTTTGAAGTGAAAATTTACTCGCATAAACGCAGCGGCCAGCGGGGGGCGACCCGCTGGCTTAAGGAGGAGCTGCAAACGCTGGCGCAGGCGCGTCATTCCGGGCTGTCCGTCTCCCAGGAGAGGATGTCGCCGGGTTGACACTGCAGCGCCTCGCAAAATGAGTAGGGCGCTAAAGTCCAAACGATAAAAAGAGATGCGACCGGAGAGGAAAGTACGATATCGTAACTCTATGATTAAACGCGTAGTTCGCAGGAACGCCGTCGCGACAGGACGATAAATGATTGATGACATTCGTTATCTGATAGTGTTTGCAAAGATTGCTGAGGCAGGATCCATTTCAGGTGGGGCGGAAGCGTTAGGGCTTACAACCGCAACGGCAAGCGCGCATTTATCAAAGCTGGAAAAAAATCTTGGCTGCGCGTTGCTGTACAGAAACACCCGTAAACTCTCTCTGACTCACGATGGCGCCAATTTGCTGGAAACGGCCAAATCGATGCTGGCGCTTTATGAGCAGGGGGTCATCGAATTTAAACAGCGTTCGATCTCTACGGCGAATAAGCTGACAATTTCTCTTCCTGCCGTTTTTCTGAAGAGTGCGTTTACTCGCCATCTGGCCGATTTTATAAAACGTCATCCGGGCATTTTACTGAATATCTCTTACAGCGATACGCGCAGAGATATTATTGCCGACGGTATCGATGTGGCATTTCGAATCGGCGAACTTCCGGACAGCTCTCTTAAAGCGCGCCATCTTTTTGTGCTGCCGCGCCAGGTAGTTGCGTCCCGGGAATTGCTCAGCCATTACCCGACGATTACGCATCCTGATGACCTGGCGAAACTGCCATGGATTGGACTCAATATGAGGCAGAATAACCGGGAATTCCGACATAAAAATGGGGAAGTGGCTGTCGTGACGTATACGCCCACGGTGTATGTAGATAATGTTGAAGCCGCTTATGCCCTTGCCAGACAACAAATTGGTCTCGCAGCACCTCCTCACTATTTAAGCGAAGAGGATATTAAGCGCGGAGAAATGCAGGAAATACTTCCTGACTGGGCATTAGAACCGCTGAAAGTCTATGCCGTATGGCCTTCTAATATGTCGACCAGCAGTATTGCCTACAAATTGATTAATGATATTTATAACGCGATTGAGTTTCACGCGTTATAACGGGTTTAAAATGCTAAAAAGAGCATGTAACACGCCGTAATAAGCAACAGCCCGCCCATCAACACGTTAAACGTGCGGAGCTGCCGCGTGCTCCTGAGCAGCGTCGACACCTTTTCTCCCATCAATGCCCATGCTGAAAGCGACATATAACAGACTAAAAAATAGATCGTGATAAAGACGAGACCTGTCACAGGGGTTGAGGGTTCAGAAAACATCGCTGCCCCAGAGGCGCACGCGGTCCATGCTTTGGGGTTGATCCACTGCATGACAAAACCCTGAATAAAACCGGGTGAATCCGTTTTTGTTAATGACATATCGGACCGTGACGACGCTATCTTATAGCCCAGATACATTATAAATAAAGAGCCGGCAATATTAAGATACCGGAAAAACACTGGATATTTTTCGATTGCAGCGTAAAGGCCGAAACATATAAAGATAAGTAACAACGTAAACCCTATCGTTGCACCGGAGACAAATGAGAAGGTCTTTCTAAAGCCGTGAACGGCACCAGACGATATAATCACCATATTAACGGGGCCAGGAGAAAATGAAAGCGTTAGTGAAAATATAAACATTGTAAAAAGTACCAGCATTTTATCTCCGTGGGTTGATTTATCTGCATTAGAGGTACTGCGACTATTAAGTCACAACTTTACTCGTCATGTGTCTGAATACTACCTGGGAACGTATGCCAGAATAAGTGGCCTTTATCTAAAGGTGTGTTTGATTTTTTGCACCAATCGCGCAGGCGCGGATGGCCCATTAGTGACAGGGTTTCAGTTCTATCTTTGATCTGAAAATTTAATCAGTGGCCAGCGGGGGCGACCCGCTGACTCAAGGAGGAACGGCAAACGCTGGCGCAGTTTGCAAGGGAGTCCTGTGCCGGGGAAGCTCTGCGCTACCCGGAAAAAGGTGGAAACAAGGGATAGTCAATTTAACGGCAGGTAGATATCCGTTTGCAGCGCATGTTCTGGCACCTCGTGAATGAAGTTGAGGTAGTGGAAAAATACCGGGGCATCACGCAGCGTTTCGCCGCTGGCCGGTAGCCAGTCGCGAAACATCGCCCACACCGTGGCGGAAATGGTATCCAGAGAACCCGTGTGGCGGGCTACGGCGTATCGTCCGCCGTCGATTTCGCCACTGCAAACCCCGAATTCATTTTCTGGTATCGCTTCAGAGATACTGCCGCAGATATCGAAACGAAAGGCGTCTGCGGGTGTGGTTGCCGGGTCATCCCAGGCAATACCAAACGTGCTGCTTTCGTGTACTGGCGATAGGCCCGTGCTTTTACGCCAGGCAATAAATTTCGCCGCGCTGTCATTTACCCGATCCGGGTTGCCACGGTGCTGAAGCATTGCCACTTGGGTCTGTGGGAAATCGACAATCTCAATTTCCATCGTTTTTTGCTCCTGAAAGGTCATTTTCGGTACGCGCTGGTGCCAGTTCAGCCAGTCCGGCTGCTGCCGAAACTGACGCGGGCTTTTTCCAAACGCGTTTCTGAAGGCGCGACTGAACGATTCAGGGCTCTGGAACCCGGCATCGAGCGCAATATCAATCACCTTATCCTGAGGATTAAACGCCAGTCGCCAGGACGCATGACGCAGGCGCAACCACTGAATATAGCGATACAAAGGCTGGCCGCTAAACGCCAGGAACTGCCGGTGAAAATGATAAGGCGAACAGCAGGCTAACGCGCTAAGCATCTCCAGCGTGAGCGGTTCATCGAGATGTTGGGCGATATAGTCGCACACCGTCGTGAAGCGCTCGCGGTAAGCCGTTTTGATTGCATCGTTCATTGCATCCTCCTGATGACCTACTTTGCCTCACCGAACGGCCAAAATCCTGACCGATCTTGCTGATTATGGAGAGGGTATACTGGCGGTATATCGTTGTACGGCATTAATCGTTCCGTCGTACCTAAGATACTGCTGAATGATGAATGAAGACTCACTTTCTATACTTATATTAGGTTTGTCATAATCCAAATTTTCTTAGCTACAAAATTTTATGAGAGGTAATGATGGAAAAGGACTTAAAGCCAGAACAAATCGAAATCATAAACCGTATTGTATTTGAGCAAATCGACAAGATGCAGGCCAGAGTAGCCGAAATAGTTGCTGAAACGGAGAGATCTACGCATCAGCAGCTGCAGGATAGCGGGATTGATATGATCGATTTTTATCCGGCTAATAAGGATTTTTTGATGATGACTCTCGTCCAGCACCTAATAGATCAAGTACATGGCGGCAATATGGTTCTTGCCCAAAAAATGATATCCATGGAAGCAAAACGGCTGAATATCAGCGTACATGTTGAGGCAGAGTAAATAATATCGAATAAGGAATAAATGAATGGGGTCATGTTTGTGAACAGACAAATTTCGTGAGTATCGCTGAGGCTATCAGCTGCTCGCCGCTAAAGTGCGGCCAACAGCTGATAGTTTTTTTCAGTTCGCTTCATGATTTGCGCAAATTTCAGCGCAAAATTCCATAAAGGCTTCGACAGCAGCGGGGGGCAGTCGACGAGATGGCCGCGTGATATACAGCGGATAGGTTTCGCCTGGCCATTCCGGAAAAAGTTCGATCAACACTCCGTCAGCAATCAATTGCGTGACGCTGAGTGAAAGTACCTGGGCAATACCAACACCACTTACGCAGGATTGCACCATCAGATCTACATCGGTTGTCGTCAAATGACCATGAGTATCAATTGCCATTACTTCGCGATCGCGACGGAATTCCCACTCAAACGGTTTCCCGCGGCGAGGATCGATATACTGAATGCACTCATGCGTGACTAGTTCCTCAGGATGCTCAGGTCGACCATGCCGTTTCAGATATGCCGGTGATGCCACGGTGAGTACGCGCGTCTGAAAGAGCAATTTCGAAGAAATAGTTGAGGGGAGCTGCGGACCGAAACGCACCGCAACATCTATACCCTCTGTCACAAGATCCCCCACGTCAGGCTGCTGCACTACTGTAAGTTCCAGTTCCGGATGACGTTCGCGCAAAAGAGGCAGTTTCGGGGCCAAAATATAACGAGCGAAGATTGGATTAACGCTGACCCGTAATGATCCTCGTACAGCAGTGGCGGCACCGGATACGTAGCTTGCCGCAACTTCAATCCCTTCAAGGTGTGGCGAGGCGCGCTCATACAAAGCCCGGCCTTCGTTCGTCAGGTTCATCGTACGCGTCGTACGGTTTAGCAAGCGCACTCCGAGCCTCTCTTCAAGACGATCTATCGATCTGCTCACGCCAGAAGCGGACAGTCCCAGCATCTCGCCAGCGCGACTGAAACTACCCGCCTCGACAACTGCGGCCAACACGCTCAATCCTGACAGAAGCCTTCCGTCAAAACTCATAGAGACTCACCTTTGAATTTATTCAAATATAATTTGCATAAAACTACCTTTATCAAAAATGGTGCGCAACCTATTGTGTCAGCCAATTCGTTGCCGGGCGCTATTTTACCTGTCTCCGGCTGGGCGAACCTCGCAACGAACGGCATCACTTAACCCTGAGGAATACGAAATGACAACGACGCGCACTCTTTTTAAAGGCGGCATCATCCTTACTCTGGATGCCAATATTCCCAACCTCTCCGTGGGCGATGTTCTCGTCCATGGCGACCGTATCGCAGCAGTGGGTCCGGAACTGCAGGCGGATGATGCCCAGGTAATCGATGCATCTGGCCATATTGTTATGCCCGGCCTGGTGGATGCTCACCACCATATGTGGCTTGGCGTAATGCGCCGCATGATGCCAAATGTCGACGATCTTTTTGCTTACATCGATGTGGTCGCAGAGAAACTGGGCAAACATTATCGTCCCCTGGACATGTACCTAAGTACCAGGCTCACGGCACTTGCCTCATTGGACGCTGGTATAACTACCATCATTGATGCCTGCCACAACTCGCGCAGCCCCGAGCATACTGATGCAGCATTAGATGCTCTAAAGGAAAGCGGCATCCGTGCGTTACATATGGTCGGTGCAGCAATGGATAAAGAAGCTTCGTCGGCGCATTTGCCTGCCGATTTGGAGCGGCTGTCGCGAAGCTGGAATACTAGTGACAGCCTGGTGCACGTTGGTCTGTTTGGTCAGCTTAATCTTGACTGGTGGAAGGTCGCTCGCAAACTCGACATGCGCATTCTGACCGAATTCATCGGCGATCTCGCCAATCTCGGCCCTGAGTTTGCCACGCCGGGCGTACTGGGCACACATAACATCTTCAATCACTGTTCGAGGGTTCCTCAGGATACGTGGAAGCTCCTGGCCGATTCAGGAGTGAACATCACGGTCAATCCACGGTCGGATGCGCTATTTGGCTTCGACGATGAAAGTTTTGCCTACCAGCAGGCTGTCGATCGCGCCTTGACCCCGGCACTGGGCATTGACCTTGATACTGCCTTTGGCAGCGATATGTTCGGGGAAATGCACGCTCTGTTCGGGCAACAGCGATCGGCTATGCGCTACCGTCGCTTCCGTGGTGAGGACAATGTGCCGTCACCCATCACGGCCGAGGACGTCCTGAAAGCAGCAACTGTTAATGGCGCGCGTGCGGCCGGTTTGGAGGACCAGATTGGCACCCTTACGCCAGGCAAGCAGGCCGACATTATCATGGTTCGCACCAGCGGAGCCGCTGTTTTCCCGGTATCCAACGTCATTGGTACCGTCGTGCAGGCGATAGAGCGGTCTGATGTGGATACCGTGATGGTGGCCGGCCAGCTTCGTAAACGTGCGGGCAAGTTGGTGGATATTGATCTGACGGCGCTCAGTACAGAGATAACCGTTTCTCGTGATTACCTGCTCAACGCCAGCGGCTATCACATCGATCTTTTTAAAGCATCCTGATGACAGAGCGGCCTGATACACCGGGCCGTTCAACCAACTTAATCATATTTCATAAAGGATAATGACATGGGAGCCCTCGCCATTAAGCGGTTTGCGGAGGATAACACCCCGCGCGTCCTGCTTCCCCGCCCGGCAACGGGCGTTATTGCCGCACTTTTCTTTGGCTATCTGGCAGTCGGACTGCCACTGCCGGTGATTCCATTGTTCATCCATGGCCATCTCGACTTCAGCAACCTCGTGGTGGGACTGGTGATCGGCATCCAGTTTCTGGCCACCGTCCTGACCCGCGGCTATGCCGGACGGGTTACAGACCAGCTGGGCGGTAAACGTTCTGCTCTGCAGGGAGCAATCCTTTCAGCGATAGCAGGGGCGCTGTATCTGGTGGCTTCGGTAACGGATTTATCGCCTGCTGCAACCCTTTGCATTGTTATCGCAGGTCGTCTGATGGCCGGTTTTGGCGAAAGTCAGTTCGTGACGGGATGTGTGTCCTGGGCAATTGCCTCAGTTGGCCCTCAGCGCGCCGGTATGTCCATGTCCTGGACCGGCATCGCGATGTTCGCGGCGCTGTCGATTGGTGCTCCTGTTGGCATGGCGTTATATCAGCATTACAGCCTCACAATGGCGATGATTGCCTGTATTGCTGCACCGATGTTGGCCGCTCTGGTTGCATTTTGTACCCCATCATATATCTCGCCAGGAGGTCCGCGACTGCCATTCCATCGCGTAGTAGGGCGCATCTGGCGCGAAGGGCTGGGATTAATGCTGCAGGGCGCTGGGTTGTCAGGACTAACCGCTTTTGCCTCGCTGTACTTTGCGGCACATCACTGGCAGAACGCCGGCCTGGTGATGACTGCGTTTGGTCTGGGTTTTATTTTCGTTCGCCTCGCCCTGGGGCATCTGCCGGACCAAATAGGCGGCTATCGCGTTGCGGTTTGGTCACTGGTGGTTGAAGCGCTAGGCCAGGCAATGTTGTGGTTGGGTTCAAACGAATGGATGGCACTTGCAGGTGCCCTGGTTACCGGACTGGGCTGTGCGCTGGTTTTCCCCGCACTGGGCGTCGAAGCCTTGAGACGTGTTCCACAAGCCAACCGCGGCAGTGCAATGGGCGCATTCGTTGCATTTCTGGATGTCGCTTATGGAATCGCCGGGCCGGTAGCTGGCCTGATCGCCGGTCAGTTTAGTTATGCCGCAGTATATCTGTCTGGTGCGGTCTGTGCGCTGCTGGGTGCACTGATTGCGAGCGCGTCTCGCATGCAGCAATCCTGAATAAACATTCGAGCCGGCAGCCTTTGCTGTCGGTTTACTAATCTGGAGAAATTATATGTCACGCATTTTCATCTCCGGTTCGTCCACAGGCCTGGGTCTGATGGCAGCCGAACTGCTAGTTCAACAAGGACATCAGGTTGTGTTGCACGCGCGTAATGCGAAACGTGCAGAAGATGCGCAACGCGCCTTACCCGAGGCTGAAGCCGTCGTTGTCGGTGACCTGGAGACAATTGAAGGTGCCAGGCAAACGGCATTACGTGTGAACGCCCTGGGACGCTTCGATGGCGTCATCCACAATGCTGCCGTTGGCTACAATGAAGCGTATCGCGTGACCCGCGACGGGCTGCCGCATGTTTTCGCGATCAACACGCTCTCGGCTTACATCCTCACCGCGGTGATTGAACGTCCACAGCGCCTCGTCTATCTGAGTTCGGGTATGCATCATCATGCCCGGGCAAACCTGGATGATATTCTCTGGCGCAAACGTCGCTGGAATGGGTCCGACGCCTATGCGGAGAGTAAATTGCACGACGCTATGCTGGCTTTTGCTCTGGCGCGTCGCTGGCGTGATGTGCGTAGTAACAGCCTCGAGCCTGGCTGGGTGCCGACAAAGATGGGGGGGCCGCATGCCCCGGACGATATGGACCAGGCGCACCTGACTCAGGCCTGGCTTGCCGCCAGCCGTGATTCTGAGGCTGACGTAACGGGGAAATATTTCTACCACATGAGGCGCATGACGGCTAATCCGCAGGCGCACGACGTCGCATTGCAGGATCGTCTCATTAATCTTTGTACTGAGATTTCAGGGATAGCGCTGCCGGAGTAATTCGTAACGTCAACGAAATGCGCATTAACCATAAAAAACAGAGTGTTTACATCTTAAGGATAAAATAGGTACCATACCCCCCTATAGTATCAGGAGGGCGTATGCCGCATTCACCCGAAGATAAAAAACGTATTCTTACCCGCGTCCGTCGCATTCGGGGCCAGGTTGATGCCCTTGAACGCGCGCTGGAGTCGGGCGACCCCTGTCTGGCCATTCTGCAGCAAATCGCCGCCGTGCGCGGGGCTGCCAATGGCCTGATGGGCGAAATGGTTGAAATTCACCTCAAAGATGAGCTGGTAACGGGGGAAACCACGCCGGATCAGCGAGCCGTACGCATGGCAGAAGTCGGCCATTTGCTGCGCTCTTATCTAAAATAAACCCACACACCTGACAAAAAGGGAAGACATGATGAAATCTCGCGCTGCAGTTGCATTTGGTCCCGGCCAGCCGCTGAAAATCGTTGAAATCGACGTGGCACCGCCGAAGAAAGGCGAAGTGCTGATCAAAATCACCCATACCGGCGTGTGCCATACCGATGCGTTTACGCTCTCCGGTGACGATCCGGAAGGCGTCTTCCCGGCGGTGCTGGGTCATGAAGGCGGCGGGATTGTCGTGGAAGTGGGCGAGGGCGTGACCAGCCTGAAGCCTGGCGATCACGTTATCCCTCTGTACACCGCGGAGTGCGGCGAGTGTAAGTTCTGTAAATCCGGTAAAACCAACCTCTGCCAGGCGGTTCGCGCCACTCAGGGGAAAGGGCTGATGCCGGACGGCACCACCCGTTTCTCCTATAACGGCGAGCCTGTTTATCACTACATGGGCACCAGCACCTTCAGCGAATATACCGTTTGCGCGGAGATCTCGCTGGCGAAGGTGAACCCGCAGGCGCCGCTGGATAAAGTCTGCCTGCTGGGCTGCGGCGTGACCACCGGCATTGGCGCGGTGCATAACACGGCAAAAGTCAAAGAGGGCGACACCGTTGCGGTGTTCGGTCTCGGCGGCATTGGTCTGGCGGTCATTCAGGGCGCGGTGCAGGCGAAAGCCGGTCGTATCATCGCGGTCGACACCAACCCGGAGAAATTCAAGCTGGCGGGTGAAATGGGCGCGACCGATTTCGTTAACCCGAAGGATCACGAAAAACCGATTCAGGATGTCATTGTTGAGATGACCGACGGCGGCGTTGACTTCAGCTTCGAATGTATCGGCAACGTGAACGTGATGCGTTCCGCGCTGGAGTGCTGCCACAAAGGCTGGGGCGAGAGCATCATCATTGGCGTGGCCGGCGCGGGCCAGGAGATTAAAACCCGTCCATTCCAGCTGGTCACCGGGCGCGTGTGGCGCGGTTCCGCGTTTGGCGGCGTGAAGGGCCGTACCCAGCTTCCGGGTATGGTTGAAGATGCTATGGTCGGCAAGATTCAGCTCGACCCGTTCATTACCCACCGTTTGCCGCTGGAGCAGATCAACGACGCGTTCGATCTGATGCACGAAGGAAAATCCATCCGTACCGTCATTCATTTCGGCGACAAGTAACTCTTCTGCCAGCGGTTTTTCACCGCTGGCGTTTCTTTAATAATCTTCTCTAAAGTGTGACCAGTGCGGCGTTTTTAGCCGTAATCTAAATCCCCACCGTGCCGATGACTATTTAACACGCATGTTTTTACGCATCTTACCTATAAGAGAGTCGACGGTCATGGACAACACTACTTCGATGCAGGCGCAGCGCAAGCTGAGCTTCTTGCATCACATCAGGCTGGTTCCGCTGTTTTCCTCCATTCTCGGTGGCATTATTCTTCTCTTCGCCTTGAGCTCGGGTCTGGCGGGGTATTTCCTGCTGCAGGCCGATAACGATCAGCAGGATGTCACATCCGAAATTCAGGTGCGTATGGGGCTGTCGAACAGCTCAAACCATCTGCGAACCGCGCGTATCAATCTGATCCACGCCGGTGCGGCAAGCCGCATCGCGGAGATGGATGCGATGAAGCAGAACATCAGCGAGGCGGAAACGCGCATTAAGCAGTCCCAGGAGAGCTTTACCGCCTATATGAATCGTGCCGTGCGTACCGCTGAGGACGAAGCGCTGGATGCTGACCTTAAATCGCGCTACGACGCCTATATTGCGGGTCTGGAGCCGATGGTGAAATTCGCCAAAAACGGCATGTTCGAAGCGATTATCAACCACGAAAACGAAACGGCGCGTCCGCTGGATGACGCTTACAACGCCGTGCTGCTGAAGGCGATTAAGATCCGTACCGAGCGTGCCAATGCGCTGACGGCGCAGGCGCACAGCCGCACGCAGCTGGGCCTGATGTTTATGGTGGGCGCGTTTGCGCTGGCGCTGGTGCTGACGGCGATGACCTTTGTCGTGCTGCGCCGCACGGTAATCAATCCTTTGCAGCGTGCAGCGAAACGTATCGAGAATATCGCCAAAGGCGACCTGACGATGCCGGACGACGTGGCCGGGCGCAGCGAAATTGGCCGCCTGACGCGCGATCTGCAAACCATGCAGCACTCGCTGGAAAACACCGTGGGCACCGTACGTCAGGGGGCGGAGGAGATCTACCGTGGCACGAGCGAGATTTCTGCCGGTAACACCGATCTTTCTTCGCGTACCGAGCAGCAGGCCGCCGCCATTGAGCAAACCGCCGCAAGCATGGAACAGCTTACCGCGACGGTGAAACAGAACGCCGATAACGCCCATCATGCCAGCAAGCTGGCGGAAGATGCCTCCGGGAAAGCCAGCCGCGGCGGCCAGATGGTCTCCGGCGTGGTCAAAACCATGGGCAATATCTCCACCAGTTCGAAAAAAATCTCCGAGATCACCGCCGTCATCAACAGCATTGCGTTCCAGACCAATATCCTGGCGCTTAACGCGGCGGTAGAAGCGGCGCGGGCGGGCGAGCAGGGGCGCGGGTTTGCCGTTGTGGCAAGCGAAGTCCGAACCCTTGCAAGCCGTAGTGCGAATGCCGCAAAAGAGATCGAAAGCCTGATTAACGAATCGGTCTCGCTGATCGACCAGGGCTCCGGTGAAGTTGTGGCTGCCGGTAACACCATGAATGAAATCGTCGAAGCGGTTAAACGCGTGACTGACATCATGCTGGAGATTGCCGCCGCGTCCGACGAGCAGAGCCGCGGTATTGTCCAGGTGAGCCAGGCGATTTCTGAGATGGATAAAGTGACCCAGCAGAACGCCTCGCTTGTGGAAGAGGCCTCTGCGGCCGCCGCGTCTCTGGAAGAACAGGGCGCGCGTCTGACCGAGGCGGTCGGGGCGTTTCGTCTGAGCGGTGCAAAGTCGGGCCGCGCGGTGACGTCTGCGCCAGTGGCGAAGAACGCGCCGTTGCGCCCGGCGGCGACGGTTTCCGGGGATAACTGGGAGACATTCTGAGTTGTCGGCGGTGTCGGGTGGCGCTTCGCTTACCCGACCTACAAAAAAGGGACCTTTCGGTCCCTTTTTCACATCTTATTGCTTATCGGGTAACGCGTACGCGATAACGTAATCCCCGCGATCCGGAGACTGGCGGGCGCCCCCGGCGTTAATGATGATGTACTGCTTACCGGTTTTCGGCGACACGTAGGTCATCGGGCCGGACTGGCTGCCGACCGGCAGGCGGTCTTTCCAGACCTCTTTCCCGGTGGCGGTATCAAACGCGCGCAGGTAGAAATCCTGCGTGCCGGCGAAGAACAGCAGGCCGGACTGGGTAGAGAGCGATGCGCCCAGCGTCGGCATGCCGATTGGGATTGGCATGTGCATGCGAATGCCCAGCGGGCCGGTATCTTCCACCGTGCCGACAGGCACCTGCCACACCAGCTTGCCGGTTTTCAGGTCAACGGCCGACATGGTGCCAAACGGCGGCTTCTGGCACGGAATGCCCAGCGGTGACAGGAAGCGTTCGCGCATCGCGCCGAACGGGGTGCCGTCCATCGGTACGATGCCCATCTCGATGCCGCTGGCGTTTTTCGCCACGTTAGCGCGCGGCACCATGTAGTTTGCAAGGCCCAGGCGCATATCGTTGACGAACATCAGGCTGTTGTTCGGGTCAACGGAGACGCTGCCCCAGTTCATCCCGCCGAGAGAGCCAGGGAACTGCAGGGAACGGTCGAGACCCGGCGGGGTGAAGACGCCCTGATGGCGCATCTCTTTAAACTGAATGCGGCACAGCAGCAGGTCGACAGGCGTCGCCCCCCACATGTCGGATTCGGTCAGCGTCTGGTTGCCAATCATCGGCATGCCAACGGAATACGGCTGGGTCGGAGAGTAGCGTTCACCCTCAACGTTACCTGCCGGAACGGGACGTTCTTCTACCTTCGCCACCGGCTTGCCGGTTTCGCGGTTAAGCATGAAGATCATGCCCTGCTTGCTGGTCTGCACCAGCACAGGCGTGGTGCCGCCTTTACCGTCAGGCAGATCGTACAGCAGCGGCTGGGAAGGCAGGTCGAAATCCCACAGGTCGTGGTGGGTCGTCTGGAAATGCCAGCGCACCTGACCGGTAGTCGCGTCGACGGCGACGATGGAGGAACTGTACTTATCATCCAGCGCGGTACGTTCGCCCGCCCAGAAGTCCGGGGTGGCGTTGCCGGTTGGCAGGTAGATCAGGTTCAGCTTAGCGTCGTAGGACATCGCTGACCAGACGTTCGGCGTGCCGCGGGTGTAGGTTTGGCCTTCCGGCGGCAGGCCGGTCAGGTTCGGATTACCCGGGTCCCACGCCCACGCCAGCTTACCGGTGTGCACGTCGTAGGCGCGCACCACGCCCGGCGGTTCGCCGGTTGAGTAGTTATCCGCGACGCGACCGCCGACGACGACAACATTGCCTGCGACCAGCGGCGTAGAGGTCTGCTGATAATATCCGGGCTTGATCTCGCCCATGCCGACGCTCAGATCCACGGTGCCATGGTCGCCGAAGTCTTCGCAGACCTTGCCGGTATCCGCGTTGATGGCAATCAGGCGGGCGTCGGTGGTTGGCAGGAACAGGCGGCGAGGGCATGCCGCAGGCTGTGTTTCTGTCTGTGACGTTGTCACGCTGGAATGGTCTTCAAAATAGCCCAGACCGCGGCAGCGCTGCCAGTTAGGCGCCGTGGCTTTGGAATCGTAGCGCCATTTTTCTTTGCCGGAATCCACGTCCAGCGCGAGCACTTTACTGTACGGGGTACAGACGTACAGCGTGTCGCCAATCTGCAATGGCGTGTTCTGATCTTCCGCGCCGGAGCCGTTACTCTGCGGAATATCGCCGGTGCGCGCAACCCAGGCGACTTTCAGATCGCGGACGTTTTGCTTGTTAATCTGGTCCAGCGCGGCGAAACGGTCGCCGTGGGTGGTATTGCCCCAGTGCTCCCAGTTCTTTTGCTGCTCGCCGGGGGCGACGGGTTTCACCGGAACGGGCTCGTTCGCTGCCACGAGGGTCTGCGGCTTAAACATCCAGCCCAGGCTGACCAGCATCGCCACCGCGAGCACGGCCGCGACGCCAAAAGCGGGCGCTTTGTTCGCAACGCTGTGGTTTGCCGCGCGCAGGAAAGGCCAGACGATGGCGCAGAGGAAGGCCAGCACGGCAAAGGTAAACAGGCGAGAGAAGAGCGGCCAGAAATCCCAGCCCGCATCGCCTACCGCCCAGAACAGCGAGGCAATAAAGGCGATGCCGTAAAGCACGATCCCGCTGCTGCGATTGAGGAAAATCAGGATCGCGGCAATCACCATCACCACGCCCATTATCAGGAAGTATCCACTTCCGCCTACGGTGACGAGCTTAAAGCCCAGCCCGCCGACCGCCAGACCGATGAGCAACATCAGTCCGGCAAGAAGCCACTGCAGGATACGCGGTATCCCACGTGGCGCGCTGCCAAATGCCATTTCTGTCTCCTTAAGATCCCCCCGTCGTGCTGGGTGTGTACCAGTTGGGTAATAAATGCGGAGGGAAGAATGATTAATACGGGTGAATTCGGGGTTGTAAAATGATTTGCGAACCATTTGGTGAATTCGTCGCTATGATAAAACTGTTAAATTGTTTTACGCAATTGTTAATGAATGATTTCGCATTAATTGATTAGGGCGCAGACGGCCCCCTCTCCCTTTGGGAGAGGGCTGGGGTGAGGGGAACATACAGCTATTGTGGTCATTCCGTTCACTTTTATTTTTCTTGCTACTCTGTAGCGACATGGCCGGTGAACGTGCCAGGGTGACTCAATCGCCACCACCCTGGCGACCCGGGCTCCCGGCGGTAAATCGCCGCTTCGCGGATTGCTCGCCCCATCCTTGGGGCTCACCCTTTCAGGGCCAGCGCAGGCGCTGTCCAAAATTGCTCCCGGCAATTTTGTCCTCAGCTTATTCCTCCAGGCTATCGGGTCGGGCATGAGCCTGCATCCCTGCAGGCCACGCCCTCTCGGCGCATCCCTGCGCCTCGCCCCAGCCTTGCGGAAACGCTTCGGCGATTTACAGCCGGACCAGAGCGTCGCTGTAAGTTCTTCATTTTCCTGAGGCAATATTTATCGCTTCGGGTGGAAAAATGACTGGTGAACCCTCGCCCCGTTGGGGAGAGGGTTAGGGCCAGGAGAGAAAGATGTCAGACCGGCATTGATTTACGGATAGCGCTCAGCAGCGTCTGCGCACCCGTTGAAAGCGGCGTGTCTACGCGGGTCAAAATGCCGATAGGTTCACCGGGGCCGGGGGAGGTAATCGGCAGGGCAATCAGCGTTCCCTGACGTAAATCATCTTTCACCGCGCCGGAGGGGACGAACCAGACGTAGTCATAATCCAGCGTAAGCTGGCGCGAAAGCGAGGCCGACAGCGTTTCGATACATCCTGAGGGCAGCGTACACCCCTGCATTTGCAGTAAGGTTTCTGCGGTCTGGCGGGGAACGGTCCCTTTTGGGCAAACCACTACCGGCCACTCCATAACGCGGCTTAACGTGACCGTGTCCTGCAGCAGGGGGTGATCGGGACGAACCACCAGCTTCAGGGATTCCAGGAACAGCAGTTCATAGTTGAGGCCGCCCATCAGCTCAGGGTCGGACATGCGACCAATTCCGAGATCCAGTTCGCCCGATTTCAGCCCCGCGAGCAGCATGGTGTTATTCATGGTGGCGACCTGAATCGTGGTATGCCGCTGCTGCTTGTGGAACTGGCCGATAACGGGCGGAAGAATGCCAAGCGCCGCGGTAGGTAAAGCACCCACGCGCACCACCTCACTGGATTGCTCTTCTTTTCGGTGCAGGGACTGGCCTGCGGTATTGAGCGCATCCAGCACTTTCACGGCGTGCGTGAGGAACTGTTCGCCCACGATGGTAAGCTGCGCCCCCAGCCGGCCGCGGTCAAAAAGGCGGGCACCGGTTAGCTGTTCCAGCTCGTTGAGGGTTTTTGAGAGCGCAGGCTGGCTCAGGTTGAGAGTTTCAGCCGCACGCCCCAGCGTTCCCTGTTGAGCGACGGCCACAAATGTATGCAAATGGCGCAAGCGTATGCGCTGACTGAACAGACCATTTTTTTCCATAGGCGATGTTAAAAACAGAGCGATGCGGGTGACAAGTTAAGTTGTTTAATTTTGATAACCTGATAGCAAAATATTTTTAACATTTGATCTGTTTGAGTTACAACATGTTTTTTGGCGGGGAAATAAAAGCGAACATCCTTGTTCATTTATTGCTCATTGCGGAGGGGGCGTTTAACGGTTTAGATCACGCCGTCACCGCCATCGGAACACCACACCTGGCCGGACGTAAATGAACATTCATCCGAGGCCAGCGTGACGTACAGCGGGGCAATCTCGACGGGCTGGCCCGGACGTCCCAGCGGGGTGTCGCCACCGAACTCCTTCACTTTTTCCATCGGCTGCCCGCCGCTGGACTGCAGTACCGTCCAGTAAGGGCCAGGGGCAACCGCGTTGACGCGGATGCCTTTCGGACCCAGCTGTTTGGCTAAGGATTTGGTAAACACCGCCAGACAGGCTTTCGTCTGGGCGTAGTCCAGCAGCACGGGGCTGGGCTTCACCGCCTGAACGGAGGAGGTATTAATGATAACGGACGACGCTTTCAGGTGGCGCAGCGCCGCCTTGGTGATCCAGAACGGGGCGTAAACGTTGGTTTTAAACGTTGCGTCAAAATCTTCCGTGGTCAGTTCCTCAAGCGATTCACGGAACTGCTGACGGCCGGCGTTGTTGACCAGAATGTCCAGCCCGCCCAGTTTCGACACGGCTTCTTCGACCAGATTCTGACAGAAGGTTTCGTCCCGGACGTCCCCCGGCAGCGCGATAGCCTTGCGGCCTTCGGCTTCGATCAGGTCGATGACCTCAGCGGCGTCTTTTTCCTCTTCGGGCAGGTAGTTAATGGCAACGTCAGCGCCTTCACGAGCATAGGCGATAGCGACCGCGCGACCAATCCCGGAGTCTCCGCCGGTAATCAGCGCTTTTTTGCCGGCCAGGCGGCCATGTCCTTTGTAGCTTGTTTCCCCGTGGTCGGGTACAGGCTGCATTTCGGATGCCAGTCCCGGCGGCGTTTGCGGCTGTTCCGGGAACGGGGGCTGCGGGTAAGCGTTCGTACGTTGTTTAGTATCACTCATAGCTGACTCCTTAAGCCAAGGGGTGAGATTTGATGGATAACTGCAGCGTTAACGCTTCGCTGAATTATTTCTGCAAACGATCAACACGGACGACGGCAGGTGATGATTTTTTATCAAGCGAACCGTTGATACTGATCATCTGGTCGGGTTTTACCGTTCTGCCGTCGAAGACTGCCTGGGGAATAATAACGTCGATTTTTCCGGTTTTATCCTGAAATACAAACTTATCGCCGCTACCGTCAATAAGATTACCGCGTAATGAAATTGTCGCCCCATCATGCAATTCTTTTGCCTGCTTGATGGTCATAATACGCGCGTCGTCGGTTCCGCGATATCCGCTATCAAGCGCGTGGGGAGGCGGTGGCGCTTCGCCTTTTTGTAAACCCCCGTTATTATCTGCCCATGCGGCCGGAACCAGAAATATCAATAAAGCGGAAATAAGTGATAATTTCATCCCATATCCTTCATTTTGCGTGTCTTGACTTATTAAGTATTGTTGCTATTCCTTTATGTGGCAAATGTGATAAGTCCTAAAAACATTCGCGTTAGAAATCAAAATTATCGGATAATAAGCGAAACGGTGACGATGGCCATGAAGCGTGAAAATGAAAAGTTACCCGGGATAGATGAGAGTTACCGTTTGCTGACGTTTGAATACGCGTTTCGTCAGGTGGGATTTATTGTTCTGCTGGGTATTATCGTCGCGGCGATTGCCGGTCTGTTTTCCAGCGGAATGGTCAGCGACACGGTCAAAACGAATTCCGCTAAATCATTGACCATAAACTATGAACGCTTTGGGCGACGGGAGACAGAGACGCGGATGGAGCTCGCGTTTCCGGTGCAAACGGAGGGGAAGTATGTCCTCAGCATGGCCAGCGAGAGCAGCGATGCGTATGAGCCTGGCAGCGTCTGGCCGCAGCCGGACGCTATGTTCAGCCGCGGAAAGACCCTCTTTTTTGTCTATAACAACCTGAAAAAAACCGACCGCTTCTCAGTGTTACTGTTCACGACACCTTCCAGAGCCGGTAAATGGAACACCGTCATCCGCGTCAACAGCGAGCCGGAGATTAACATCTGGCAATTTATTTACCCGTAGGAGGCTGATATGGATATGGTCTTTCGCGCGCTGGCTATTTATCTGTTCCTCGTGGTGGTATTTAAAGTGGCCGGGCGTCGCGCGCTGCTGCAGATGACCAGCTTCGATCTCATTCTGCTCTTGATAATTAGTGAAGCCACACAGCAGGCGCTTCTCGGACAAGATTTTTCCGTCACCGGTGCGATGATTACCATTACCACGCTGGTGGTAGTGGATATTATTTTCGGGCTGATGAAGAAATATTTTTCCCCGGTGGAGAATATTCTGGATGGCACTCCTGTTATTCTTGTCGAGAACGGCGTGCCGTTAACCGATAAGCTGAAAAAAGTTGACGTATCCTGTGAAGATATTCTGGTGTCAGCGCGTCAAAATAATGGCATTACGGAAATGAGCGACATTAAATATGCCATACTTGAGCGCAATGGGCATATTTCAATCATTCCTTTCGAGAAATAAGAGGCGGTAAGATGAGCAATCTTTTTCACGACAGCAATAATACCGTGGGTGAACTGACGAAAAAGCTGGCGAGCAAATTAACCGATCTCGGGCTTCGCTTAACCACCGCGGAATCCTGTACGGGCGGAAAGCTCTCGGTGGCGCTTTGCGCAGAGGAAAACACCGCCGAATTTTATGATGTTGGGCTGGTCGTGTTCAGCGATGAAGCCAAAGCGCGGATCCTCGGCGTGCGTCCTGAGACGCTTGAGCGGTTTACGGCCGTGAGCGAGCAGACGGTAACCGAAATGGCCGCCAGCATCCGCGACATCGCCCAGGCGGATATCAGCATCGCCATCAGCGGCTACGCGGGCCCGGAAGGGGGCGACGACGGCACGGCAGCGGGGACGGTCTGCTTTGCGTGGAACATACGCGGCGAGACGAAGACCCGCACCGTGCTTTTCTCCGGTGACTGTCAGGACGTGGTCGAAAAAGCGGTGCATTACTCGCTGGCTGAACTGGTGACAACGTTGTCGGACGGGAATAACGGATAAACTCACGTGGAGGTTCTATGGCTGTCATAGTCATTACCGGCGGGACGGCGGGCGTGGGAAAAGCCACGGCGCTGCACTTTGCAAAGGCGGGTTACGACGTGGGGCTCATTGCCCGCGATGAAGCCAGCCTGCACTCGACCCAGGAGGAGCTACGGCGCTTTGGCGTTAATGCCCACGCCGTGCAGGCGGACGTCGCCGACAGCCAGGCGGTGGTGGATGCCGCTAACGAAATTGAGTATCGCCTCGGCGCGATTGATGTCTGGGTGAACAACGCCATGGGGGTCGTTCTGGCACCGTTCCGAACCCTTACGCCGGACGAATTTCGGCGCGTGACTGAGGTGACGTACCTCGGCTACGTGAACGGCACCCGCGCCGCTCTTGAGCTTATGGTTCCGCGCGACAGGGGCGTGATTATCCAGGTGGGGTCCGCGCTGGCCTACCGTTCCATTCCGCTGCAGTCAGCCTACTGCGGGGCCAAAGCGGCGATCCGCGGGTTCACCGATGCGGTGCGTACCGAGCTGATGCATGAGAACAGCCGGGTTCAGCTTTCGATGGTCCAGATGCCGGGGCTCAATACCCCGCAGTTCGAATGGGCGAGGAACAAGTTTGCCTGGGCGATGCGCCCGGTGCCGCCTGTCTTTGAGCCTGAGGTGGCCGCCAGCGCCATCTTCAGGGTTGCGCAAAAGCCGGTTCGCGAGCTGTGGGTCGGCAGCAGCACCATCCAGTCAATTGTCGGGCAATTTTTCTTCCCCGGTTTTCTCGACCGGCTGATGGTGAAAAAGGCGTGGGAAGGCCAGATGACCGACGATCTCAACGCGCCGGATCGCCGGGACTACCTCGACCAGCCGGTTAACGATCTGCATAAAATTCATGGACGCTTTACTGACGAGGCGAAAACCCGCGCGCCGTCCGTCACCTCCGGCATGCCGGGTAAGGTGGCGCTGGGCGCCCTCGCGGTGGCGGGAATAGTGCTGACGCGTCTGATAACCCGCCGGAAACCGTAGTCAGCGCAGCGCGCTACGGTGCGTCCAGAACCAGCGGTAGCCGTAGCCGCCAAGGCTGAGCTGAACGGTTTTGCCGCAAATCAGCGCGTCATCGTAGCGCTTGTCCTCGAGACAGGCGGTCCAGGTGGCGTTGCGGATCCCTTTGGCGGTGAACTGCACCGGCTCGTCGCTGAAGTTGACGAAGGTCAGGATGCTGCGCTCGTCGGTCTCGTAATAGATCCCCAGCACCGCGTCATCATCGATTGTGATAAGGCGAAAGGGCGCAACGGCAATTTCGGGGAACTCCGAGCGGGTATTGGCAATATCGATGATCCGGTGCAGAAGCGAGTTGTGGTGAAGCAGCGAATCGGCGACGTTGACTTTCTGATAGCGGTAAGGGCCATGGTTGATAATCGGCGCGATAAATTTTTCAGGGTCGGCTGCAGAGAAACCGCCTCCCTGTGACCCCGCCCACTGCATCGGGGTGCGAACGGCGTAGCGCTCCTCCAGATCCAGGTCGTCACCCATGCCGATCTCGTCGCCGTAGCGCATCACCGGGACACCCGGCAGGGAAAACAGCACCGCGTGGCAGAACGCCAGCCGCTTCCGATCGCCGTTGAGCATCGGGGCCAGGCGGCGTCGGATCCCGCGCTGATAGACGTTCATCTCCTCATCAGGGGCGAAGGTGTCGAGGACAAACTGTTTGTCTTTCTGACTGATGCCTTCCAGATCCAGCTCGTCGTGGTTGCGCAGCCAGTTGGCAAAACAGCAGGAGTCAGGCGGGACGATCATCTTCTTCACCGCATTGCGCAGCGGGCGGGCGCTTTTGCGGGCCAGGCTGACGTAGAAATACTTGTTGAGCCAGAAATTGAGCACCAGATTCAGACGGTCGTTATTGCCGAAGTAGTCTTTATAGGTCTCAACGTCTACGTCAACTTCGCCAAGCAGGATCGCGTCCGGATTGCGCTCTTCGATAAGACGCCGCATATGTTCAAGGATCCACAGACCCTTTTTTTCATCACCGTTTCCCGCCTGGGTGGTGAGGTGGGATGCGGCATCGAGGCGAAATCCCGACACGCCAAGCTTTAGCCAGAAGAGGATGATGTTTTCAATCTCTTTAAGCACCGCGGGCGAGGTGAGGTTCAGATCCGGCTCGTGGCGATAAAACATGTGCCGGTAGTATTGTCCCGCCTCGTCGTCCCAGGTCCAGATGCTCTTTTCCACGCCGGGAAACATGGGGGGCGTATCGTCTTCGTCGTTATCCGACCAGAGGTAGTAATCACGATAGGGTGACGCCGGGTTGCGGCGGGCCTGCTGGAACCAGGGATGCGCGTCCGACGTGTGCTGGATCAGCAGCTCGATAATGACCTGCATGCCCAGCTCGCGGGCCTGTTCGATAAAGGCGATGATATCGGCCAGCTTTCCGAAGCGGGGATCCACCTGGAGGTGGTCGCTGACGTCGTAGCCTTCATCGAGAAAGGGCGTGAGGTAAAACGGGGTGATCCAGATGACCGTCGCCCCCATGCGGCGAATATAGCGCAGCTTGGCCGCGATCCCGGCGATGTCCCCGCAGCCATCGCCGTTCAAATCATAAAATAGCGCGGTATCAATCTGATAAATAATGGCTCGTGTATGCCAGTCGGTCATAGCGTTCCTCAGTGATAGCCTTCAGTATCCGACACTTTGCCCCGGAAGACGTAGTAGCTCCAGGCGGTGTACACCAGGATCACCGGAATAATCAGCAACGTGCCTACCAGCATAAACAGCTGGCTGGCAGGCGGGGCCGCGGCTTCCCACAGGGTGATGCGCGGCGGAATAATGTTCGGCCAGAGGCTGATGCCGAGCCCGCTAAACCCGAGGAAAATAAGCCCCAGCGTCAGCAGGAAGGGGCGGGAGTGGCTGGCCGGGTTGCGGGTGAGGCGCCAGATCAGCACGCTGAAAAGCCCGACCAGCAGCGGAACCGGCAGGAACCAGAAGAAGTTGGGCAGGGTAAACCAGCGGTCGGCCACGTACTGCCAGCCGAGCGGCGTCCAGATGCTCACTACGGCGATGACGACCATCAGCGCCAGCAGCACGTGGCGGGTCAGTTCGCGCATGCGGGCCTGCAGCGCGCCTTCGCTTTTCATAATGAGCCAGGTGGTGCCCAGCAGCGTGTAGGCCACAACCAGCCCGATACCGCAGAAGAGGTTAAAGGGGGTGAGCCAGTCAAGCGCGGAGCCGACGAAACGCCGCCCCTCAACGTCGAAGCCGTTAATCACGGCGCCCACCACCACGCCCTGGCTGAAGGTGGCGAGCAGAGAGCCACCGGCAAAGGAGTAGTCCCAGAATTTGCGGTGCGACGGCGTGGCTTTGAAGCGGAACTCAAAGGCGACGCCGCGAAAGATGAGGCCGATCAGCATCGCGGTGAGGGGAATGGTGAGTGCATCAATAATGACCGCATAGGCCAGCGGAAACGCACCGAACAGACCCGCGCCGCCGAGCACCAGCCAGGTCTCGTTGCCGTCCCAGACCGGCGCCACGCTGTTGACCATCACATCGCGCTCCTTCGCATCGCCCACGAAGTTAAACAGCAGGCCGATGCCCAAATCAAAGCCATCCATGATGATGTACATCAGCGTGGCAAAGACGATGATGGCAAACCAGATAACTGAGATATCGACGCCCATCAGTTTCTCTCCTGTTCAGGAACAGACTCAGCGGCAGACAGCGGACGGGCGGGTGTGCCCGAGGTGTTTGACGTCAGCGTATCGACTGGCTGCGGTCCTTTTTTAATCAGCCGGATGAGGTAAACATAGCCCACCCCAAACACCGACGAGTAAACGACGAAGAACGCCAGCAGGCTGATGCTCATCTGCAGGGTGCTGTGCAGCGATACCGCGTCGATGGTGCGCAGATAGCCGTAGACCACCCACGGCTGGCGGCCCACCTCGGTGGTCACCCAGCCGGCGAGCAGCGCCAGCAGCCCGGCAGGCCCCATGCAGAGGGCAAACCAGTGGAACGGGCGAGAGTGGAAAAGTCGATGACGATAGCGCAGCCAGACGCTGATAAGCCCGAGGGTAATCATCAGCAGCCCCATCCCGACCATGACGCGGAATGACCAGAAAACGATGGTCGAGTTTGGCCGATCTTCTTTCGGGAAATCCTTCAGCGCCGGGACCTGCTTGTCCAGGCTGTGCGTCAGAATAAGGCTGCCGAGCGCGGGGATCTCCAGACCGTATTTAGTACGCTCCTCGTCCATATCCGGCAGGCCAAACAGCAGCAGCGGGGTGGCCTCGCCCGGCGGGTTTTCCCAGTGTCCCTCAATGGCTGCAATTTTGGCCGGCTGATGCTCAAGCGTGTTCAGGCCGTGCATATCACCCACGACCGCCTGGATAGGGGCGACCAGCAGCGCCATCCACATCGCCATGGAAAACATGGTGCGGACGGCGGGGGTATCGTTACCGCGCAGCAGGTGCCATGCGCCCGACGCGCCGACAAACAGCGCACTGCTCAGAAACGCGGCGATAGCCATATGAATCAGGCGGTAAGGGAAGGAGGGATTAAAGACGATCGCCAGCCAGTCCTGCGGAATAACCTGTCCGTTTTCGATAGTGAAGCCCTGCGGCGTATGCATCCAGCTGTTGGAGGCGAGGATCCAGAAGGTCGACATCAGCGTGCCGAGCGCCACCATGCAGGTTGAAAAGAAGTGCAGGCCCGGGCCTACCTTATTCCAGCCGAACATCATGACGCCAAGGAAACCGGCTTCAAGGAAGAAAGCGGTTAACACCTCATAGGTCAGGAGTGGGCCGGTAATACTGCCCGCGAACTGTGAGAACCCGCTCCAGTTGGTGCCAAACTGGTACGCCATGACCAGCCCGGAAACGACACCCATCCCGAAGTTAACGGCAAATATCTTGAGCCAGAAATGGTACAACGATCGCCAGACGTCGTTTTTGGTGCGCAGCCACATGCCCTCCAGCACCACCAGATAGCTGGCGAGGCCGATGGTGATAGCAGGAAAAAGGATATGAAACGAGACGGTAAAAGCGAACTGAATTCTGGCCAGATGGAACGCGTCGAGTTCGAACATGGTCCGTACCTCTGAAACGATGGGGCACGAGAATTGCCGGGCAGTTTATGGCTGCCCGGCAAAACCGATTACGGTTTAGTCTTACCGGCACCCAGCTCGGCACCGGTCAGCGGGTCAGAATGTGGATCGGACTTCGTGCGGGCAGACATCGCCTTGACCAGGGTTGCCTGCTCGGTCGTGAGCGTGACGCTTGCGCTGCCATCGCCGCCGTCAACCGCAGGCTGGGGGGACTCAACGTAATCGAAATGTTTATCGCTGTTCCAGCTTCCGCGAACCTCTCCACCTTCAGACATATTGTAGTACTTGTTGGTGAATTCCTCGATTGGCGGCAATTTTCCCGGTGGGAAATTATTACGGATGGACTGCAGCGCCTTCTCAAAGGAGAGCTGATGCGCCGCCTCGCGCGTCATCAGAAACGCCAGCGCATCCTTTACGCCGGGATCGTCGGTCACGTTGATCAGCCGTTCATAGATGATTTTCGCTCTGGCCTCTGCTGCCACGTTTGAGCGCAGGTCCGCCGTTGGCTCGCCGATGGTATCGACGTAGGCCGCCGTCCAGGGCACGCCCGCCGAGTTAGTGAGCGGGGTGCCGCCACCGTACAGCAGGGAGGTGATGTGGCTGTCATTGCCGTTTTCGGTCATGGAGCGATACAGCTCGGCCTCGTTTTCCACCCCTTCCGCCAGCGCGCCTTTGGCACCTTTATTAAGCATGCCGACCAGGGTACCGATGATTTCGAGGTGGCTTAGCTCCTCGGTTGCGATATCCATCAGCATATCTTTACGCCCCGGATCGTCATCGCTCAATCCTTGCGTAAAGTACCGGCAGGCGGCAGCCAGTTCGCCCTGTGGCCCACCGAACTGTTCCAGTAAAAGGTTGGCGAGGCCAGGGTTCGGTTCGGCAACGCGAACCGTGTATTGCAGCTGTTTGACGTGTCGGAACATGGCGATTCTCCCTGATTATTTTTTTGCTTCGACGCCCGATGCGTCTGAACGCAGCAGGAACTGTTCCGTGGTCTGCGGAATATGGCGAATCAGCCAGTCGGCCATTTCGCGTTCTTCCGCCAGAATCGTCTCGATGGCCGGCACCGAGGCGACGTCGCCTGCTTTCTTAGCCGCCGCGAGCAGGGAGGTATAACAGGCTATTTCAAACTGTTCGAAAACATAGCCGCTGATCGAACCCTTAACGATCTCATCAGACGGGAACATGCCGCCAATGGACTGGCCGAGTGCCGCCATTTTGCTCATCGAATCTTTTAAAACCGAACGAGAAATATCATTACGGTCGAGGATTTCTTCCAGCAATGTAATTTGCCGTTTTGTCTCATTAATATGCTGCTCAATTCTGGCGCGAACATCAGGATAATTATCGATACGGCTGGCCATGGATTCCAGCATAGATTCGGCTTGCTTTTCCATCGCATGGGCATCGCGTAGCCAGTCATGGTAGTGTTCTACGTGATTCATCATTGTATCCTCATTAGGGGTTCGCTTATTTGGTCTCACTTTCAGCAGCCTGATCGGCACGCGCGGCACTGTAGCCAGATAAATGGCCGACAATATTGGCGTAAATACTGATGATAATGACCCATAGCACGCTATTCTTCCACCATATTACGGAGGGGATGGCGAGAATGAACCATATTATGGCTGCCGCTAAATGGCACCGTTTAATTGTCCTGGGACTGATGCTCATTTTATTTAATCTGTATTATTGCGTCATTTCTGCGCTTTTTGGTTAATATTTCCTACGGCCAGGTCGGTGAGTTTAAGGTCGGTCTCTTTTTCTTCTTCCAGCGTTTCGGCAAGAAGCTTAACGGCTTTTTTATAGCCCAGTTGCTCTGCTAATGTGGCAAGGGTACCGTAGCTGGCAATTTCGTAATGTTCGACTTTTTGCGCGGCGGCAATAAGTGCGGCATCACGTACTTCATTTTTTTCCGTACTTTCGATGACTTCGTTGGCTTCTTCAATTAAGCCTTCCATCGCCACGCACTTCATGCGTTTGATCTTAATACCGTCTTCCTGCTCAACGATTTGGTCAATACGTTCAATCTGACCCTGCGTCTCTTCCAGGTGTGCGGTAAATGCTGCGCTCAGCTTCTCGCTGGAAGCGGCGCGGGCAAGCTTGCTTAACGCTCGGGTAAGCTGCTTTTCTGCGCTGTAGGTATCCGACAGAAGATGAATAAAGACATCCTCGACGCTTTTCATATTCATAATAATTACGCTCCGGTAAAATAAAGAAAGGGTACTGCGAGCTTTTCAGCCCGCAGCATGCTCTCTGGTTTTATTAAAAGAGTATTAAATAAGATCAGGAGTTATCAGATTTACGGCCTCCGCCGTGACTGTTCTGTCCCCCTTTCTTACCCGCTTCAGAAGCGCGTTGCGGATCGTTTTTAAAGTTCCCACCGCTATGCTGGCCACCTTTACGTCCAGCTTCTGATGCTTTTTCACGGTCTTCAGCGAAATTACCGGAACCACCACGATGCTCTGCCATATTAAACCTCATAGTCATATATTGGTTATGTCAGTACGATACGAAAATATTCCGTATCACTCGTCGTTCGAGTAATAACTCTAGTCGCTGTGCAGCATCCGTCAAATGCGTTTGGCTATTTGCGGTTGCGTTATTTTTAAATATTTGTAAATTTACGCTTCGCTTAAAAGGGAAATATGGATAGACAGGAAGGACTTGTAAACAACCATTCAGATTAATCCTAACTTCGAGCTAAAAATTTGAAAGGTGGCGATAAAAATAATGGCTTACTCGAATTGGTTAATTTGCATTCAGGAGAGACCCAAAAAATACTCCTTTATAGCTAGAAAGCGGAACCCTAAATAATTATAAGGAAAATCCTGGATAAAAGCGTTCAGGTTTAAAGGGCGGTTCCGTTCGGTGCTGTTCAGGGACCAGTAGCACACGGTTTGACCACTGTCGTCTTAAGATCACAATTCAGAAATTCTTCCCCCCGGAAGGAACGGGTTTCTCTACACTCCAGGTAATATTCACTGGAGGCATGACATCATGGCGAACACCATCACGGCTGATGACATTCGGGAACACTTTTCGCAGGCTATGTCGGCGATGTACCAGCAGGAAGTTCCGCAGTACGGCACCTTGCTTGAACTGGTTGCGGACGTAAACCTGGCGGTTCTGGAAAATAATCCACTATTACATGAACAACTGGCTAACGCCGATGAGCTTGCGCGCCTGAACGTGGAGCGTCACGGGGCGATCCGCGTCGGCACGGCACAGGAACTTTCAACCCTGCGCCGTATGTTTGCCATTATGGGTATGTACCCGGTCAGCTATTACGATCTCTCTCAGGCGGGGGTGCCGGTCCACTCAACGGCGTTTCGCCCGATCGATGATGCGGCCCTGTGTCGAAATCCGTTTCGTATCTTTACCTCGCTGCTGCGTCTTGAGCTGATTGAAAACGTCGCGCTGCGCGAGCGTGCCGCAGAGATCCTGTCTCACCGGAACATCTTTACCCCGCGCTGCCTGGAACTGATCGACCTGCACGAGTCGGAAGGGCAGTTTACTGACGCACAGGCCCATGAGTTTGTGCACGAAGCGTTAGAAACCTTCCGCTGGCACCGCCATGCGACGGTCGATCGGGAAACCTATCTGGCCCTGAGCAACGAGCATCGCCTGATTGCCGACGTGGTCTGCTTCCCTGGCTGCCATATTAACCACCTCACGCCGCGCACGCTGGATATTGACCGGGTGCAGGAACTGATGCCGAAGTACGGTATCGAGCCAAAAATTCTGATCGAAGGACCGCCGCGTCGCGACGTGCCCGTCTTATTGCGTCAAACCAGCTTCAAGGCGCTGGAAGAGCCGGTGCTGTTTGCCGGTGAACATAAAGGCACCCACACCGCGCGCTTCGGTGAGATTGAACAGCGCGGCGTGGCGCTGACCCCGAAAGGCCGGGAACTGTACGATAGCCTTCTCGCCCAGGCCGGTACCGGTAAAGATAACCTGACCCACCAGCTGCATCTGCGGGAGATCTTTAGCGCCTTCCCGGACAGCGAAATGCTCATGCGCCGTCAGGAGCTGGCTTATTTCCGCTATCGCCTGACGCCAGCCGGGGAAGCGCATCGGCATGCGTTTCGTCCCGGAGACGATCCGCAGCCGCTGATCGAGCGCGGATGGGTGGTTGCCCAGCCGATCACCTACGAAGATTTCCTCCCGGTCAGCGCCGCGGGGATTTTCCAGTCCAACCTCGGGAACGAAACCCAGGCCCGCAGCCACGGTAACGCCAGCCGCGATGCGTTTGAATACGCGCTGGGATGCCCGGTGTATGACGAGTTTACGCTCTACCAGGAGGCTGAAACGCGCAGCAAACAGCGTTGCGGTTTGCTCTGAAATCGTTACTCTGCTGGGGTGTGATGGAAACAATAAGGTCGTTATGCAAAATCCTTCCGCCCCTGTGGTTGAAACGCGCCAGGGCGCACTGTCTGGTTTAACCGATGAGAACGTCCACGTCTGGTGCGGTATTCCCTACGCCGCCCCGCCCGTGGGGGAGTGGCGCTGGCGCTCCCCCCGGCCGCCTGAACGCTGGGATGGCCTGCGTGAGGCCACGGCATTCTCCGCCTCAAGTTGGCAAAGCAGCGAGTACTGCCAGGAGCTAGGCGGCGGCGATCCGGGGCAGTTTTCCGAAGATTGTCTCTACCTTAACGTCTGGTCTCCCGCAGAGCGCGCCGAGCCGCTGCCGGTTATGGTCTGGCTGCACGGAGGCGGGTTTACGATTGGTGCCGGAGGCCTGCCGCCTTATAACGGCAAAGCGCTGGCCACGCGCGGGGTGGTTGTGGTCACGATTAACTACCGTCTCGGCCATCTCGGCTTTTTCGCCCATCCCGCGCTGGAAGGCGAGGAAGGGCGCGTGGTGCATAATTTTGCCCTGCTGGATCAGATCGCCGCGCTCGAATGGGTGCGGGATAACATTGCCGGGTTTGGCGGGGATCCCGCGAATGTGACCCTGTTTGGCGAATCCGCTGGCGCGCGCAGCGTGCTCTCGCTGCTGGCCTCTCCGCTGGCAGCAGGATTATTCCACAAGGCGATTGTGCAAAGCGGATACACCTTACCGGACACGCCGCGCGAGCAGGCGCTGCAAAAAGGGGAAGCGCTGGCCGCCCATTTCGGGCTGGAAAATGCGACCGCCGGGCAGCTGCGCGCCATTCCGCCCGAGGCGTTCTGGCCGCTCACCGCGCCGCTGAACGTCGCCCCGGCGCCCATCGCTGGAGATTGTGTTCTGCCGGAAGCCATGCTGGACGTCTTTTTCGCCGCCCGTCAGCATCCGGTGCCGGTAATGATTGGCTCCAACAGCGATGAAGCCAGCGTGATGGCGGTGTTTGGCATCGATCTCGCCGGACAAATTCAGAAGCTTCGCCGGGAGCGTCGCTTCGGGCTGGGGCTGATTAAGCTGCTCTATCCGGGCGTGAAGGGCGATGAAGAGCTGGGCAGGCAGGTGTGCCGCGACATGGCGTTTACCACCATGGGCTACGTGGTGATGCAGGCCCAGCAGCGCGTGGGTGGGTTGTGCTGGCGCTACTGGTTTGACTATGTCGCAGAGGCGGAACATGGCACGTATATCAACGGCGCCTGGCACGGCAACGAAGTTCCCTACGTCTTCGATACGCTCGGTCAGGTGGAGCCTTCACGTCAGTACGTCAATGAGCGAGATCTGCAGTTTGCTGCCCACGTGGCCGATTACTGGGTGAGCTTTGCGCGTGACGCTGGTCCTCGCGACGTCCTGCCCGGGCCGACGCACTGGCCCGCGTGCCGTAAAGGGCGGGACGTTCTGTTACGCATTGGCGTGAATAAACATGCAGCTTTCAGGCTTGAAAACCGCTTTATGCGCGCCCGCATGAGCCTCTTCAAGCGGGTAATGAAGCACCACGTCAGCCTCGATTAAGCAAACAGGCGCGAAACGCCGCGAGACCATTTTCCTCGCCTGGCGTTTCGCGCAGCACCAGCCGGTAGCTTGCGCCGGTTTTTATGCTTGTCTCATAGGGCCGTACCAGCCTTCCAGCGTGAATATCTTCTGCCACCAGCGTTTCGTCGGCGATGGCGACGCCCAGCCCCTGAATGGCGGCCGTAATGGCGAGATCCATCGTGTCGAAGTGTTGATTTTTGTGCATGGCAAAGCCCGGGCCTTCCTGTTTCGTCAGCCACAGCGACCAGTCCGTCTTATCCCTTGTGGGGTGAAGTAACGTTAACGAGCCCAGCGCTGCCCCCGCACGCACCGGGCTTATCACCGGGGTGAGCGCCTCTTCGAACAGCAGATCGCCAGCGCTCATGTGCGTGCCGAACACAATGGCCGCGTCGTAAGATTCGGTTTTGAAATTGACGTTGTGATCGGTGGTGGTGGTCAGCGCGATCTGCAGATCCGGATGCTCGCGCTCCACCTCCAGCAGGCGCGGCACCAGCCAGCGCATGGCGCAGGTGGGTGCCTTCAGCCGGATCACCGTGTGCTGGCTGCGGGCCTGGTCGGCCACGGACAGCAGCTGCTCGAAAGCGGACTGCAGCTCCGGAAGCAGGGCGCTACCCTGCGGTGAGAGGCGCAGCCCGCGCGCGTGGCGCTCAAAAAGCGGAAAGCCAAACCACGCCTCAAGGGAGGCAATCTTACGGCTCACGGCCCCCTGCGTCAGACACAGTTCGGCGGCGGCATGGGTAAGATTGAGGTGACGCGCGGTGACTAAAAATGCGTCGATGGCATTAAGGGGAAGCGAACGGCGTGACATAGAAAACACCTCAGCTATGCATTTTTCTCATGGCTATTATGACAACAATTCGATTGTCCCGACAGCACAGATGTTGTTTGAATAGTTATGCAATGTCCATGAGAAGGGAAAGAGGATGACTTTACGAACGCCTGTGCAAACGCGCTCCAAACTGCCGGATGTGGGAACCACCATTTTTACCGTTATCGGCCAGCTCTCGGCGCAGCATAACGCGATTAACCTTTCTCAGGGCGCCCCGAATTTTTCCTGCGACCCGAAGCTGATTGCGGGCGTCACCCGCGCAATGGAGGCGGGGCACAACCAGTATGCGTCGATGACCGGCCTGCAGCCGCTCAAGGAACGTATTGCCGATAAAATTGCCACACTCTATGGCACGCAGTACGACCCTGCCAGCGAGGTGCTGGTGACCGCCAGCGCCAGCGAAGGGCTCTATTCGGCGATTAGCGGGCTGGTGCACCCGGGCGATGAGGTGATCTACTTTGAGCCGTCCTTTGACAGCTACGCGCCGATTGTCCGTCTGCAGGGGGCAACCCCAATTGCCATCAAGCTCACCGTGCCGGATTTTGCCGTCAACTGGGATGAGGTTCGCGCCGCGATCACGGCGCGCACGCGCATGATCATCATCAATACGCCACACAACCCGAGCGGCCAGGTCTTCTCCGCCAGTGACCTGCAGCAGCTGGCGGCGCTGACGCGCAATACCGATATCATTATTTTGTCTGACGAAGTGTACGAACACGTCGTTTTTGACGGCGAGCCGCACCACGGGATGGCCACGCACCCGCAGCTGGCGGAGCGCAGCGTGATTATTTCCTCTTTCGGAAAAACCTATCACGTCACCGGGTGGCGCGTGGGTTACTGTGTTGCACCGGCGGTACTGATGGACGAGATTTGTAAAGTGCATCAATTTTTAATGTTTTCTGCCGATACGCCAATGCAGCACGCGTTTGCTGAGCATATGGTCGACCCGCAAACCTGGCTGTCGCTGTCGGCGTTTTACCAGCGCAAGCGCGATCTGCTGCACAGCCTGCTGGCCGATTCGCCGTTTACGCTGCTGCCGAGCGCCGGATCGTTCTTCATGCTGGCGGACTACAGCCAGTTCAGCGACGAGCGCGACAGCGAGCTGGTGAAACGGCTGATCGTTGAGTACGGCGTTGCCACCATTCCGCTGTCGGCGTTTTATGCGGACGGTACGGATAATAAATTGATTCGTCTCTCTTTTGCGAAAGATGAGGCGACGTTACGGGCAGGTGCCCAGGCCCTGTGTCGGGTTAAACCACGCTGAGATAGGCTCTGAGGAGTTGTAGATGAAATTACGCGCGTTAGTTGTCGGCATGGGATTGCTGTGTACTTTTTCTTCCTTCGCGGCTACCGAGCTGCGTTACGGGCTGGAAGCGGAATATCCGCCGTTTGAGAGCCGCAATGCGACGGGCGAACTGGAAGGGTTCGACGTTGAGCTGGGGAATGCCATCTGCAAAGCGGCAGCGCTGAAGTGCAGCTGGGTTGAAACCTCCTTTGATGCGCTGATCCCGGGCCTGGTGGCGAAGAAATTTGACGCCATCAACTCGGCGATGAACATCACCGAGCAGCGCCGCAAGAGCATTGATTTTACACAGCCGATCTACCGTATTCCGTCGCAGCTGGTCGGCAAGGCCGGTACGGCGGTTGAGGCAACGCCAGAAGGGCTGAAGGGCAAAACCATCGGCGTGCTGCAGGGATCCATTCAGGAAACCTATGCCAAAGAGCACTGGGAAAAGCAGGGTGTCACCGTGGTGTCTTATAAAGATCAGAATATGGCCTGGGGCGATCTGCTGAATGGCCGTATCGACGCCTCGCTGGTCATGTCCGCGGCCGGGCAGGCAGGTTTCCTCAGCAAGCCGCAGGGGAAAGGGTTTGGCTTCATCGGCAAACCGGTGTCTGACGACACTATCCTCGGCAGTGGGATCGGTTTTGGGTTGCGTAAGGGCGACGAGGCCACCAAAAAGCAGCTTGATGCCGCGATCGATAAAGTACGTGCCGACGGCACGA
Organism: Enterobacter sp. BNK-29; assembly: GCF_048684785.1. Classification (NCBI taxonomy): domain Bacteria; kingdom Pseudomonadati; phylum Pseudomonadota; class Gammaproteobacteria; order Enterobacterales; family Enterobacteriaceae; genus Enterobacter; species Enterobacter sp. BNK-29. The sequence continues at coordinate 277,942 of NZ_JBLQTU010000004.1, forward strand.
TCGCTAAACTCGCTGATAAGTACTTCCCGGGTATCGATGTCAGCGTAAAATAACCGCCTTATTAGCCCCGTCAGCTGATGTCCTGACGGGGCATTTTTATACACATTTTCCAGACTTTCTTTACACCACTTTCGGGCCGTTCTGGTCGACAGAAAATATTTCTCACTTTGTTCATATAATCACCGGCCAACAATTGGATTCTTAACCATTTTTGTTTAGGCTGTGCGTTCTTTCTTGCCGTCATTTCGCCGAGCGCGAAACACATTCACACGACCATAAGGACGTTTTTCCAGGCATGAATCGCAGACGTTTTCTAAAAGGCTCGCTGGCAGTGGCAGCCCTGAGCGGCACATCTGGCCTTGCTTCCCTGTTTTCCAAAGCGGCATACGCTGCCGACTCTGACATTGCTGACGGCCAGAGCCGTCGTTTCGACTTCTCCGTACTGCAATCCATGGCGCATGACCTGGCGAAAACCCCGTGGGGTGGCGCGCCGCGTCCGCTGCCGGACACGCTGGCAACCATGACGCCGCAGGCGTACAACGCCATCCGCTACGATGAAAAACAGTCACTGTGGAACAACATTGAAGGGCGTCAGCTGGACGTGCAGTTCTTCCACATGGGGATGGGGTTCCGCCGCCGCGTGCGGATGTTCTCGCTGGACCAGTCAACCTCTATGGCGCGCGAGATCCACTTCCGCCCGGAGCTGTTCAGCTACGGCGAAACGGGTGTGGATACCAAACAGCTTGAAGGGCAAAGCGATCTCGGCTTTGCGGGATTCCGCGCCTTTAAGGCGCCTGAGCTGGCGCGTCGCGATATCGTCTCTTTCCTGGGCGCGAGCTATTTCCGCGCGGTGGATGACACCTACCAGTACGGCCTTTCCGCGCGCGGTCTGGCGGTAGATACCTTTACCGACACCCCGGAAGAGTTCCCGGACTTTACCTCCTTCTGGTTTGAAACCGTCAAGCCAGGCGACACGAATTTTACCGTCTATACGCTGCTGGACAGCCCGAGCATCACCGGCGCCTATAAATTTGTGATCCATTGCGAGAAGAGCCAGGTGATTATGGAGGTGGAAAACCATCTCTACGCGCGGAAGGACATCAAGCAGCTCGGCATCGCGCCGATGACCAGCATGTTCAGCTGCGGCAATAACGAACGCCGCATGTGTGACACCATTCACCCGCAAATTCATGACTCCGACCGCCTGGCAATGTGGCGCGGCAACGGGGAGTGGATCTGTCGTCCGCTGAACAACCCGCAGAAGCTGCAGTTCAACGCGTATATCGACAAAAACCCGAAAGGGTTCGGCCTGCTGCAGCTCGACCGCGATTTCTCGCACTATCAGGACGTGATGGGCTGGTATAACAAACGCCCGAGCCTGTGGGTTGAACCGCGTAACGACTGGGGTAAAGGCGCGGTTGGCCTGATGGAGATCCCGACCACCGGCGAAACGCTGGATAACGTGGTCTGCTTCTGGCAGCCGGAAAAAGCGGTGAAGGCGGGCGACGAGCTGGACTTTAAATATCGTCTGTACTGGAGCGCCATGCCGCCGGTGCGCTCACCGCTGGCCAACGTTTTCGCCACCCGTACCGGCATGGGCGGCTTCCCGGAAGGCTGGGCACCGGGCGAAAATTACCCGAAAGTGTGGGCCCGTCGCTTTGCTATCGACTTCGTCGGTGGCGACCTGAAGGCCGCTGCGCCAAAAGGCATCGAGCCGGTGATTACGCTCTCCAGCGGTGAAGCGAAGCAGGTTGAGATCCTCTACGTTGAGCCGTTTGACGGCTATCGCATCCTGTTTGACTGGTACCCAACCTCGGATTCGACGGAGCCGGTGGATATGCGCCTGTTCCTGCGCTGCCAGGGCGATGCCATCAGTGAAACCTGGCTGTACCAGTATTTCCCACCGGCGCCGGATAAACGTAACTACGTTGACGACCGGATAATGCGTTAACGATCGATTCCCTCTCCCTCCGGGAGAGGGTTAGGGTGAGGGGCAATGACCGCAGCAAAATCCGAAATTATCCCGGTATCTGACGCTCTCGAGCTTCGCGCCGTCGAAGAACGCTACGCCGCCGAACTGCACAATCTCGTCGTCAAAAACAAAACCTTTCTACAAACCGCCTTTGACTGGGCGCAGCACGTGGGCAGCGAAGAGGATACCCGCCGCAACGTGCAAAGTAACCAGATGCTGCACCAGCGCGGCTACGCCAAAATGTTTCTGATCTTCAAGGATGATGTGCTGGTTGGCGTGCTGTCGTTCAATACGATTGAGCCTGCTAACAAAACCGGCTATATCGGCTACTGGCTGGATGAAGGCCATCAGGGGCAGGGCATTCTCTCCCGGTCACTTCAGGCGTTTATGCGCTACTACTTTGAACGCGGGGAGATCCGCCGTTTTGTGATCAAATGTCGGGTGGCGAATCAGCACAGCAACAGCGTTGCCGTGCGCAACGGTTTTACGCTGGAAGGGTGCCTGCGGGAAGCGGAATACCTGAACGGTCGCTTTGACGATGTGAATATCTACGGGAAGATTTACGCCCTATAACGCCCCCAGCAGCGGGGTGCGGGTGATGCGCTGGTTGCCGTTAATCACTTTTTCGCCGCGCAGGTGAATGCTCTCCCCGGTAAACGCTTCGATGACCGCATCATCGGTGATTTCAACCCGGTGCTCGATGAGCACATCCCCGCTTATCCGCGCGCGTCCCTGGATCACCACCTTATCGTCCAGCATGATCGGCCCGCCGCGCAGCCATGCCTGACCGCCAATCAGAACGTGGTGCTTGATGACGCAGTTTCCCTCCACCACGGCATTCTCCGCAATCTGAGAGCTGTAGCGCACCGTCGGAATAGCATCGTCGTCATAACCGGCAATCACGCGGGCGTTGCCATAGACCTTTGCGCAGTCGCACACCCAGACGTTATTTAAGTCGTTACCTTCGAGGATAGCGTTGTCGAATACTTCGGCGCGGTGCTCGACAAAGGCAAAATTCACCATCGCCTCGCCGTAGATTTGCGCCTGATGCACAATGCGCGACTGGCTGACGGTCGCCTTGTCGTAGATTTGCAGGATCTGGTCATGGTCCGGCGTCAGCCCTTTGGCGGCAATGATAACGCTATTGTGCAGGATGCGGGCGTCGCCGTAGAGATGGCACTCGCCCCTTACGCAGGAGTGCTGAATAGTGACGTTGTCACTTATACGCGCACCGTGGCTGACTTCTGCCGCGTCCAGCCAGCAGCTGCCGCTGATATGCGCATCGTGACTAACGATGCACGGCAGGGTAAGACGCGCGTTGCCGGACACGGTTGCACCGGCGAACACCACGCTGTTTTCGTCGTAGATCCAACAGTCGCCGTCCTGCGCGAGGGCGCGCTCATCGTCAACCCAGCCGCCTTTCGTGCCGGCCGTCACGTCGTTAAAATCCACTGTCGCGATAATCTGCCGCAGCGTGACGGAGTGGGTAGTTTCGCCGTTTTTCCATTGCCAGAGGCGGGTTTCGTCGCTAAGGCGATATTTTTTCATCTTTTGGTCTCTGATAAGCGTCTCAACTAAACGTAGCAAATTTTTCGGTTTTCGAACGGCTGGCAACCAGACGGTAAACGCCTTAAAATGGCATTCAAAATGCACTTTCAGTTATGCAGGCTCAGGAAAAAATAATGACCGTCGACGAGAATTACTTCACAGAGAAATATGGCTTAACCCGCACCCACTCAGAGGTGCTGTTCAGTGCGGCACAGATTAAACCGGGTAAAACGCTTGATCTGGGCTGCGGCAATGGCCGCAACAGCCTTTATCTGGCGGCCAACGGTTACGAGGTGACCGCGTGGGATAAAAACCCGATGAGCATCGAGAATATCGAGCGCATCAAGTCGGAAGAAGGGATCGATAACCTCTACACGGCAATTAAAGATCTCAACAACCTGAATTTTGACGGCGAGTACGATTTCATTCTCTCCACCGTGGTGCTGATGTTCCTGGAGTCAAAAACCATCCCGGGACTTATCGCCAACATGCAGCGCTGCACCAGGCCCGGCGGCTACAACCTGATTGTTGCCGCGATGGACACGGCGGATTACCCGTGCACCGTCGGCTTCCCGTTTGCGTTCAAAAGCGGCGAGCTGAGCAACTACTACGAAGGCTGGGAGTTGCTCAAATACAACGAAGACGTTGGCGAACTGCACCGCACCGACGAAAACGGCAACCGCATCAAGCTGCGCTTTGCCACTATGCTGGCGCGCAAGCCCGCTTAGCGGGCGGCCAGCAGGCAGATCTGTAGGGCGGTGTGGTAAGACGCCTCGAACGACGACAGCGGCAGGAATTCAAACTTCGAGTGGAAGTTATGCGCGCCGGTGAAGAAGTTCGGCGTGAGCAGCCCTTTTGCCGAGAGCGCCGCGCCGTCGGTACCGCCGCGCATGGGCGTCGGCTTCGGCGTGATGCCGAGCGATTCCATCGCCTCGAACATCAGATCGATGGCGCGCCGGTCCTCACCAATCGCATTGCTGATATTGCTGTAGGTATCTTCAATGCGATAGTCCACCCTGGCCGTTGGATACTGGGCGGCAACCAGCGCGGCTACGTCGGCAATCTGCTGCTTGCGGGCGGCAAAGTTGTCCTTGTCAAAGTCGCGGATATTGGCCTTAAGAATGGCCTCGTTTTGCCCGGCCTGAATGCCGTTAAACCAGATATAGCCCTCACGCCCCTCGGTGCACTCCGGCGTTTGCTGGCGGTCAAAATGGTTGATGTAGTCAGTCGCCATCAGCAGGGGATTCACCAGCACGCCTTTGGCGGACATCGGGTGCGCCGTTACGCCGGTAAAGCGGATTTCAGCGGCTGCCGCATTAAAGTTCTCGTAGACAATTTCTCCCAGCTCGCAGCAGTCGATGGTCCAGGCGAAGTCGACGTCAAAGCGCTTAAGGTCCAGCGCTTTTGCACCGTTCAGACCGATCTCTTCGTCAGGCACAAACGCCACGACGATATCCCCGTGCTGATGTTCCGCCGTCAGGTTTTCCAGCACCGTCATGACCACCGTGACCGCCGATTTATTATCCGCGCCCAATACGCTGGTTCCGTCGCTGAAAATAATTTCCTCATTCGAATACGCCAGAATTTCAGGGTGCTCGTTAACCCGCAGCCAGATGTCTTTCTCTTTATTCAGACAGAGATCTTCACCGGTAAACGTTAATATTTGTGGATGAATATCCGGTGATAATCCCACGTCCACGGTATCAATATGGGTTATAAAGCCGATGCGCGGCGCGCCGGGCACGTTGCCTTTTTTTACCGCCGTTACCGTAGCAAATTCATCAATCACAATGTCGTCTAACCCCAGCTGTGCCAGCTCCTGCGCCAGCTCCCGCGCCATGTCGTGCTGGCCCGGCGTTGAGGGCAGGGTTTTGACTTTGGGATCGCTCTGGCTGGTGATAGCGAGATAGCGGAAAAAACGGTGCGTTAATTGTCTGGAAAGCGGCGAGCCCATAGTGATTTGTTCCTTATTTATTTTTCGGGTGTTTGCCACATCACTTTAATGTTATTTATGAAATGGCAAAAGAATTAATTAGCCGTCGAATTAAAAAGACAGGAATAAATGATGAAAAGCAAACTCACAACTATAACGCTGGCGCTTGCTGCACTCACGGTCAGTTCCACCGTCGCCGCGAAAACGCTGGTGTATTGCTCCGAAGGATCGCCGGAAAACTTTAATCCTCAGCTATACACCTCGGGAACCAGCGTGGACGCCAGCGCCGTGCCGGTCTATAACCGGCTGGTCGATTTCAAACCCGGCACCACGGAGCTGGTACCGAGCCTGGCGGAGCGCTGGGAGGTGAGCGACGACGGCAAGGTTTATACCTTCCATCTGCGTAAGGGCGTTAAATTCCAGAGCAATAAATCCTTCACGCCGACCCGCGACTTTAACGCCGACGACGTGATTTTCTCGTTTATGCGCCAGAAAGACGTGAATCATCCGTATCACAACGTCTCTAACGGCAGCTATTCCAACTTCGAAAGTCTGGAGTTTGGCAGCCTGATTACCGGCATTGATAAAGTTGATGACCACACCGTGCGCTTTACCCTGGCGCACCCGGAAGCGCCGTTTGTCGCCGATCTGGCATGGTATTTTGCCTCGATCCTGTCCGCGGAATATGCCGACGCGATGTTCAAAGCGGGCACGCCGGAGAAGGTGGATATGGAGCCTATAGGTACCGGGCCGTTTAAGCTGGCGCAGTATCAGAAGGATTCGCGGATCCTGTTTACGGCGTTTGCCGACTACTGGCAGGGGAAATCGAAGCTGGATCGGCTGGTGTTTAGCATCACGCCGGATGCCTCCGTGCGGTTTGCCAAAATTGAGAAGAACGAGTGTCAGGTGATGCCGTTCCCAAACCCAGCGGACCTGCCGCGCATGAAGGCGAACAAAGACATCAACCTGATGAGCAAAGCCGGACTGAATACCGGCTTTCTGGCGTTCAATACCCAAAAGCCGCCGCTGGATAACGTAAAAGTCCGTCAGGCGCTGGCGATGGCCATCAATAAGCCGGCCATTATTGATGCGGTTTTCCACGGCACCGGCACTGCGGCAAAGAACCTGCTGCCGCCGGGCGTCTGGAGCGCAGACAGCGAGCTTAAGGATTACGATTACGATCCTGAAAAGGCGAAAGCGCTGCTGAAAGAGGCCGGTTTTGCCAACGGCGTGAGCGTCGACCTGTGGGCGATGCCGGTGCAGCGTCCGTACAATCCGAATGCGAAACGCATGGCGGAGATGATTCAGTCCGACTGGGCGAAAATCGGCGTACAGACCAAAATCGTGACCTACGAGTGGGGCGAATACCTTAAGCGCGTGAAGGGCGGGGAACACCAGGCCGCGCTGATGGGCTGGACGACCGCAACGGGCGATCCCGACAACTTCTTTGGTCCGCTATTTACCTGTACCTCGGCAAACGGTGGCTCAAATTCGGCGAAATGGTGCTATAAGCCCTTCGATAAAATTATTGCGGAAGCAAAATCAACCACCGATCGCGATAAACGCGTGGCGCTGTATAAAGAGGCTCAGCAAATGATGCATGATCAAATGCCGGCGGTGATGATTGCGCATTCAACCATTTTCGAACCGGTGCGCAAGGAGGTGACGGGCTATGAAATTGACCCGTTTGGCAAACATCTGTTCTGGCAACTGGATATAAATCAGTAATTTTTCACTGCCCGGCACGCTTCCGGGCAGTCTTTTCGCAATTTGTGCTCTCCGCATCATTTTTTGTCACAACAAACCCGCCGGTCTTTTGCTATAACTTCAAATGCATACTTGCAGATAACATGGAAAACTATCATGCGTACTCAAACTTTTTTTAAAGTTGCAGTGCTTACTGGTCTGTTGGCGTTAGCGGGCTGTTCTTCAAAAGTCGCGGCTCCCGAACAATATTCTGGCTTTTTAAAAGACTATTCAGGCTTGCAGCAGACGACGTCTGCGACGGGAAAACCAACGCTGCGTTGGGTGGATCCTTCTTATAACGAAGCTAATTACGACAGTATTCTCTGGACGCCGATTACTTATTATCCTGCGCCTAAACCGACCACTCAAATTGGTCAAAAAACGCTTGATGAGCTGTTGAATTACACCAATAACAAAATGAAAACCGCTATTGGTACCCGTAAGCCAGTTGTGACCACGCCGGGTAAACACAGCCTGATTTTCCGCGGTGCAATTACCGGGGTGAGTTCGCAGAAAGAAGGTCTGCAGTTCTATGAAGTGGTGCCGGTCGCGCTGGTGGTAGCAGGTACGCAGATGGCAACCGGGCATCGCACCATGGATACGCATCTCTTCTTTGAAGGCGAACTGATCGATGCGGCCACCAACAAACCGGTCATGAAGGTGGTGCGTAAAGGCGAAGGTAAAGATCTGAACAACGAAAGTACGCCGATGACCTTTGCGACGCTGAAGCAGGTAGTTGATGACATGGCGACGGACGCCACCATGTTTGATGTGAAAAAGACCGCGAAATAAAATAAAACGGCCTGCGTAATGCAGGCCTTTTTATTTACGCCATTCGTAAGCGTCTGAACCAGGTTTCTGGTTTGGTAAACATTACCATATTCCCCCCCAGAATCAGCAATAACCCTACGATACCGTTGATATGCCAGACGTAGCCTTCATACACCGTGGAGATGGTCAGCGCCACCAGCGGGAAGAGCAGCGTACTGTAGGCCGCTTTGCCCGGACCAATGCGCCCCACCAGCGTGAAATAGGCGCCAAACGCAATCACCGAACCAAACACAGCCAGATAGAGTAGCGCGCCAATGTAGCTGACGGTCCACTCTGGCGCGAAGCTGTCGCCTCTGAACAGGGCAATGCAGCCCATCACCAGCGTGCCGTAGAGCATCGCCCAGGCGTTGGTGGTCATGGTTTCAAGTCCTCTGCGCTGGTGACGCATGCTGATCATGTTGCCGAGCGAGAAGCCGTAGGTGCCGAGCGCGGAGAGACCAATCCCGGTCAGGAGCGACGCGCTCCAGCCGCTGGCCAGCAGATCGTCCCAGAAGAGGGTGACGATCCCAGTCAGGCCCAGTGCCGCCGCCGTCCAGAAACGCGCGGGCGGGCGCTGGCCGAAGAAAATAAAGCTGTTAATGGCGTTATAGAGCACGGCCATGGAGAAGATCACCGATTCCAGCCCGGTGTTGATGTGCGAGGCTGCGGCGTAAAAACACCAGAAGTTAAAGCAGAAAACGCAGCATCCCTGGAGGATACAAAAAAGGTGATCCCGCAGCGCCAGCTTGCGCAGGCGGCGCAGGGCGATTAACACCACCATCATCGTGAGGCTGGCGACGGCGAAACGCCAGAAAATAGAGACGGGCGCCGCTACGGGACCCTGCTGCAGGAAAATCGCAATCCAGGTGGTTCCCCAGATGACCACCACCAGTCCGTATAATAATGCGTTCATACTTTTTCTCTTCTCAAACCACGAAAGCCCGCAGTATGGCGCCGAGATCGGTCAGGGGCTTTCACCGGCTTGCGGTCGACTTGCAAAATCTTGCGCTTTTTTCTTTCCCGGGGGCTGGCAACGGGAGACAACTCTTCTTAGACTGATATTCCAGTCAATCACGCGCTTACGGTCATGTCTCACGCTTACGATACCTTTGAAACGCTTTGCCAACAGAATGCGGTCCTCCGGGAAACCGTCTCGCTGAATTCGGGCATTCAGCTGGCAGCGTGGTACAACAAGCACGATACGATTACGGTAAAAAGTAACCACCATACTCTCAGCCTGTACGTAGCGGATGGCTACGAAAGCTATCAAAAAACGCCGGGCGGCTGGAAGAACGGCGGGGGGCCGGACCGTTTCTGCTTGATGCCAAAAGAGAGCGAATCGACGTGGGATATCCGGGATGACCTGTCGTTTGTGCATCTGTACTGCACCGATGAACACCTGCGCGACGTGGGGGAGAAGATCTGGGACAAGCGCCCGCTTTCGCTGACGCTGGACGAGCGCATTTTTGGTAGCGATCCGAAGATCACCGCGCTGTATCGCCAGTTTTTGCTCGGCTGCGACTGGCAGCAGCACGCCAACCAGCTCACTTTGAGCACGGCCTCTACGCTGCTCCTGACCCATCTGCTGCAAAACTACTCTAACGTTCAGTGGAAGCTGCCGGTCGTCACCGGCGGGCTATCGCCATTCGTGCTGCGCAACGTGCTGGCCTTTATTGAAGAGAACCTCGGGCAACCCCTGACGCTGGCTGAACTGGCGGCGCAGGCCGCCCTCAGCGAATACCATTTTGCCCGCATGTTCCGTCAGTCGACGGGGCTGGCGCCGCATCAGTACGTGATGCAGAGAAGAATGGAAAAAGCGAAGGCGCTGGTGCAGAACACGGCGACGCCGCTGACGGACATCGCCCTTGCCTGCGGGTTTAACTCCGCCAGCCACTTTAGCAACCGCTTTCGCAGCGCGACGGGCATGACGCCTTCGCAGCTACGCGCGGCGAGCGCGTGAAAACAGGGCATAGCACACGCCGCCCAGCACCAGCCCCCAGAATGCCGAACCGATGCCCAGGATCGTGACGCCGCTCGCGGTCATCAGGAACGTGACGATGGCCGCGTCGCGCTCCGCCTCGTGGCTCAGTGCCTGATATAAACTCCCGCTGATGGTGCCCAGCAGCGCCAGACCGGCGAGCGTCTGGATCCAGCTGAGCGGCAGAGCGGCCATCAGCCCGGTAATCGAGCCGCCGAAAATCCCCGCCAGCAGATAAAATCCTCCGGCTGCGATGGCCGCCAGCCAGCGTTTTGCGGGATCCGGGTGCGCATCCGGGCTTTGACAAATGGCGGCAGTAATGGCTGCGATACAGATTGAAAAGACGCCAAAAGGGGAAAACAGCAGCGCCAGCGCTCCCGTAACGATGATGAGCGGCGAGACCGCCAGCGGGTAACCGGAGGCCTTCATCGTGGCGAACCCCGGCGCGTTTTGTGATGCCATGGTCACCAGGAAGAAGGGCACGCCAATACTCACCAGGCTGGTGAAGGTGAACGTGGGCGCAATAAACTCGGGCATCACAAGCGAGAGCGTGAGCTTATCAGTGACAACGTCACCGCCCGCCCATGCCACGATACCGCCGACCAGCAGCGTGACCACGATGGCATAGCGCGGGGCCAGCGCTTTTGCTATTAGCCACGCAGCAATCATGCTGCCGCACAGCAGAAAGTGACCCTCCAGGTGCGCAAACGCGTGCAGGCCAAACTGCAGCAACACGCCTGCCAGCATGGCGGCGGCAAGCGAATGGGGGATCAGCCTCATCAGACGGGCGAAGAGCCCGGTGATGCCGCAAAGTAAAATGAGCGCATTAGCAAAGATGAACACGCCGATCGTTTCCGGCAGCGTCACGCCGTGCAGGCTGGTGGCGAGCAGCGCCGCGCCGGGCGTTGACCAGGCGGTCAGCACCGGCGCTTTGTACCACCAGGAAAGCGCCAGCGTGCTGACGCCCATCCCAATCCCCAGCGCGGTCATCCAGCCTGCGATCTGCTGTGCGCTGGCACCAGCCGCCGCAGCGGCCTGCCAGATGATGGCGGCCGAGCTGGCGTAACCGACCAGCACGGCGACAAATCCAGCCAGGGCGACTGGAACAAGGTGAGAGGAAGGGCGCATGAAAACTCCGTTGTGCGTTATAACGTCCAATATAAGGTAACACTGTGCGCTATAGCGTACAAGTGGTATGCTGATCGCCATCAGGAGGGACCATGGACATCACACTACACCTTGCAACAACGCTGAAAACGCTGCGCCAGGCGCGCGGCTGGAGTTTGTCGAAGCTCGCGGACGAGACCGGCGTGTCAAAAGCGATGCTGGGGCAAATCGAGCGCAATGAATCCAGCCCGACGGTGTCGACGCTGTGGAAAATAGCCACCGGGCTGAACGTGCCGTTTTCCGCGTTCATTACGCCAGAGGCGGACCGGCAGGCGGTGTTTGACCCGCAGCAGCAGGCAATGGTGGTCAAACCGCTCTTTCCGTGGGACGAGACGCTCGGGTTTGATTATTTCTCCATTACCCTGGCACCCGGCGCGCTGAGTGAATCCACGCCGCACGAGGTCGGTGTGGTTGAACATGTGGTGGTGGTAAGCGGCGAGCTGGAGATGAAGCTTGACGGCGAGTGGCAGACGATTTCTGCCGATTCGGGCGTCCGTTTCGCCGGCGATAAACCGCACGCCTACCGCAACAGCAGCGACCGGACGGTGCATTTTCACTCCCTGATTCATTATCCCCGCTGACGCTACGCAAAACTGTTTCGCTGACGCATACTTCTGACTACAATAGCCGCCATTTTGACCATAACGGATAACGACGAAGTATGCGCCTGCAATCCCATCATCTTGAACTTTTAAGCCCGGCCCGCGACGCCGCCATTGCCCGTGAAGCGATCCTTCATGGTGCTGATGCCGTCTACATTGGCGGCCCAGGCTTCGGTGCCCGCCATAACGCCAGCAACAGCCTGAGCGATATTGCTGAACTGGTGCCGTTCGCCCACCGTTTCGGGGCGAAAGTGTTCGTGACCCTGAACACCATTCTGCATGATGATGAGCTTGAGCCTGCGCAACGTCTGATTACCGATCTCTACCAGGCCGGGGTGGATGCCCTGATCGTTCAGGACATGGGCGTTCTGGAGCTGGATATTCCGCCCATTGAACTGCATGCCAGTACCCAGTGCGATATCCGCACGGTCGAGAAGGCGAAGTTTCTCTCCGACGTCGGCTTTTCGCAGATCGTTCTGGCGCGCGAGCTGAACCTGAATCAGATCCGCGATATTCACCAGGCGACAGACGCGACGATTGAATTCTTTATCCACGGTGCGCTGTGCGTCGCTTACTCCGGTCAGTGCAACATTTCCCACGCGCAGACGGGCCGCAGCGCCAACCGCGGCGACTGCTCTCAGGCCTGCCGTCTGCCGTATACCCTGAAAGACGATCAGGGCCGCGTCGTGGCGTTCGAAAAACACCTGCTCTCCATGAAGGATAACGATCAGACGGCCAACCTGGGCGCGCTGATCGACGCGGGCGTGCGTTCCTTCAAGATTGAAGGGCGCTACAAAGATATGAGCTACGTGAAGAACATCACCGCGCACTATCGCCAGATGCTGGACGCCATTATCGAAGATCGCGGCGACCTGGCGCGCGCGTCGGCCGGCCGCACCGAGCATTTCTTTATTCCATCGACGGACAAAACGTTCCACCGCGGCAGCACGGACTATTTTGTGAACGCCCGTAAAGGGGATATCGGCGCGTTTGACTCACCGAAGTTTATCGGTTTACCGGTGGGCGAAGTGCTGAAAGTGGCGAAAGATCACCTTGATGTCGAAGTGACGGAACCGCTGGCGAACGGCGATGGCCTTAACGTGATGATTAAGCGTGAGGTCGTAGGCTTCCGTGCCAATACGGTCGAGAAAACCGGCGAGAACCGCTACCGCGTCTGGCCGAATGAAATGCCCGCCGATCTCTACAAGGCGCGGCCGAACGCGGCCCTTAACCGTAACCTCGATCATAACTGGCAGCAGGCGCTGCTGAAAACCTCCAGCGAACGTCGTATCGCCGTGGATATTGAGCTGGGCGGCTGGGAAGAGCAGCTGATTCTGACGATGACTTGTGAAGACGGAATTAGCGTGACGCATACGCTCGATGGTCTTTTCGAGGTGGCAAACAACGCCGCAAAAGCGCTTAACAGCCTGAAGGATGGCGTGGCAAAGCTGGGCCAGACGATTTACTACGCGCGCGCTATCGACGTGAATCTGCCGGACGCGCTGTTTGTACCAAACAGCCTGCTTAACCAGTTCCGCCGTGAAACGGCAGAGATGCTGGACGCCGCGCGCCTGGCACAGTATCCGCGCGGAAGCCGTAAAGCGGAAGCCGTCCCTGCGCCAGTCTACCCGGACACCCATTTATCCTTCCTCGCCAACGTCTACAACCATAAAGCGCGTGAATTCTATCATCGCCACGGCGTGCAGCTGATCGACGCAGCCTATGAAGCGCATGAAGAGAAGGGCGATGTGCCGGTGATGATCACCAAGCACTGCCTGCGCTTTGCGTTTAACCTGTGTCCTAAGCAGGCGAAAGGGAACATTAAGAGCTGGAAGGCTACCCCCATGCAGCTGGTAAACGGCGATGAAGTTCTGACCCTCAAGTTCGACTGCCGTCCCTGCGAAATGCATGTGATTGGTAAGATGAAAAACCACATCTTCAAAATGCCGCAGCCCGGCAGTATTGTGGCGTCCGTCAGCCCGGACGATCTGATGAAAACCCTGCCAAAACGCAAGGGCAGCTAATTACCGAACGTGCGTGTCCGGTTTGCGCGACTTCTGCCACAGGTGGTGTTCGCGCAAACCCTCCGCCGACTCTTCTGCAGCGCTTCGCAACTCATCGCTGTCGGCTTCATGACGAAGCTGATGCCCTACATTCTTGACCCATAAATATTCGTGTCCTTCGTGTCCGGCCATAAGCTGGCCTGAAAACAGCGCACAAATAAGCATGACGAAAGATAACCCTTTATTTATCATGGTTTCACCGCTGAAAAACAATGCGGAATAATCATGTCGATTATTTCTTAGGGTTATTATTCAAAAATTAAAATTAGCGCAAAGAAAATGTCAAATAATGTACGTTCGAAATAGCGGTTAGGACAGTTCCTAAAAACATCTGAATCTTTGTAAACTACTATTTCTGGTCCACAATTGGAGGTATGCATTAAGGATTAATCTTATATAATAGTAATCTTAGGCTAAGGAACAGGTCATTTATAAATGAAAAAAATAATAGCGCTTGCGCTTCTGGTAGTGGCTGTTGGAGCCGCTGCAGGGGTTCGTTATGCAGGTAATGACGAACCAGAATATATTCAATCTGCAGAAATTCGCGTGGGTTCTTATTTAACCAGCGATTATGGTAGCGTTGCCTGCGCCAGCAAAAAAGTGAACGATCAGCGTTGGGAATTAGACTGCACTCATCAGGCGAGAGGAAAAACATTCCAGTTTGCGGTGTATCCCTCTGAAAAAGCACCTTATGGTGTCGCTCGCTCCTTTTATCTGGAAGCCATTAATGACGATGCAAAACAGAGCGCTGAGCAGGGCCTTATGCGTTATTTGCAGATCAATACCCATACTGGTTAATAAGGTTGTTTAGCGTTCGTTAAGACAACAGGTGTTAGGTTGTGTGAGATCCGCTGCCCGGCCATGGAGTGTCGGGACGTAGAGACCAAAACATAAATCTATCCATGCAAGCATTTACCGCCATTTTTTGGCGGTTTTTTTTTGCGCAGACCGTCGCGATAGGGTTATGGCGTCAGCCGATAATGCGACTGCACCAGGCCCGAAGGGAAGCTGCGGCTTGATACCAGTGTCAAATTAATATCCCGGGACAACGTTCCGAACAGCGGTTTTCCCTCCCCGAGCAGTACAGGTACGGTCGTGATCACCATATCGGCTACCAGTCCTTCGCGCAGGAACGACTGTATCACCTGTCCGCCATCAAGATAGACGCGATGTACGTCCTGCGCAGCGAGATCGTCCAGCACCTCCTTTGGCGTCCGGGATGAAAACTGCACTTTTCCCTTTAGCGCCTCAGGCACGGGCGTACCGACCAGCTGTCGGGAGAGCACCAGCACGGGACGATCGCAAGGCCATGCGTCAAAGGTCAGTACCTTTTCATAGCTACCCCGGCCCATCACGATCCACTCTTTGTCCGCGATGAATGCCTCATAGCCATGATCTTCCGTTGGATCGTCGCGCTGCAGCAGCCAGTCGATATCGTCATTCTGTCGGGCGATGTAACCATCAAGACTGACCGCGATAAAAACGTGTGTAGTGACCATCAGGTGCTCCGTATTACGAAAATTAAAAAATGACTCTTCCTCTTAGCGGAGAGGGGCCCCTTTGTAAACATGTATTCAGAAGCAATAAGACTGTCTTCAGAATAATGACAGATTTACAGCGATGCCCTGGTCCGGCTGTAAATCGCCGAAGCGTTTCCGTAAGGCCGGGGCGAGGCGCAGGGATGCGCCGAGAGGGCGTGGCCTGCAGGGATGCAGGCTCATGCCCGACCCGATAGCCTGAAGGAATAAGCTGAGGGGACCGCGAAGCGGCGATTTACCGCCGGGAGCCCGGGTCGCCAGGGTGGTGGCGATTGAGCCACCCCAGCCCTCTCCCTCAAGGGAGAGGGGGGCGTCCGTGCAGGCATTATTTTGTGGGGAACCCTCAACCGTTAGCGTGCAGTACCCGGACGTGAAAATTGTTTACGATACTGAGCCGGGGAAAGCGCGAACTGCTGGCGAAAATGATGACGCAGTGTCGACGCCTGACCAAACCCGGTCTGTTCAGCGATGCTGTCGATGCTTAACCGGCTGCTTTCCAGATAATCTTTTGCTCTCAGCAGGCGCTCATTGATTAACCAGCGTGCGGGCGTCGTCCCCGTTGCCGCCTCGAAGCGACGAAGGAAGGTGCGCTGGCTCATTCCGACCCGACGCGCCAGGGAGTCGACGCTGTGCGCCTCGATAAGATGCGTGTGCAGAAAATCAAACAGCTGGCCGAGGCGCTGGCTTTCCCGCAGCTGGGCTACCGGACGGCTCAGCTGCTGTGGTTGTGAACCATCCCGGTGAGGGGGAATGACCAGCCGACGCGCCACGCTGTTGGCGGTTTCCATGCCATAATCCCGCCGCACAACGTGCAGACAGAGATCGATTCCCGCCGCGCTGCCAGCGGACGTCAGAATATCGCCTTCGTCCTGGTAGAGAACATCCTCAACCACGTCGATGTCAGGGTAGCGGACTTTCAGCGCGTCAATGTAGCGCCAGTGCGTCGTGGCTTTGCGGCCGTTCAGCAGCCCCGTTGCGGCCAGCACAAACACCCCCGAGCAGATGGAGAGCAGCCGGCATCCTCTCGCGCTGGCCTGGCGTAGTGCCTCGCAGAGCGCGTCCGGAACCGGTGAATCCAGCCCCCGCCAGCCGGGAACCACAATCAGGTCCGCAGACGCAAGCAGGCTTAAATCACCATCGGTAACGATGCGGATCCCGCCAGTTGCCCGAAGTTCACCGCTGTCCACGCTCGCCACCGCAAAACGATACCACTCGTCGCCCAGCTCGGGACGCGGCAGGCCGAAGATCTCCACCGCCACGCCAAACTCAAAGGTGCACAGACCGTCATACGCCAGCACCACCACCTGCGGGCGGGCAATTTGTCTTAAGTTTGTCATCTTTTTGCTGTTTTCTGGCATAAGCGAACGCATTCACGGGCTGAATTTGTGGATAGAGTAGTGTTAACACAAACGCCAAAGATGAGGAAGGATCATGAGCTATGTTACTGAATTTCCGGCTGCCGAGCCGCAGGAAGCCGTTACCCATTTTCTGCGCCGCCTGAGCGTTGAAACCGACTGTGCGGATGTGCATCACGCCATCGTCAACCATGAGCAGGACTTCGTGCTGCTGCACGTCGTGGGCAGCCCGGAGCAGTTTGCCCGCCGTCACGTACCTGGCGCACTGCACCTGCCGCGGAGCCAGATGACCGCCGAGCGCATGGCCGAATGGCCTGAAGGCACGCTGTTCGTCGTTTACTGCGCAGGGCCGCACTGTAACGGCGCGGACAGGGCCGCGCTCAAGCTGGCGCGCCTCGGGCTGCCGGTCAAAATCATGCTCGGGGGGATCAGCGGATGGGAGGATGAAAAGTTCGCCTTTGCCAGCAGCGAAACTGCCGTCGCGCTGTGAACATGAATTTTTTTCAACACCCGTGAAATTTTCTCGTTTGCCGGAACGGGACAGGTATGACATCTTTTTTTGGACATTTAGACATCCAGAAGTCTAAAGCTTCAAGTGATGAATTATCACTGCTGGCAATTATCGTCGGCAGACTGAGGAGATTTCCATGCAACGACAGCACGCCCCGTACCGCGCCGATGTAGTCGGCAGTTTTTTACGCCCGGATGCCATCAAAGAGGCTCGCCTGAAGTTTGCCAGCGGCGAAATTGACGCCGGACAGCTTCGCGCGGTAGAGGACGATGCCATCCGCCACGTCGTTGAGCAGCAGTGTGCGTGCGGCCTGCATGTGGTCACCGACGGTGAATTTCGTCGTGCCTGGTGGCACTTCGACTTCTTCGACGGTCTGCAGGGTGTTGAGCGCTACGATTCACAGCAGGGCATCCAGTTCAACGGGGTACAAACCAAAGCCCACGGCGTGCGCGTAACCGGCAAGCTGGGCTTTGGCGACCATCCGATGCTCGAAGATTTCCGCTACCTGAAAAGCATTAGCGGCAATGCTCAGCCGAAGATGACCATTCCCAGCCCGAGCGTGCTCCATTTCCGCGGCGGGCGTAAAGACATTGATGCGACGGTGTACCCGGATCTGAATGACTATTTCGACGATCTGGCGACCACCTGGCGCGACGCCATCCGCGCATTTTACGACGCGGGCTGCCGTTACCTGCAGCTGGACGACACCGTCTGGGCCTATCTGTGTTCGGACGACCAGCGCCGTCAGATCCGCGAGCGAGGCGATGATGCCGATGAGCTGGCACGCATCTATGCCCGCGTTCTGAACAAGGCGCTGGAAGGCAAGCCGGACGATCTAACTATCGGCCTGCACGTATGCCGCGGTAACTTCCGTTCAACCTGGATTTCCGAAGGCGGCTACGAGCCGGTGGCGGAAGTGCTGTTCGGCACGGTCAACGTTGACGCGTTCTTCCTTGAATACGATAACGACCGGAGCGGGGATTTCGCGCCATTGCGCTTCATTCGCCCGGGCAAGCAGCAGGTGGTGCTGGGCCTGATTACCACCAAAAACGGCGAGCTGGAGAACCCGGAGGGGATTAAGGCCCGTCTGGAAGAGGCGGCGAAATACGTGGCAAAAGAGCAAATATGCCTCAGCCCGCAGTGCGGCTTTGCCTCTACCGAAGAGGGCAACAGCCTGAGCGAATCCCAGCAGTGGGACAAAGTCCGTCTGGTCACGCAGATCGCCAGCGAAGTCTGGTAAAGCCTCTTCCACAGCGCTGCATTATAAAAGTGCAGCGCTGTGCCATTCTGAGTCGTTCTCTTTACATCCTGCGTTCCCCCTCCTGAAATAGCGCTTCCTTCATTCTGGCATCCTTTTTGCTCCTGCTTCGCTGACACATTTTTTTCCGCGTCCACGCCGTAACGGACGTTTTCGCACAGCGTTCTTTTTCAGGAGTGAAAATATGCAGCGTCGTACCTTATTAAAAGCCTTTGCGTTATCCGCGTCCGTCGTGGCGATGGGAATGAGTTTTGGCGTGCAGGCGGCCGAGACCATCAAAGTGGGGATCATGCATTCTCTTTCCGGCACCATGGCCATCTCCGAAACGCCGCTGAAAGACGTCGCGCTGATGACCATCGACGAGATCAACGCGAAAGGCGGCGTGCTGGGTAAAAAACTGGAGCCGGTGGTGGTGGATCCCGCCTCAAACTGGCCGCTGTTTGCCGAGAAGGCGCGCCAGCTGTTAAGTCAGGATAAAGTGGCGGTGGTATTCGGCTGCTGGACGTCGGTATCGCGCAAATCCGTGCTGCCGGTCTTCGAGGAGCTGAACGGTCTGCTGTTCTATCCGGTGCAGTATGAAGGCGAAGAGATGTCGCCAAACGTCTTCTATACCGGCGCGGCGCCGAACCAGCAGGCCATCCCGGCGGTGGAATACCTGATGAGCGAAGACGGCGGCGCGGCGAAGCGCTTCTTCCTGCTGGGCACGGACTATGTTTACCCGCGCACCACCAACAAGATCCTGCGCGCGTTCCTGCATTCGAAAGGGGTAGAGGATAAGGACATCGAGGAGGTTTATACCCCGTTCGGTCACAGCGACTACCAGACCATCGTCGCCAACATCAAGAAATTCTCTGCGGGCGGTAAAACCGCCGTGGTGTCGACCATCAACGGCGATTCCAACGTTCCGTTCTACAAAGAGCTGGCTAACCAGGGTCTGAAGGCGACCGACGTGCCGGTGGTGGCGTTCTCCGTGGGAGAAGAAGAGCTGCGCGGGATCGACACCAAACCGCTGGTCGGCAACCTCGCGGCGTGGAACTACTTTGAATCCGTGGATAACCCGACCAACCAGGCCTTCGTGGCGGATTACAAAGCCTATGCCAAAGCGCACAAGCTGCCGAACGCCGATACCGTGGTGACCAACGACCCGATGGAAGCGACTTACGTGGGGATCCATATGTGGGCGCAGGCGGTGGAAAAAGCGGGTACTACCGACGTGGATAAAGTGCGTGAGGCGATGGCCGGCCAGTCCTTTAAGGCACCGTCTGGCTTTACGCTCACCATGGATGCCACCAACCACCATCTGCATAAGCCGGTCATGATCGGCGAAATCGAAGGCAACGGCCAGTTCAACGTGGTGTGGCAGACTGAGCAGCCGGTACGTGCCCAGCCGTGGAGCCCGTTCATCGCCGGAAACGATAAAAAGCCCGACCAGCCGATGAAAACCGCCAGCAACTAAGCCATCACCAGGGAGAAACGTCATGAACGCCATGCGCATGTTCATCGCTCTTGTATGGCTTTCCGGACTGCTGCCAGGGATGGCGCAGGCATCGGATGCCGATCGTTTTGTTGCCGCCAGCCGCAGCCAGCAGGCGGAGTTGCTTTCGCAGTGGGCCGCCGCGCCGGACGCCGCGAGGCTGCCGCTGCTGCAGGCACTGCAAAAAGAAAATCTCTATACCGACAGCCAAAAGCACG
Source organism: Enterobacter sp. BNK-29 (assembly GCF_048684785.1). NCBI lineage: Bacteria > Pseudomonadati > Pseudomonadota > Gammaproteobacteria > Enterobacterales > Enterobacteriaceae > Enterobacter > Enterobacter sp. BNK-29. The sequence goes on from NZ_JBLQTU010000004.1 coordinate 298,115, forward strand.
CCTTTGCGCAGCGCAGCGGTCAAATGGTGTCGCTCGGTGACGCTAAGTCGATGGAAGGGGCAGCCAAAGCCGTTCGTTTGACCAACCGGCTGCGGGTTCTGGCCGCCACGGCCATCGCTACGCATCAGCTGGTGAGTGACAGTGTCACAGAAAGGCGGGCGGCAGCTCGTCAGCTTCAGCGGGATGCCCAGCCCGGAATGCTCGCTTTTCTGGAAAAGCGGGTAAACGATGAAACGGACGCGGTGGCACGTCAGGCGCTTTTACTGGCGGTGGCGAATCTCCAGCTCTCCAGCCCGCAGGCAGAAGTGCGCCGCAAGGCCGTCGAGTTATTAGGGCAGTCCGACGATCCGGACGTTGAGTCCAGACTTACCCCGTTTACCCGGGCGCAGACAGAGCCGGATGCCGGGGTTCGCGCTGCCGCGCAGGATAGTTTGAGCCAGATCCAGCATCGACTGATGTGGGGCGATCTGCTGGGCCAGGCGTTTATGGGGCTCTCCCTGGGGTCGGTGCTGCTGCTGGCGGCGCTGGGGCTTGCCATCACCTACGGCCTGCTGGGCGTTATCAATATGGCGCACGGCGAGATGCTGATGCTGGGGGCATATGCCACCTGGATGGTGCAGCAGGCGATGGCCGGGCTTGCGCCCCAGTGGTTGGCGCTCTATCCCGTTATCGCGCTTCCGGTGGCGTTCTGCCTGACGGCGGGCATCGGAATGGTGCTGGAACGCACCGTGATCCGCCATCTGTACGGACGCCCGCTGGAAACGCTGCTGGCAACGTGGGGGATTAGCCTGATGCTCATCCAGCTGGTGCGCATGACCTTTGGCGCCCAGAATCTGGAGGTGGCCAACCCGGCATGGCTGTCCGGCGGGGTGCAGGTTTTTGCCAACCTGACGCTGCCGTGGAACCGCATCGTGGTGCTGGGCTTCGTGCTGCTGGTGCTGTTCTTTACCTGGCTCATTCTGAATAAAACCCGTCTGGGGCTCAACGTGCGCGCGGTGACGCAGAACCGCAGCATGGCCGCCTGCTGCGGGGTACCGACAGGTCGCGTCGATATGCTGGCGTTTGGGCTTGGATCAGGGATTGCCGGGTTAGGCGGCGTGGCGCTATCGCAGCTCGGTAACGTCGGGCCGGAGCTGGGCCAGGGCTACATTATTGATTCCTTCCTCGTGGTCGTTCTCGGTGGCGTAGGGCAGCTGGCAGGCAGCGTGGCCGCGGCGTTTAGTCTGGGTATCTTCAATAAAATTCTTGAACCGCAGATGGGGGCGGTGCTGGGCAAGATCGTGATTCTGGTGGCGATCGTGCTGTTTATTCAGAAACGCCCTCAGGGGCTGTTTGCGCTGAAAGGGAGGGTGATTGACTGATGAGCCAGCCGCTGACCTTAACGCTGGCGCGCAAAGCGCCGCGCACAACGCAACTTGCAGGCAGCCTGCTGGTGGTGTGTCTGCTGATATTACCGTTTTTCGCCTTACTGCCTGCGACGCATCCGCTGGCGCTGTCGACCTGGATGCTGACGCTGATTGGCAAGATCCTCTGCTATGCCATCGTTGCGGTGGCGCTGGATCTGGTGTGGGGCTACGCCGGGATGCTCTCTCTTGGGCACGGCATCTTCTTCGCCCTGGGCGGCTACGCGATGGGCATGTACCTGATGCGTCAGGCCGCGGGTGACGGTCTTCCCGCGTTTATGTCGTTTCTTTCCTGGAGCGAACTGCCGTGGTTCTGGTGGGGAACACAGCATTTTGCCTGGGCGCTGGTGCTGATTATGATGGTACCGGGCCTGCTGGCGCTGGTGTTCGGCTGGTTCGCCTTCCGCTCAAAGATCAAAGGGGTCTACTTCTCGATTATGACCCAGGCGCTGACCTATGCCGGGATGCTGCTGTTCTTTCGCAACGAAACCGGTTTTGGCGGCAATAACGGCTTTACCGGCTTCACCACGCTGCTCGGGTTTTCGGTGACGGAAACGACCACCCGTATCGCGCTGTTTCTGGCGACCGTGCTGTTGCTTATTCTGGCGTTGGGCACCGGATTTGCCCTGACGAAGAGCAAGTTTGGCCGCATCCTGACCGCTGTTCGCGACGCCGAAAACCGCCTGACGTTTTGCGGCTACGATCCGCGCGGGTTCAAGCTGCTGGTATGGACGCTTTCTGCCGTCCTGTGCGGCCTGGCGGGGGCGCTGTACGTCCCGCAGGTGGGCATTATCAACCCTGGCGAAATGTCGCCGACCAACTCGATTGAAGCCGCGATCTGGGTGGCGCTGGGCGGGCGCGGCACGCTGGTCGGGCCGGTGATTGGCGCGGCGCTGGTAAACGGCGCCAAGAGCTTCTTCACCGTCGCGATGCCGGAATACTGGCAGCTGTTCCTGGGGCTGATTTTCATCGCCGTCACGCTGTTTTTACCGCGCGGCGTCTACGGTCTGTTTCGGAAGGGAGACAAATAATGCAGCCAGCCGAAGGGTTATTTACCCGCCAGTTGCCGGGCGATCGTTACCGTGAACAGACCGACCCGGTGCTGCAGCTTGAGGCCATTAACGTCAATTTTGATGGTTTTCAGGCCCTTACCGATCTGTCGCTGAATATCGGCGTGGGCGAGCTGCGCTGTGTGATTGGCCCCAACGGCGCCGGTAAAACCACGCTGATGGACGTTATCACAGGTAAAACTCGGCCAAAGAGCGGCAGGGCGATTTACGATCAGTCCATCGACCTGACCGCGCTGGAGCCTGCGGCCATTGCCCGCCAGGGGATCGGGCGTAAATTCCAGAAGCCCACGGTTTTTGAAGCCCTGACAGTGTGGGAAAACCTGGAGATCGCCATGAAAACCGATAAATCCGTCTGGGCGAGCCTGCGGGCAAAACTCAACGGTGAACAGCGCGACCGCATTGATGAGATGCTGGTTTTGCTGCGCCTTAGCAGCGAGCGCGACCGCCGCGCCGGGCTGCTTTCGCACGGGCAAAAACAGTTTCTGGAAATCGGTATGCTTCTGGTACAGGACCCGCACCTGCTGCTGCTGGATGAACCGGCCGCCGGGATGACCGACGCGGAAACCGAATACACCGCCGAGCTGTTCAAAACTCTGGCGGGTAAGCATTCCCTGATGGTGGTGGAACACGATATGGGCTTTGTTGAGACTATCGCCGACCACGTCACGGTGCTGCATCAGGGACGCGTGCTGGCGGAAGGTTCGCTTCGCGAGGTGCAGGCCAACGAGCAGGTGATTGAGGTCTATCTGGGGCGCTAAGGAGCGATGATGTTACAGGTTAACGAACTGAATCAGTATTACGGCGGCAGCCATATCCTGCGCGGCGTGAGTTTTGAGGCCGTCACCGGAGAAGTCACCTGCCTGCTGGGGCGAAACGGCGTCGGGAAAACCACGCTGCTGAAGTGTCTGATGGGGCTGATCCCGGCGAAAACCGGGGAGGTCATCTGGCAGGGTAAAAAGATCACCCACAGCAGGCCGCACCAGCGGGTGCAGTCTGGCGTGGCTTACGTTCCGCAGGGCCGCGAGATTTTCCCGCGCCTGACCGTGGAAGAGAACCTCCTGCTGGGGCTATCACGATTTTCCGCTCGCGAGGCGAAGCAGGTTCCGGATGAGATCTGGCAGCTGTTCCCGGTGCTCAAAGAGATGAAGCACCGCCGCGGGGGCGATCTCTCCGGTGGACAGCAGCAGCAGCTGGCGATTGGCCGCGCGCTGGCGAGCCGTCCGCAGCTGTTGATTCTGGACGAGCCGACCGAAGGCATACAGCCGTCGGTGATTAAAGAGATTGGACAGGTGATCCGCACCCTGGCGAACCGAGGCGACATGGCGATCCTGCTTGTCGAACAGTTTTACGACTTTGCCGCCGAGCTGGCCGACAGCTATCTGCTGATGTCGCGCGGCACCATTATCCAGCGCGGGCGGGGTGAAAACATGGAGCAGGAGGGCGTTCGAGGATTGGTTGCGATTTAAAATGTTATAATATAACATCCGCATTCTTACAAAACGGAATGAGGGTGTTATGTTGGCTGCACATATTGGGAAATTTGCCATGACTCTGGGGGCGCTGCTGGTCAGCGGCCAGCTGTTTGCTCACTCGCACGGCCATCAGATGACCGAAGCGGAACAGAGGGCGGCAAACGGCGTGTTTGAGGATAAGGACGTCAAGGACAGAGCGCTGTCAGACTGGGACGGGACCTGGCAGTCGGTCTATCCGTTCCTGCTGGACGGCTCTCTGGATCCGGTGTTTAAACAAAAAGCGCAGAAAGACAAAAGCAAAACCTTTGACGAGGTGAAAGCGTACTACCGCAAGGGCTATGCGACGGACGTGGATGCCATCGGCATCGAAAATAACGTGATGGAATTTCATAAGGGCAAAGCGGTCAGCCGCTGTCAGTATGATTACAGCGGCTACAAAATACTGACCTACGCATCGGGCAAAAAAGGGGTCCGTTACCTGTTTGAGTGTAAGGACGCCGGCAGCAAGGCACCGAAGTTTGTTCAGTTCAGCGACCACACCATCGCCCCGAAGGCCTCTTCCCATTTCCATATTTTCATGGGCAACACTTCCCACGAGGCGCTGCTGAAAGAGATGGATAACTGGCCGACCTATTATCCGAATGAGATGTACAAAGAGCAGGTGGTAGAAGAAATGCTGCACCACTGATGCTTTATTGCCGGGTGGCGGCTACGCCTCACCCGGCCTGGAAGCGCTACGCCACGTTGGGCGTTTCACACCACGCCTTCACGCTCATCCCGCGCAAAATCATCAGCCACGCAATGACGATGGCGACCATCATGATGACAAAAAGCGACCAGTGCGGCAGGTTGGTCAGAATAATACCGGTGATCATCGGGTTTGCCGCCGCGCCGAGCCAGCCCAGCGCCTGCGCGGAGAAATAGCTTGCCTTCATTCCCGGCGGGGCAATGTTGTCGATCAGCATGTATTCGCCCGGTGCATAGATAATCTCACCCAGGGTAAAGATGGCGGCAGCGATGCCCCAGTAAACCAGGTTTTCTCCAGAGACCATAAATCCCCCCAGCCCCACGATAAAAAACAGGGTGGCGAGGGTCATCAGCGGGCGAATATTGCTGGCAGAGATCTTGCGGCCCAGCGCATATTGCAGCGTCACCACCACGGCGGCGTTGACGGGCAATACCACGGCGACCACCTTTTCAGCGAAATTACTGTCTGCATGCGCGGCCAGAACGTATTGCGAAATGCAGGTCGCGAACGATCCGCCGACGTATGACGCCAGCAGGCCAGAGAGCGTATACCAGAACAGCGCGCGGTCTTTCAGCAATACCGACGGCTGCCAGGGCATCTTCTCCTCGGCGGTATCCAGCGCAACGCTTTTCTGCACGAAGAAATGGATGAATCCGAGCGGCAGCGCGGCGCAGAAGGCCGCCAGCCAGAACGGCAGCTGCAGACTGTACATCACCAGCAGGGTGCCAATCGGCGGCCCGATCGTCCAGCCAATGTTCAGGAAGCTGTAGTTAAGGGAGAAGACGCGCGCTTTCTGGCTTGCGGTGAGCACGTCGGAGAACCAGGCCTTCAGCACCGTCGAAAAGACGGAATAGGCGCAGTTGATCAGCGCAAAGAACAGCACCACCAGCGTGACGTTTTCGACCAGCGGGATCGCGACAAACCCGGCGATAAAGGCCACGATCGCGATCAGCATGTAGCGTTTTTTATCAAACTTATCGGCAAGAATGCCAAATCCCAGGCTGAACACTACGCCGATGGTCAGCGCAATCGTCAGGGCATAACCAATATTCTCGACGCTCATGCTATAGACGCGCGTGAGATAAATGGTCATAAACGGAAGCGTTGCCCCCCGACCAATGGTTAATAACAATGACGATGCCAGCAGCGCTGCGGTTGAGCGCCTGAGAGATGGTTTCATATTCCTGCCCGACAGTTGCTTATGCTTTTTATGTTGTGTCCTAAAAGGAGTATCACGACATAAGGGGCTTGTATAGCGCCCAATTTATCCGTAAGTGCTTAGACTGACTGCCAGAATTAATGATCTTCTCGCCGCCCGCTTTTTTCTGTTACCTTGAACTGTTAACAAATAATTAATAATTCAGGGGCAGGGTATGACGCGTAAAGACGGGCTGCTGGCGTTGCTGGTGGTCGTAGTATGGGGGCTCAATTTTGTGGTCATCAAGCTGGGGTTACACAATATGCCGCCGCTGATGCTGGCCGGTTTGCGTTTTCTGCTGGTCGCATTCCCGGCCATCTTCTTTGTGGCGCGTCCAAAGATCCCCTTTAAACTGCTGCTGGGCTACGGTCTGACCATCAGCTTTGGCCAGTTCGCGTTTCTCTTCTGCGCCATCAAGTTCGGTATGCCGGCCGGTCTTGCCTCGCTGGTGCTGCAGGCGCAGGCGTTCTTTACCATTATTCTCGGCGCCTTCGTGTTTGGTGAACGCCTGCAGGGCAAACAGCTGGCGGGGATCACGCTGGCGGTGTTCGGCGTACTGGTGCTGATAGAGGCCAGCCTGAACGGCCAGGATGTGGCGCTGCTCGGCTTTATGCTGACGCTGGCGGCGGGGCTGAGCTGGGCATGTGGGAATATCTTCAACAAGCTGATTATGCAGCACGAGGCGCGTCCGGCGGTGATGTCTCTGGTGGTCTGGAGCGCGCTGATCCCGATAATCCCGTTTCTGGCGGCGTCGTTTATTCTGGATGGTCCGGATGTGATGGTGAACAGTCTGGTCGAAATCGATCTGACCACAATCCTTTCTCTTGTCTATCTGGCCTTTGTCGCCACCATTGTGGGCTACGGGATCTGGGGATCGCTCCTGGGGCGCTATGAAACCTGGCGCGTTGCACCGTTATCCCTGCTGGTGCCGGTGGTGGGGCTTGCCAGTGCGGCACTCTTACTGGATGAAACGCTGAGCGCGCTGCAGCTGATTGGCGCCGTGCTGATCATGGCCGGACTGTACATTAACGTCTTTGGCCTGCGCGTGCGCCGGGCGACGCGGGTAAGAAAGGCATAAAAAAAGCCCCGCATCTGCGGGGCAAAAACGAATCAGAGGCCGTGCTGATTATAATAAGGCACGCCTAATTCGTCGGATTTGTCGCTACCAGCACCCATATGGTTGAAATCATAAGGCGACTGGTCATGTGCGGACGGCAAAATCATCGTATCAGGATTATTTTGCTGCGTTGCACGAGGGGTTTGCTCCGCGAAGGTCTGGCTGGAGAATAGCACCAGCAAGGCGAGGGCGGCGGAGGCGGTAACTTTCATGATTTCCTCGGTTACGTCTTTACAGGCGATGATTAACTACAGTGTTTTAACGGATACAGGTATCGGGATTCGCCCGGCACGCTGGTGATTCGGTACTTATGAGGCGGCACGTCAAAATAGTTCTTGAACGTACGCGTCAGGGTTTGTTGCGATTCAAATCCGTAACGCTCCGCCAGATAAAGGATCGGCTCATTGCTTTCTTTCAGTTTCTGGGCAATTTCCGTCAGCTTGCGGCTGCGAATGTATTGACCTAATGAATGACCGGTCTCTTTTTTGAACATCCGTTGCAGGTGCCATTTGGAGTAACCAGAACGCTCAGACACTTTTTCAAGGGAGAGCGGCGATTCCAGGTTATCTTCGATCCAGTCCAAAATGCTATGAATGGTGATAGCGTCAGTATTGCGTCTGGACATCGTCATACCTCTTTTTCTGTTTACGGCAGTATTTTCTTGAGCAAAAGCTCAAGGGTTGCCACTTCATCTGCCGTTAAGTTTTTTGTTAGTTCCTGATGCAGTGTTTGTCCTACTAATTGATGACATTGCTCGCACATGGCCGCGCCATCGCTGGTCAGCTTCACCAGTACGCCGCGTTTGTCATTCGGGTTAGGGCTTCGTTCTATCCATCCTTTGCAGACGAGACGATCGAGCATGCGGGTTAACGCGCCCAGATCGACAGAGAGCACCTTTTTAAGCTCAACCGGTGTAATACACACTTCGCAGCGAATGGAACACAGCACTTTGAACTGTGTTGCGGTGATATCCAGCGGTGACAGATAGTCATTGAGCAGGCGATCTTTTTTCTGATTTACCATATGAATAAGACGACCCAGCGGAACAACGTCGTTAAAGATATCACTGGTGCTTTTCACAATGGTTGCCCTGGCAAGTAGTTAGTCACGGCAGATATTATTGCTCAGGCAAGTATAAGTCAACTGAATGAGTCAGCCGATGCCACGAATTGCTAAAACGTTTCATGAACTTTTTTTGAGGTCTTTCAAATCATATGGATAACTGTAAGTTATCTTTCCAGGACGGACATAATCGTTGCGTTGCGCCCATGGCTCAATGTCACACTTTCACCCTATAATTGCTGTGTTAAATATGGATAAGGACGACAACGCACTATGTTGGATTTAATAAAAGCAATCAGCCTTGGGCTGGTGGTCTTGCTGCCGTTGGCTAACCCGCTAACGACGGTGGCGCTGTTCCTCGGGCTGGCAGGGAATATGAACAGCGCCGAGCGCAACCATCAGTCGATGATGGCCTCGGTGTATGTATTTGCCATCATGATGGTGGCTTACTACGCCGGACAAGTGGTGATGAACACCTTCGGGATTTCCATCCCCGGCCTGCGTATCGCCGGGGGGCTGATTGTGGCCTTTATCGGTTTCCGCATGCTGTTCCCGGCGCAAAAAGCGCATGAGTCGCCGGAAGCGGCCAGCAAATCGGAAGAGCTGGAAACTGAGCCGAGTGCCAATATCGCCTTTGTGCCAATTGCCATGCCGAGCACGGCGGGGCCGGGTACCATCGCGATGATCATCAGCTCCGCCTCAACGGTGCGTGACAGCGCAACCTTCCCGGACTGGGTGCTGACGGTTGCGCCACCGCTGATTTTTGCGATTATCGGGGTTATCGTGTGGGCGTCGCTGCGCAGTTCTGGCGCCATTATGCGCTGGGTAGGCAAGGGCGGTATCGAGGCGATTTCCCGGCTGATGGGCTTCTTACTGGTCTGTATGGGCGTGCAGTTTATTATTAACGGCGTGCTGGAAATTATTAAGACCTATCATTGATGTGATTGCCGGGTGGCGCTTCGCTTGCACGGGCCTACGGGTTTTGTAGGCCGGGTAAGGCGAAGCCGCCACCCGGCAAGAAGGCTCACCCGTGCTGACCCTGTTCCTCCAGCGCCACCGGCCATTTACGGAAGATGAGCACTGACCAGACCAGCGCCACCAGAGCCGGAATGGCGCCAAGATAGCCAATCGCCGACATTGATACGTGCAGTATTACCTGATTTCCCACCAGCGCGCCCGCGCCAATCCCCAGATTGAAAATCCCTGAGAACAGCGACATGGCGACGTCAGTTGCATCCGGCGCCAGGGCCAGGACTTTCACCTGCATGCCCAGACCAATAATCATGATCGCCACGCCCCAGAACAGGCTGAGGATCGCCAGATGGCTTTCACTGCCTGCGGCAGGCATCAGCAGCAGCAGGCAGGCCAGCAGCAGACCGATAGCGCAGCTCACCAGCGTCGACGCATGCCGGTTACCCAGCTTACCGAACAGCACGCTGCCAATAATGCCCGCTCCGCCGAGGATCAACAGCAGGACGGTGGCAAAGTTGGCGCTAAAGCCCGCCACCACCTGCACAAAGGGTTCAATGTAGCTGTACGCCGTGTAATGGGCCGTCACCACAATGACGGTAAGCAGGTAGATACCCAGCAGCGCCGGGCGACGCATCAGCAGCGGCAGGCTTTTCAGCGAGCCGGAATGCTCGCTCGGCAGCGCGGGCAGCAGCTTAATCAGGCATACCAGCGTAACCAGCGCGCCCATACCAATGGCGAAGAACGTCGTACGCCAGCCGAAGTATTGCCCTACGATGCGGCCAATCGGCAGACCCAGCACCATCGCCAGTGCGGTACCGGTGGCAATCAGGCTCAGCGCCTGGGCGCGTTTCCCTGCCGGAGCGAGACGAATAGCCAGCGACGCGGTGATCGACCAGAACACCGCATGGGCAAAGGCAATGCCGATGCGGCTAATGACCAGCACCGTAAAATTCCACGCCATAAACGACAGGACATGGCTGGCGATGAACAGCACAAACAGACCGATCAGCAGCCTGCGCCGCTCCATCTGGCTGGTCAAAAGCATAAACGGCAAGGACATCAGCGCCACTACCCAGGCGTAGATGGTCAACATAATGCCCACCTGCGCCGTTTCCATCTGGAAACTTTCAGCGATGTCAGACAACAGCCCAACCGGAACAAATTCTGTGGTATTAAAAATAAACGCGGCAATGGCCAGCGTGACCACGCGTAGCCACGCAACCCTGCGGGAAACTGTGTTCGTTGTCATAGGGATGTCGGAGATTCGTTGCTGAAAAGAAGAGGAGACGATCTTAAAACGTTGAACGGCGAAAACTCAACCATTATGTGACGCAGATCTCAATATTTACCTTATGAAAGCGGTAGCCGGGAACGTCGTTTTCATTGAATATAAAAGAACAACACAATAAAAACAGGCGGTAAGACAATGCAGGAGATTGATTTTTATCTGGTAGATGCGTTCAGCGATACCTCATTTGGCGGCAATCCGGCCGCCGTTTGCCCGCTCAAGGAATGGTTACCCGATGAGACCTTACTGAAAATGGCGCAGCAGCATAATCAGTCGGAGACGGCTTTTTTCGTCTGCAGTAAAGGGGGCATTGAGCTACGCTGGTTTACCACGCTTACCGAAGTCAATCTCTGCGGCCACGCTACGCTGGCGGCCGCGCACGTGCTGTTTACCGAGCTGGATTACCCGGATTCGCGGATCCACTTTGAAACCGCCTCTGGCCGCCTGACGGTCAGCCGGGAGGGGGAGTGGATGACGCTGGACTTCCCGGCATGTCCAACCCATCAGGAGACACCCCCGCCGGAGATGCTCTCGGCGCTGGGTATCAGTCGCTACGTTGAAGCCCGTAAAGGGCGCGCCTGGCTGATCGTTCTGGAGAATCGCCAGCAGGTTGAAGCGCTTGCGCCGCGCTTCTCGGCGATGACGCCAGGCGAGCATAAGGTGAGCGTTACGGCGCGCGGGGAGGGGGAATATGATTTTGTCAGCCGCTTTTTCTCACCGGGCGTTTCCGTCCCGGAAGACCCGGTCACCGGCTCCGCGCACACCATGCTGATCCCTTACTGGAGCGAAAAGCTGGGCAAAACCACGATGTTTGCCCGTCAGGTTTCAGCGCGCGGCGGCGATGTACGCTGTGAGCTGAAAGGTTCACGCGTGCTGATGAGCGGGCAGGCCACGCTTTATCTGAAAGGCACAGTTTTTCTGCGCTAAAAACCCATAACAAGAGAGGAAGAGACAATGCAGGAAATTGATTTTTATCTGGTGGATGCCTTCAGCGATAAAACTTTTGGCGGCAACGCCGCGGCGGTATGTCCTCTGGAAGAGTGGCTGCCGGACGAAACGCTGCTCAAAATGGCGCAGCAGCATAACCAGTCTGAGACCGCCTTTTTCGTGCGCACCGACGGCGGGTTTGAGCTGCGCTGGTTTACCACGCTGGATGAAATTAACCTCTGCGGTCACGCCACGCTTGCCGCATCGCACGTCATTTTCGAATACCTTGATTACCCGCATACCGAAATCACCTTCACCACGCGCTTCGTGGGCGAGCTGACCGTCAAACGCAGCGGCGACTGGCTGACGCTGAACTTCCCCGCGTGGTCGACGGAGGTTGTCGAGAACCCACCTGAAGTGCTGTTTAGCGCGCTGGGCATCACGGAGGCGAAAGAGGTGCGCGTCGGACGCGATTACATGGTGGTGCTGGAGAGTCAGCAGCAGGTTGAAGCGTTAACGCCGGATATTGGGGCCATGCTTCCGCTGGATAAAATGGTCTGCGTGACGGCGCCGGGAGAAGAATATGACTTCGTCAGCCGCTTCTTCTGTCCGGGCGAAGGGGTGCCGGAAGATCCGGTCACCGGATCCGCCCACAGCATGCTGATCCCTTACTGGAGCGAAAAGCTGGGCAAAACGTCACTCCATGCTCGCCAGGTGTCATACCGTGGCGGGGATCTGCGCTGCGAGCTGAAAGGCGACCGCGTGCTGATTGGCGGCCAGGCGACCCTGTATCTGAAAGGGCGAATCTTCCTGCGCTAGCTGAGAGACGCGCTATAAGTTAATACTATGAACCACCCCGGCAGGCCTGAGCTATGTTGATATAAAAAAAACAGCAAGGAGCCTGCCATGTATTCCATTACCTCTGAATCTGCACGTCATCCGGACATTCTCACGCTGATCGCGGCGCTTGACCGCTACCAGAGCGAGCTCTATCCCGCCGAAAGCAATCATCTTCTCGATCTGTCCGCGCTGCCGGAAGCTTCGCTGATCCTGATGGTCATTCGTGACCAGCAGCTGCATGCCGTAGGCTGCGGAGCTATCGTGCTCAACGGCGACGGAACGGGGGAGATGAAGCGGGTTTATATCGATCCGGCCCATCGCGGGCAGCATCTGGGTGAAACGCTGCTGGCCGCCCTGGAAGATGAAGCCCTGAGCCGACACTGCCACACGGTGCGACTGGAGACGGGCATCAAACAGCGCGCCGCGGTTCGTCTGTACGAGCAGTGCGGGTACGATTTGCGTCCGGCGTTTGCCCCGTACGCTGACGATCCGCTCAGCCTGTTTATGGAGAAGGCGCTGGTTGAAGACGTTCGTTTAGCAGCGCTATAAAGGCTTCCAGCTGGCGGGTCATCGCTCCGCGCCGCCACACCAGCCAGGTAGTGAGCCAGCGCCAGTTTTCCGCCAGCGGCCAGGCTTCAATCTGATGATGTCCCGGCATACTCTCCAGCATTGAGCGCGGCATCAGCGCGATACCCGCGCCCGCAATGACGCAGGCGAGCATGCCGTGATAGGACTCCATCTCATGAATGCGGCCGGGCGTGGCTCTGTCCGCATGAAACCAGCTTTCCAGATGTCGACGGTACGAGCAGTTCGCTCGAAAAGCGTAAACGTCGCTGCCGCTGACCTGTGTGGCGCGCGTCACCTCCGCATGCCCGGCAGGCGTGACCAGCATCATCTCTTCCCTGTAGACCGGCATGCCCTCCAGCTCCGGGTGCGACAGCGGTCCGTCGACAAAGGCGGCGCTTAGCGTTCCCTCCTGCACGCCATCAATCATCGTCCCGGATGGCCCGGTAGAAAGGGCAAACTGGATGCGCGGATAGCGCTGGTTAAACTGCGCCAGCGTTTCGGGAATGCGCACCGCGGCGGTGCTTTCCAGCGCGCCGAGGGCAAATAACCCCTGCGGCTCATCACCCGCGACGACCATGCGCGCTTCATCCACCAGCGCGAGGATCTGCCTGCTGTAGCGCAGGAAGTTATGCCCGGCGGGGGATAAGCGCAAACGCTGGTTCTCACGAATAAACAGCTCAACGCCAAGATCGGCTTCCAGCTGGCGGATGCGGGTCGTCAGGTTGGACGGCACGCGATGCACCTTCTGCGCCGCCTGGGTGATGCTGCCCGTCAGCGCGACGGCGTTAAACATTTCAAGCTGGGTTAAGTCCATAGCATTCTCGTTTCGTGAATAAGGTGGTTAGTATTATTCATTTTTAAGAAATAGCAGAGTGAGCCACAATGAATCAACCGAAATGCGTGGAGAACATCATGAAATATTCATCTGCTACACATGCCCTCTCTGTTAACCCGGCAACGGGGGAAACCCTCGGTGCCTTCGCCTGGGCGACGCCGGAAGAGGTTGAACGCGCGATTTCTCAGTCTGACGCGGGATATCGCCTGTGGCGACGCGAAAGCGTGTCCCATCGGGCGCAGAAGCTGCGGGATCTCGGCGCAGCGCTGCGAAACCGCGCAGAAGAGATGGCGCAGACCATCTCCCGTGAAATGGGGAAACCCATCCTGCAGGCGCGGGCGGAAGTGGCAAAATCCGCCGGTCTTTGCGACTGGTATGCCGAGCATGGCCCGGCGATGCTGCGTGCGGAACCCACGCTGGTGGAAAACCACAACGCTGTTATTGAATACCGTCCGCTGGGGCCGATTCTCGCGGTAATGCCCTGGAACTTCCCGCTCTGGCAGGTGCTGCGCGGCGCGGTGCCGATCCTGCTGGCAGGTAACAGCTATCTGCTGAAACATGCGCCAAACGTGCTCGGCTCTGCGGATCTTATTGGGCAGATCTTTGCGGATGCCGGTTTCCCTGAAGGCGTATTCGGCTGGGTGAACGCCACCAATGACGGCGTAAGCCAGGCGATTAACGATCGCCGTATTGCGGCCGTGACCGTCACCGGCAGCGTGCGTGCCGGTGCGGCCATTGGCGCGCAGGCGGGAGCCGCGCTGAAAAAATGCGTTCTTGAGCTGGGCGGCTCCGACCCGTTTATCGTTCTCAACGATGCCGATCTGGATCTAGCCGTGAAGGCGGCGGTGGCGGGTCGCTATCAGAATACCGGACAGGTGTGCGCGGCGGCCAAACGCTTCATTGTGGAAGCGGGGATTGCAGACACCTTTACCCGCCGCTTCGTCGACGCCGTCGCCGCGTTAAAGATGGGCGCGCCGGAAGAAGAAGAGAACTACCTGGGCCCGATGGCGCGTTTTGACCTGCGCGATGAGCTGCATCAGCAGGTGCAGGCCACCCTGGCCGAAGGGGCAACGCTGCTGCTGGGCGGAGAGAAAATCAGCGGAGAGGGCAATTACTACGCGCCAACCGTGCTGACGAACGTCACCCCGTCGATGACGGCGTTTCGCCAGGAACTGTTTGGTCCGGTCGCGGCCGTTACGGTAGCAAAAGACGCGGAGCACGCCCTGACGCTTGCCAACGACAGCGACTTTGGTCTGTCCGCCACCGTCTTCACCGCTGACGCAGCGCTGGCGGATAAATTCTCCCGCGAACTGGAGTGCGGCGGGGTGTTTATCAACGGCTTTAGCGCCAGCGACGCGCGCGTGGCCTTCGGCGGCGTGAAGAAAAGCGGCTTTGGTCGCGAGCTTTCCCACTTTGGGCTGCACGAGTTCTGCAACGTTCAAACCGTCTGGAAGGATCGCGTATAATTTATCGCCCGCCTGCGATTTCGGCCCTCATCACGAGGGCCGTTGTCATTTATCTGCAATGGTTCTGTCATTTTCATTTCGTAGACTCGCACGCGTCTAACGCATTGTTAATGAAGATAATTATGAACATAACGCAAATTTTTCGCCGTATTGCGCAGCGTCTCACCCCTCGTCACTTTGGCCTGCTGACGGGTATCTTTTGCATTATCGGCCTTTTCTCCGCGCTGCAGCTCTCCTCCTCATTCCTGCTTAACGCTTCCCTGAACGACGCCCAGCGCAACGAGCAGCAAAACCTTCTCGCCTGGCAGCAGCAGAGCAAGCTGGATCTGGCCCGTGTTTCCCTGCTGGCGGCAAGCGACCTGCTTAACCGGTCCGGCGTCTGGTTTATGCAGGATAAAGAGACCGGCTCCGAAGGGAGCTGGCACAGCCTTATGGACGATGCGCAAAAGGCGCTGGCGGTTTCTCAGCAGGCGTGGAAGGCCTGGCTGGCGCTGAATCCGCCGAAAGACGACGCCCTGGTGAACAGCTATCAGCTTTTTTACGGCGCGATCAACGAGCAGGCTGAAGGTTTGATTAAGACCAACACGATCGACGCGTTTTTTGCCGTACCGGCTCAGGCGTTTCAGTCTGATTTTAACGACAACTATGCGCGCTATCAGCAGGCAAGCGAGAAGCAGGCCATGCAGGGGCGTCAGAGCTTAATGGCGCAGCTCTCCGGCCTGCAAACGTTGTTCCTGTTTGCGCCGGTGCTGTTGCTTGCCATCGCGGCTGTCGTCTGGTTCGGCATGTCCAGATGGGTGATTACGCCGCTGCGTCGGTTGATAGCGCATATTAACCGGCTGGCGGCAGGGGATCTCTCCGGCACGCCGCCGAACGTCATGCGCTTTAACCGGGAGATAGGTCAGCTTAGCGACAGCATTGCGACGATGCAGAACGGTCTGCAGCAGCTGGTGACGCAGGTCAGCCATGCCACCGCAACGATGGTGGAGAACATTGACTCCCTTGCGCAGGGTAACCAGAAGCTGTATCAGCAGTCAGCGCGCCAGGCGAAAGAGCTTGAGGATGTGACGGCACATATCGCGGCGCTGGAAAGCCATGTGGAAGGAAATACCGGCTATGCCAGGCTCGCCAGCTCGCGGGCCGATGAAGCGCGGCAGGCCGCCGTGGGCGGCGACCGAATGATGTCTACCGTGAATGCGTCTATGCAGGCGATCGTCGACCGATCTTCTGAGATGCGCGGGATCGTGGCGATGATCGACAGCGTGGCGTTTCAGACCAACATTCTGGCGCTGAATGCGGCCATCGAGGCGGCCCATGCCGGAAACCAGGGGCGCGGCTTTGCCGTCGTCGCGCGGGAAGTCGGGCTTTTGGCCAGAAAAAGCAGCCACTCGACGCAGACCATTCAGGAGCTTATCAACCGCTCGCTGCTGGGCATTGAAGACGGTTCGCGCGCCGTTAACCTGATGGAAGAAAATCTGCAGCAGGTCACCGGCCTGGTGGGGAATTTAAGCAGTTTGCTTAATGAGATCTCAACCGCCACGCTCAGCCAGGGAGACAGTATTCACCAGATGACGCGCCAGCTTCAGGCGCTGAATCAGGTCTCCCGTCAGACGGACCTGCTGGTCTCTGACGCCTCGGATGCCTCTGAGCGGCTGCAAAAGCAATCCGATCTTTTATTGCAGGCCGTTTCGCGTTTTCGTCTTAGCGCCTGACGCAATACATAAGCCTCTGTTATACTCGCAGCCCGTTTTAGCCTGAGGGCAAGGAGCAAAGTGTGGCTGCGGTCATCCATAATGAGATGTTGGACGAGATTCTGGCGCAGGTTCGTCCGTTAATTGGAAAGGGGAAGGTTGCCGACTATATTCCGGCCCTTGCCTCGGTGAGCGGGAATAAGCTGGGGATTGCTATCTGTACCATTGACGGACAGCGATACCAGGCAGGCGATGCGACTGAGCGTTTTTCCATTCAGTCCATTTCGAAAGTGCTGAGTCTGGTTGCGGCGATGCGCCAGTATGAAGAAGAAGAGATCTGGCAGCGTGTCGGTAAAGATCCTTCCGGCCAGCCTTTTAACTCGCTGCTTCAGCTCGAGATTGAACAGGGTAAACCGCGAAATCCCTTTATCAATGCCGGGGCGCTGGTGGTCTGCGATATGCTGCAAAGCCGCCTCAGCGCACCGCGTCAGCGAATGCTGGAGATTGTTCGCCAGCTCTCTGGCGTTGACGATATTGCCTATGATGCGGTGGTGGCACGCTCCGAGTTCGAACACTCCGCCCGTAACGCGGCTATCGCGTGGCTGATGAAGTCCTTCGGTAATTTCCACAACGACGTGGCGACCGTGCTGCAAAACTACTTCCATTACTGCGCCCTGAAAATGAGCTGCGTTGAGCTGGCCCAGACGTTCCTGTTCCTTGCGCACCAGGGGCACGCGCCGCATCTCGATCAGGAGGTTGTTTCTCCGCTTCAGGCCCGGCAGGTTAACGCGCTGATGGCCACCAGCGGGATGTATCAAAACGCCGGTGAGTTTGCCTGGCGCGTTGGGCTTCCGGCTAAATCGGGCGTTGGCGGCGGGGTCGTGGCGATTGTGCCGCATGAAATGGCGATAGCCGTCTGGAGCCCGGAACTGGATGAAACGGGAAATTCGCTTGCCGGCGTGGCGGTTCTGGAGAAACTGACCCAGCGTCTGGGACGTTCCGTATACTGATGTCCGATCTGGATCCTCTCTTTTCCCGCCTGGCGCGATCGACATTTCGCTCGCGCTTTCGCTTAGGCGATAAGGAACGACAGTACTGCTGGGACAAAGGCCCCGAAACCATTGATCGGCACGCCGCGGATTTTGTCGAAAAGCGCCTTGCGCCCGCGCACCCCGCAAACGACGGTAAACAGACGCCCATGCGCGGTCACCCGGTGTTTATCGCCCAGCATGCCACCGCTACCTGTTGTCGGGGCTGTCTGGCAAAATGGCATAACATTCCACAGGGCGTAACGCTCACGGCGCAGCAACAAAATTATATCGTCAGCGTCATCCATCACTGGCTGGTGCTGCAGATGAACGCCTAAATTTGACGAGTTATACTCCCGTGGTATTTGTGTTATAGATGCATCCCAAGTTAGTCCCGATCATGCTGACGACCGCAATAATTGCCATAAGCTTTCATATGGAATGATATTTAATGCGTTCTGCTCTTACCGCTTTCAGGCCGTTCCAGGTTGACACGCCGCTGCGAAATGCAGCGACGATCTTCATCGTTACAACCTTATTCTATTTTGTGGGCGCGGAATTACGGCTCGTTGAGGCCCTGTCGCTGTTCTGGCCGCTGAATGGCGTCATGGCAGGGATCTTTGCCCGCTATGTTTACCTGAATCGCCTGCATTACTATGCGGTATGTTATGCCGCGATGCTGTTGTACGACGCGGTAACGACCAACTGGGGTATGGCCTCCGTGGTGATCAACCTGTCAAACATGATCTTTATCGTCGTCGTCGCCGTGCTGGTTCAGCGCGACAAGCGGCTGATGAAGAAAACCCCCGATCCGCTTAACGCGCTACGACTGTTTAACTACTGTCTGATTGCCGCGCTGCTTTGCGCCTTGCTCGGCGCGGTAGGGTCGGTCGGGATTGACAGTCATACCTTCTGGCCGCTGTTTGCCGACTGGTTTAGCGAGCAGTTCTCAACCGGCGTGCTTGTTGTGCCCTGTATGCTCACGTTACGCATGCCCGGGCGTGAGCTCAGGCTACGTCTGGAGCAGCTGCTGCCGGTGATTGCGCTGATCGTCTCGGTGGTCGCATCGGTGGTGATTGGCGGCGCGGGGAGCCTCTCGTTTCCTCTGCCTGCGCTTATCTGGTGTGCGGTTCGTTACTCGTTGCCTGCGACCTGTCTGCTGACGTTTATCACGGGCGCCACTGAAATTATTCTGGTCGCCAACTCGATTATTAATATTGCCGTGGCGACGCCGTTTACGACGCCAATGATGTTTTCAGCCCGGCTGGGGATCGCCACGATGGCGATCTGTCCGGTGATGGTTTCCGTCAGCATGGCGGCGATTAATTCCCTGATCCGCCAGGTTTCACTGAGGGCGGATTATGACTTCTTAACGCACGTCTACTCGCGTTCCGGGCTTTATGAGGCGTTAAAGCATGAAGAGACGTACCGGCATACGCGTTTTCTGACCGTCATGCTGCTGGATATTGATTATTTCAAGAGCATTAATGATAACTACGGCCACGAGTGCGGAGATCGCGTGCTGGCGTCGTTTGCCCGACAGGTGCAGCAGGTCGTCGGCGAAGACGGCATGGTGGCGCGTATGGGCGGGGAAGAGTTCGCCGTGGTGGTCAATTCAGGCGACGCGCGGCATGGTTTTGAACTGGCTGAACGTATCCGATCCACCGTTGCCAGCCATCCTTTTACATGGCGTCACCAGACGCTCTATCTGACGGTCAGCATTGGCCTCGGCAGCGGAAAGGCTGAGTCCTGGCAGCTGACCGAGGTCTTCAACAAGCTCATGGCCGAAGCGGACGATCATCTCTATCGTTCCAAAAAAGCGGGTCGAAACCGTACCAGCGCCCGGGTGGCGGACGAGCAGATTGCCGCGCCCTCCGGGAGTGAAACATAGCTGCGTTAATCGTCATAAGGCATTGACGTGAATAGTAAGCGGCTTAACAGGACGTCAGAACACTGACAATGTCTCTGTTTAAGCTACGCTTTTAGTAACGCTTTACGTCAGGAGACATTATGAAAGCACCTGCAACCCCTGAAAATGAAACAGACAGACTCAACTCGCTACGAGAATCAGGTCTGCTAGAGATCGACAGCTCCCCGGCGTTTGACCGCTTAACGCGTCTGGCAAAACGCTTCTTCCAGGTGCCGCTGGCGATGGTCAATCTCATTGATGAGCATTCGCTGATCGTTAAGTCGGCCGACGGTCACGCACCCGGAAGCGTTCCGCGTAATATCTCATTTTGCGGGCATACGATCCTCACCGAAGCGCCGCTGGTGGTGGGGGATATGCTTCAGGACGATCGCTTTGCGGATAACCCGCTGGTGGCCGGTGAGCCTCGCGTGCGGTTTTACGCGGGCTTCCCGCTGCGCCTGCGCGACGGCGCAAGCGTTGGCTCGCTGTGCCTGATTGATTACGCTCCCCGCGAGTTTTCTGCCGCCGACCTCGCCGTGCTGGGTGACCTTGGCGCGCTGGCAGAGGATGAGTTTGCTGCCATCAGCGCGGCGACCACGGATGAGTTAACCGGGTTATTCAACCGCCGGGGCTTTAATCAGCTCGTGCGGTTCACGCTTTCCGTTGCCCGGCGTCGCGCTGAGCCGCTCACGCTCGGCTGGCTGGATTTGGATCGCTTTAAGGAAATTAACGATCGCTTCGGGCATGAAGAGGGGGATAAGGCGCTGAAAGCGATGGCGCAGCTGATGCGCGCCTCTTTCCGTGAGGCGGATCTGCTGGTTCGTTTTGGCGGGGACGAGTTCGCCGTGCTGTTCGCGGATACGGATGAGCAGGGCGCATGGATTGCCATGCAGTATCTTGCCGAGCAGGTAGAAAACTATAACGCCCGCAAGCTACATCCCTGGTCGCTCCATTTCTCGTGGGGGCTCAGTGAATTCGATCATAACGGCAACGACCTGCAGCAGTGGTTAAAAGATGCCGATGAAAAGATGTATGCCATGAAACAGCAGCGCCAGCGCGCCCGGTAACATAACAAAAGCGTATGTCCGATCCGTTTGCGTTAAGAAGATGTTAAATGCACAGTGACGGTATTCAACGTAAGGAAAAACAATGAATACCTCACTGCAAATCAAAAACCTCACCCGAGACGACATTCTCACCCATCTTGATGCGCTGGCCGGGATCCTCGAAAACTGTGTGAGCGGCGGGGCATCCGTCAGCTTTATGCTTCCCTTTAGTCTGGATAAGGCTCGTTCGTTCTGGCGCGGCATCGCTGAAAGCGTAGGGCGCAACGAGCGCCTCGTGCTGGCCAGTATCGACCCGCAGGACGGCGTCATCGGAACGGTGCAGCTGATCGTCGACCAGCCAGAAAACCAGCCGCATCGCGCCGATGTGGCGAAGCTGCTGGTTCACGAGAAAGCGCGCCGGAAAGGTGCCGCGATGGCATTGATGGAAGCGCTTGAAGCGGAGGCGCGGGCCAGAGATATTTCCGTTCTGGTGCTCGATACCTCCACCGGCAGCGGCGCCGAGACGTTCTACCAGCGCGCCGGCTGGCAAAAGGTGGGGGAGATCCCGCGCTATGCCCTGATGCCGGACGGCGCCATGACGGCCACGTCCGTGTTCTATAAGTTCTTATGATTATTTTGTACAACTACACCGTGGATTGATCAAAACAGGGTTTCTGGTCGTTAAGTTTTGATAAGTTATCGTACCAATCTTATCAGGCTGTATGACTAATCATAAAAGGAACCCTCTTGTGAACACGCTCAACCGTCGTGAGTTTCCCGGTGCTCAACACCCGGAACGCATTATTCAGTTTGGTGAAGGCAATTTCCTGCGTGCGTTTGTCGACTGGCAAATTGACCTGCTAAATGAACATACCGATCTTAACGCCGGTGTGGTTATCGTTCGTCCTATTCAGAGCGACTTCCCGCCGTCGCTGAACACTCAGGATGGTCTCTATACCACTATCATTCGCGGCCTGAACGGACAGGGTGAAGCGGTGAGTGAGAGCCGTCTTATCCGCTCGGTTAACCGGGAGATAGACGTCTACGGCCAGTATGATGCGTTCCTGAAACTGGCGCACAATCCGGATATGCGTTTTGTTTTCTCAAACACCACCGAAGCGGGTATCAGCTACCACGCGGGGGACAGATTCGACGATGCCCCTGCGGTGAGCTACCCGGCGAAGCTAACTCGACTGCTGTTTGAGCGTTATAGCCACTTCAACGGTGCTGCGGACAAAGGCTGGATCATTATTCCGTGCGAGCTGATTGACTACAACGGTGACGCGCTGCGTGAACTCGTCCTGCGCTATGCCCGGGAGTGGGGGCTGCCTGAAGCCTTTATCCAGTGGCTTAACGAGGCAAACAGCTTCTGCTCGACGCTGGTCGACCGTATCGTGACCGGTTACCCGCGCGACGAAGCGGCCACGCTTGAGGCTGAGCTGGGCTATCACGATGGGTTCCTGGACACGGCTGAACATTTCTATCTGTTCGTTATCCAGGGGCCGGCATCCCTTGCTCAGGAACTCCGTCTGGATAAGTACCCGTTGAATGTGCTGATTGTCGACGACATCAGGCCCTACAAAGAGCGCAAAGTCGCTATCCTGAACGGCGCGCACACTGCGCTGGTGCCGGTGGCATTCCAGGCCGGGCTGGATACGGTGGGCGAGGCGATGAATGATGCTGAGATCTGCTCGTTTGTCGAAAAAGCGATTTATCAGGAGATCGTTCCGGTCCTCGATCTGCCGCGTGACGAGCTGGAATCTTTCGCCAGCGCGGTAACAGGGCGTTTTCGCAACCCTTACATCAGACACCAGCTGCTTTCCATTGCGCTCAACGGCATGACTAAATACCGCACCCGCATCCTGCCGCAGCTGCTGGCAGGGCAGAAGGCAAGCGGACAACTGCCCGCGCGTCTAACGTTCGCGCTGGCTGCATTGATAGCGTTTTATCGAGGGGAACGTAACGGGGAAAACTATCCGGTGCAGGATGATGCATTCTGGCTGGAACGTTATCAGCAGCTCTGGGCGCAGCATCGCGACCAGCAGTTGAGCACCCGTGAGCTGGTACAGGCCGTATTGAGCGTGAGCGAGCACTGGGAACAGGATCTCACGCGGGTCTCCGGACTTGTCGACCAGGTCACCCTGGATCTTGACGCCATTCTCCTGAAGGGAATGCGCGCAGCGGTGAAACCCCTGTGCTAATGACGTCACCCGGCTTCGGCCGGGTTTAATTACATCTTAATTTAGTTACAACATACTATTTACTGTTTTTTTAAAACCACATGCAGCACCGTGCAGTTATCGCTAAACAGGTCATAAAATACAATGTTCCGTTAACATGCTTGCAACGGTGAGGGAGATCACGTTTAATAGCCACGCTCTTTTCCTTCCTGAAACTCACTATGATTGTTCGTCCTAAACAGCACTGGCTACAACTGATTTTTGTCTGGCACGGTTCGGTACTTCCCAAAATCTACACCCGACTGCTGCTCAACTTCCTGCTTTCTATCGCCGTTATCCTGATGCTGCCGTGGTATACCTCGCTGGGCATCAAATTTACCGTGGCGCCATTTAGCATTCTCGGCGTGGCGATCGCTATCTTTCTGGGGTTCAGAAACAACGCCTGTTATTCACGCTACGTTGAGGCTCGCCTGCTGTGGGGGCAGTTGATGATAGCGGCACGCTCGCTGTTTCGCGAGGTAAAAAACACCTTGCCTGACGATAAGCACCTGGGGGAATTTGTCCGCCTGCAGATTGCTTTTGCCAACTGCCTGCGTATGACCCTGCGCCGGGACCTGAACGCCGAAAAGCTCTCTCGCTATCTTGCCCCGGATGATTTACGCCACGTGATGAGCGCCAACTCGCCGGCGAACCGTATTTTACTGATCATGGGGGAGTGGCTGGCCGTGCGGCGGCGAAACAGCCAGCTTTCAGACATCCTGTTCCACAGCCTGAACAACCGTCTGAACGATATGTCCATCGTTCTTTCGGGGTGCGAGCGTATTGCGACAACGCCGGTGCCGTTTGCCTATACGCTGATTTTGCACCGCACGGTGTATCTGTTCTGCATCATGCTGCCGTTCGCGCTGGTTGTAGATCTGCACTACATGACGCCGTTTGTCTCGGCGCTGATCTCCTACACCTTTATCTCGCTGGACACCCTGGCGGAAGAGCTGGAAGACCCGTTCGGCACAGAAGATAACGATCTGCCGCTGGACGCCATCTGCAACATGATAGAACGCGATCTGCTGCAGATGAACGATGAAGAGAACATTCCGGAAAGGCTGATGCCGGATAAGCATTATCAGCTGACCTGACGGGCATTCCACTCGTCGCGGGTGATTTCCCACAGTTCAGAATCCAGCATGCCGCTGACGTAGGCTTTTTGTTCCGTTCTGATAAGCCGCATGCCGCTACTGTCTGAAATACGCCGGGAGCGGCTGTTGGCGGCGGCTTTCGGGGCGCGTAACACGGGTTTGTTTAGGGTATTAAACCAGAAATCCGTCGCGACAATGCTGGCCTCTCGCATGTATCCCTGGCCCTGAAACTCCGGTGCCAACCAGAATCCACGGTTGTTATCTTCAACGTCATACAAACAGATAATACCCATCAACTCATCCGGCACCAGGCGACGACGGATGCTCCAGAACCAGGCTATTCCTTTTGCCATATCCGGCAGCGCCACGTTGTTGACATAGTTTTCCGCGCCGTTATCCGGGTAGGGCCATGGCACGGAAGAGACCATATAGCGGACAATCTCCCAACGCGGATAAAGCTTTTGTATCTGAGGCGCATCTTCGGCAACCAGCGGTTTTAGCAGTAAGCGTTCTGTCGTGAGCGTCGGTATCTTCATCCGCGGATCTCCATATTTAAGCGTTATGCTTTTGTTTGCGTTCTGGTATTTTCATCTTTACGGCACTCTATCCCAGTGAGCTCTTTTCCCATACTACTAAGAATTGCAGAGGTCATCATGGCATTAAGACGGGCAAACCCACAGGAAGCCGAAATACTCTGGAATATTCGCAATCAGGCGATTCGTCACGGCTGTAAAACTAGCTACGACGCCGACGTCATTGCGCGCTGGACGCCGGATCTCATGCCCGAACGCTATCGGCAGATGGTCATTGAATACCCTTTTTACGTGGTGGAAGATGAAAAGGGTGATATTGCGGCAACCGGCTATCTGGATCTGGATACCCACTGTCTGGAGGCGATATTCACCTTGCCCGCGGCATTCGGTAAAGGCATGGCGACCCGGATAATCGAGGCGCTAAAAAATGAGGCCCGCACCCGGGGGATAGCCCGCCTGAGGCTGGATGCAACGCCTAACGCCCAGTCGTTTTATCAGAAGCTGGGGTTTGTTACGCTGAGCGAAACCTATCATCACTCGCGTATGGCAGGTGTTGATTTACGCTGTTTCGAAATGGCGATCGATTTGTAATGTGAGGAACACATGGCTGTCACGGTAAGACCTCTATGCGAAGACGATTACTCCCAATGGCGACCGCTTTGGGATGGCTATACCCATTTTTATGATTGCTACCTCGAGGAATCCGTCACCGCATCGACATGGGAAAGGGCGCTCTCAGCGCATTCCCGGATGTTTTGCCGGGTGGTCGAGAAGGACCAAAAGGTCATCGGTTTCGCAATGTGCATTCTGCATGAAGGAACCTGGTCAACGGCCCCCGTTTGCTACCTGGAAGATCTGTTTGTTGATGCCGACGAACGCGGGGCGGGAGCCGGTAAGGCGCTCATTGATGCTCTGATTGAGGAAGGCAAGCGCGAAGGGTGGTCAAAACTGTACTGGGTCACCCGGGAGAACAACCCGGCGCGTAAACTCTATGACAAATATGGTGAGGCTGACGACTACGTCCGCTATCGCCTCTCCCTTTAAGGCGACAACGCCTGTGTTTGTATCACACTGTATCTGCGTCCCGGATACATACACAGGCTTGCAATAAACCCGCTTTCGCACATATCCGCTATACATTGCCGTGTTGTTATATCCCCGTGAATTGTACTCAACCGGAGATACCAACATGTTTAGCAAATTCGCGTACTCAACTCTCGCACTGACCGTTTCGCTTGGCACCGTGATGTCCTGTCAGGCCGAAGTTACCGGCACAACTTTCGCGGCAGCCTTTGATCATCCACAGCAAATTAACGCCGGCGATCTGAATGTCGGTTATGTCGACATCGGCCCGAAAAATGGCCAGCCGGTTATTTTACTGCACGGCTGGCCGTACGATATTCACAGCTACGCCGACGTCGCCCCCGCGCTTGCGGCAAAAGGCTATCGGGTGATTGTGCCTTCTCTGCGCGGCTACGGCACCACGCGCTTCCTGTCAGCCAAAACGCCGCGCAACGGCCAGCCTTCAGCCATGGCGAAAGATATTGTGAACCTGATGGATGCCCTGAATATTAAGCAGGCGGTATTTGCAGGATATGACTGGGGCGCTCGTACGGCGGATATCGTTGCGGCGCTGTGGCCAGAGCGCGTTAAGTCACTGGTGTCGGTGAGCGGGTATCTCATCAGCAGCCAGCAGATTGGCAAACAGCCGCTGCCGCCAAAAGCGGAGCAGCAGTGGTGGTATCAGTTCTATTTCGCCACCGCGCGCGGTGCTGAGGGCTATGCCAAAAACACGCACGACTTCGCGCGCTTAATCTGGTCTCAGGCCTCGCCTGACTGGAAATTTAGCGATGCTGTTTTTAACGCCAGCGCCAAATCCCTCGATAATCCGGATCACGTTGCCGTGACGCTCAGCAACTATCGCTGGCGTTTAGGGCTGGAAAAAGGCGAGCGCAAATACGACAGCTACGAGCAAAAACTCGCTACGCTGCCGAATATCACCGTTCCAACGATCACCATCGAAGGCGGAAACAACGGTGCACCGCATCCGGCACCGCAGGCCTACGCGGGTAAATTTACCGGTAAATATGAGCACCGGACCTTCGGGGCAACCGTGGGGCACAATCCGCCACAGGAAGATCCGCAGGATTTCGTCAAGGCCGTCGTTGACGCTGACAAGCTCTGAAATGTGCTATTTTCAGTACGTTACCCTTCGGTCTGGAGATTTCGGTGGAGCATATTGATCATATCCTTGTCGTCGATGACGACAGGGATATTCGTGAACTGATTGTCGATTATCTCGGTAAGTCTGGCTATCGCGCGACGGGCGCGGCCAACGGCAAAGAGATGCGCGTCGTGCTGGATAAACAGCATATCGACCTGGTGGTGCTGGATGTCATGATGCCCGGCGAAGACGGCCTTACGCTGTGCCGAGAGCTACGCGTCGGGAAATATAAAGATCTGCCCATCCTGATGCTGACGGCCCGCAATGAGGAGACGGACAGGATCCTGGGTCTGGAGATGGGCGCGGATGACTACGTGGTGAAGCCGTTTGTCGCCCGCGAACTGCTGGCGCGTATCAAAGCGATTTTACGGCGTTTTCGCACGATGCCGCCCAATCTGCAGGTGACAGAAGCCGGGCGGCTGGTAATGTTCGGTGAATGGCAGCTCGATACCGTCGCCCGCCACTTAATCGATCCGGAAGGGGTGATCGTCGCGCTCAGCGGGGCGGAGTATCGCCTGCTGCGCGTTTTCCTTGACCATCCTCAGCGGGTGCTGACCCGCGATCAGCTGCTCAACCTGACGCAGGGGCGAGACGCCGAGCTGTTTGAACGTTCTATCGACCTGCTGGTTAGCCGGGTCCGTCAGCGCCTGAACGAAGATGCCCGCACGCCCGCCTATATCAAGACCGTGCGCAGCGAAGGCTACGTTTTTACGATGCCGGTCACCATCAAAGAGGCTAACGAATGAGGTTCTGGCCACGCTCGCTGCTGGCCCGCTTGCTGCTCGTCGTGCTGTCCGGCCTGCTGCTGGCCAACGCCCTGAGCCTGACGCTGGTCATGATTGAACGAATGCACAGCGCCAGAACGGTGATGCTCGGTAATCTGGAAAACGACGTCGCAACCAGCGTCGCCATTTTAGACCGCTTACCGGCCAGCGAACGCGCGGCGTGGCTGCCGCGCCTCGAACGGGGCAACTACCGCTATATTCTGGGGCCGGGAGAGCCCGGCAACGCGCCGACGGATAGGCGTTCGCAGGACGCCATCCGAACCTTAAAAGCGACGCTCGCGACACAGTACCCGCTCAGCTTCACCGCCGTCCCTGGTGCCGTTTCACACATCCAGGCGCATCTGACGCTGCGCGACGGCGCGCCGCTGACCATTGACCTGATCCCGCGCATGCCGCCGGTCGCCAGCTGGCTGCCCGTAGTGCTGATCCTGCAGCTGCTGCTGTTGGCTGCGTGCGCCTGGATTGCCGTGCGGCAGGTGGTGCGGCCTTTTTCACAATTTACCCGCGCGGTGGATTCGCTGGATCCGGCGGCCAGCACGCCAATGACGGAGAAAGGTCCGCTTGAGGTGCAGCGTGCAGCGCATGCTTTCAACGCGATGCAGGCGCGCATTCAGTCTTATCTCCGGGAGCGCGCGCAGATCCTGGCGTCCATTTCTCACGATCTCCAGACGCCGATTACCCGCATGAAGCTGCGCGTCGAGATGGCAGGGGAACCTGAACTTCGCGACAAGCTCCTGCACGATCTCGATAGCATGACGCGTCTTGTTCGCGAGGGTATTGCGTATGCCCGGTCATCAGAATCGCTGGAAGAGACCCCGCTGAAGCTGGAGCTGAACGCCTGGATCAACAGCATCGCCTGCGATTATCAGGACATCGGTAAAAACGTGCAGCTTCAGGCAAACGATACTCGCTTACCGATCGTTACGCGTCCGCAGGCGCTTCGCCGGGTGATGACCAACCTGCTGGATAATGCCCTTAAGTTCGGTGAGTATGCCGTCATTGCGATTGATGATTCGTCTTCCACAGAGGTGGTGATTCACATCACGGACGGCGGGCCGGGAATACCCGATGACGAACTAGAGGCGGTATTACAGCCGTTTTACCGGGTGGAAACATCGCGCAATCGCGATACCGGCGGAACAGGACTCGGACTGGCGATTGCCGCGCAGCTCACCGCTCAGCTGGAAGGAAAGCTCAACCTGACGAACCGTGCCGAAGGCGGGCTGGATGTTTCCATTACGCTACCGCGCCGTTAATTGTACGGCTTTGTATCTCCCGGCCCGGGTGATACAGAGCCAGACAAAACCTGCTTTTTTACACATATCCTGAACACATCCGCACGATGAAATAGCCTCACTGCAGCGTCGCAGGACTTGTATTGTGAGGTGTCTATGTTTCTGGTAATCGCTTTTCTGGGCGGGATGATAAGCCTGCTCAGTCCATGTACGCTCCCGGTTATTCCGCTCCTGTTCGCCGGTTTTCAGGGACAGCGACGACATATTCTGGCCCTGCTCGCGGGGATGATCGTGATGTTCACCCTGGTGGCGATGGCCGTCACCGTCGCCAGCGAGTGGATCGCAGAGGCAACCATCGTCGGGCGCTGGATCGCTCTCGTTATTTTGGCCACGGCCGCGCTGGCCTTAATTTTTCCGTCATTCGCCCAGCGTATTGCGGGTCCGGCCGTCAGCGCGGGAAATGTCCTGAACACCCGAAGCGGGCAAACGCGCGGTATGGCATCGGCTTTTCTGGCCGGGCTCGCGGTGGGGCTGCTCTGGTCTCCCTGCGCCGGCCCCATACTGGGCGCCATTTTCAGCATTAATATCGCGGGCCATTCGGCCGCTACGACGGGCGCGCTGCTGGCGGCCTACGGCAGCGGATGCGCGCTGATGCTGAGCCTGCTCGTTTTCGGCGGCCGCACGCTGATGGCGCCGCTAAGAGCAAAATCGGCGCTGATGGAAAGGCTGCGGCAGGGGGCTGGCGTGGCGATGCTGGCGGCAGTCGTATTTAACGCGACAGGAATGACTTCGCTTCTGAAAGGAGCAAACGGCGTTGCGGATCGTCTGGAGACAACACTTTTGACGCTGGCGAAACCCACAGCCGCGCCGGTGAAGCTCCGGCCAGTCGTGATGACAGAGCCCAGCAGCCAGCTGCCTTCGTTAAGCGGGGGAACAGGGTGGATAAACGGTGACCCTGTCACGTCTGAATCCCTGCGAGGGAAGGTGGTATTAATTGATTTCTGGACGTGGGATTGCATTAACTGCCAGCATACGCTTCCCCATGTGAGAGACTGGGCCACGAAGTATCAGTCTCAGGGGCTGGTCGTGATTGGGGTTCACACCCCGGAATATCCCTGGGAGAAGCCGCTTTCGTCGGTAAAAACCGCGGTGGAGAAATGGCAGCTGCCGTATCGGGTTGTGACGGATAACAACTATCAAATCTGGAACGCTTTCGGGAACCAGTACTGGCCAGCGCATTACTATTTCGATGCCAAAGGCCAGCTACGCTATACCGCCTTTGGCGAAGGAGATTATGCGCAGCAGGAAAAGGTCATCCAGCAGCTGCTGAAAGAAGCCAGGTCATAACCCGTCAGGGCTGGCGTTGCGCCATGATAAATAGCCGCGGAAAAGCGAGCAGTATCTGCCCATTCTCCTGGAGCGGATACTGCTCTTCCAGCAGTTCATGGTAGCGTTTCAGGAAACGTTTCTGCTCGCTCTCGTTCAGTTCCTGGAGCCACGGACGCAAGCCGGTGGCGCTTACCCAGTCAATAATGGCCTGGTGCGAGCTCATTTTATGGAAATAGGTTGTCCGCCAGATATCCACGTCACAGCCCACCTCCGACAAGATGTCGTAATAGGCATGCACCCCCGGGAGAGGTTCACGGCCGCGGTCAGGGTAGTCTTGCTCCAGCGCCACTTCACGCATCGCTACGTGAGTGGGTTCAAGCCAGTTGTCAGGCATCTGGATCGCTAATACGCCGTTAAGCGTGAGTAAAGAAACGAGATGAGGCAGGAGGTCGTAATGGTCAGGAACCCATTGCAGCGAAGCGTTGGCATAAATCAGGCTCAGCGGCTGGCCAGGCTTGTACTGGCGGATATCGGCCTCAACAAAATGGCAGCCTGGCAATGCGGCTCTTGCTTCCTCGAGCATTGCAGGGGAGTTGTCGACCCCGGTAATGTGCGCCGAAGGCCAGCGATGCTTCAACAGCGCGGTGCTGTTTCCCGGCCCGCAGCCTAAATCAGCGATGGTGGAGACCTCATCCAGAGGAATTCTGGCGAGCAGTTCTGCGGCAGGACGCGTTCTTTCCGCGCCGTATTGCAGGTAAAGAGAAGGATTCCAGTCGGCCATTTTGGTTCTCCGTTTAGCATGCTTCTGCAAGAGTAGCACAGCAGTGAGAACAGAGATAATAGGGGAAAAAACAAGGAAAAGGAAATATTACCCCTTAAATTCTTAAGGGGCAATACTTTAATTGTAATTATTTTATGATTATCGTTTTTTAATATTTTATCGGCTAAGTGCTTCTTACGCTCTGTACCCGAAACTATAAATATTAGATAATCATGAATGGATATATCCCTGGTGTTTCGTAGGTCTTTGACCTCCTGGCCACTGAGTTTCACGAGGACTTAGTGGCCGGGTACTTTTCAAGTATAAGGAATACCATGCACAATGAAAGCTGTCCTAAAAGACAGGGGATAATAGTTTCAGGTGTTATTATCAGGAATAAGAGCAATGAATTCTGTTATTGAGTTTTTTTTGCATGATTACGATGATTTACCGTCAGCATTAGCCCGCGAACTCTTCCGACTCAGGAGAAAAACCTTTCGGGACCGACTCGACTGGAAAGTTGAATGCGTTGAAGATATGGAAAAGGATCAATTTGACAACCCAAACACGACATACTTGTTGGGTATGTATGAGGGAGAGTTGTTATGCGGCGCGCGATTCATTAACTCGACGCATCCGACGATGATAAGCGAAATTTTTCACAATTATTTTGCCGAAACCATTATTTTACCGACTGATGTTCCCTGCTGTGAAATTAGCCGTTTATTTTTAGATAAAGAAAGACGAGACTCCTCAAGTCTGCAGGGGGTGCCCGCCAGTAAGGCATTGTTTCTTGCGATGAATATTTATTGCATTAAGAATAAATATCATGGAATGTACGCAGTAGTCAGTCGTGGTATGTATGCTATTTTTCGCCATGCAAACTGGAAAGTTGAAGTTATTCAACGCGGCCTGTCTGAAAAAGGGGAGGTTATTTACTATATATTTATGCCTGCCAGTATCAACATTATTGAAGACATTATTAGCAAAGATAAATCCAGTCACTGGCTTCGCGAAATGCTGGAGCATTTACGCCACTTATAACCAGTGGCTGAGGCTCAGTCGTCCAGTAATCGTAGTTCTGTTCCAAGTTTAATTGCGTGTCTGGCATTATTCACACCGAGTTTTTTCATTACATTCCCCATATGGAATTTAACGGTGCGTTCAGCAATAGACAAAATAACAGAAATTTCTGCGTAGGTTTTCCCGGCGCTGACCCATTTAAGGATTTGTCGCTCACGTGGTGACAGAAAAACATTCTTTTTCTGTTGATGCTGGCTATAGAGATTGAGTGTCTTCTGATGCAGTTGAACAAGGAAGCTTAGAAATTGTGGCCGATATTTTTCTATATCAATACCAGAATGCTTAGGACTGATGACGGATAAGACGACAAGATTATTCAGATAGTCATGCAGAGGGAACGTCTGCCCCTGGTAGATATCATACTGGACGCTTTCGTTGAAAATGCGCGTCAGGTTATAACCATCAGACAGGATGACATCACTTTCCCAGAAAAAATCTTCAACACAGCGCAAAGCCCGAATGATAACAGGGTCAATGAACTGATATTTCCTGTCGAGGTAGATATCAAACCACTCGGGGCTGTTATTGATTATCCGCATCTGTGAAGGATCTTTCTTGTTCATAATGGCGTAGGCGAAGACGATCCCTTTGAAGTCCTCAAAAAACGCGTCCAGCTCACTCTGAATTAGCGTATTGATCGCTATGTCGTTGTAATATGTATCCTTCACGTGAGTTGCTTGCCTCCTGTTCGAGTGGAGGAGCAAGTATAATATGCTTCGTTATCTGTAGCGAGTCGCATTTTAATCCAGCCAACAGATAAGACAGGCTACCTCAACTGGTAGCCTGGCCAACGTGTGGCATTTCTAATGGTAAATGCAGATGACTCGGCGAATTTTTGAAGATTTTGTCAAATCCCGAAATAGTTCACTAAATATAGTAGGCTGCAAAATTTAGGAGGTTTTCCGCTTTACATTTGAGTAATGGACAAGCGTACCGACCCAGATTCAAATTCAGGATTTTAACCCGCGGTCTACATAATGCCTTTAAGAGCAATATGATAAAGCAGCATGATGGTTTTACCGTCGACAATCTTGCCTGTTTCAATGCCGCGTAATGCCTCTTCAAGCGTCATTTCCAGCACGTCGATATCTTCTCCCTCAGCCTTGATCCCGCCGCCTGCGCCGGTTCTGTCTTTCGGCTGGTACTCGGCAAGATAAAAATAAAGTTTTTCCGTGACGGAGCCCGGGCTCATATAGGCTTCAAAGATTTTCTGCACGCTCGAAACCTGAAACCCTGTCTCTTCTTCCGCTTCTGCTTTTATGCGGCTTTCGGGATCCATGTTGTCCAGCAGTCCCGCCGCGGCTTCGATTAAATCGTCCTCATGGCCGTTGATAAAGACAGGGAAGCGGAACTGGCGCGTCAGGATCACCGTTTTTTTCTCACGGTTGTAGAGAAGAATAGTCGCGCCGTTGCCACGGTCGTAGACCTCTCGTTGCTGTCGTTGCCATTCTCCGTCACGGCGCTGCAGGTCGAAGGTGTACTTTTTAAGGTTGTACCAGTTATCTGACAGGGTTTCACTGTCAATGATGCGCACATCTGCACGTTTTGATTGCACGTTTGTTCCTCCTTACGTAGAGTAATTATCATAAACAGCATTATCGTGCACATTCAAGATAAAACATGCAACATCAGGAATTCATGATGCTCACCAGTCAGCGAAAACAATTGATCCTCGAAAAGCTCGGCACCGAAGGCCAGGTCCAGTCAAAAGCGCTCAGCATGTTCTTTGATGTCTCTGAAGACACCATTCGGCGTGATTTACGCGAGCTGGCGGCAGAAGGGCGTTTGCAGCGCGTTCACGGCGGCGCGCTGCCGTCATCTTCTGCTATTGCTCCCTTTGCTGAACGGCAATCCGTGAAAATGGATGCGAAAAAACGGGTCGCCCGCAAAGGCGCGCAGCTGATTTCATCA
Source organism: Enterobacter sp. BNK-29 (assembly GCF_048684785.1). NCBI lineage: Bacteria > Pseudomonadati > Pseudomonadota > Gammaproteobacteria > Enterobacterales > Enterobacteriaceae > Enterobacter > Enterobacter sp. BNK-29. The sequence goes on from NZ_JBLQTU010000004.1 coordinate 331,930, forward strand.
GGGCAGGTGGTGATCGTTGACGGCGGCACGACAACTTCGGAGCTGATTACGTTTTTCCCTCCAGACCTGCGCATCACGGTGGTTACGCACAGTCCGAGCATCGCCTTGGGGCTTGTGGATCATCCGTCCATCGAGGTGATTCTGATCGGCGGTCGCTTGTATAAGCACTCCATTGTCGCGGTCGGCGCTGCGGCCATCGAAGGCATCGAAAATATTCATGCAGATCTATTCTTTATGGGCGTGACCGGGATCCATCCTGAGGCGGGGCTGACAACCGGCGATTTCGAAGAAGCGTGCATCAAACGTGCATTTTCCGGCAGAGCCGCGGAGACAGTTGTCCTGGCTTCTCCGGAAAAGATCAACACAGCGTCTTCGTTTGTGATTGGCGATGTGTCATCGGTGAATACCATTATCGTTGAAGACAATACCGATAAGGAGTGGATCCGCGCGGTATCGGAAAAGGGGGTATCCGTCGTGTTGACCTCAGAGAGTGACACTCTCTGATAGCCAGCCTGTGCTCACAGGCTGGCTGGCGGACTGCCTTAAGCCTCAGGAATATTCTCAAGTGCGGTATAAACCTTCAGGCCATATTTGCGGGCGACCTCAATGTCCATATCGGCACCTTTAGACGCACCTGCAATACGATAAATGGCATCACATTTAGCTATTAGCCGGTGAGCAACGGGGTACAGCATCGCTTCACTGATTTCATCACCAACCGCTTTCGATCCTGCGGCTTTTGCCAACGGCAAAGCCAGCCATTCGCCAATGACCGGGATGTGACCCCGCTGGTAAACGGCTAGTGCTGCGCTTTCGAGACGCGCCAGATTATCATCAATGCGTGCCTGAACGCCTTCGGTTCCGCTGCGATAGGGGCCAGCAATTAAAATTAGCTGTTGTGTCATAGTACCTCTGTCAGTGTTATTGCATGAAGTTGCACGTTTACTGCCGATACCATACGGGATTTTGGCCGCGTTATGAAATATTTTCGTGCATTATCGTGCAAAAAAATGCATGACAGATCATTTAATCGCTTCTGACAGAAGGGCTGAGCTACAGACTTTCCGGCGCATGGCACACCGCCTCGATATTGTGGCCATCGGGCGAGATGACAAACGCGGCATAGTAATTTTCACCGTATGACCTCAGCCCCGGCCCGCCGTTATCGCGTCCACCTGCGCGCAGGGCGGCATGGTAAAACGCATCGACCTGCTGGCGCGTGTCGGCCACAAACGCCAGATGCAGAGGAGCAGGTTTTTCATTTGTCTGAAAAAGACAAAGCGAAACGTCGCCTGAACTCATTTCGACACCGTAGTCTGGCGTTCCTTCATCAATGAGTTCTACACCAAGCGGCTTAAGCGCATGGAGGAAGAAGGTTTTACTTTTTTCATAATCACTGACGCCGAATTTCACATGATCGAACATGGTTCCTTCCTTTATGAGATGGAGAAATAACCAGTATAGAAGGAGAGTGGGGCGAACATACGAAAGAACGTGTCAATGTGACAGTCATCAATTTATGCAGTCTTTTCCGATGCCGAAACGGACAAATGGCATATTTAAAACGTCAGGGTTTGAGCTGGAAAAATAGACCAATCCGGTTCTGTTGTCCCGTGGGTTGTATTTTTTCAACATCTCAAGCTCAATGCCGGTGCTCATAAATGTTTTTCCGTTTTTATCAAACAAGAAGAAACACATCTTATTATCTTTGCCCGGCTCAATACTTTTACCCGACGCGTTATCAAGCGTAACTTTATAGCTGACCATATATTTTGCTTCGCCCGTTGTACTGTCCCATTGGCTTCCCTGAGACTCTTTTTGAGCGAAAATGGTTATCCCGTTGAGCTTGTCGTCATGGCTCTCTTTCTGAGCGGCCAGAGCCGTCCTGGCGGCGGACAACGCTAACGCAAGACAAATTCCTTTAGTCAGGAGACTTCGCATTTTTCTTCCTCTTCATTTTTTACATTGATTCACTTAGCTATAACGCCGAACGCTTTCGTCCAACGAACGTCCAGCGCAGATAATCGTAAAGCCAGTTAAACAGCATCGTATAGGGCAGGAAAAACAGCACCAGACCAATCTCAACAAAAAATGCCTCAGCCACGGTCAGGTTCAGCATAACCATTGCCACAGGGATTAAGGAGATGATAAGTCCCGTTTCAAAACCAACCGCATGGATTGCGCGAACGAAAAATGTGCGCTGAAACTGATGTTTTTTCTGCAGGGAGTCAAAGAGCTTATTAAAAATAAAATTCCAGACCGTTGCGGTAAGGGCGGATATCACGGACAACGAGCCTGCCTGGAGTACCGACACGTTCATCAGCCAGGCGAGAGACAGCGCGATGATAACGTTGGCCGTCACTTCAAAAATGACAGCATGGAAAACTCTCTCTTTAACACTCTTATTTAATTCAATTTCCATTTGCTTACGGCAGCGTTTTTCAAAAGTTGAAGTATATCAGACATTTTTCAACCCTTTCTAAACGTGCAGGTTATGTTAAATACAGCCCAGGCCCGCTAGTGTAGAACGCACGGCCTCGGTAAGGGGGGTCTGCGGTTCATGACCTAAAAAGGCTATCAGTTTTGAATTATCCATCTCTATTGTCTGTTCCCAGAGATAGCGCATCTCCCGCATTTCACGCAGCGTGGTGTTAAACGGACTCATTGCAGAGATCAGCCACCATGGAAATGACTTCACCTTCGCCTTAATACCGGCATGCTCCGCGACGTGCTTTATGGCTGTGGTCATCGCTGTCCCATCAGGATCCCAGTGACCACGCATATGAAAACAGGAAAACGCTTCGAGTTCATCCCGCCGCGCCAGCAGTGCCGCAACGGTTTCGGCGACATCCGGCAGATAGGCCCACTGATGGCCTGCGCCGGTTTGCCCGGGATTTTTAATGACCTTCGGTGGATGCCCCGGTTTGACTAATCCCTGTGAAAACCAGTTGTTGCCAGCATGGGGACCAAAAAAGTCGCCAGCCCGCAAAATCAGCACCTTTCCGCCACGCTGTGCATAGGCTGCGAGCGCCTTTTCCATTTGCACGCGTATGGCTCCTTTTCGGGTAACCGGATCCTGAGGGGAATCCTCGCGTAATAGGGGAAAAGCATCCGGACCGTAGTTATAAATCGTGCCCGGCAGAACGATTAATGCACCGTTTCGCTCCGCTGCGCTGATAGTGTTATGCAGCATGGGCAAAACCAGCTGTTCCCAGTTTCGATACCCCGGCGGGTTAACGGCATGGACAATCACGCTGCATTTTGATGCCGCTGCCTGAACCTGAATCAGCCCTGGGGCTTGTTTTATTTACCCGTTCGCAGACGGGATTGCAGGCCACGGATGCAGCCGTTGAGCTGATGGGCCATGCGCAGGCGATGGAATGCAGAGGATAATGCCTGATTACTTTGCGTTTCATCTGGACACCTGGCTGGTGATGCATGAGGATTTACGCCACAGCCGGGCCTGTAAAACGGTGTTTGATTTTCTTGCTGAGGGTTTACAGGCTTATATCAACAGGGCAAAACGGTAAGCCATGCACTGTGAGATGATCAGCGTGACGATAGCAGCACTTGAGAAGACACACTCAGAGGTCATTAGCATAACGATGTCCATAAAATGCCAGATTCCTTCTGATCCCATACTGGTGCGCATAATGTATATTATGTTAAATGTAACGCAGAAAACGACGTCGCTGTTTCGTTAGTACTGCATGGACGGGTTTTGATCATCTCCTTATGCATTTCCGTCATGCTCTGGCTCGAATTTGATGTGTTGCTTTGCATCATGTCATGGGACATTGCTGCCTGTTCGTGGTTGTTTGTCTTGGCAGCCCAACTGGATGCAGAAACCGCCAGGATGGCAATAACAGATAAAAAGATCTTTTTCATGGTTGTATCTCCGAAGTTAAAGTGCCCAATAGTTGATGGCCTTCTTTATAATGAATTATAAAAACCGGCTGCTGTTTATCGCATGACTGGCGAGTGACATTTCTGTCACTCTATGGGCTTATTCCCTACCCTGTTCCGGCACTCAAGGAATATAAGATGCTGCTGTTTAATCGTGCCTGGCGCAAGCTTCTCAGCCAGACGCGTGCTAAAACAGAGCGCTAAGCGTTCATCCCGTAAAAAACCCGCCATCGCTGGCGGGATTTTTTATGGTTTTTTATGCCTGCGCAGCCAAATTAACTTGTACGCCGCCGGAATAATAAACAGCGATAGCAGCGGCGCCGTGATCATCCCGCCAATCATCGGTGCCGCTATCCGGCTCATGACTTCTGACCCTGCCCCCGTCCCCCAAAGAATGGGCAGCAGACCGGCAATGATCACCGCGACGGTCATTGCCTTTGGCCGCACGCGCAGCACGGCGCCATGGTAAAGGGCGTCATCCAGCCCCTGTTCGGTGAACGTGTCCCGATGGGACAACGCCGGTTGCGCTTCAACGGCATGACGCAAATACATTAGCATGACCACCCCAAATTCTGCTGCCACCCCGGCCAGAGCGATAAAACCGGTGCCGGTTGCCACAGACATATGGAAGCCCTGCCAGTAGAGGAACCATATCCCACCGACCAGGGCGAACGGCAGGCTCATCAGGATCAGCAGCGCTTCATCCACGCGACGGAACGCCAGATACAGCAGAATAAAGATGATCATCACCGTCATCGGCACCATCAGCTTTAGTTTCTTGTTGGCGTGTTCGAGCAGCTCAAACTGCCCGGAGAATGAGACGCTGGTGCCCGGCCTCAGCTTTACGTTCTGACTAATGGCCGTCTTAATGTCGTTCACCACCGACACCATATCCCTGCCGCGGGCATCGATATAAATCCAGCTCGCAGGCCGGGCATTCTCCGTTTTCAGCATCGTGGGGCCGGAAACCACGTTGATATCCGCCACATCGCCCAGCGTGATCTGCTGTTTCATCGGCGTCAGGATCGGCATCTGCTTCAGCGCGCTCGGGCTGTTCCGGTAGTCCTGAGGATAGCGGATATTAATCGGGTATCGGGCGACGCCTTCCACCGTTTCCCCTACCGTCGCGCCGCCGATGGCCGAGGAGACAAAGAGCTGCACATCGCCCACCGTCATCCCGTAGCGCGAGGCTTTTTCCCGGTTGATATCGACATCAATGTAGCGCCCGCCCTCCAGACGTTCAGCCAGGGCAGACACCACGCCCGGCACCATTTTGGCTACCGTCTCGATGCTCTGCGCCGTGGCGTCAATATCCGACAGAACAGTACCTGAGACCTTGATACCAATCGGGCTTTTGATCCCGGTCGAAAGCATATCGATGCGGTTACGAATGGGCGGAACCCAGAGGTTCGCCAGGCCGGGCAACCGAACGGTCTTATCGAGCTCGTCAATAATCTTGTCAATCGTCATGCCGGGCCGCCACTGATCCTCAGGCTTGAGCTGAATCGTGGTTTCCACCATTTCGAGCGGCGCGGAATCCGTAGCCGTTTCGGCCTTGCCGGTTTTGCCAAACACCGAGGCCACTTCAGGTACGGTTTTGATGAGTTTGTCCGTGGTCTGTAACAGCGCGGCCGCTTCTGCCGGAGAAACGCCCGGCAATGTTGACGGCATATACAGCAGATCGCCTTCATTAATCTTCGGCAGGAATTCACCGCCTACCTGGCTGAGAGGCCAGATCACCGTGAAGATGGACAAGGCCGCAACCAGCAGGGTTGTTTTTGGCCAGCGGAGCACCTTAATCAGTAGCGGGTGATAGGCTTTAATCAGTAGCCTGTTCAACGGGTTACTGGTCTCAGCGGGAATCTTACCCCGGATCCAGAACCCCATCAGGATGGGGATAACGATGATAGCCAGCGCAGCCGCACCCGCCATGGAGTAGGTTTTGGTGAAAGCCAGCGGACCAAACAGCCGCCCTTCCTGACCCTCAAGGGTAAAGATAGGAATGAAGGATAAGGTGATGATCAGCAGGCTTATAAACAGCGCCGGGCCAACCTCGACAGAGGCGTTGGTGATCACCTTCCAGCGGGTGGCGTTATCAATGTGCTCTCCCGGATGCTGGTGATCCCACTCTTCCAGCCGTTTGTGCGCGTTTTCAATCATGACGATAGCGGCATCCACCATCGCGCCAACGGCAATGGCAATGCCTCCCAGCGACATGATATTGGCGTTCAGCCCCTGGAAATGCATGACGATAAAGGCAATACACAGGCCAAGCGGCAGAGAGATAATCGCGACCAGCGCAGAGCGGACGTGCCACAGGAACAGTGCACAGACGATGGCCACCACGATAAACTCTTCGAGCAGTTTGGAACTCAGGTTGTCGATTGCCCGATCGATGAGCTGGCTGCGATCGTAGGTGGTCACAATCTCAACGCCTTCCGGCAGGCTGGCCTTCAGCGTCTCAAGCTTATCTCTCACCGCCGTAATGACTTCGCGCGCATTTTTTCCCGAACGCAGGATGACCACGCCACCCGCAACTTCCCCCTGCCCGTTCAGCTCGGCAATACCGCGGCGCATTTCCGGACCCGTTTGTACGCGGGCGACATCCCGAAGGTAAATCGGTACCCCGTTCTCGCCGGTTTTCAGAACGATGTTATTGAAATCGTCCATCGTCTGCAGATAGCCGCTGGCGCGGACCATATACTCCGCTTCCGCCATTTCAACTGACGATCCCCCCGCCTCCTGGTTAGACGACTCAAGGGCCTGCTTAACCTCCGGCAGGCTAATGCCGTACTGAGCCAGTTTTAACGGATTAACCTGGATCTGATACTGCTTCACCACGCCGCCGACGGAGGCCACTTCGGCAACGTTCGGGATAGTTTTCAATTCAAATTTCAGGAACCAGTCCTGCAATGAGCGCAACTCAGCGAGATCGTGTTTTCCGCTGCGATCCACCAGCGCATACTCAAATATCCAGCCCACGCCCGTGGCATCAGGACCGATTTCGGAGCTCACGCCGGCAGGCAGCTTGCCCTGAACCTGGTTCAGATACTCCAGCACGCGCGAACGGGCCCAGTACAAATCGGTGCCGTCTTCAAAAATGACGTACACGTACGAATCGCCAAACTGCGAAAAACCGCGCACGGTCTTTGCGCCGGGAACCGACAGCATGGTGGTGGTGAGTGGATAGGTCACCTGGTTTTCAACAATCTGCGGGGCCTGGCCGGGATAGCTGGTTTTGATAATCACCTGCACGTCAGAGAGATCGGGCAAGGCATCGACCGGGGTGTTGATAATGGTCCATGTCCCCCAGACGCTGAGAAACAGCGCCCCCATCATGACCAGGAAACGGTTGGCGACTGACCGCCGGATAATCCATTCAATCATCATCGTCTCCTTAATGGCCAGAATTCGCGCCGTCAGCAGCTTCAGCGTGACGCATGCGCTCCAGCGCGCCGGTAATATTGGCCTCCGAGTCAATCAGGAACAGACCGCTGACCACTACCGACTCGCCCTCTTCCAGTCCGCTACCAATGCCGGACTGCTGCTGAGATTCGTGCAGTACGTGGATCCTTTTCGGTACAAAATTCCCGTCCGCATCGACGGTAATCACGCGCTGTTCTTTACCGGTATCGATAACGGCCTGGGAGGGGATCAGCAGCATTTCCTGACTTTGGGTATTCAGCTTCAGGTAGGCGTTCATGCCCGGTTTCAGCAGCTCATCCCTGTTAGAGACCTGCAGACGCACCTGCAGCGTACGGGTGGTTGGATCCACGCTCGGCAGAAGACTCCATTTTTCAACCGGGAAGGATTTATCCGGATAAGCCGGTATCGAAACAGCAAACTGCGAGGTCTCTTTCAGCAGATAAGCAATAGACTCAGGCACTGCCGCGCCGATCCAGACCGGATCCATCCCCTGAATTTGCGCTACTACCTTATCTTTGGAAATATTCATGCCGGTACGCAGATCAAAGGCCGTGATCGCTCCGTCGATCGGTGCCCTGATGGTAAACCGGGTCTGGATAGTGCGGGTCGCACGCAGCCTCTGAATATCCTCATCCGGCATACCCGCCAGCCGAAGCCGTTCCAGAACCCCTTTGATTTGCGTCGGCGTTCCGCCGGTGCCGGATAACAGCAGAAACTCGCTCTGCGCCTCGACCCAGTCAGGAATGGTAATATCAACGAGCGGCGTGCCTTTCTTCACCTTATCGCCCGTCGTCAGCGGGTACACTTTCTCCACGAAGCCTTCCGCGCGCGCCTGCACAATGACAAACTGATAGTCGTTATAGCTGACGTTGGCCGGGATCGTCTGGGCATAATTCAGCGTTCCGCGCGTCACCTTTTGCGTTTTTAATCCCAGGTTCTGAACCTGCGTCGGGTCAATACGGATACCGGCACTGCTTTTATTCTCATTTTCATCCGCATATTTCGCTACCAGATCCATATCCATAAACGGCGATTTGCCGGGCTTATCGAATTTAACGTCTGGCTTCATTGGGTCATACCAGAAAAGCACCTTTCTTTCAGAGGTTCTATTTTCTGTTTTTTCAGATGAATGAAGCGCCTGCCATGCCGTCACCGATATCAGCCCTCCCGCAATAAGGCTGCTGACTATCATGGCAGCATATTTTATTTTTAATGAGGCCATGCCGCGTCTCGCTATTTAATGCTCTTGAGTAAAGAGATATTGCCCTGCTGAACAAATGAAAAATCAACGTGACTGCCGATTTTTAAGGCATTGATACTCTCGTCAGCCTGAATAAAGGTGAAACGCATGGTCATCGCGGGCCAGCCAATTTCCGGGATCGCTTCATGGGAAATCGTGACTTTTTTATTCGTGAGATCAATGTCCTTCACGATGCCGGTTCCCGTGATGACCTGCTCTGAGGTCCCTTCGCTGGCAGCACTCATCATCTCGTGCTGATGAACCTCAGCCTGGAGGCTGGCAGAAAACACAATGGAGATCGCACCAAATACAACGGCCTTAAGTGAATTGCGCATGGTTATTTTCCTGTTTAATTAAATAACGTTATTCGACCCAACCGCCGCCGAGCGCGGTGAAGAGATTAATTTCATTAACCTGCAGGGCATAAATAAGGTCGAGAATATTTTGCTGGGTAGAGAAAAGAGAACGCTCCGCGTCAAGCACTTCGATATAGCTGACCGCGCCGCTGGAATATAGCCCTCTGGCACGTTGAAGCGTGATGCGGAGTGAATCCAGATACCGCTGCTGTGCAGCAAGCTGCTGGTTAATGCTGTCCCGCAGCGCGAGCGCGTCGGCAACCTGTTTAAAGGCGGACTGAATTTTTTGTTCGTAATTAACCACCGACTGCTGCTGGCGAATTTCGGCCAGCTTCAGGTTGGCCTTATTTCTGCCCGCATTTAAAATGGGAATTTCGATTTTAGGAATAAAATTCCACATCCCGCTCCCTGACGTGAACAGGCTGGACAACTCCGTGCTGCCCGTTGATAGCCCGCTGGTGAGAGATATGGACGGGAAAAAGGCGGCGCGCGCCGCGCCGATATTCGCATCGGCCGCTTTAAGCTGATACTCCGCTTCCATAATATCCGGGCGCTGCAGCAGTATCGCGGAGGAAAGATGAGGAGGCAGTTTTACCGGCGCAACGTCGCTGGCGTTCATGCCGCCGTCGCCCGGCAGCGCGCGATACGTGCCGAGGACCAGTTGCAGGGCATTATTGGCCTGCGCCAGCTCACCCTCTCTTTTGGCAATCTCTGCCTGCGTGCTTTCGATCTGTCCCCGGGCCTGTTCCAGCGCCAGGACGTTCGTACTGCCCGTCACCAGCTGCTGCTCAACGAACGCATAAGACTGCTGGTAATTTGTCAGCGTATCCCGCGCAATGCTCAGCTGTTTATACGCCAGCTGCTGGTTAAAATAGCTCTGCGACACGTTAGAGACGAGCAGGATATGCACCGCGCGACGGGCCTCTTCGCTGGCGAAAAAGTTTTGTCGGTCGACATCGCTCATGTTCTTCAGCTTGCCGAAGAAGTCGAGTTCGTAGCTAAGCGCAATGCCCGCGTCGTACTGCTGCGCGGTGGGTTTGTCACTTTTCAGCCCGCCGCTGTACGTGATGCCCGAGGAGGCATTCAGCTGAGGATAGCGGTCCGCATCCGTCACGTTGAACTGCGCCCGGGCTTCCTCGACCTTCAGGGCGGCCATTTTTAGATCGCGATTGTTCTTCAGGGCCTCCGTAATCAGCCCCGCAACTTGAGGATCGACGAAAAAGTTGCGCCAGCCGGTGTCCTGATACCCCGCCGCCGCGGGCGTCAGGCCGTTACGGGAGAGCGAAAACTGCCGGGGTACAGGTGCTTCTGGCCGCTGGTACTCCGGGGCCAGCGAGACGCAGCCTGCCAGAATAAATACCGTACTGATGCTTAGTCGTTTTAACAGGAACATAACGGTTCAAATAAAGTCCAGAGTAGTTTTAGGGCTACTCTACGCAACGCATCCTGTTTGACGGGTGACAGGATAATGACAATGTTGTCATTTTTAGCGTAAGTCATTGTTAACGGAGGTACGCTCACTAGAATGTCATCAGCAGCCAGTCAGGGGAGCACGATGAAAATACTGATCGTCGAAGACGAAATGAAAACCGGTGAGTACCTGAGTAAGGGGCTGACTGAAGCGGGGTTTGTTGTGGACCACGCGGATAACGGCCTGAACGGCTACCATCTCGCCATGACCGCTGAATACGATCTGCTGATTCTGGATATCATGCTGCCCGATGTGAACGGCTGGGACATTGTCCGCATGCTCCGCTCTGCCGGAAAAGGGATGCCCATCCTGTTACTCACGGCTCTCGGCACGATTGAACACCGGGTTAAAGGGCTTGAGCTGGGCGCAGATGACTATCTGATTAAGCCTTTCGCCTTTGCTGAGCTGCTCGCCCGGGTGAGGACGCTGCTGAGACGCGGAAATACGGTGATTGCGGAAAGCCAGCTTCAGGTAGCAGACCTGACGGTTGACCTCGTGTCGAGAAAAGTAAGCCGGGCCGGAAGCCGCATCTCGTTAACCAGCAAAGAGTTCAGCCTGCTGGAGTTTTTCATGCGTCATCAGGGAGAGGTGCTTCCCCGCTCCCTGATTGCCTCCCAGGTGTGGGACATGAATTTTGACAGCGACACTAACGCGATTGATGTGGCGGTAAAGCGGCTGCGCGCGAAAATCGATAACGATTTTGAACCGAAGCTGATCCAGACGGTGCGCGGCGTGGGCTATATGCTGGAGGTACCGGATGCGCGTTAAGCTTGCCAGGCGCCCCTTTTCTCTTGCCCTGCGGCTGACCTTTTTTATCAGCCTCTCCACGATACTGGCCTTTTTCGCCTTTACCTGGTTTATGCTCCATTCCGTTGAAAAGCATTTCGCCGAGCAGGATATCAGCGACCTGCAGCAAATCAGCACCGCGATGCACCGCATACTGCAGTCTCCGGTCGATCCCGATCAAAAGAAAATCAGCAAGATCAAAGAGTCGATGGCCAGCTACCGCAACGTGGCCGTTCTGCTTCTGGATCCGCAGGGCAATACCCTGTTCAGCTCGGCGCAAGGGGCGGCTTTGCGCCCTGCGATGAACGCGGCGGATTTTAGCGAACACCGCCGCACGCAGGATGTGTTTCTCTGGACGGTAGAAGACCCGGCCAACCCCATGCACGCCGGGTCCGACATGAAAATGGAAACGTACCGGATTATCGCCTCTTCAGGCACGGCGACGCTGCAGGGCAAAACGCAGGGCTACGTCATGCTTATCGGGCTCTCGATTAATTTTCATCTGCACTACCTTGAGGCGCTGAAAAAAAATCTTCTGATGATTGCCGCGGCGATCAGCCTGCTGATTATTCTTGTCATTCGCATCGCGGTTCGTCAGGGACATTTGCCCCTGCGTAACGTCAGCAACGCCATTAAAAATATCACTTCAGAAAACCTGGACGCGCGGCTGGAGCCGTCCCGCGTGCCCGTTGAGCTGGAACAGCTGGTCATCTCCTTCAACCATATGATCGAAAAGATTGAAGATGTCTTTACCCGCCAGGCGAATTTTTCCGCCGATATCGCGCATGAAATCAGAACCCCCATCACCAACCTGGTGACGCAAACGGAAATCGCGCTGAGCCAGAACCGCTCGCAGAAAGAGCTGGAAGATGTTCTGTACTCCAGCCTTGAAGAGTACAACCGGATGACCCGGATGGTCAGCGACATGCTTTTCCTGGCGCAGGCGGATAATAACCAGCTCGTCCCTGACCGGGTGATGTTTGATTTAAGTGCAGAGGTCATGAAAGTCTTTGATTTCTTCGAAGCCTGGGCGGAAGAACGCAACGTTACGCTAAAATTTAGCGGGATGCCCTGCCTGATAGAGGGCGATCCGCAGATGTTCAGAAGAGCAGTGAATAATCTGCTCTCCAATGCCCTGCGCTATACGCCAGCCGGGAAAGCGGTGACGGTCTCCATCAGAGAACAGGATAACAACGTTGAACTGATGATAGAAAATCCCGGTACGCCGATCCCGCAAGAGCATCTGCCAAAGCTGTTTGACCGTTTCTATCGCGTCGATCCGTCAAGGCAGCGCAAAGGCGAAGGCAGCGGGATCGGGCTTGCCATCGTGAAGTCCATCGTCACCGCGCACCACGGAAAAGTCCGCGTGGAATCGGATGCGGTGTCGACACGCTTCATCCTCTCCGTGCCGGGAAAAGTGGCCTGAGGCGTCAGCGCACGGTCCGACACACTTCCAGCACCTTTTCCCTGAGCCAGCGATGCCCCGGATCCCTTTCCATGCGCGGATGCCACATCTGTGACACCGTAATAGTCCGGGTTTTAAACGGCAGTTCAAAGACGTGTACGCGCTCGTTCATCGGCTGATTGAGCAGGTACAGCGCCGGCACCATGGCAATCAGATCGGACGCGAGCGCCACGGATAGCGCCGTTGGAAATCCGGGCACCACGCTGGCGACCTTGCGCTTTATCCCCCGTTCCGCCAGCGCGTCATCGACAAACCCGTGTAGCGATCCGTCCGGTGAGGCCACCACGTGGCCCCACGCGACATAATCGTCAAGGCTGACGTCAGGCCGTAATGACAGCGGATGCCCCTTGCGCACCGCGCCAACAAACCGATCCTGAAAGAGCCGTTGCAGCCGTATTTCCGGCCCCATATTGCTCTGCACGCCGATCTCCAGGTCGACCAGCCCCTCACGCAAATAGCGCGAGGTTTTTTCAGGTTTCGGCGAGAAGCGGATGCACACCCCGGGCGCAACGCTCGCCACCGCCGCAATCAGCAGTGGCCCAAACGCCACCACAAAACCGTCGTTGGCCCTGATGGTGAACAGCCGCTCGAGACTTTCCACCTTCAGCGCGTCGGTGGAGGGCTGCAGCACCGCCCTCGCCTCATGCACGGCAGTTCTGGCGCGGTCCCGCGTGGCTTCGGCCCAGGGAGTCAGCACCATATGACGACCGGCCCGCACCAGAATAGGATCGCCGGTCACCTCCCGCAGCCTGCTCAGGGTGCGGCTCATAGCGGATGTGCTGAGGTTCAAACGTCGCGCCGCGCCCGCCACGCTGGCTTCGGCCAGCAGAACGTCGAGCGCAACCAGAAGGTTAAAGTCAGGATCGACCACGGTGACTCCTAAGATAAGGCGTTATATGCAACGATTAAGTGCAACTGATGCGTCTTCCGCCCTGTATACCGCATGATTATAGTTTCGTCATCACTATTCTTATGCGGAGTAACGACGATGACGCTATTTTCAAACCTGCCCGGCGATGAAGGCTTACCCGGTCATGAACGCGCCCGGGTCATGGCCGCCGTCATGACCACCACGCTGATGGGCGTCTTTGACGGCACCATGATCAACATCGCGCTGCCCTCCATGGCAAGGGCGATGCAGGTTCCCGCGAACGTTGCGGTCTGGTTCGCCAACGGTTACCTGCTGTCAGCGGCAATGACGCTAGCCATCTTCGCGGCGCTGGCGGCGCGCGTGGGCTATCGCCCGGTGTTTCTTGCCGGGCTTGCCACCTTTACGCTCACCTCGCTCGGCTGCGCGCTGGCAGCAACGCCGGAAATGTTAACCGGCATGCGTATTCTGCAGGGCATCGGCGGCGCGGCCACCCTGAGTATCGCCCCGGCGATCCTGCGCTCCGTTTTTCCGGGTCGACTGCTTGGCCGCATTTTGGGGCTGCACGCCCTGCTTATCGCCTCCAGCACGGCGATTGCCCCCGTGCTGGGCGGAACGATACTGGACGCGCTGAGCTGGCAGTGGCTGTTCGCCATTAACATTGTCCCGGGCAGCATTGCCCTGCTGCTGGCGTGGCGGGCCTTGCCGCGGGAAACGGCCATTGACCGCTCGCCCTTTGACGCGCCGGGCGCCATGCTCTCCGCCGCGCTGTTAGGTTCGGCGATTATGCTGGCCGACAGCCTTCAGCGCGTGACGCAAGACATCAACCAGGCGGCCACAGGCTGGGGGCTGCTCACGCTGGTCAGCGCTCTCGCCTTTATCTGGCGGATTCGGCGCGCGCAAAGTCCCATACTGCCGCCCGTCATGTTCAAAAACGGACGCTTTACCCTCGCAGCCCTGACCTCGCTGGCCTCGTTTGTCAGTCAGGGCATCACCTTTGTCGCGCTGCCGTTCCTGTTTCAGAGCGTGTATGGCTACAGCCCTGTGGTCTCCGCGCTGCTGTTCACCCCGTGGCCAATTGGCATCGTGCTGATTGCACCGCATGCGGGACGCTGGGCAGATACGATTTCCGCGCCGCTGATCTCGACAATCGGGCTGATGATTTTTGTCGGTGGGCTGATCCTGCTGGCGACGTTGCCGGAAAGCCCTTCCGCATGGAATATCTGCCTGCGCAGTCTGGTTTGCGGGATTGGGTTTGGCTGCTTCCAGAGCCCCAATAACCGGGAGATGCTCTCTAACGTGGCGCGGGAATATGCCAGCTACGCCTCCGGCGTGTTGTCGATTGTGAGGACATTCGGCCAGTGTCTCGGTGCCGCCGCGGTGGGCGTGCTGCTGGCGACGACCGAATCAGACCATGACCGGGCCGTGCATTTTGCGCTGTGGATAGCCGTGATAGCCTCAACGGGATCGGTGTTGTTTAGCGTGAGTCGGCTGCGCCCTGCGGTTCGGGCATCAGTCTGATTCGCCCGGCGGCGCTACGCTTGCACGGGCCTACAAGGAAGCTTTGCACAATGTAGGCCGGGTAAGCGCAGCGCCACCCGGCAAGAAAGACGGCGCGTTCGTTTACTCCAGCGCCAGCAGCGCAAAGCTCGCCAGCCAGTGCCCGCCGCTGTAGTGGCTGCCGACAACATGCTCAACGCTTGCCGTCAGGTGTTTCGTCACCGCCTCGCGCAGCGCCTTCTGCGCCGGATGGTTTGCGGGAAGCGCTTTAGCAATATGCTTCATGCACCAGGCGCGGCTGAGGTTTAATCCGTCAAGATGGGCAATTTTCGGATCGGTACGATCGCTCACTTCCGCCGGGTTCATCAGTGCTGCAACGGAGCCGGCATCCGGCAGAAACGCGTCAAACCAGGCCGGGAAGTCTTTTAACACCTTGCTCATCAGTAGCGCCTCGGTCAGCGCCCCGGAAATATACTCATCGCCGCCCGGTTCGTAGTGCGCAGGATAGCGCGTGTCGGCGAGATAAAACCGCTCCGCCGCCGTCACAATCGCCTGCTCAAGCGCGCTATCTTCCACGGCGCGGGCGTAATCCAGCCCCAGCGCGAGGGCAAATGCGGTGTTGTAGTGCGTCCCGACGCGGATCGGATAGGTGAGCTTGCTGAGGTAATCCACCAGCCGGTTACGAATATCCTGGGTTAACGGCTCAAGCGTCCGATACCAGCCTGCGGCCTGCGGCAGCGACGACTGCTTTAGCTCCTGGGCCAGCGCCAGAAGCCAGCCGTAGCCATACGGGCGCTCAAACGAGGCGCGAAACGGCGCGGTGAAATAGGCCAGCTCCTTAGCCACTTTCGCTTCCGTCAGGTGCTCGTCGACAAGCGCGACGATCGCGTCCCGGCTCGGCAGATCCGGGTAGAGGCGCACGCAGCGCAGCAGCAGCCAGTAGCCGTGAACCGCCGAGTGCCAGTCAAAACAGCCGTAGAAAATGGGGTGCAGTTCGCGCGGCGGCAGAACGTCGCCATCATCATTCAGCAGGTGCATGATGTGGTTCGGGTATTCCTGGCGCAAATAGGTCAAAGGCATGCGGGCAAACGCGTCAGCCTGATGTTGCGTTAATTCCATAACAGCTCCTTAGCGAAACACGAGGAAATACATGAGGAACACGTTCACCACCAGCAGGGTTAACGCGGTCGGGATCTGGATCTTGATCACCTGATATTTGTCTTTCAGCTCCAGCAGCGCGGCGGGAACAATATTGAAATTCGCGGCCATCGGCGTCATCAGCGTGCCGCAGTAGCCCGCGTACATGCCAATCGCCAGCAGCGGCGCCGGGTTGCCGTGATGCACGTTAATCAGGAACGGCAAGGCGATCCCCGCGCTCAGCACCGGGAAGGCCGCAAACGCATTTCCCATGATCATGGTAAACAGCGCCATCCCCACGCAGTAAATCACCACCAGCATAAAGCGGTTATCCGGGTTAACGAACAGGCTCACCACCTTCTGCACCGAATCACCAGTATTGGCCGCCACGAACACGCCGCCGAGCATGGCCAGCATCTGCGGCAGGATCACCGCCCAGCCGATGGTATCGACAAGACGACGAGACTGGCGAATGGCGTGCAGCGGCGTGCCTTTGGTCAGCCACCATCCGGTGAGGATCGCCGCGACGCAGGCCACGCACAGCGCCGCCAGGGTAAGCTGCTTTTGATCGAGCAGGAACACGCCGCCAATCGACACGCCCTTCAGGAACAGGGTGCCGAGAACCGTCACCACCGGGATCATCAGCGCGGGCAGGAATAGCCAGTTTTTAAGGCGGTTTGACGAGGTGAGACGTTCGTCTTCGGTGGACATTTTATAGTGCCCTTTCCCGACAAGACCAAAGCCCGCCAGCAGCGCGATAGCGATAACACCCCCGCCGATTATTCGGTACGCCAGCGATTTCCCCAGCTCCTGCACCATCAGGTCACCGAACAGGAAGATCCCGCCGAATAAGAACCAGAAAAGCGCCGTGGTAAAACGCTTCGGATTGGCGCGATCGCGCAGGGTCATCACAACCAGCAGCATCACGACGAAGCCGATCAGGTAGTACACGCGGTTAATGGTGATAAGCGTCATCATTGCGCGGCCTCCTGCGTGCCTTGCTCCGCGCGCCAGGCCATGACGTCGCGACGGATGCTGGCATCCAGGCGCAGCAGGCGCGTCATATGAATAACTAATGCCGCAATGGCGGTTGGGATAGCCCACAGGCCGATATGCAGCGGTTCGATGCCCGCAATACCGTTCTCTTTCAGGAACGCGTCGATCAGCAGCACCGCGCCAAAGGCAATAAAGATATCTTCGCCAAAGAAGACCGCGATGTTGTCGCACGCGGCGGCATGAGCTTTGATTTTGTCACGGATGTGCTGCGGCAGCTCGCCGTATTCGTTCAGCGCCGCCCCTTCGGCCATCGGCGCCAGCAGCGGGCGAACCGTCTGAGCATGACCGCCAAGCGACATCAGCCCCAGCGCGGCGGTGCCCTCACGGGCGACAAAATAGAGCATCAGAATTCGCGCCGAGGTCGCGCTGGCGATCTTCGCCACCCAGGCCTGGGCGCGCTCCTTGAGCCCGTAATATTCCAGCAGACCAATCACGGGCAGGATCAGAATGAAGGTCGCCAGCGATCGGCTATTCACGAACTTTTCGCCAAAGGTCTCCAGCAGCATCCCGAAATCCATGCCGACCAGCAGACCCGTCGCCAGCCCCGCCACCACGACCACCAGCAGCGGGTTGAAGCGCAGTGCAAAACCAATAACCACGATCGGTATCCCGATCAGCGGCAACATCGTAGTACCGTCCATAACGTTTACCCTATCCAAAGTGAGCGTTGCGCGCCGACGGCTATTTTTTTAATTTGCGGCGAGCGATGTTGTGTTTTTCGTCAGGTTTCGGAAAACCTGCGCTAAAAAGCTATATCTGAACCTCAAAAACATGTAAACAAATTATCAATAAAATGTTCTTATTTTATCGATGAGTTTACATTTCTGGCTAAGGAACGTTATGACCTCGAAAAAGAGTGCTTCACCCGATCGCGACGATATCAACGATGGCCGGATCGTCTCTTCCCGCCATCTGGTGTCCGAGCGCTGCGCGGAGCTGTCAGAGCTGGAGTACGCGCTGATCATGACCAGCAACGCGTTCAATAAATGGATGGTGCGCTGCATGGCCGCTGCCGGTGAACCGGATATGGGCGCCTTTGACGTCTCGCTGCTGCATCATGTGAACCACCGCGACCGCAAGAAAAAGCTGGCCGATATCTGTTTCGTTCTTAACGTAGAAGATACCCACGTGGTGACCTACGCCCTGAAAAAGCTGGTCAAAGCGGGCTACGTGACGAGCGAGAAAGCGGGCAAAGAGCTCTTTTTCTCGACTACCGAGGAAGGAAAAGCGTTGTGTATGAAGTACCGGGACGTGCGGGAGGCGTGTCTGATAGCAATCCACGCGGAGAGCGGCATTGCCGGGAAGTCGATTGGCGAGACCGCACAGCTGTTACGCACGATCTCCTCCCTGTATGACACCGCCGCCCGCGCGGCGGCATCACTCTAGGGCTAAGGACGTCTGAACAGCGTAATACTGCGTCCGGCCAGTTCGTACTCTACGGTTTCGGTGAACGCTGTCCCGGCGGCAGCGCCATCTGCCGTAGACAGCTCCAGCACCCATCCCCCTTCGCCAAACTGCGGGATCTGGAACGGCACGGTGCCTTCAAACGGGTTGAACAGCATCAGCACGTCGTGCCAGATGCCGTCCTCCTGCCTGAGATCCGGCCTGCTGATGGAGACGCCGAGCGTCGAGCCTTCATCCCACTGCTCGGCCTGCTGTGGGCCGCCTCCGGCATTGAACCAGCGGATCTCCAGCCCGTCGCGCCAGCTTTCACGGCGCAATAACGGCTGCGATGCGCGAAGCGCAATGAGCCGTCGGGTAAACTCGCGCAGCGCAGCGTCGTTTTCGGTTATCCCGTTCCAGTCGATCCAAGAGATCTCGCTGTCCTGACAGTAGCCGTTGTTGTTGCCCTTCTGCGTGCGGCCAAACTCGTCCCCCGCCAGCAGCATCGGCGTGCCGTGGGAAAACAGCAGCGTGGTCAGGAAATTCCGCTTCTGCCGTTCGCGGGTAGCAATAATATCCGGGTTCTCCGTCGGCCCTTCTTCGCCATAGTTGTACGAGCGATTATCGTTATGCCCGTCGTTATTGTCCTCGCCGTTGTCGGCGTTGTGCTTCTCGTTGTACGACACCAGGTCATTCAGCGTAAAGCCGTCGTGAGCGGTGATGAAGTTAACGCTGGCCCACGGACGACGCCCGCGCAGATCGTACAGATCCCCGGAGCCCAGCAGGCGTGCGGCAAAGTCGGTAGAGACGTTATCGCCCTTCCAGTACTCGCGTACGGTATCGCGGTATTTGTCGTTCCATTCACCCCAGCCCGGCGGGAAACCGCCGACCTGATACCCGCCGGGACCGATATCCCAGGGTTCACCAATCAGCTTGAGTCTCGATAACACCGGATCCTGGGATATGGCGTCGAAGAAACCGCCGCGCGGATCAAACCCTTCCGGCTCGCGGCCCAGTATCGTCCCCAGGTCAAAGCGAAAACCGTCAATATGCATCGATTCCGCCCAGTAGCGCAGCGAATCCATCACCATCTGCAGCACGCGCGGGTGCGAGGTGTTGACCGTATTTCCCGTCCCGGTGTCGTTGATGTAGTACCGGTGCTGGTCCGGCAGGGTGCGGTAATAGCTATAGTTATCAATCCCCTTAAACGAGAGCGTGGGGCCAAGCTCATTTCCTTCCGCCGTGTGGTTGTACACCACGTCCAGAATCACCTCGATGCCCGCATCGTGATACGCGCGCACCATGTCGCGAAAGCCCTGGATCCCCGCCGGGCCGTAATAGCGCGACGCCGGAGCAAAAAAGCCGAGGGTGTTATAGCCCCAGAAGTTCTTCAGGCCGCGGTCGAGCAGATGCTGGTCGTCGGGGAACCAGTGCACCGGCAGCAGCTCCACCGAGGTGATGCCAAGACTCTTGATGTAGTCGACCGAGGCTTTGTGTCCCATCCCCTCAAACGTGCCGCGCAGCTCGGGCGGGATGGCCGGGTTCATCTGGGTAAAGCCCTTCACGTGGCTCTCATAGACGACGGTATGCGGCCAGGGCACGTTCGGCCGGCTGTTGTCCTGCCAGTCAAAGGCGTTCGGGTCGATGACCTTGCATTTCGGGGTGTACGGCGCGCTGTCGCGCGTATCAAAGCTTAAATCTAATTCGTCATGCCCCAGCTCATAGCCGAAATGGGCGTCGTTCCAGTCGATATCGCCCACCAGTTCGCGGGCGTAAAGGTCGATAAGCAGCTTGTGCGGGTTGAAGCGGTGACCGTTTTCCGGATCGTAAGGGCCGTAGACGCGATAGCCGTACAGCGCGCCGGGCTTCAGATCCGGCACATAGCCGTGCCAGACCTCATGGGTATATTCCGGCAGCTCCAGTCGGGCGATTTCGGTTTTCCCGGACGGATCAAACAGACAGAGCTCCACCCGCTCGGCGTGAGCGGAGAACAGCGCGAAGTTGACGCCCTTCCCGTCATAATTCGCCCCCAACTGCTGGCCATGACCGGCCCGAATTTCAAACGTTGTATCCTTTGCCATTTTCGTTCTCCACGATTATTCGCAGGTAAGCAGAACCAGTACACATCCCTTTTCTGACGTTAAATTCAGCGTCTCTTGCAGAATGCGGCTCTCACCGCTGAACAGATCCCGATAGCGTTTCCCCGCCAGCTGCTCGGGTATCGCCACCGTGGTATTAACCCACAGCTGATGATTATCGGTGACATCAAAAACCAGACGCGGCACGGCGACAATCAGCGCCTCCTCGTCCTTAACGCGCGCATAGACAATCAGATTCTCCTCGCGCTCGCCGGAGACCTTAAGCGGCAGCCAGTCGCCGTAGCGGAATAGCGCGTCGTAGTGTGGTCGAAGCCGCAGCAGCGTGGCGGTGACGAACTGCTTAACGCGCCCGTCTCGCCAGCAGGCCGGGTTGTCAAACACCGAGGCATCCGCCGCGCTGAGGTTATGCACCAGCGCGTTGAAATCCGGCTCCCGCCGGTTATCCGGGTCGACGAGGCTAAAGTTAAGCGCCTCGCTGCCCTGATAGATGTCCGGCACGCCGGGAGCCGTGAGCTTGATTACCGTCTGGCTGAGGCTGTTCATCAGCCCGGCCCGGATAAAGGGCTGCATCGCCTCGCTAAAATCATGCAGGAACAGGGCGTTGTCCGGCGAAAGCAGGTGCCGCGCGTAGCTCAGCACCACGCTCTCATAGCTCTCGTTGCTGTCGATCCAGTCGGTGCGCTGTTTTGCCTCGCGCAGCGCTTTCTCGAGGAAGCCGATAAAACGCGCTTCCAGTGATGCAAGCCCTTCAGCGTCGTCCGGAGACAGCGTGGCGGGCCAGACGCCCGCCAGCGCCTGATAGATCATCCAGGTATCGGCGGCGTTCGGCGCGGTGCCGTCATTCAGAAAACGCACCTGGGTCTGGTTCATCTGTCGCCAGCGGGCCAGGTTCTCACCCCAGCGTTCCGGCGCTTCCGTCAGGGTGTAGAGACGCGCCCGGGCGTCTTCCCCGCGCTTGGTATCGTGCGTGGAGGTGCCCAGCAGCGCGTCGGGCTGACGGGCCAGACGAATGCGCATCTCCTGGTGGAAGCGGGATAATGAAAACGCGCGCGGCGTCGGGTCGGCGCCCACTTCATTGAGCGCCAGCTCGAGGTTGTGGCGAAAGAACAGCGTGTCTTCAACGGACTT
This sequence comes from Enterobacter sp. BNK-29, assembly GCF_048684785.1. Classification (NCBI taxonomy): domain Bacteria; kingdom Pseudomonadati; phylum Pseudomonadota; class Gammaproteobacteria; order Enterobacterales; family Enterobacteriaceae; genus Enterobacter; species Enterobacter sp. BNK-29. The sequence goes on from NZ_JBLQTU010000004.1 coordinate 353,751, forward strand.
CGCCATCAGCGGCCCGGTAAGCTGCTGGAAGCGGGTTCTGAAAAGCGCGGCGGACTCGCGACAATCTTCCGGCAGGTCGCCGGTAAGAATGCGCACAAGCAGGCTCAGCGCCGCTTCAGACGTCTCCACGCTGGCGACCACGCGGTTAAGCAGCGCCACGTCAGGCGGGGTTAATCCCTCCCGGGTGCCGTAGGTGCGGTAGACCGGAAAGGCGATAAGCAGCTCGCGCAGCGCGTGGCGGATCTCCTCGCGCGGTAGCGCAACCTCATTGCGGCGGGCAAGATCGTCAGCAAGGTTTAGCAGCGTGGTGAATTCACCCTCAAAATTGCGATCGGTCATCAGGCCCTTGGCATCGCGCAGTTCCGCGTGGCGATCGACCGTTATCCCCAGCGTTTCGTCGTGGATGGTCTCCAGGCGCGACAGGTTATCGTCGTCGACCAGCACTTCCGCCAGCGAGGCGATAAACTCGTAGCCGGTGGTGCCGGATACCGGCCAGTCGGCGGGGAGCTGTTCTCCCTTCGCGAGAATTTTTTCAACCGTGATGTAGCAGTCGGGTCCGGTTTTCTCCCGCAGGCGCTGCAGATACCCCAGCGGATCGGCCAGGCCGTCGATGTGATCGATTCGCAGGCCGTCCACCACGCCGGCGTGAACCAGCTCCAGGATCAGCCGGTGCGTATCGTCGAATACCGGCTCGTCTTCAACCCGAACGCCGACCAGTCCGGTGATCTCGAAGAAGCGCCGCCACGAGAGCTGCTTCGGCGCTTCCCGCCAGGACATCAGCCGCCAGCTTTGCGCGTCGTGCAGTTCAGCGATGCTCTTATCCTCGCTGTATGTGCCCGGGTTGAGCGGATACGCCGTGTCGTAATAGACCAGAGAGGCCTTTCCCGTGACAGTGTCACGCTTCAGGGTGATGGTCCCCTTCTCCAGCTCCGCCTCAAAGGTGTCGCCGAGGAACGGCAGCGTAAGCGGGCGCGACCCGTCGATATCGAAATAGCGGAAATAGCGGCTCTGCTGGCCGTATTCAATTACGTCCCGCCACCAGGCGTTTTCCAGCGAGGTGGACATATGGTTCGGGACAATATCCAGAATCAGCCCCATGCCGGCCTGCTTAAGCGCCGCGGCCATGCGGTCGAAACCGTCTCGTCCGCCGATTGCGGGGTCAATTTCATTCGGGTTGGTGACGTCATAGCCGTGAGTGGAACCCGCTGTGGCGGTAAATACGGGCGACGCGTAGAGATGGCTGATGCCGAGATCTTTCAGGTAAGGCACCAGCGCCGCAACGCGGTCGAAGGTCATGCCATTGCGGAACTGAATACGATACGTGGCGGAAGGGATCATAACGATGCTTCTCCATCAGCAAAGCGAACGACAATACCGTTCGGCGGTAAAACGTCAGTGACTTCCGGCCAGGCAAAGCGCGTCTCACCCGCGAGATCGGGCAGCGCGGCGGGCTTATTACCGATATTCAGCGCCAGAGAAAGCGTCCCTGACGGGAAATGCCAGCTCACCGCCACCATGCCGGGCGCGGTCTTGATTACCTTGCCCTCAACGGCGCCGCCATGACGCAGAAGCGGAACGATATGGCGATGACGCAGCGTCAGCAGGTGGCGCGTGAAGCGCAGCCACGTTTTGCCTTCGTCGGTGGCAATCTTATTCCAGTCGAGTTTTGAACGGATGAAGGTGTTCACGTCGTTCGGGTCCGGGACGGTTTCATCGTGCCCGGCATGGCCCGTAAACTCTTTCGCGCGCCCTTCCCGCACCGCCTTTGCCAGATCGCCGTGAAAATCGGTGAAGAACAGGAACGGGTGCGTTTCACCAAACTCCTCGCCCATAAACAGCAGCGGGATATGGGGAGAAAGCAGCAGCGCGGCAAGCAGCACCCGCGTCTTGTCGGCACCGGCCAGGGCGATCAGCCGCTCGCCCTGGGCGCGATTCCCGGTCTGATCGTGGTTCTGAATAAAATCGACGAAGAACTGCGGCGGCTGCGTCTGGCACTCCACTCCGCGGGATTCACCGGTTTGCAGCGAAATCTCGCCCTGGTAGACAAAGCCTTCCGCCAGCGCCCGGGCGAACTTTTTCTCCGGTTCAAAGGCAAAATCCTGGTAATACGCGTGGGTCTCGCCGGTGGCAAACACGTGGGCAGCGTTGTGGAAGTCATCATTCCACTCGGCGGTAAACAGCGGCGTGTTGCCCTGTTCATCGCGCGGATGCAGGAAAATCACGTTGCGGCTGTCTTCCGTGGTCAGGTGAACGTGGCGGTGCGGGAGCGCCTCGCGGATTTTAGCGGCAATCTCCTCCAGAATGTGCGTCTCCGCGCTGTCTTTAATCTGGTCGATGGCGTCAAAGCGCAGGCCGTCCAGACGATACTCCGTCAGCCAGTAGAGCGGCGCATCGGTGATGTACTGCCTCACCGGCTCGCGTTCATAAGCAATTCCGTTGCCCCACGGCGTCATCCGCTGTGCGTCAAAAAACGCGGGCGACAGCAGAGGCAGATAGTTCCCCTCGGGGCCGAAGTGGTTGAGCACGATATCCAGCACCACGGAAAGCCCCAGCCCGTGCGCGGCGTCGATAAACGCGTGGAAATCCTCCGGCGTACCGTAGGCAGAGTGCGGGGCGTACAGCAGCACGCCGTCATACCCCCAGCCGCGGGCTCCGCCAAACTGAGAGACGGGCATCACTTCAAGCTGGGTAATACCGAGCTCTGCCAGATACGGCAGCTTGTCTATGGCGGCCCGGAAGGTGCCCTCCGGGGTAAACGTGCCGATGTGCAGCTCGTAGATAACCGTGTCTTCCCACGGCCGCCCTGCCCAGTCCCGGTTGACCGGCTGATAGCGTTGGGGATCGATAACGATGGAGGGGCCGTTAACGTCGCCTTTTTGCGCACGCGAGGCGGGATCGGGCACCGTCATGCCGTCCTGCAGAACAAATTGGTATTCTGCACCGTGCGTGACGCCGGGTACGTCTGCCTGAAACCAGCCGTCGCCAGCTGCCGTCATCGGCACGTCGGCGGCCGCCAGACGTAGCGTAAGTTCTTTCTGTCCTTCTGCCCAGACGCGAAAACGTACAACGTCATCGGAAATAAACTCAGCACCCCACTGCTTTTGAAATGTCCTGAATTCCATTCATTGTCCTCGAATGACCCACATTTTACGCGGAACGAAGTACAAGCTTAGTTCAGGATTAAAAGTGTGTTAGGCCAGCGAATTTAACCGCTTCGTCTATTCTTTATGAAATAACTCACTACCGGGAATACTATGCAGATTCGAAAAGGACTCAGTACCGACCTCACGCGCCTTGAATGCTGTGACTTTTCTTTCACCATTAGCCACATTGCGCGAGAGCCCTTTATCCACTGCGATTTGCATATCGAAGCCGTCGCCGAACCCTGGATTAAAACCTACGAGCTCGACATCCAAACCCTTGAAAACCACTGCGTTAATCCGGACGCCATATTTCTTATTGCCGAGACGGAAGACGGGGAAATTGCCGGATTTATTACCGCGTCGATCGGCTGGAATAAGTTTATCTCGGTGGATTACATCGCCGTGGATCGCACGAAACGCAGAACCGGCGCCGCGCAAAAATTAATGGCCGCCGCGCACGTGTGGGCCCGCAGCGTAAACGCGCCGGGATTACGGCTTGAAACACAAAATGTGAACGTTTCTGCCTGTCTGTTTTACCGCAACTACGGGTTTACCCTGGGCGGATACGATCGTTATCTCTACAACGCCTTACCGGAAAAAGACGAAGTCGCCCTGTTCTGGTATTACATGCTGGTCTAACGGCGCGGCCTTCATATTTCTGTCATTGAATTTCATTACGCTTTCAGGATTTTAACCACGGTGTTGAGGAAAGAAGTGTGAATTCAATGGCTAAGGCATTACTGCTGGCATTACCTGTTTTGAGTGCCACGGCAGCGGCGACGGCCGCCGGGGGCGATCTGTGTGAACCCAAAGCGTACGAAATGGCGCTGCGCTATCAGCAGAAATCGGCAGAGATCGTGGCTCTTCAGCTGCAGACGTATCGGTTTGCCACCGAGCGTTTCAACGAGAAGCTAAAAGAGCTGAAAACGCCTGAAAATTACGCCGTGGTAATGGACCTGGATGAAACGGTGCTGGATAACACCCCTCTGCTGGTGCGCGACACCGAGCAGTGTCACGACTATACAAAATGGGACACCTGGAGCGACTGGGAGAAACAGGGTAAACCCGGCTTAATTCCGGGCGCGAAGGCGTTTCTTGACCATGTGAATCAAAGCAAGGTTCGTATCTATTATGTTTCGGACCGCATGCAGGAAAATAAAGCCGATACGCTCAGGACGTTAACAGCCCTGGGACTTCCGCAGGTGTCCGATGAAAGCGTGCTTCTGGACACGGTCAGCAAGGAAGAGCGTCGCCAGAGCATCCTCAAAAAACAGCAGATCGTGATGCTGTTTGGCGATAGCCTGCCGGATTTCGCCGTGCAGTTTAAAAATAAAAAGCCGAGCGAACAGCAGCGTGAGCTGGTTGAGGCCAGCGCGGAACACTTCGGAAACGACTGGATTGTGCTGCCTAATGCCGCTTATGGCTCCTGGTCCAAAGCCGCGCCGGACAGCTGGAACGCGCCGCTGAAAAAATAACGTGTTACGAGCCGGGAAAGGCAGCATCGCCACCCGGCTTCTGCGCTGTGCTATCCACTGCGTTTATAGGTCCTATCATTTCTGGGCAGGTTCTTATAATTTTACGAAGAAGTAAGATGAGCGCTTTCAAAGGAGACTCGTATGCTTACCGTGAAAAAACTTGCTCTTTCTACGTTGATTTCCAGTTCATTGCTTTTCTACCCTGCGCTGCAGGCGGCGGCGGAGACGCCCCAGCACGTCGTTAAGCAACCGGCGGGCGGATACAGCGTTCAGGTCGGCGACGTTCTGGTCACCTCGTTTACGGACGGGACCGTCGCGCAGGATCTGCACAAGCTGCTGCGCCGGACAACGCCGCAAAAAATCGATGCGCTGCTCGCGAAAAATTTCCAGACCAACCCGCCTGAGGTGTCCATCAACGCGTTTCTGATTGCGATGCCCGGACATAAAATTCTGGTGGATACGGGCTCAGGCCAGCTCTTTGGCCCCGGCAACGGCGGACGTCTGATTGAGAGCCTTGCCACCCAGGGAATTAAACCCGAGGACATTACTGAAGTCCTGCTGACCCACGCCCACTCCGATCACGCGGGCGGCCTGGTGAAAGACGGCAAGGTGGTGTTCAGCAACGCGCGCGTTTTCGTTGGCAAACCGGACGTCGACTTTTTCTTTAACGACGAGAATCAGAAAAAAACCGGCTACGGCAAGAACTACTTTGACGTCGCGCAGAAGACCTTAAAACCCTATCTTGATGCCGGTAAAGTGGTGCCGTTTAGCGGCACATCGGAGATTCTCCCGGGGCTGACCGGCACGGTTCATCCCGGTCATACGCCCGGCTCAGCCTTCTACACGCTGACGAGCAACGGCGAGAAGATCACCTTTGTCGGCGACATCATTCATGCCGCGGCGGTACAGTTCCCGCAGCCTGACGTGACCATTACCTACGATGAAGATCAGAACAAAGCCGCAAGCGTGCGCGAACACGCGTTTGCCGACTTTGTGAAAAATAAAGATCTGGTTGCCGCGCCCCATCTGCCTTTCCCGGGTATCGGCTATGTCACCAAAGGCGAAAACGGCGGCTATGCCTGGGTCCCTGTGACCTATACCAACCGGGACGCCGGCAGCGCGAAATAAAATGACGCCCAGCTCTGACATGGACATAGACCTGATCCTGACCCTGGACGCCCTGCTTCAGGACAGGAATATCACCCATGCGGCCGCGCGACTGGGCATCAGCCAGCCCGCGCTGTCCGCTCGTCTCGCGCGTCTGCGAACGCTGTTTGGCGAACCGCTGTTTATTCCTTCCCCACATGGACGTGGGGTGCTGCCCACGCCGCGAGCGGAAGCGCTTAAGCCGCAGGTAGAGAGCGTGCTGCGCGGCATCAGCGCGCTGTTTGCCCCCACTACGTTTGATGCCCCCACCAGCAGCCGGACCTTTGTTATCGCCCTGCACGAAAACCCGGCGCTGATGCTGGGCAGCGGGCTGCTTAACCAGGTGGGTACCGAAGCTCCAGGTATTCGCCTGCGCTTCGCCCTGCCACAGATGTCCGAACTGGCGCAGCAGCTGGAAAACGGAGATGTGGATATCTACATCGGCGTAAGCGCGGGCGCCCATGACGGCTGGGTGAGGCGCAAACTGCTCGACGATACGTTTGCCACCGCCCAGCGCAAAGGCCATCCGCGCGGGACCGGAGCGTTAGACCTGGAAAGCTACTGCGCGCTTTCTCATCTGGTGGTGTCATCGGCTGGGGATCCGTTTACCGGCTTTGTCGATCAAACCCTGGCCGGGCTGGGCTACCAGCGGCACGTCGCGATGTCCACGCAGAGCTATGCCATGGCGCCTGCGCTTGTCGCCGGTACCGACCTGGTGTGCACCCTACCGGAACGGATGCTGAAACAGTTTGCCAGCACGCTGGATCTCTTTGCGCCGCCGCTGCCGCTCCAGCCGATTACCATCTACATGTACTGGCACCCGAAAAACAGCCAGGATCCGGCGAATGCCTGGCTGCGCGAGCAGCTGCTGCAGGCCGCCGGCCGTCAGGTCTGATCGAGGGTAATCAGGAATTTTTTAAGCACTTCTGAGCGAATAATCCGGTGGCAAACCAGCGTCAGCTCGCTTTCACGGAGCCGGTCGAGGATGTCCACGTAAACCACGTTCTCGACGCTCACCGCCTTTGCCGACGCGGGCAGCAGCGCCAGCCCAAACCCCGCCGAGACCAGGCTTATCACCGTGGGCACGTCGGTCGCGTTTTGCACCACGTCCGGCTGAAAGCCCGCCCCGCTGCAGGCGTCATAAAAGTATTGTTCCAGCCCCATTCCCTCCGGGTCGCGCAGGGAGATCCATTTTTCGTCCTTCACCGACGAAAGCGTCAGCGCGGAAGATCCCGCCAGCGGATGCTGACGATACAGCGCCAGCACCGTTTTCTCTGACGTGAACGGGCGGCTTTGCAGATCGTCAGGCAGCGACGGCAGCGGCGCCCGGATAATGGCCACGTCGAGCTGGTTGCTCTGCACCGCCGCGTAGAGCGTCTGCACGTTTCCCGTCACCAGCGACATGGTAATGGCCGGCCAGCGCGTATGCATCTGGCGCAGCGCGGTGGGCAGCCTGCCGTCGAACATCGCGCTCGACACGCACCCCAGGTTTAATACCCCCTGCTCGCCCCTTGCCGTTTGCCTGGCGTCCAGAACCGCCTGCTCGGTGAGGGAAATGGCGAGCCTGGCTTTCACCAGAAATGCTTCACCCGCGGGCGTCAGGGTTAAGCGGCGGTTCGCCCGGCTAAAGAGCGTGACGCCTAAACGTTCTTCCAGCGCCTTTATCTGCTGGCTCAGGGCCGGTTGCGCCATGTTCAGACGCTCAGCGGCCCGGTGCATGTGGAGCTCTTCGGCCACCACGATGAAATGGCGCATCTGACGAAACTGCACGGAACGCCTCCTTTTGATATGAATTTACTTATCAATTTAGCAGTAATGATGCAATTGATGCTATTGGTCATTGCCATAAAAATGGAGGTATTCAAAACGAGGGAGGAAAATATGGAAAACCCGATCAACGATCTCCGCAGCGCCATCGCCCTGCTTCAGCGCCACGAAGGGCAGTATCTTGAAACCGATCATCCGGTCGATCCCAACGCGGAGCTGGCGGGAGTCTACCGCCATATCGGCGCGGGCGGCACGGTAAAACGTCCAACCCGTAAGGGCCCGGCCATGATGTTTAACAGCGTGAAGGGTTATCCGGGCTCCCGCATCCTGGTGGGCATGCACGCCAGCCGCGAGCGCGCGGCGCTGCTTCTGGGCTGCGAGCCCTCTGAACTGGCAAAACACGTCGGCCAGGCGGTGAAAAAGCCGGTTGCGCCGGTTGTCGTTCCGGCCTCGCAGGCGCCCTGCCAGGAACAGATCTTCTACGCAGACGATCCTGACTTCGACCTGCGCAAGCTGCTTCCGGCACCAACAAACACGCCGATTGATGCGGGCCCGTTCTTCTGTCTGGGGCTGGTGCTGGCAAGCGATCCGGAAGACAGCTCGCTGACGGACGTCACCATTCACCGCCTCTGCGTTCAGGAGCGCGACGAGCTTTCCATGTTCCTTGCCGCCGGTCGGCATATCGAAGTCTTCCGCAAAAAGGCGGAAGAAGCCGGAAAACCGCTGCCGGTGACGATCAACATGGGGCTCGATCCCGCCATCTATATCGGCGCGTGCTTTGAGGCACCCACCACGCCGTTTGGCTACAACGAGCTGGGCGTCGCCGGGGCGCTGCGCCAGCAGCCGGTCGAGCTGGTGCAGGGCGTGGCGGTAAAAGAGAAGGCGATCGCGCGGGCGGAAATCATCATCGAGGGCGAACTGCTGCCGGGCGTGCGCGTAAGAGAAGATCAGCACACCAATACCGGCCACGCGATGCCGGAGTTCCCGGGCTACTGCGGCGAGGCGAACCCGTCCCTGCCGGTGATCAAAGTGAAAGCGGTGACCATGCGAAACCACGCGATCCTGCAAACGCTGGTGGGACCGGGAGAAGAGCATACCACCCTGGCCGGTTTACCGACGGAAGCCAGCATCCGCAATGCCGTTGAAGAGGCGATTCCGGGCTTCCTGCAAAACGTCTATGCGCATACCGCGGGCGGCGGTAAATTCCTCGGGATCCTGCAGGTGAGAAAACGCCAGCCGTCAGACGAAGGACGTCAGGGCCAGGCGGCGCTCATTGCCTTAGCCACCTATTCGGAGCTGAAGAACATCATTCTTGTCGACGAAGACGTGGATATTTTCGACAGCGACGACATCCTGTGGGCGATGACTACCCGCATGCAGGGTGATGTCAGCATCACCAATATTCCGGGGATCCGCGGCCACCAGCTGGATCCGTCCCAGTCGCCGGATTACAGCACCTCAATTCGCGCAAACGGCATCTCCTGCAAGACCATCTTCGACTGCACGGTGCCGTGGGCGCTGAAGGACCGCTTCGAGCGCGCGCCGTTTATGGAGGTGGATCCGCGTCCGTGGGCGCCGGAGCTGTTCGCTGATAAGAAATAAATAGCTGAAAAATTTAATAAGGTCACTCTGGCTTAATCCGGGTGACCTTTTATTATTAGAGCGTCATATTTAATTCATCTCTCACTAAACTGATTAATCAGCGCCGCCATAACCGCAGCACAAATAAAGTAATGAATGAAAAGCCAGATAAAGCTATACCAGGCGAAATTCATCACCTCAAGGATCCGCCATGGACTGGAAAAGAGCCTGCTCATGATAATTCCGGGCAAGCGGATCGCCGGTACTTTTCGATTCGGCCACACTGCCCATACGGCTATCGCCGACAGCAGCAAAAAGATCGCCGTCACCAGGAGTGGTGGCCCCAGACCGGGTCTAGTAATGGCCGAAAGAGCAGCAAAATAGAGTCCGCCAAAGAACCACTGAATAATAATGAGTGAAAGCAGGAACTCAATGCCCATAAAAGCGCTGAGCAATCTGGGTCTGGAATGGGCGCTTATCAACACCATATCGCTGACGTAAAGGTAGAAAATAAGCGTTGCAATTGTAATGGTACTATCTCGCCTGCGTGAGATGCGGGTGAGTTTGTGAACGATCCCGGGCAGGACGGCCTGTCAGGATATTGCCGTCATCATCAAGACCCACGACTGAAGGGGTCAAAACCTCACCAAATTTATTCGTAACCAGCACTGGCCGCCCCTCAAGCCAAACGCTGACCGCGCTGTTCGTTGTCCCGAGATCGATTCCCAGCACCTGATTATGCGTCATCGGTATACCTGTTTTTCATTGTTACTCTATTGATTATACAAATAGTTAGAAGAGAACTAATGCCCAAAAAAAGGGGGATCTTGATATTATTGCCGCTTCCCCTGCTTTCTTGTACCCTTTCACCGGAAACCCTGCCCCCACAAACATTGAGACATCCGGACACCTATGACTGCACATATTTCCAAAGATCCTTTGCATGGCGTAACGCTGGAGATGATGGTCAATGCCCTGGTGGCAAAATATGGCTGGAGCGAACTGGGCGACCGAATCAAAATTAACTGTTTCAGAAAAGATCCCAGCGTTAAATCGAGCCTGAAATTTCTGCGCCGCACCCCGTGGGCGCGTGCGGAAGTGGAAGCCCTGTATCTGGACTCCCTCAACGATGAGGTAAGCACAGAACAGGCGGCGCCCGCCTTTAATCCCTGGGCCAACAGTCGGATTATCAAGAGCTAATACGCAAATGACGCGACACGTAAAACGGATTGGTGCGCTGGCTGCCTGCGCGCTTTTACTTGTGAGCTGCTCCTCAAAACCACCCAAATCACTGGTTACCCCTCTCCCCACCGCGAACAAACCGACGCAGCAGGCAAACGAGCCAATGCGCGGGATCTGGCTGGCGACCGTCTCGCGTCTCGACTGGCCGCCGGTAGCCTCGGTGAACGGCCGCAGCGCGGACCAGCGCATCGCGATGCAGAAGCAGGCGCTGATAAGCAAGCTCGACAACCTTAAGCACCTCGGCATTAACACGGTGTTTTTCCAGGTGAAGCCGGACAGCACGGCCCTCTGGTCATCAAAAATTTTGCCGTGGTCGGATATGCTGACGGGCAACATCGGCGAGTATCCGGGATACGATCCGCTGCAGTTTATGCTGGATGAAGCGCACAAGCGCGACATGAAGGTCCATGCCTGGTTCAACCCGTACCGCGTGTCGACCAACACCAAACCGTCCACCATCGCCGCCCTGAACCGCACTTCCTATCAGACCCCGTCCAGCGTCTATGTCCAGCACCCGGAGTGGGTGCGCATCTCGGGCGACCGCTTTGTTCTCGACCCCGGCATTCCGGAAGTGCGCGACTGGATAACCAAAGTGGTGACTGAAGTTGTGGCGAACTACGCGGTAGACGGCGTGCAGTTCGATGATTACTTTTACGCCGAATCACCGGGGTCCGCGCTCAATGATTCGCAGACCTGGCGGCAGTACGGTCAGGGATTTGCCTCAAAGGCCGACTGGCGAAGACACAACACGCAGCAGCTGATCGTCCAGGTTTCCCGCGCGATTAAACAGACTAAGCCCGACGTTGAGTTTGGCGTCAGCCCGGCGGGCGTGTGGCGTAACCGCTCCTTTGACCCGGCTGGCTCGGACACCCGCGGCGCCGCGGCCTACGATGAATCCTACGCCGATACGCGTCAGTGGGTTCAGCAGGGCCTGCTCGACTACATCGCTCCGCAGATTTACTGGCCCTTCTCCCGGGATGCCGCGCGCTACGACGTGCTGACCAAATGGTGGGCCGACGTCGTGAAGCCAACCCACACTCGCCTGTATATCGGCATTGCGTTCTACAAGGTGGGCGAGCCGTCGAGAAACGAGCCGGACTGGACGGTTCAGGGCGGCGTGCCGGAGCTGAAAAAGCAGCTCGATCTCAACGATTCGCTGCCCAACGTGAACGGCACCATCCTGTTCCGGGAAGATTACCTGAACCAGCCGCAGACGCAGCAGGCGGTGAACTACCTGAAAGGACGCTGGGGAAGCTAAGTTACTATCAGGCAGAAACGCCCCGTTTCTGCCTGTTTTTTTACGGCTTCGGCCCGAACATCGCCTCAAGCTGCTGCGCATCCGGCATACCGACCACCTGCTGCAGCTCATTTTCCGCATTCAGATAGTAAATGGCCGGCGTGGCGTTAGCGCCCAGGCTGTCCATCAGCGTCTGGTGCTTCTGCAGGATCTCAACCGTCTCACGGGAAGCCTCGCCCTCTGGTTTCGGTAATTTTTTGCCCCCGGAAAGCTCGTATTCGCGCCAGGCCGAAACCGGATCTTTCGCATTCAGAATCGCGGAGGCGTTACGTCCGCTGTTGGGGTTGAGAAACGCCACCAGCAGCGTGTTGAGCTGCACCTTGCCCGCCTTCACCCACGGCTGCGCTTCGGCCCAGAACTGCTTGCAGTACGGACAGAACGGATCGGCGAAAACAAAGACTTTACGCGGAGCGTTATCCGCCCCTTCCTTCAGGGGATGCGCCGCGTTGAGGTTCTTCCACATCTCGCGGCCCATCGGGGCGTAGATCTCTTTCTGGAAATAGCCTTCGCTGAGGTTTTTTCCTTTGTCATCGTACAAATAGCCTGAGATGACGTGCTTGCCGTCCGGCGTTAAAAAGAGCGTCACGCCCATGTCCTGATACTGCCCAAGCCAGGCGGGCGCGCCGCCGGGCGCATCCAGCTTCTTGATGATTTTAATGTTCTGCTGCTCGCCGAAGTGCTTCACCACGTCCGGTATGGCTTCAGCGGCCTGCACCAGCCCTGACGTCGCCAGCGCTGAAAGTAACAGTAATTTTTTCATTTCCCTCTCCGGTTTGTCGGGGGCATTCCGCCCCCTTCAGGTTAGCGGTTTTTCAGTGCGTCACTGACCATTTCGTCGAACTGTTCAAACGGCACCCAGCCGGGCAGCAGTCCCTCGCCGATGAGCGTGGCGGGCGTGCCCTGGATCCCCATTTTTTCCGCGACGATCAGGCTGCGCTTGATCGTCATCAGGCTCTCGTCATCCGGCGCGGTGACGCTCACGCCCGCCCGCCTCTGCGCCTCCTGAATGCTGGCGTCATCGTGGTAGCCCTTCTTCGCCATCAGAGTATGGTTAAGCTTCATAAACTGCCCCGGATCCTGACGCCAGAGCGTTAACGCATCCCGCGCGGCGGTCAGCGAACTTTCCGAGCGGAAAGGTAAAAACTTAAAGACCACCGCCACGTCCGGGTGTTTTTCGACGATCTTCTCCAGATACGGATCGAATTTTTTACAGTACGGACAGTTGTAGTCGGTAAACACCACCAGGGTGAGCTTTGGGTTTTTCGCGCCGATGCGCGGGGAGTTCGGATCGTTAAACAGGAAATCAGCGATCATCTTCTGCGCACGCTGCTCCTGGTCCGGCGTCAGCGGCTGGGCAGCGAACGCCTGAACCGGCGCCAGCAGGAGCAGAAGCGTAATAAGGAATTTTTTCATAACACAGTTAGCCTTTTGCGTTGTTCAGGGTGGCGATCAGGGTGCGCTTGTCCAGCAGCGGCGAGAGGATTTCACCGTCAGACAGGCCGGGGCCATACGCCGCGTTAAACGGAATAGCGTAACGGTTTCGCTTCGCCAGGAAATCCGCGATAAACGCGGACGGCTGGCTCCAGTCTCCGCGCAGGGCCACCACGTCCGGCTGGCGCAGCGCGGCAATGACGTCCGGCTGATTCAGCACCCGATGCTCGTTAACTTTGCAGGTCACGCACCAGTCGGCCGAGATATCCACAAACACCCGCTTCCCCTGCACCAGCGCCTGCTGGATGGCCTCCTCGCTGAGCGGCTGCCACGGGATGGTCTGAGCGGCATTCTGCGCCGGAGCGTCAGGCGGAGCGTTAAGCAGCCCGCGCGCCTGATACCCGCCGAGCGCCGACAGCGCGATCACAACGATCCAAAACAATGGGGAGGATTTTTGCCCCTTCAGCGCGAACAGCGCGAGCGCGACGGCGATGAGCACCAGCATCACAATCTGGCTGACCGCCTCGCCAAGATGCACGCTTAACAATGTCGCCAGCCACAGGCTGGAGGCGAGCATCATCAGGCCCAGAACGACTTTTAGCGTGTTCATCCAGCGGCCGGGTTTCGGCAGCAGCATGGCCGTTTTCGGCACCAGAGCGACAAACAGCCACGGCAGGCTCATGCCCACGCCGAGCATCAGGAAGATCAGCCACAGGGAGTGCAGCGGTGCGCCAAGGGCAAAGGCGACCGCCGTACCGAGGAACGGCGCGGAGCACGGCGTGGCAAGCAGCGTGGCGAACATCCCTTCGCAGAAGCTGCCGCCAATCCCCGCACCACCTGCCGTAGCCAACCGTCCCGTAGCGGCGGAAGGCAGCAGCATCTCAAACACGCCAAACAGGTTCAGCGCAAACAGGAAGGTGACGGCGACCATCAGGCCGATAAACCACGGGTTCTGGAACTGAATGCCCCACCCCAGCGACGCCCCGGCCAGCTTCAGCGCGGTCACCATCCCCGCCAGCAGCATAAAGGAGGTGAGGATCCCGGCGCTGGTGGCCAGAAAGCGCAGCCTGATCGCGCGCCTGTCCGATCCCGCCTGCAGGATGCTGTTAAGCTTCATGCCCATGACCGGCAGCACGCAGGGCATCAGGTTGAGGATCAGCCCGCCCAGCAGCGCAAAGAGCACCATTTTGCCCGTTCCTTCAGGCGCAGAAGGTGCAGCAGGCGTCGCGCCAACGGTCATGGTGGTTTGCTGCGCGTGACCGCCACTGGTCAGCACAAACGACAGCCTCTTGCCTTCCAGAGAGGCGGGCTTGTCTCCCCATTCGTCGGTCACGGGTACCGTCACCCGAAGCTTATTGCCGTCGTGTTTGATGACCGGCTCGCCGGGAAGAATGTCACCCGCCAGCGGGTCAAAGTAGATCCCCGGGTTATCCCACTTCCCGTCCGTCGTGCCGGTAATCACCAGCTTGTCGCCAGCGAGCCAGGCGGAGAGATCCGCGGATACGCCTGACGTACCGGGCACGGCACGCATCGCCTGCTCGAACTCGCTACGGAAGTCCTCGTCCACCGGCTGGGTAAAATCGAGATGCAGCGGGTAGTCCGTCAGCAGACAGACGTTACTGCACGTCGAGAGCGTGAGCGTCCCGTCGAGCGTGTCGCCCTTCACCCCGTCGAGCGTAATCGGGATAGTGACCTTATCGTGATAGCCCTGCGTCGTCATGCCGGAGATATCGAAGCGCGACGGGACCGGCCAGGACCAGCTATCCGTTACGCCTTCCGGCCAGCCGATTTTTGGCGCGACGCCGCCCTCGCCCGGCGATCGCCAGTAGGTTTTCCAGCCGGGCTTTAGCTCAACGGTGAGCAGGCCTTTAACGTGCGTTTGTTCCCTTTCCGCCTGAAAGCGGATGCGGGCGTGATCGTTTTGTGGGGAAACCTGCCAGCCGGTGTCTGCCGCATGGACAATGCCGATGCAGGACAGCCACAGGAAGACGAATCCCCTGAAGAGGTTAACCATGTTTTACTCCGTGAACAGTGAAAATTATCGTGTGAGGACGATGATTTTCATTCACGGAAAACGCAGTTTTTAAGGTGTATTCGGGGAGGCGGTGCCTGAACGGGCTGTTCTGCGGGAGCCAATGCCCGCCCTTGCGTAAACAGCTGCAGCAGCGCGAAGAAGATAATAATGGCCGGCAGCGCGCCGTCGAAGAACAGCGGCTGGGCGCAAAGCAGCGAGTGTGCGCCAAGTTGGCAAGGCGACGGGCCGGGCTGTTCGGTGTTGCTGCTTTGAGCCGGGGCATCAGCACTCAGTGAAATTTGCGGATCCAGTCCCTGTAAAAAATGGTTGAGCATCACCGCACGCTGCACGAGGCAAAGCGCCATCGCGAGACAGGTGACGATCAAAAGCCATTTTCCGAGGAGCTGACGGTTGCGCATAACGTTCCAGAGTAACAAGACGCCTCGATCATAAACGATAGTGATGAATCTACAAGTGCCGGAAGTGTAAGGTTTTGTCTGTCGCCGCTATTCGCCCGTCAGCGCGTCATAGACGTCCCGCAGCCGCGTGCGCAGAAACAGCACCGCCTTGTGCTTGCGGGATAACAGCGCCTGCTCGCTGGCGCCCGTCTCCTCTGCCAGCATTTTAATGCTGTAGCCGTGGAGTTCGGTCTTTTCAAACACCTCGCGCTGCGGCGGCGGCAGTTCAGACAGCGCCTGCCCCAGCTCTTCCCACAGCAGCGTTTTGAGATACTCCTCTTCCGGCGTGTGCGGCACGCCGAACAGGGTTTCGGCCAGCTCGTCCTCCGGGAAACCCTCTTCGTCTACGCCCGTAAAATAGCCGGAGAGTGAGACCTCGCGCTTTTTACGCGCCCGGTCGGTCATCTCGTTACGCGCTGCGCGGAACAGCCAGGCGGCGACGTTTTCGACCGGCTGCTCCACTTTCATCAGCTGATAGGTGACTTCCTGCAAAATGTCGTCGGCATCATCGCGAACGGAGGTCCGTCCGCGAATGAAGGCTGTCAGCCGGGCGCGGCAGGCATTGAGCGCCGACATCAGCATGGATCCGCCCGCCTCCCCGGCTTTCATTTCGCTCACTCTGCTTCCGGCGCTTTTGGCGTGGCGTCGTCGCGCTTATCGTCACGATGACCGTGCCAGCCGCAGTGTCCGCGACCGTGGCGACCAAACCCTTCGCGGCGCTGCTGAATAAACGCCTCGCGCTGCTCGGGCGTCATGTTCATCCAGCGCTCGTGCATGCGGCGGTGCGCGCCAAACATCCCCGGGCGGAAACCCAGCCCGCCAAACAGAATGCGGCTCAGCACCAGAATGCCCAGCGCCTGCCAGAAGCCAATGGCCTTCACGCCGAGAATGGCCGGGAGCAAGGCGTTCCACAGGGTCATCACCACCAGGCCGAGCACGATGAAAATCACCGCGCCGATGACTAAGCCCTTGCCCATACGGTGGCGACCGAATCCGCGCCCGTGACCTCTGCCGTGCATATCAAAATCTCTCATGGTGTTTACCTCGTTTACAGTAACTGATTATGGCTTGTGATGAGGTAGACGGATGAGGAAGGGAAATATTGCTGGGGTGAATGAATAATTTTGCGGAGAGCGTATTTTCACACGCCCCGTGAAAGCAATTGCTGGCGCTTGTTCACCGTTTAAGGCCGGTTTAGAGCGTTCTTAATTTCCAGGATTTTATCTGCACACTCTGCCGCTGATAACAGGGCGGTGTCCAATATGAGATGTTCTCTCTCCCAGGGTTCATACTCACGGTTTTTTACCCGTTCCCAGTCAGGAGGCGTGAGTCCCGGGATATCAGATACTCTGTTCTCTACGCGATAACGATGTTCTTTTTCGTCTGAGCAGACAATTTCAACTTCCAGGAAAGGGACATTCAACGACAGAGCAATATTGCGGAAAGCATCTCGCACAAGGTTAATATCATTAACGGAATCGGTCACAACGGTGGAGCCGAGCTTAAGATTCTCACTTGCTAAACCATAGATGGCAAAATAGCCCTCCGGCCCCGTTTCCTCACCCGGTTCATAGACTGAACGAATGGCCTGCTCAACAGTATCAACCCGCAGATAGACCGCCCCCAGCCTTTGAGTAACTATTTTTGCAACGGTGCTTTTACCACAGCCGGGTAGCCCACTAAAAATAATTAACATAATTTTCCCTGGTGATAATTAATATTAGATTTGTGCTGCCTATAGAGACGTCCTGAATTATACAGAAACGGTTAAACCAGATACAAAAAAGGCTCCCGCAGGAGCCTCCTCTCATACAATCAAGCCTGCACCGGCAAACTAAAACTCGAAATACTCCGTGAAAGCTGCTGCGCCTGCTCTTCCAGCGATGCCGCTGCCGCAGCGGACTGCTGCACCAGCGCGGCGTTCTGCTGGGTCACGCCATCCATCTCGGTCACTGCCTGGCCGACCTGGCTGATCCCGCGGCTCTGCTCTTCGGAGGCGACGGAGATCTGCTCCATCAGCGTATTCACTTTATTCACCGACGAAATAATCGAGTCAATCACCTCGCCCGAGCGGCTGACCAGTTCCGCGCCGTTTTTCACGCTGGAGACCGACTGCGCAATCAGGCTCTCGATGTCCTTGGCCGCCACCGCGCTTTTCTGCGCCAGGGTGCGTACTTCGCTGGCCACGACCGCAAAGCCGCGACCCTGCGTACCGGCGCGCGCCGCTTCAACCGCCGCGTTCAGCGCCAGAATGTTGGTCTGGAAGGCGATGCTGTTAATCACGCTGGTAATGTCTTCGATGCGCTTCGAGTTCGCCGCGATGGTATTCATCGTGTCGATCACTTCGCGGGTTACCGCTTCACCGGTGTGGGCATTTTTCACCGCGTCCTGCACCAGTTTTCCGGCCTGATACACATTGTCGGTATTGTTCGCCACCGTCGCGCTCAGCTCTTCCATGCTCGCCGCCGTCTGGGTCAATGCGGAAGCCTGCTGCTCGGTACGTGACGCCAGGTCGATATTTCCGGAGGCAATCTCCTGCGCCGCGTGCGTTACGGTATGGCTCGCATCGCGCACCTGGGCGATGGTCGCCAGCAGCGCCTGACGCATCTGCTCCATAGAGCTCATAAGATGATCGATTTCGTTATGTGCGCTCCCCTTGACCGGCACCGGAACGTCCAGCTTGCCCGCCGCAATCTGGCTGCAGTGCTCGCGCGCCAGGTTTACCGGCGCAAAGACAAAGCGCTTCATCAGCAGGCTGACGGCGACAATCACCACCACAAACAGGCTGGCGATAGCGGCAATAATCGCCAGGCCAGAGACGAAATTGCTGCTCGCATCCTCGTTCAGGCTTTTGGCGTATTTCTGGTGGACGGAAAGGACCTGGTCGAGAACGATCTCGTACTGGCGGTCGAGGCGGGAGACTTCCGGGATCAGCGCGTTAAATTTGGCCACATCGTGCGCCTCGGCGGCATCGATCAGCGGCGCCAGCCCCTGGTTGCGGTAGTTTTGCCAGGCGTCCTGATAGGCAGTCACCAGCGGCGCTTCATCCGTCAGACGCGGCGAAGCCATAAAGGCCGCAAAGGCGTGGTCCGCTTTGGTCAGCGCCTCTTTCACGGCGGTTAGCTTTGCAGCCCCGTCCGCCGAGTTGCCCGCTTCCACCATCTTCACATACTCCATCACCCGCACGCGCAGCGTACGGCTGTGGTTGATGGGGTCAATAATAGACAGCACAACCTGGATCTCTTTGTTGACGTTATCCAGGGAATTATTACTTTTAATGATGAGGCCAACGCTGGTCACAATGCTGACAACAAAGAAGAAAAGCAGCGAGAACAGGACGATCAGGGACGACTTTTTCAACGACATAAACCAATACCTCAAGGAGAATTATTCCTTATGGTTATCGGCCATTCCAAAACTTAAATTAATTAAAGTTATTGAAGTATCGAACCGGGCTATTTCGCTGGCTTATAGCGTCGCTGCAGGGTGGCATTGAGCTTGCGCTGCAACGGCTGCGGCGTCTCCCCTTCGATTAATTTGCTAATCAAATCAAAGCAGTGCCACGCGAGCTGGCGGTTATCCTGACGAATGGTATCCACCGGGATCGTCAGCGAATCGTAGAGATAGTGATCGTCAAAGCTGGCTAACCTGATATCACTTTGCAACAGGTTGTGCTGGCCCATATAGCGCAGCACCCCTTCCAGCAGCCCGCAGGCGGCGGCGAACAGCGCTTTCGGCGGACGCCCCAGACGAGCGCAGAGTTCAGCAAACATCTCGTAACCGGAGCTCGGGTGATAGTTGCCGTGAATGATCCACTCCGGGCGCAGCTCCACGTCGGCCTCTCGCAGACCTTGCTTAAACCCTTCCAGACGATCGCGCGTCGGAGAAAGGCGCGGCTGGCCGCCGAGAAAATAGAATTCATCAGGATGCTGGCGCGCAATGTCGGCCACCAGTTCCGCCGTCGGGGTAATGGAGTCGGTGATGACCAGCGGCAGCGCGCTGTCGTTGATGTGGCGGTCAAACAGGACAACGGGCAGCTGCTCGCTCAGCTTGTGGTAGTCCGCATCGTTAAGCATGCTGGAGGCCACAATCAGTCCGTCAACCTGACGCGCCACCATGTTGTTCACCACCACCGTCTCCTGCCCCGGGTTTTCATCGCTGCAGGAGATCAGCAGCTGAACGCCCGCCTCGCGGCACAGCGTTTCCAGCTCGTGAGAAAACACGGCAAAACCGTAGTTGGTGATCTCCGGAACCACCAGACCAACGGTGTGGCTGCGGTTATCGCGCAGCGACCGGGCGTGAATGCTGGGCTGATAGTGGTGCTCTTTTGCAATCGCCAGCACGCGCTCGCGCGTCTCTTCCGCCACGCGAAGCTCTTTGCTGCGCCCGTTCAGGACCAGGCTGGCGGTGGCTTTTGACACACCCGCCAGCTCCGCGATGTCTTTAATGGTGACGCGTTTTGTTTTTCTCACAACGACTTAGATCCGGCTGCCAAAACCCTCATTCTATCATGCAGGCGCGCAGCGACCAGTAGCGTAATGTGATATCGGACGCACCTTCGAATCGCACCCGGGCCGGATGGTCAGGAAAATAGCGGCTGCTCATTACTCCTTCACCGTGATTGATGAAGATTTCAACGCTGGAGCTGTCGCAGAGAACGCGTAAATGAGTGACGTCGCCCTGCCAGTAGCGGGTCAACGTTTCACCGGTTTTCAGGCTCGCGCGTTCAAGACGTATACCCTGCTCATCGACCGTGAGACGCAGCGCGCCGCCAAAATCGACGTTCACCTGCGATGCGCTCAGCTCAAACTCCAGGCGCGTCGCGTCCAGGTCCGGCGCCTCGCTGGCGCGCCCCTGCCAGCGCTGCTCATCTTCACGCAGCGCCGCCAGCTCGCGCGCCGGGGTCTGCAAGAGCCTGCCGTCGCGATAGCGTAATTCGCGCGGGCAGGTCATCTGGTGCATCCAGCCGTGCGCCCGGGTTGGCTGAAGCATCTCTTCTCCGTCCGGTACGCCCATCCAGCCGATCAGAATGCGTCGGCCGTCTTCCGCCAGCGTCGTTTGCGGAGCGTAAAACTCAAAGCCCGCGTCCAGCTCGTGCAGCTCGCCGTGATCGAATGCGGCGTTTTCATAGTCAAACGTCCCGCTCATCCAGGTAGCCGGATAGGTGTTGAGATAGCGATGCGGCTTGCGCGCCAGCCCCTGCGGACAGCCGATCAGGATGTGCGTTCCGTCGAGCGCGAACAGGTCCGGACACTCCCACATATACCCCGCGTCCGTCAGGCCGTTGACGCCGTGACCGGCGATTTCCCCGCAGGACGTCCAGGCGTGCAAATCGGCGGATGTAAACAGCAGCACCTTGCCGCGCTTTTGCACATCCTGCGCGCCGAGCACCATGTACCACATCCCGTCGTGCTGCCACACCTTCGGGTCGCGCACGTGTCCGGTGTAGCCTTCCGGCAGCGCCAGCACCGGCCCCAGCTTCGTAAAGGTCCCGTCCGGCTGTTCCACGGCGAGGCACTGCCAGGCCGTGCGGCTGCCGTCATCAAATTTAACGTTGCCGGTGTAGCAAAGCGTCAGAACGCCGTGATTGTCCACGGCGCTACCGGAGTAGCAGCCGTTGCGGTCATACTCTTCATCCGGCATCAGCGCCAGCGGCTCGTGCTGCCAGTGCACCAGGTCCGCAGAGCTCCAGTGCCCCCAGCATTTAAACCGATGCTCGCAGTCCAGCGGATTCCACTGATAGAACAGGTGGTAGCGGCCGGCAAACCAGATAAACCCGTTGGGATCGTTCATCAGCCCCGTCACCGGCGCGGGGTGCCACTGCGGATAGTGGCTATCCGCAAGCGCCCGCGGCTGACCTTTCATAACGGCCTGCAGGATCGCAGGCCAGCGGGAAGGTAACGTCATTATTCAGAGTCCGTTTTATATTTCAGCAACAGTGAGACGGTAAACGCCACGCCGAAGGCAATCACCATACCGATAATATAGTTGAGCAGCGAGCTGGCCTGCACGATGGCCATGCCCGGAATAGCGGTCAGCCCAACGGCGGTCATGTAAACATGGACAGATACCACCCAGGCCCCGCCCACCGCGCCGCCGATCAGCGCGGCGATAAACGGTTTCACGAAGCGCAGGTTGATACCAAAAATGGCCGCTTCGGTGATGCCCAGCATCGCAGAAAACGCCGACGGTAAGGTAATGGCTTTGATTTTGGCATCTTTGGTTTTGAACCACACCGCCAGACAGGCGCCGCCCTGCGCCACGTTCGCCATGGCCCAGATCGGCAGCAGGAAGTTCACGCCAATCGACGGGTTGCCCAGCAGCCCGGCTTCAATCGCGTGGAAGCTGTGGTGAATACCGGTGATCACAATCACCGAGTAAAGCCCGCCGAACAGCAGCCCGGCCAGCCAGCCCGCGTGTTCAATTAACGTGCTCAGGATAAAGGAGATGCCGTCGCCCAGCGCGCGCCCCGCCGGGCCGATAATCAGCAAGGCGATAAAGCCGGAGATAACGACGGTGAGGAACGGCGTCAGGATCAGATCTAACGCGTCCGGGATCGCGCGGCGCAGATTTTTCTCCACGATGCTCATAAACCAGACGGCCAACAGCACCGGGAACACCGTGCCCTGATAGCCAATCATCGCGATCTCAAGGCCGAAGAAGTTCATGGTGTGGAAGCCGGAGGCCACGCCCCAGGCGTTGGTCAGCGCCGGGTGCGTCAGAATGCCGCCCAGCGTCGCGCCGAGATACGGGTTGCCGCCAAATTCCCGCGCGGCGGTAAAGCCGATCAGAATAGGCAGAATGATAAACGCCGCGGAGCTGCACATGTCCAGCATGATGTAGATGGCGTTATCCGCATTGACCCAGCCGTAGGTTTTCACCATGCCGAGCAGACCCATCAGCAGGCCGGAGGCCACAATCGCGGGGATGATCGGGACAAAGATGTTGGAGAGCAGACGGGCAATGCGCTGGAACGGGTTCAGCTTGCGCGCCGCCAGGTCCGCGGCCTCCGATTTACTGGATTCGCTAATCCCCGCCGCCTGAATAAACGCGGCGTAGACCTTATTGACCACGCCCGTGCCAAAAATCACCTGCATCTGTCCGGCGTTACGAAAACAGCCTTTTACGCCGTCGACCTTGCCGATCGCCTGCTGATCGGCAAGCGCGTCATCGACCAGCACCAGACGAAGACGCGTTGCGCAGTGCGCCGCGCTGGCGATATTTTCCTTGCCACCGAGCAGCGGAATAAGCTCGCGGGCGATTTGATTAAAATCCATAGATACCTCTGCCTGACTTCTTTTTATGATGTGCGAAACGCTCCCGCAAAGCGGGAGCGTGATGGGTTAAAACCAGGTTTCCATCTGGACCCCAAAGTTCCATTCCCCGCCGGCGTTGAAGCCGCTGCTGCCAAAGGCATCATCGCTGGCGTAATGATCCAGTTTGCTGCTCCAGTCCATCCAGGTGGCAAACAGACGAAGCTCCGGACGGCTGAAGAAATCGCCGATTTTGCTCGCTTTTAACGTTGGCGCAAAGGTCAGCTTGTAGAAACTGCCGTTAACGGCGTTGCGGTCCTTATAGCCTTCCGGATTTAAATCCATGTACTGATAGCTTCCCTCAAACGCCAGGGCGAAGTTCTGCGTCACCTCTTTAATCAGGCGGGTGTTGAGCGTTACCCACTCATAGCTGTCGCCCTTCACGTAGCGATCTTTACTGCTCTGCGCCAGGACGGCGGGCGCAACGCTCCAGCCGCCGCCGATTGGCGTGACACCGTAACTTGCGAAACGCCAGGTATCCGCCTCAGACAGCAGTGCGCCGTCGGAACCGATGCTTTTCACTTCCGCACCCAGCCCGTGACCGTACAGCAGCGCCGTTTTGGCCGTCCCCTCCCGCAGGCCGTAGAAGCTCTCGTTGTGCAAGCCGACCAGGGCATGAACGCCGGTATTGGCGGCGTCGGTTTTGATGAGATCGCCGTTGGTGTCTTTACGGTCGTCGTTATCCTTCGCACGCAGGCCGCTCACCATCAGCTGGAACGGTCCGGCGAAGTGGTTCATGCTGAGGATATAGTTCTGAACGTTATTGTCGGTCTGCTCCACGCTGCCGAAGTTGCGGCCGTAGATGGAGAAGTTGCTGCGCAGCGAATCGTTCCATTTCACGTCGTAGACGCCGCCGCCGGTACCGGCGAGGAACACCACGTCGGAGTCCAGCCAGTGAATGTCAAAGTTGTCGCGGTCGAAGCGTTTACCCGCCCAGAAGGTGCTGCCCTTCAGCGCGCCGGTAAAATCAGGGAGATTGCCCAGCTCCGCGAAGGCCTGGCGAATATTGAGATCGCTGGTATCGGCTGACCAGTCGTTATAGGTTCTCTGACCGTCGGCCAGCATCGCTTTGAAGCGCGTGGTGGCCCCGTTATCCAGAGTTTGCTTGTGCTCCAGGTTCAGTTCGACGTAGGTGTCGGCTTCATTACCCAGACGCCCTACCGCGCCGCCGGTTTCTCCGGCCGGGGTCAGATAAGGACCGCTTTTGCTACTGGAGGCCGCATCGTTCATCAGCAGGCCCGAACGGGCGTAGCCGTGGAACTCAAACCCGCTGCTTTGATCCGCCTTCTTCTCCAGCGCGGTGGTGCGCTGCGCCACCGCCTGGGTGGTCGTTTGCGTCTGCTGCTGGGCGGCAACCAGCTGCTGCGTTTTTTGTTCTGCATCGGTGGCGCGTTTTTCAGCCACCTGCGCACGCGTTTCCGCCGCCTGGAGGCGCTGCTCCATCGCGGCAAGACGCGCTTCGATACTTGTCATATCCGTCTGGGCAAAAACAGAGGTACTTCCGGCCAGCATGCCTATCATCACGGCAAGTCTGCGTTTTTTATACATTTTGTCGCATCCCTAAAAGAAGTCATTAAACGTGCTAAATTGCTAAACCGGTTTAGGTTGCTGATACTAAACCTCTGAATTTTGGATCGGCAATCTTTTTTGCTAAACCGTTTTAGTAAGTGTGATCGAGGCGACAATTCAGGCCGCCGGATGGCGGCCAGTGAAGGAGGGAATTACAGATCGTGCTGCCAGGGTAATGCGGTCATTGCCCCTTTGGCCGTGGTGGCTAATGCGCCGCAGCGCTGGGCTAAGGCGATGACCGGCGTCAGGTCCTGCCCGGCAGCCAGCCCGTAGAGCAGCCCCGCCACGAAAGCATCGCCCGCGCCGGTGGTATCGACGCACTCTACAGGCGTTGCCGGATAGTGCTCCACGGCGCCGTCATGCCAGGCGATTACCCCCTCTTTTCCCTGGGTGACCAGCACCAGACGCGCCGGGCAGCGCAGCATCAGCGCGTCCAGACCGACGTTCACCTCTGCATCTCCGGTTAAAAACGCCAGCTCTTCAACGGAGAGTTTCACCACGTCGGCGCTCTGCAGGGCCAGCTCCAGGCAGCGGCGCAGCGCGTTCTCATCCGGCCAGAGATCCGGGCGAATATTGGGGTCGAAGCTGACGTAACCGCCCGCCTCACGAATGGCGGCCATCGCCTCAAACGTCGCGGAACGGCTCGGCTCTGCGCTTAATGCGATGGAACAGACGTGCAGCCACTCCCCGGCGCTGAACATCGGCAGATCGGCGGATTCGAGAAACAGATCGGCGCTCGGACGCACCATAAAGGTAAACGAGCGTTCGCCCTGGTCATCCAGATCGACCACCACCGTTGAGGTGCGGTGCGCCGGGTCAAGGCGCAAAAACTTCACATCGACCCGCTCGTCAGCGAGAGTTTTCGCCATAAAGCGCCCGAAGGGATCGTCGCCAACCCTGCCGATAAAGGCGCTCTGGCCGCCCAGCCGGGCAATACCGACCGCAACGTTTGCCGGTGCGCCGCCGGGACACTGCAGCAATCTGCCTTCTCCTTCGGGCAGCAAATCCACCACCGCATCGCCAAGTACCCAGATTTTTTTCATGTGATCCTCGTAGCTAAACTATGTTAAACCGTTTTAGCTATTTAAACACAGGCAGGGCGAAGGGGAAATAACGCGGGAGGAAAATTGGCTAACGCACCAGATGCGGCCAGTGAATATCACCGACGCCATTAAGCTGCGGGCGGGCAAACAGAAAGCCCTGGAAGCGGCGGATCCCGGCAGACTCGAGCCAGCACCACTCCTCTATCTTCTCGATCCCTTCGGCCACCAGGGTAATTTCGAGATCGGAGCAACAGCTGACGATTGAGCGCACAATCGCCTGCTTCGGACCGCTGAGGTGGATATCGCTGACTATCTCCCGGTCGATCTTAATTTTATCCGGCTGGAAGCGGGTCAGCAGCGAAAGACCAGCATAGCCGGAACCGAAATCATCGATCGCCAGGCCAATCCCCTCACCGCGAAGCTGCTTAATGGCGCTATTAAACTGGTTGAAGCCGGAGATCATCTCGCTTTCCGTCACTTCAATGACCACCTGCTCCGGCTGAAGGCCATGTTTTTTTATCTCGCTGACCAGAAATTCCACGGCGTTGGGGACATTCACCAGCGACATAGGCAGCAGGTTTACCGCAATCTTATGGCTGCCAATGCCCAGCTTTTCCGCGAGAGCAAAGGCATACGCTTTCGTCTGGAGATCGACTTCGTAGATTTTGTCCGGGTCGAGGGCGCTGAAGAAATGCTCCGGGCTGCCGCCTTCGTTGCCGCGAATAAGGGCTTCAAGCGAACTGATCTTCCCTTCCGAGGGCTCAACGATGGGCTGGAGCGCAAACTGACAGGTTTGGTTGGCCATCAGCCCCAGGTGTTCGCCAAAGGGCAACGCCTCGGGTGAAAGCGTCCATTTTTCAGGTACGTAGCGTGCACCCGACAGGGCCGGACGTTTACCCGTGATAAACGTCTGGATAAATTTGAACACCCGGTCATCGGATGTGAGATAGCTTTCCAGCTTGCTGTAATTCAGAACCGACTGCAGCACCTCTTTCGGTGACTGCGTCTGCAGATCGAACAGCAGCATACCGACGTTTTCGAAGCGTCTGCGCGGGCCATAGTCCCGCATCAGCTCAACCACTCCACTGTGCCGCTTGTCGTCACGGATTTTATGGAACAGCTTAAGCACGCTCTCTTCCGACCCTTCGAGTATTTGCAGCACGTCACTGCCTTTTGCGAGCAGAACCCCGGTGATATTCAGACTGGCATTGCGGATCCGGGCGCGCTCCACCAGTTCCCGCAGCTCGGTGGAGGGGCGGGATAAATTCAACTGGCTTCGGTAAATCAGAGTCGTCAGCACAAAAATGGGTTCCGATGAGAAAGAGAGGTGCCTTGAAGTTACTATTTAACATACTTAATCAATGCGACCTAACATATTCACACCACAGGGGAACGTTACTTTTCCCCGTTGCCAATTCGGCTGTCGATCCTCTCCTGCATATAGTCGTAAAACGGGTTCGAGGTGACCCGCATCAGCGCCTCTTTTCCGACGCTCAACACGGAGGTTTCGCCCCAGAGCGCAATTGTCCCCAGGCTGATGCCGTAGCGGTTTTTCACCCCAGGCTCACGGCCATAGAGATCGTCATCCGGCGGGAACGGCACCGCAACGTGCGACAGCGAATAGACATCCTGCGGCCAGGCCTGCGCAAGCGGCACGACCGTCTCCCGGGTACTGCCTGCCGGAGTGATTTTCGCCACCGTCGAGAAACTATGCTCGCTGGCATTGGTAATAATCGTGACACCGTAACGTCTCTGCGCAACCGGAAGCAGCGCCGAAGTTGCCGTCCACGACGACGGTTTGAACAGCGGACGGAAGCTGGCTGCCTGATTGATGTCAAACACCACCAGCTCGCTGCCGTTTGCCGGAAGCTGGTCAAACAGGCCGGTCACCACCGCGCGGGTGCTGACCGTGGAATCCATGACCGACTGGAACGCCAGGATCGGCGGCAAATTCGCCAGCCTGTTGTCACGCGCCTCGCGGCCGATTTGCTCCTGCAGGGCCTTCGTCAGAAGCCATGACTGGCGGGCGGCGTTCACCGGGAACGAGTTATATTTATACGGGTTATATTCCGGAGAGATATTCAGCCACGCCGCTTTGGCAAACGCCGGCAGCAGCGCCGGTAACCCGGCGAAACCGGCAAA
This sequence comes from Enterobacter sp. BNK-29, assembly GCF_048684785.1. Classification (NCBI taxonomy): domain Bacteria; kingdom Pseudomonadati; phylum Pseudomonadota; class Gammaproteobacteria; order Enterobacterales; family Enterobacteriaceae; genus Enterobacter; species Enterobacter sp. BNK-29. Next base: position 381,372 of record NZ_JBLQTU010000004.1, read on the forward strand.
CCTCGCAAAGGCCGTCACGCCAATCATCGGTGAGAGCAGTATCACCTGCTGCGGTTTACGCAGAGAAGGCGCGTCCAGCGCATCGAGGGCATATTTCATCGCCAGCGCCCCGCCGTTGGAGTAACCCACCAGATGCAAAGGCGCAGCCTCGCCCGCCAGACGCGTGGCCTCCCGCACCGCAAGACGCGTCGCCGCGAGCCACATCTCCCAGTCAACGTCCGTCAGCGCGCCGGGCGCGGTGCCGTGCCCGGGCAGGCGCGGGACCACGGCCACAAAGCCGTGCTGTTGATAGTTCACCGCAAGGCGTCGGACGCTGTAAGGCGAGTCCGTCAGACCGTGCAGCAGCACCACCGCGCCGCGCGGCTTTCCGGCAGGCATCAGCACAAAGGAGCGGTTGGCATCGGGCGTAAACTGTCCCGGCCACACCAGGCTCTGGCGATAATAGCGGTTTAACGGCGTGCGTTCCTCGCCCTCTGTTTTCGCCGTCACCGCATTATCAAGATCGGCGAAAATGGCGTTTTCCCGGGCGATATACCCGGCAAAATTGGCGTTATCCATCTCGCGCACGGACATCTCATCGGCCCGCCAGGTATGCCAGAGGTGCAGTTCCGGTCCCTGCTGCGAGAGATAGACCCTAACCGCCAGCAGGACGACCAGTACGATCCCGACGACAATCCCTATTTTCTTTGCAAGCGCCATCAGGCGCACGCTGACTCGCCAGGGCAGATTTGCCATGCCGGGATCCCTTTTATATTCACAGTACATCTATCTTATCAAAAATGTGAACGGACTGACGTATTCACCAAATTCATACCTGCCGCGTCAGACAGTGCACCAAAAGTGAACTACGCTGCACAAATGTTGATCATTGGTTAAACAAATATTGCATGAAGTTTACTGCACAGCGGGTTTCACCCGCCCTGTGAACATGGCACGCGTCATGCATTGTTAACCAGGTAACAAAAATTCGGCCATTGACAGCCTGTTAACAGCGAGGCGGTATGACGACGAAACCTGAGGTGTTAAGCCGTATCGAAGCGACGTTCAGCCAGCTCACGCCCAGCGAAAAGCGGGTCGGAAGCTGGCTGCTGGCGCACGCCGCGCAAATCCCGTTTGAAACGGCGGAGAGCATCGGTCAGGCGAGCGGGACCAGCGGAATTACCGTCGGACGCTTCCTGCGCAAGCTGGGGTATCGCAACCTGGAAGATGCCAAAAAGAGCCTGCGAGATCCGTATCAGCCCTGGGGTATGAACGAGCGGCTGGACTCCTGGCAGCAGCAGCGCCCCCTTTCCAGCCGCCTTCAGCATGCCCTGTCGCTGGAAGTGGATGCCATCACGCAGGTGTACCAGCTGGCGCAAACGGACGCCTTCCGTCAGGTGGTGCACAACCTCGCCCACGCCGACGCGGTGTTCGTGCTGGGGATCCAGTCCACGCGCGGGATTGCCAACGCCTTCTTCAGCCACCTCGAGTACCTCCGCCCGCGCGTGAGCTATTCAGAAGGCGCTTCCGGCAGCTGGGTGGAATCCCTCAACTCGGGGTTTTCACACCCGTACGTCGTGCTGACCGATACGCGCACCTACTCCGCGATGGCCCGTCAGTACTGCCGCGTCGCCAGCGAGAAAGGCATTCCGCTGGCCTTAATCACCGACATCTGGTGCCCGTGGGCGCGGGATTACCCGATGGATTTACTGCAGGTGAAAACCGATACCGGTCACTTCTGGGATTCGCTTGCCCCCGTGAGCTGTCTGTTCAACCTGCTGCTGTCGGGCGTGGTGGAAGCGCTGGGTGATGCGCTCCCGGCGCGTCTGGCGGTAAACCGGCAATTACAACAAGAGTTTGGTCAATTCGAACGCTAAAGGAGCGGAGCTATGCCCGAAGAGAGTGAACTGATTGATGTGGCGAAGACGTTTCCCACGCTGCATATCGATCTGAAATACGCCACCGCCGACAACATCACCGGCCGTCCGATCTATCAGGAGGCGCTGTGCCTGCTGCATACCGATGCCGCCACCGCGCTGGCAAAAGCCATCAGCATTGCCTCGCTGGCCGGGCTGAAGCTGGTGGTGTACGACGCCTATCGGCCGCAGCAGGCGCAGGCCCAGCTGTGGGATGCCTGCCCGAACCCGGAATACGTGGTCGACGTGGCGATTGGCTCCAATCACAGCCGCGGTACGGCCATCGACGTCACCCTGATGGATGAACATAACGCCGTGCTGGATATGGGTGCCGGTTTTGACGAAATGCACGACCGCTCGCATCCGTATCACCCTTCCGTGCCGCCGCACGCCCAGCGCAACCGTCTGCTGTTGAACGCCATCATGTTCGGCGGTGGTTTTGTCGGTATCAGCAGCGAATGGTGGCACTTCGAACTGCCGAACGCCGCCAGCTACCCGCTGCTTGACGACCGTTTTGCCTGTTTTCCCCTGACGCACACTTCTCTTTAAACCTGGAGCACTGCCATGAAAACATCGCTTGTCTCGACCCTGATCGCCGCCACGCTGGCCCTGAGCGCCCCGCTGGCGCTGGCTGCCGTTCCGAAAGACATGCTGGCGATCGGTAAAGCCGCCGACCCGCAAACGCTCGATCCTGCCATCACCATTGATAACAACGACTGGACCGTCACCTATCCGTCCTACCAGCGTCTGGTCAAGTACAAGCCGGGCTCTACCGAGGTGGAAGGCGATCTGTCGACGGGCTGGAAGGCGTCTGAAGACCAGAAAGAGTGGACCTTTACCCTGGCGGATAACGCGAAATTTTCCGACGGCACGCCGGTCACCGCCGAGGCGGTAAAACTCTCCTTTGAGCGCCTGCTGAAGCTCGGCCAGGGGCCGTCTGAAGCCTTCCCGAAAGACCTGAAAGTTGATGCCGTCGATGACCATACGGTGAAGTTCACCCTCAGCCAGCCTTTCGCGCCTTTCCTCTACACGCTGGCAAACGACGGGGCGTCCATTATTAACCCGGCGGTGCTGAAGGCCAATGCGGCGGACGATGCGCGCGGTTTTCTGGCGCAAAACACCGCCGGTTCCGGGCCGTTTATGCTGAAAAGCTGGCAGAAAGGCCAGCAGCTGATTCTGGTCCCTAACCCTCACTGGCAGGGTGAAAAGCCGCACTTTAAGCGCGTATCGGTGAAAATTATCGGTGAGAGCGCCTCGCGCCGACTGCAGCTTTCCCGCGGCGATCTTGACATTGCCGATTCCCTGCCGGTCGATCAGCTCGCAGCGCTGAAGCAGGAAGGCAAAGTCGCCGTCGCGGAATACCCGTCCCTGCGCGTGACTTACCTCTATCTCAACAACAGCAAAGCGCCGCTCAATCAGGTGGATTTACGTCGGGCCATCTCCTGGGCGACGGATTACCAGGGCATGGTGAAAGGCATCCTGAGCGGCAACGGCAAGCAGATGCGCGGCCCGATCCCGGAAGGCATGTGGGGCTTTGACGCCACGGCAATGCAGTACAGCTTCGATGAGGCCAAAGCAAAATCGGCGCTGGAGAAGGTCAAAGACAAACCCGCCAGCCTGACCTTCCTCTACTCGGATAACGACCCGAACTGGGAGCCTATCGCCCTCTCCACTCAGGCCAGCCTCGGCAAGATCGGTATTAGCGTCAAGCTGGAAAAACTGGCCAATGCCACCATGCGCGACCGCGTCGGAAAAGGCGATTACGACATTGCCATCGGCAACTGGAGCCCGGACTTTGCCGACCCGTACATGTTCATGAACTACTGGTTTGAATCGGACAAAAAAGGGCTGCCGGGCAACCGTTCGTTCTATGAGAACAAAGAGGTCGATTCGCTCCTGCAGGCCGCGCTGAAAACCACCGACCAGGCGGAACGCACCAAAGATTATCAGCAGGCGCAAAAGGTGGTTATCGACGAGGCGGCCTACGTTTATCTGTTCCAGAAAAACTACCAGCTGGCGATGAACAAAGAGGTCAAAGGCTTCACCTTTAATCCGATGCTCGAGCAGGTGTTCAACATCGCCACCATGAGCAAATAACGGTTCTCGCCGGGGGAAAGCGTATGACGTTCTGGAGCATAGTGCGCCAGCGCTGCTGGGGGTTAATCCTGGTGGTGGCCGGTGTCTGTATTATCACCTTTATTATTTCACACCTGATCCCCGGCGATCCGGCCCGTCTGCTGGCCGGCGACCGCGCCAGCGACGAAATCGTGCAGAACATCCGCCAGCAGCTAGGGCTGGACCAGCCCCTGTATGTTCAGTTTGGCCGCTACGTGGACGCTCTTGCCCACGGCGATTTAGGCACGTCTATCCGTACCGGACGCCCGGTCGCGGAAGACCTGAAGGCCCTTTTCCCCGCCACGCTGGAGCTGGCCTTTTGTTCTCTACTGCTGGCGCTGGTCATCGGCGTGCCGCTGGGGATTTTGTCGGCGGTGTACCGCAACCGCTGGCTGGATCACCTGGTGCGTTTAATGGCGATGACCGGGATCTCCACGCCGGCCTTCTGGCTCGGGCTGGGCGTCATCGTGCTGTTCTACGGGCACCTGCAGATCCTGCCGGGCGGCGGCAGGCTGGACGACTGGCTCGATCCGCCGACGCACGTCACCGGCTTTTATCTGCTGGACGCACTGCTCGAGGGCAACGGTGAGGTCTTTTTCAACGCGCTTCAGCACCTGATTTTGCCCTCGCTGACGCTGGCGTTTGTTCACCTGGGGATCGTAGCGCGCCAGGTTCGTTCGGCGATGCTGGAGCAGCTCAGCGAGGACTACATCCGCACCGCGCGCGCCAGCGGGCTGCCCGGCTGGTACATCGTCCTGCGCTACGCCCTGCCGAATGCGATGATCCCGTCCATTACCGTGCTCGGGCTGGCGCTGGGCGATCTGCTTTACGGCGCCGTGCTGACCGAAACCGTCTTTGCCTGGCCGGGCATGGGCGCCTGGGTGGTGACGTCCATTCAGGCGCTCGATTTCCCTGCCGTGATGGGCTTTGCCGTCGTCGTTTCGCTGGCCTACGTGCTGGTTAATCTGGTGGTCGATCTGCTTTACCTGTGGATTGACCCGCGAATCGGGCGCGGAGGTGCCGAATGATGTTAACGCAGGAAACGCTCGTCCCGGCTAAAACCGCCGGACGACGCATCAACTGGGCAAAGCTGTTCTGGATGCTGCGTCAAAGCCCGCTCACGATCGTTGGCGGCGTCATTATGATTGCGATGCTCTTCCTGATGGTGGCTTCACCGTGGATCGTGCCGCATGACCCGAACGCGCTGGATCTGACCGCCCGCCTGCAGGCGCCGTCAGCACAACACTGGTTTGGTACCGACGAGGTGGGACGCGACCTGTTCAGCCGCGTGCTGACGGGCAGCCAGCAGTCGATTACCGCCGGGCTGGCGGTGGTGGCGATTGCGGGCGGCATTGGCTCACTGCTGGGCTGTTTTTCCGGCGTTCTGGGCGGGCGCGGCGACGCCATCATCATGCGGGTGATGGATATCATGCTCTCCATTCCCTCCCTGGTGCTGACCATGGCGCTGGCCGCCGCGCTCGGTCCGAGCCTGTTCAACGCCATGCTGGCGATTGCGATTGTCCGCATCCCGTTTTACGTCCGCCTGGCGCGCGGGCAAACCCTGGTGGTGCGCCAGTTTACCTACGTTCAGGCCGCCCGCACGTTTGGCGCGTCCCGCTGGCATTTGATCCGCTGGCATATCCTGCGCAACGCCCTGCCGCCGCTGATTGTGCAGGCTTCGCTGGACATCGGCAGCGCCATTCTGATGGCCGCCACGCTGGGGTTTATCGGCCTGGGTGCGCAGCAGCCGACCGCCGAATGGGGCGCGATGGTGGCCGTTGGCCGTAACTACGTCCTGGACCAGTGGTGGTACTGCGCCTTTCCCGGTGCGGCTATTTTGATTACCGCCGTAGGCTTTAACCTGTTTGGCGACGGTATCCGCGACCTGCTGGATCCGAAATCGGGAGGAAAACAGTAATGACCGAACCGGTATTACGTATTGAGGACCTGCACCTGAGCTTCCCGATTTTTCGCGGTGAGGTCCACGCGCTGAACCACGTTTCGCTGGAGATCGGCAGGGGTGAAATCGTCGGCGTGGTGGGCGAGTCGGGTTCGGGTAAATCCGTGACCGCCATGCTCGCCATGCGGCTGCTGCCCGAGGGCAGCTACCGTATTCATCACGGACAGGTGAAGTTACTCGGTGAAAACGTCCTGACGGCGTCCGAGAAGCAGCTTCGCCAGTGGCGCGGTGCCCGAGTGGCGATGATTTTTCAGGAGCCGATGACCGCCCTCAACCCGACGCGGCGGATTGGCAAACAGATGGTGGAGGTGATCCGCCAGCATCAGCCGCTTTCGCGGCGCGAGGCACAGCAGAAGGCGATTACCCTGCTGGAAGAGATGCAAATCCCGGACGCGAAGCAGGTCATGGAGCGTTATCCGTTTGAACTCTCCGGCGGCATGCGCCAGCGGGTGATGATCGCCCTTGCCTTCTCCTGCGAGCCGGAGCTGATTATCGCCGACGAACCGACCACCGCGCTGGACGTCACCGTCCAGCTCCAGGTGCTGCGCCTGCTGAAGCATAAGGCGCGGGCCAGCGGGACCTCGGTGTTATTTATCAGCCACGATATGGCCGTGGTGTCGCAGCTCTGCGACAGAATGTACGTGATGTATGCCGGGAGCGTGATCGAGAGCGGTGCCACGCAAACGCTGATCCACCGACCCGTGCATCCCTACTCCATCGGCCTTCTGCGGTGCGCGCCGGAAAACGGTCAGCCGCGCGACCTGCTTCCCGCCATCCCCGGTACGGTGCCCAACCTCAGCCAGCTTCCGCAGGGTTGCGCCTTCCGCGAGCGCTGCTTTGCCGCCGGGGCGAAATGCAGCGAAACGCCGCGCTTACAGCCCAACGGTGCAGAGGGCCAACAGGCTGCCTGCTGGTATCCACAACGGGAGAAACACCATGTCTGATGTACTGCTGGAACTGGATAGCGTGCACGTGAACTTTGCGGCGCGCAAAAACTGGCTGGGCCGGGTAACGGAACAGGTCCATGCCCTCAACGGGCTCGATCTTCAGATCCATCGGGGGGAAACGCTGGGTATCGTCGGGGAATCCGGCTGCGGGAAAAGCACGCTGGCCCAGCTGCTGATGGGCATGCTTAAGCCCAGCACCGGCGCGTGCCAGCGGGCGCACCACGCGGGCGGCATGCAGATGGTGTTTCAGGATCCGCTCTCCTCGCTCGATCCGCGATTGCCGGTCTGGCGCATCATCACCGAGCCGGTGTGGGTGCAAAAACGCAGCAGCGAGCGCGAGCGCCGTCAGCTGGCGGAGGATCTGGCGCTGCAGGTGGGCATTCGCCCGGAATACCTCGACAGGCTTCCCCACGCCTTCTCCGGCGGCCAGCGCCAGCGCATCGCCATCGCCCGGGCGCTCTCGTCCGATCCCGATATTATCGTGCTTGATGAACCCACCAGCGCGCTGGATATCTCCGTGCAGGCGCAGATCCTCAACCTGCTGGTGAACCTGCAACAGCAGCGTAATCTGACCTACGTGTTAATCTCGCATAACGTCTCGGTGGTCAGACACATGAGCGACCGGGTGGCGGTGATGTACCTTGGGCAGATTGTGGAGCTGGGCAGCGCCGCGCAGGTCCTTTGCGAGCCGCGCCATCCCTATACCCGTCTGCTGCTCGACTCGGTTCCCCGCACCGGTGAACCGCTGGATGAAAATCTGGCGTTACGCAAAACGGAACTTCCCGGCAACCGTCATCTGCCCGAAGGCTGTTTTTTCCGCGACCGTTGCCCGATGGCAACGCAGGGGTGTGAACGCCCGCAGCCGCTACAGCCCTCACGCGAGGGCCGTAACGTCCGATGCTGGCGCAGTCTGGATTAGATTTGCGCCATTCCGCCGTCCACAAACAGCTCGATGGCGTTAATAAAGCTGGCCGCGTCGGAGGCCAAAAACGCCACCGCTTTACCCACCTCGCCCGGCGCGCCTAAGCGCCCCAGCGGTACCTGGGCGGCCAGCGCGTCGTACAGCCCCTGACGGTGTTCTTCCGGCACCAGATCGCCGAGACCTGGCGTTTTGATCGGGCCCGGGCTCACCACGTTGACGCGGATCCCGCGGCCCTGCAAATCCAGCGCCCAGGAGCGGGCAAAGTTGCGCACGGCGGCCTTACTGGCGCTGTAGACGCTGAAGTTGGCCGTCCCTTTAATGGACACCGTCGAGCCGGTCAGAATAATCGACGATCCGGCGGAGAGCAGCGGCAGCGCCTTCTGCACCGTGAACAGCACTCCGCGGACGTTGGTGCCAAAAATCCGGTCAAACTGCTCTTCGGTGATCGCGCCCAGCGGCAGCATATCGCCGCCACCGGCATTGGCGAACAGGATATCAAGACGGCCTTCATCTTTGGCTATCCGGGCATAAACCTCATCCAGGTCGGCAAGCTTTGAAACGTCCGCGCGAATGCCCACGGCGTCAGAAGCAATCTCTGCTACCGCGGCGTCCAGTTCGGCCTGACGACGACCGGTGATATAAACCTTCGCGCCCTGCGCCGCCAGCTCCTGCGCCGTGGCAAGACCAATACCGGTGCTGCCGCCGGTGACCAGTGCGATTTTTCCTGAGAGAGTCGTGTTCATGTCATTTACCTTTTGTTGTGTTTGCGGTGCGCGCTTTCGCTCGCGTTGAACAAACTTTAGCCCTTGCGGCATTAGTGAAAAACAGGCAAAAATGAAAATGACTATTCACACACAGAAATAATTCGAGGTCATTATGGACCAGCTCATGGCGATGCGCGCCTTTACGCGGGTCGTGGAGTCTGGCAGCTTTACCCGCGCGGCGGACTCGCTGAATATGCCGATCGCCACGCTGAGCAAGCTGGTCAAATCGCTTGAGTCGCACCTGGAGATACGCCTTCTGCACCGCACCACTCGCCGGGTGGTCGCGACGCCTGAAGGGATGGAATACTATGAAAAAGCGCTCAGGGTGCTGATTGATATCGAAGATATCGACACCTCGTTTCGCGTTTCCCGCGCGACGCCAAAAGGGCATTTGCGGGTTGACGTGGGAGGGTCCACCGCCCGGGACGTGCTCATTCCCCTGCTTCCGGAATTTATGCAGCGCTACCCGGATATCCGCATCGACCTTGGCGTGGCCGACCGGCCGGTCGATCTCATCAGCGGTAACGTAGACTGCGTGATCCGCGGCGGGCCCCTGGACGACTCGACCCTCATCGCCCGTCATCTCGGTAACGCCGAAATGGTCACCTGCGCGACGCCGGGTTACCTGAAAAATCACGGCGTCCCGGCCTATCCGCAGGAGCTGCGCAACGGCCACAAGCTGATTAGCTATCTATCTCCCGTCACCGGACGGCCGTTTCCGTTTCGCTTCCGGCAGAACGGCGAGGCGCTGGAAATCAACATTCCGCACTATCTCGGCGTCAATGAAAGTAATGCCCATCTGGCGGCTGCCGCGGCGGGGCTGGGGATCGTTCAAACCTTTGAGTATTCGGCAAAGTCGTATTTGCAGGCGGGAACGCTGGCGGCGATCCTGGGCGACTGGCGCCCTGCCGCCTATCCGTTTCATGTGGTTTACCCGCAGAACCGGCATTTGACGCACAGGCTGAAGGTATTTATCGCCTGGCTGGCGGAGGTGTTCCCCGCCGCGCTGAAGGGGTAGCCGGGCGCGAACCCGGCTGGGGCTTAGTTAAGCTTATAGTCCAGCGTAATCTCAGCTTTCAGGAGCTGCGAGACCGGACAGCCCGCTTTTGCTTTCTGAATAATGCCGTCGAACTGCTGCGGGGCGATGCCGGGAACGGTTACCTTGCTTTTCAGGGCAACCTTAGTGATGGCGAAGCCGCCGTCGGTTTTATCCAGAGAGACGTCCGCGGTAGTATCAATGGAATCGGCGGTATAGCCCGCTTCCCCGAGCATCAGCGACAGCGCCATTGAGAAGCAGGCCGCATGTGCCGCGCCAATCAGCTCTTCGGGGTTGGTCCCCTTTTCACCCTCAAAGCGGGTATTGAAACCATAAGGCTGCTGATTGAGAACGCCGCTCTCGGTGGAAACCGTTCCTTTTCCGCGCTTAATGTCGCCAGACCAGTGTGCCGAACCGTGCTTATGAATAGTCATTCTTGCTCTCCTTTTGGCTTACAAAGGGTTAAGTATAGACTACGCATCTGCCCCTCCCTGGAACACAGACAATTCCGGGACTTTCACCTGCTGTACCAACAAAAAGGATAATGATATGGCGCTAAAAATCAGGATGGCCGTTGCCGTGACCACGCTGGCTCTGTCGCTCTCTTCACTGGCGAAAACGCCGGAGAACTTTATCTATACCAGCTCTGGCGATCTCGACGCAGCGTTTCCGCTCGTTGCGCGAAGCGATATCGGCGGCGTGCAGATCGTTTACAACTGGCGCCTGCTGGAACCCGAGAAGGACAGCTATGACTTCTCGCGGATTGAACAGGATCTGGCGCGTGTAAATGCCGCCGGAAAAAAGCTCTTCATTCAAATCCAGGATCGTTTCTTTGAGCCGGACGCCCGCTACGTTCCGGACTATCTGATGCGCGACACGCAGTACGGTGGCGGGATTGCGCCGCAGTTCGATAACCCCGGCGAAGGCAAGCCGGTCGGTTCAGGGTGGGTGGCGCGTCAGTGGGATCCTGCCGTACGCCAGCGCTATCAGGCGCTGCTGGCCGCCCTCGCGAAACGCTTTGATGGCGAGGTGTATGGTGTAAACCTGCCCGAAACCGCCATTGATATCGACGGAAAAAATCCGCCCGCCGGATTTACCTGCGACAGCTATTTCGCGGGTGAAATGGAAAACCTGGCCTTTGCGCGAAAGGCTTTTCAGAAATCACACGTGGTGCAGTACGTGAACTTCTGGCCGTGCGAATGGGATAATGACCACAACTACATGGGGCGTCTGTTTGCGTATGCCAGCGCCAACAATATCGGCCTGGGTGGGCCGGACATTGTTCCCAACCGCAAGGCACACATGAAGAATGCCTATCCCTTCTTTAATAAAAATAAACAGACGCTGCCGCTCATCGCCATGGCGGTTCAGGAACCGACCCTGACCTATAAGGATCCTCAGACCGGAAAACCGTTCACCAAAGCGGAATTTGTCCGCTTCGGCGAAAGTTATCTCGGTGCCGATATTATTTTCTGGAGCACGACGTCTCCCTGGCTAAAGGCGAAGTAATCCCTTCTTATGCCAGGTAGCGCGACACTTCGTCAAGGAACACGCGCAGCGCGGCAGGCTGGTATTCCCGGGACTGATAAATGCCATGGATGGCAAGCGGTTTCGGCTCAAGCGCCTCCAGCACCGGCACCAGTAATCCCAGTTCCAGCGCGGCAGACGCTTCGCGCTCCGGCAGCATAGCGATGCCGCAGTGCTTAATCGCCGCGTCCATCAACAGCGAAGAGATGCTGGCGCTCAGGTTGCCGCTGACGGCCACGCTCAGGTTTTCCCCTTCCGGCGTCAGAAAGTGCCAGGACTGCCCGGCGAAAAAGCTGTAGTGCAGACAGTTGTGCTGCGCTAATTCTTCGGGGCTGACGGGGATACCGTGCTGTGCCAGATACGCCGGCGAGGCGCAGAGCACCGAGCGACATTCCCCCAGCCGGCGGGCAATCATGCCGGGTTCGGGGTTGTCGGTAATGCGCACGGCGACATCAATGCGCTCTCCCACCAGGCTGACCGGGTGGTTATTCACGTCCAGCTCGATGCGCAGCTGCGGGTAGCGCAAGAGCAGACCGGGCAGGACCGGCGCAATCAGGTGCATGGCGGTAAAATGGGCGCAGGCCACCCGCAGCGTGCCGGACGGCAGATCTTTCTCCGACTGGCCCTCGATTTCCTGCGAAATCTGCGAGAGCGTCCGCGTTTTTTGCAGCACCTTTTCCCCTGCCGCGGTCAGCGTCAGCTTGCGCGTGGAGCGGTTTACCAGCCGCGTTCCCGCCCACTTCTCCATTTGTTCAAGGTAGCGGCTCACCATCGGTCGGGAAATGCCCAACGCGCGGGCCGCCGCGCTCAAACTGCCCAGCTCGCATATCCGGTTGTAGACCTGAGCGGCGATAACGCGATCCATAAAAGCTCCATTTGCTCGATTTATGAAACTAAGCATGTCTTGTTTCAGGAATTCTGGCAAATGCGAATATCCGTACAATAGAGACATTCCTGAACAACAGAGACAACAGCATGAAATTCACTCACCTTGCCCTGCTTTCCAGCCTTTTCACGCCGGCGATTTTTGCCGCGCCGTTGACCATCGATACCTATAACCCGCAGGAAAAAGGCATTTTCCCGGTCTCCTCCACGCTGGTTTCCGGCCCGAAAGAGGCGGTGCTGTTTGACGCGCAGTTCAGCGTCAAGGATGGCGAAGCGCTGGTAGAAAAAATCCGCCGCAGCGGTAAAACCCTGAATAAGATTGTGATCACCTCCGGCGATCCGGATTTCTATTTTGGCCTGCAGCCGCTGGTCAAAGCCTTCCCGAATGCCAAAGTGGTGGCCACACAGCATGTGGTTGACCATATTAAAGCCACCAAAGACGCCAAGCTCGCCTTCTGGGGGCCGCAGATGAAGGACGGCGCGCCAACGGAGCTGGTTGTCCCGCAGGTGCTTGCCTCCACCACGTTCATGGTTGACGGGGAAAAGGTCGATATCGAGCAGCCAGACAGCTACGCGGCCTATGTGTGGATCCCGTCAGCAAAAACGATCCTCGGCGGCACCGGGGTAGCCTGGGGTATTCACGTCTGGACGGCAGACACCCAGACGCCGGAAAGCCGCAAGCAGTGGCAGGAAACGCTGGAGAATATGGCCGCGCATAAACCTGAGCGCGTGATCCCGGGCCACTATCTGGGCACCCCACCAGCGGGTACTGGCGCGATTGAGTTTACCCGCGACTATCTGCAGCGCTTTGAAAAGGCTTTAGCCGCGCATAAAGATTCCGCAGGCGTTATCAATACCCTGAAAAAACAGTATCCGGGCCTGGCTGATGAAAGCTCGCTGGAATTAAGCGCCAAAGTGAATACTGGCGAAATGAAGTGGTAATTTAAAAACGGCTCCTGCTATATTTCCGCGATAGCAGGAGCCCCGCCAAAATATCCCCGCCGTTACCCGTCGATATAGCCACACCTTTTAAAAGTGCATAAAAGCATGCACTTATGTCATTTTTATTTCTAAGATGAATCTGAACCACAACCGGGAAAATATTTGCCATTCTGTTTATGAATTAAATTTTTTGCGAGCCGTACCATTAAACAGACAACGACACGGAGGCAGCATGTTTACTTATTACCCGGCTAATACCGCAGCAGCACAACCTGAACTCGTTAACGCGATTGCGCAGGGTCTTCACGCCGAGCACGGTGCTGTGACTGAAGATGACATTTTGATGGAACTGACCAAATGGGTGGAATCCACGGATAATGACATCCTCAGTGACATCTACCAGCAGACTATTAACTACGTCGTCAGCGGGCAAAACGCACCCTTGTAAAAACCTGCTAAGCTGGATCTGCAACCTAAGGGGTTACATTTCGTTTGCGTAAGCAAACTGGTCCTTAAAACTATCAACAGGATTGAGGAGTTAACATGAAATCGAACCGTCAGGCACGCCATATTCTGGGACTGAACTACAAGCTTTCAAATCAGCGTAAAGTGGTGATTGAAGGCGACCACGAAACGCAGGTCACGCACGCCACCGGCAGAAAACGCCACGCCGGCAAGTAAGTTCCAGACTGAGATCCAGAACACCATCGGTAATCCCGATGGTGTTTTTGTTTATGTGTTGCGGTAATTAATATTTAGCTCCTTTATAATACCGCCTGACCGCACCCCATCGCACAGGCCAGAAAGATGACAAACAGCAGTGTCAGGGACGGATCTTCATAAAAAGAGTGAGTGACATGGACAACAAACTGAAAAAACATCGTTCCTTATACATCCCATACGCCGGACCGGTTTTACTCGAATTCCCCCTGCTCAACAAAGGCAGCGCCTTCAGCATGGAAGAGCGCAGCAGCTTTAACCTGCTGGGTTTACTGCCAGAAGTGGTTGAAACCATTGAAGAACAGGCGGAGCGTGCGTGGATCCAGTATCAGGGTTTCAAAACCGAAATCGACAAGCACATCTACCTGCGCAACATTCAGGACACCAATGAAACCCTCTTCTATCGCCTGGTGCAGAACCATCTCGAAGAGATGATGCCGGTGATCTACACCCCGACGGTGGGTGCGGCCTGCGAGCGTTTCTCAGAGATCTACCGTCGTTCACGCGGGGTTTTCATCTCCTATCAGAACCGTCACAACATGGACGATATTCTGCAGAACGTGCCGAACCACAATATCAAAGTGATTGTGGTGACCGACGGCGAACGTATTCTCGGCCTCGGCGACCAGGGCATTGGCGGGATGGGGATCCCAATAGGTAAACTCTCTCTCTACACCGCCTGCGGCGGCATCAGCCCGGCGTATACCCTGCCGGTGGTGCTGGACGTCGGGACCAACAACCAGCAGTTGCTCAACGATCCGCTCTATATGGGCTGGCGCCATCCGCGCATTACCGACGACGAGTACTATCAGTTTGTCGACGACTTCATCCAGGCCGTGAAGCACCGCTGGCCGGACGTTCTGCTGCAGTTTGAAGACTTCGCGCAGAAAAACGCGATGCCGCTGCTGAACCGCTATCGCGATGAAATCTGCTCTTTTAACGACGACATCCAGGGCACCGCAGCCGTGACCGTGGGTACGCTTATCGCCGCCAGCCGCGCAGCAGGCAGCCAGCTGAGCTACCAGAAAATCGTCTTCCTGGGCGCAGGCTCTGCGGGCTGTGGCATCGCCGAGCAGATCATCGCCCAGACGCAGCGCGAAGGCTTAAGCGAAGAGCTGGCCCGCTCCCGCGTCTTTATGGTTGACCGTTTCGGCCTGCTGACCGACGCTATGCCGAACCTGCTGCCGTTCCAGAACAAGCTGGTGCAGAAGCGCGAGAACCTGAAAAACTGGGATACCGACAACGAAGTCCTTTCCCTGCTGGACGTGGTGCGCAACGTGAAGCCGGATATTCTGATCGGCGTTTCCGGGCAAACCGGCCTCTTCACCGAAGAGATCATTCGCGAGATGCACAAGCACTGCGAACGCCCTATCGTGATGCCGCTTTCCAACCCGACCTCCCGCGTGGAAGCGACGCCGCAGGACATCATCGCCTGGACCGAAGGTAACGCGCTGGTTGCGACCGGCAGCCCGTTCGACCCGGTGGTGTGGAAGGATAAAACCTATCCGATCGCCCAGTGCAACAACTCTTACATCTTCCCGGGTATTGGTCTGGGCGTGATCGCCTCCGGCGCGTCCCGCATTACAGATGAGATGCTGATGTCGGCGAGCGAAACCCTCGCGGGCTACTCGCCGCTGGTCAACAACGGTGAAGGGCTGGTGCTGCCGGAGCTGAAAGACATCCATAAGGTGTCGCGCGCTATCGCGTTTGCGGTAGGTAAAATGGCGCAGCAGCAGGGCGTGGCGGTGAAAACCTCTGCCGACGCGCTGCAGCAGGCCATCGACGACAACTTCTGGAAACCTGAATACCGCAGCTATCGCCGTACCTCGATTTAATTCATTACGACCGGTCCCTCTCCCTTCGGGAGAGGGAATTAGATTCGTCCCCCACTAGCCAAACCCCTTTTCCCCCGCTACACTCCCTTCATCCATTAACCTACTGAATATATAAGGAGGCCAATTATGCTGTACTGTGAAATTTTCAATGTTTCACATACATTTGGTGATCGCACCAGCTCAAGCGTTATCGGTATCGTGCTGCGATAACTTCTGCTTGAGCGAAGACACCAACCCCTGAAATCCCTTCTCTCGGGCTTACTGAGTTATCGTCAGCGATGTTTGACGAGGCATAAACATGCCTGTAACTCTTGGGTAAGCAACAATGAGCACTTTACTCACTGCACAATCTTTACGCGTTGATACGGCGTTTGGCACGCTCTTCGACTCACTCTCCTTTACGCTGAAAAAAGGCGACCGCATTGGCCTGCTGGGCGACAACGGCTGCGGCAAAAGCACGCTGCTGAAGGTGCTGGACGGCACTGACTCCCCCGCTGTCGGTACGGTCGCGCTGGCCGGGCACTGCCTGATGGCGCGCGTTGAGCAACATCTCCCGGACGCCATTTTCCCGCTGACCATGCTGGATGCCGTACTCGCACAGCTGCCTTTTGCCGAGCGCGATAGCCTGCGCTGGAAAGCCGAAACGCTGCTGGCGAGCATGGGCTTCACGCCGCAGGATATGATGCTGCAATCCGCCACGCTGAGCGGCGGACAGCACACGCGCCTGCTGCTGGCGCGGGCGCTGATTCATGAGCCGGATCTGCTCCTGCTCGATGAACCCAGCAACCACCTTGATTTGCCGACCATGCTCTGGCTAGAACACTTTCTGCAGAACTGGTCAGGCAGCTTCGTGCTGGTCTCCCATGACCGACAGCTGCTGGATGCCGTCACTAACGGCAGCTGGATCCTGCGCGATAAAACGCTGCACTACTTCGCCCTTCCCTGCACGGCCGCCCGCAAGGCGCTTGAAGCAAAGGATGAAAGCGACGCGCAGCGCCACAAGGCGGAGCAAAAGGAGATCGACCGCGTGACCGCCAGCGCGAAGCGGCTGGCGACCTGGGGCAAGGTTTACGACAACGAAGACCTGGCCCGCAAAGCAAAACAGATGGAAAAACAGGTCGAACGGCTGAAGGAGAGCCAGACGGCGCTCACGGCAGGCAGCCAGTGGACGTTAACCCTGCGCGGCGACGCGCTGCGGGCCGACCGTCTGCTGGAGATGGAAAACCTCGATGTGCCTCCTGCGCCAGGCCTGCCGGCCTTGTTCAAAATCGAAATGGCGCGGCTAAAAAGCGGCGATCGCGTGGCGATTGTCGGTCGTAACGGCTGCGGCAAATCGTCGCTGATGAGGCTTATCTGGCAACAGTTTGCCGATGAGTCCGCAGAAAGCGGGTTGAAAATCCATCCGCGCGTGTCGCCAGGCTATTACGACCAGACGCTTCACCAGCTTGCGGACAACGCCACGCTGCTCGACGCGCTGGAGCCTTTCGCACCGGATCCGCAGAACCGCAAAATGGCGCTGATAAGCGCGGGTTTCCCGTGGGCGCGTCACGGGCAAACGGTCAGCACGCTCAGCGGAGGCGAACGCTCGCGCCTGCTGTTCGTTGGCCTGACGCTTGCCCGCTATAGCCTGCTGATGCTGGATGAGCCGACCAACCACCTCGACATGGAAGGCAAAGAGGCGCTGGCGCAAACCCTTCAGCAGTTTGAAGGCGGCGTGCTGCTGGTCAGCCATGATCGTCAGTTAATTAGCCAAAGCTGCAACCGTTTCTGGCTGATTGAAGAGGGAAAGCTGAGCGAGTGGCACGATGCAGAAGCGGTGTTTGAGCGCCTGCGTGAAAGCGCGGGGCTGGCGACATCCACCGCGCCCGTCATCGACGCTGCGACGGTTCAACCCTCGCCGTATGACGATCTGCTCGAACGGCTGGTCGCGCTGGAAACGCTGCTGGAAGACGATCTGGCGCGTAAGCCGAAGCATCAAAAGCCGCATCTGCAGGCGCAATGGCGTAAAGAGATAGAGGAGATAGAGGCACAGCTGTAAGTCTGCGCCCGGCGAGTCTCTCGTCGGGCCAGTATTTTCCCCCTAAATTATTAGAGGAACGCCGTATTCTTATTCTGAAAATGGATTAAATAATGACATTATGTTGCCGTTGCCTTGCATTACAGCGCCAAACCACTAATCCTTGAGGGGTATTACACCTGCTATGCAGATACTCATCATGAACAAGGAGATACACATGAAGGCTGCTGTTGTCACTCAGGATCATCAGGTTAATGTCACTGAAAAAACCTTACGCCCGCTAAAGCACGGGGAAGCCCTGCTGAAGATGGAATGCTGCGGCGTATGCCATACCGACCTCCACGTGAAGAACGGTGATTTTGGCGATAAAACCGGGGTTATCCTGGGCCACGAAGGGATTGGTATCGTAAAAGAAGTCGGCCCCGGCGTGAAGTCGCTGAAAGTCGGCGATCGCGCAAGCGTGGCCTGGTTTTTCGAAGGCTGCGGCCACTGCGAATACTGTAATACCGGCAACGAAACCCTGTGCCGCGACGTGAAAAACGCCGGTTACTCCGTTGACGGCGGCATGGCGGAAGAGTGCATCGTCACCGCTGACTACGCCGTAAAAGTGCCGGACGGTCTGGAATCCGCTGCGGCCAGCAGCATCACCTGCGCTGGCGTCACCACCTACAAAGCGGTGAAGGTGTCGGGTATTAAACCGGGCCAGTGGATCGCAATCTATGGTCTGGGCGGTCTGGGCAACCTTGCGCTGCAGTACGCCAAAAACGTCTTTAACGCCAAGGTAATCGCTCTCGACGTTAACGACGAACAGCTGAAGCTGGCGGCCAGCATGGGTGCGGATTTAACCATCAACTCCCGCAGCGAAGACGCCGCGAAAATTGTGCAGGAGAAAACCGGCGGCGCGCATGCCGCAGTCGTTACTGCCGTCGCAAAAGCGGCCTTTAACTCAGCCGTTGACGCCGTGCGTGCCGGTGGCCGCGTGGTCGCGGTTGGCCTGCCGCCGGAAGCGATGAGCCTCGACATTCCGCGTCTGGTGCTGGACGGCATCCAGGTGGTAGGTTCCCTGGTCGGCACCCGTCAGGATCTGCAGGAAGCTTTCCAGTTCGCCGCTGAAGGTAAGGTGGTGCCGAAAGTCACGATGCGTCCAATCGAGGACATCAACGCCATCTTTAAAGAGATGGAACAGGGCCAGATCCGCGGCCGTATGGTGATCGACCTACGTTCATAATCGTTCATTTTTCATTACCGCTCCTCGCTGGGGCGGTTTTTTTATAGCCATTTTCCGGCAATCCTTATCTTAATTCCTTTGTTCCCTTGTTTTCCCCCGCGCCCGATGATGAATCCGACGCTAACAAGAAGATAACAAAGGAATTCACCATGCAAACCCCATTTCGTCTGCCGCTGCTGACGGCGCTGATTCTGGCGACAACCGCAGCCTGGGCAGCAGATGCGCCCGTCAAAGGCGGCACGCTGATTTATCTGGAGCAACAGGCGCACACCAACCTCTATCCGCCTGCCGGTGGCTTTTACCCGAACGGCGGCATTCTGAATCAAATCACCGACAAACTGACGTGGCAGAACCCAAAGACGCTGCAGGTCGAACCCTGGGTGGCAGAAAGCTGGACCACCAACGCCGATAAAACCGAATACACCTTTAAGCTTCGTCCCGGCATCACCTTCTCCGACGGCACGCCGCTGGACGCCAACGCCGTGGCGAAAAACTTTGATACCTACGGTTCAGGCAATAAGGCGCAGCGCCTGCCGGTGTCAGAAGTGATCAATAACTACGATCGCAGCGAAGTCATCGACCCGCTGACCGTGAAGTTCTACTTCAAAAAACCGTCGCCGGGGTTCCTGCAGGGCACCGCCACCATTGGCTCGGGTCTGGTCTCGCTCAGCACGCTAAAGCGCAACTTCGAAGAGCTGGGAGATGCCCGCCACATCATCGGTTCCGGCCCGTTTGTGGTGAAGGACGAGAAGCTGGGACGTGAAGTGACGCTCGAAGCCCGCAAAGACTACCAGTGGGGACCGAAAAACCTGGCGCAGCAGGGGCCCGCTAATCTCGACGGCATCAAGTTTATCGTGACCCAGGAAGACAGCGTGCGTGTCGGCGCCCTGCTGGCGGGTCAGGCCGACTTTATTCGCCAGGTGCAGGCGTATGACGAAAAGCAGGCGACAGACCAGGGCTATAAGATCTACGCCGCCCCGACCCGCGGGGTGAACGACAGCATCAGCTTCCGCCCGGATAACCCTCTGGTCGCCGACGTTCGCGTTCGCCAGGCGCTGCTGCATGCCACCAATGCAAAACAGGTAGTCGAGACCCTCTTCTCGGCCAACTATCCGCAGGCGAAGTCCGTGATTGCCGGTTCCGCCGCAGGCTTTGTCGATCTCAGCGACAAATTGACCTTTGACCCGGCAAAAGCCAACCAGCTGCTGGACGAGGCGGGCTGGAAAGCAGGCGGCGACGGGATCCGCGCCAAAGACGGCCAACGTCTGGCGCTGACGGTGTATGAATCCCTGCCGCAGCCGCAAAACAAAGAGGTACTGCAGCTGGTTGCCCAGCAATGGCGACAGGTGGGCGTGGCGCTGAGCGTCAAAGCCGGAGACGCAGGCAGCCGCACGCTGGATAACCTTGACCCGCTGAAAACCCCGTTAACCGTCTCCGAAGTAGGCCGCGCCGATCCGGACGTGGTGAAAAGCATGTTCTACCCGGCTAACCGCGACGCGCTGCTGCAAAAAGGCGGATCCAGCGACAAGGTCAAAAACTTCCGTGACGACAAGCTGAATGAACTGCTGGTGAACATCTCCGCTGAGGTCGATCCGCAAAAACGCCTGCAGCTGGCGGGGGACGCCCAGCGCTACCTGCTGGATAACGCCTACGTCATTCCGATTTTCGAGGAGCCGCAGGTCTTTGCCGGCGCACCGTGGCTGAAAGGCGTCAATTTTGAAGCGGTAGGCCGCCCGTCGTTCTACGGCGCGTGGATTGAGAAACACTGAGGAGCTGACGATGCGCCACGCACTTCTTCAACGCTTTGGGCACGGGCTGCTGGTACTTTGGGCCGCCTTTACCCTCTCGTTCGTGTTGCTCCAGGTGCTGCCGGGCGACGCGGTGCTGATTAAATTTCAGAACCCGGACCTGGGCTTAAGCCCGGCGCAAATCGAGGAGATGCGCGTGGCCTACGGCGCGGACAGCCCGCTGTGGCAACAATACGGCCACACGCTGCTGGCGATGCTGCGCGGGGATTTCGGCTATTCGCTACAGGCCGGCGTGCCGGTCAGCGAGCTGATTGCCAGCAATCTGCCGGATACCCTGAGCCTCGCCCTGCCCGCGTTTGTGCTCGCGGTCCTGCTGGCCTTTGCGCTGGCCTTTGCATCCCGTCTGCCGGGTCTGCGCTGGCTGAGCAATACCCTTCAGTCTCTGCCGGTCCTGTTTATCTCCTTACCAACGTTCTGGCTGGGGATTGCCCTCATCCAGCTTTTTTCTTTTCAGCTGCGGCTGATCCCGGTGATTAACCCGACGCCGCTGCAGGGGCTGATCCTGCCGATCGTGACCGTCGCGATCCCGATCTCCGCCCCGCTGGCGCAAATTCTGATGCGCAGCCTGGACCAGGTGGCGACGCAGCCGTTTGTCGCCGTCGCCCGGGCCAAAGGGCTGAGTGAAACCGCCGTCCTGTGGCGCCACGTTACCGGCAACGCCCTGCTGCCGGTCCTGAACATTGCCGGGCTGCTGTTGGGCGAGCTGATTGCCGGGGCGCTGATCACCGAAACCGTTTTTGGCCGCAGCGGGCTCGGGCAGCTGACCCAGCAGGCGGTGAATAATCAGGATATCGCCGTACTTCAGGCGGTGGTCATGATTTCCGCCCTCGGTTTTGTCCTGATCAATCTGCTGGTGGATCTGCTGATGCCGCTGCTGGATCCCCGTCTGCAAACCGTTACCGGAGGTGCATCATGAGTCTGGTCGATTACGCGGCCGCCGCGCGAAAACGCGTTCCAGCGTGGCAGGGCGTGGAATGGCAGCCGGGGCTATGGCTGGCGTGGGCGGTGATTATTCTCGCCGCTTTTGCCGCCGTGGCGCCCGGCCTGTTAACCCACTTCAGCCCGATTGAAGGCATCGCCGGGGCACAGCGCCTGGCACCGCAGGCCGGTCACTGGCTCGGGACCGATCAGCTTGGCCGGGATGTTTATACGCGTATCGTTTATGGCGCCTCCCACTCCCTGAGCGCGGCGCTGGCCGCCGTGGCGATGGGTCTGGTGGTTGGCACCGGTTTAGGGGTGGTTGCCGGGGCGTTCGCCGGACGCGTCGAGTCTCTGCTGATGCGCTTCGTCGACGTGCTGCTGTCCATCCCGTCTCTGCTGCTCTCGCTGACGGTGATTATTCTGCTCGGGTTTGGCACCGTTAACGCCGCGATTGCCGTCGGCGTTGCCTCCATTGCCAGCTTCGCCCGCCTCGCGCGCGGTGAAGTGGTGCGCATCCGCCACACGGATTACGTCGAGGCGGCGTTCGGCAGCGGCGGGACGTTTTTCGCCGTGCTGTGGCGACACATCCTGCCCAACGCGTTAACCGCCGTACTCGCCTTTGCCACGCTGCAGTTTGGTCAGGCCATCCTGGCGCTCTCCACGCTGAGCTTTCTCGGCTACGGCACCCCGCCGCCCGTGCCGGAATGGGGCTTACTGATTGCCGAAGGCCGTAACTATCTCTCTACCGCCTGGTGGCTCACCACCTTCCCCGGCGTGGTCGTCATCGCCGTGGTGCTGGCCACCAACCGTATCAGCCAACAGTTCAGCGGAGGTCGCTAATGACCGTGCTCTCAGTAGAAAATTTGTCGATTAGCTACCGTACCGCGCGCCAGTGGCGAGAGGTGGTGCATAACGTCAGCTTCACGCTCGGACGGGGGGAAATGCTGGCGTTCGTCGGCGAATCCGGATCCGGCAAGACGACCACGGCGCAGGCAATCATTGGCCTGCTGGCCGATAACGCCCGGCGCGATGCGGGAAAAATATCGCTCAACGGCGAGGAGATTAGCCGATGGTCCGCTAAGCGTCTCGATACCCTTCGCGGGGCGCGAATTAGCCTGGTACCGCAGGATCCGGGTAATTCGCTCAACCCGGTGAAGACCATCGGTGCACAGGTCGGAGAAATTATTCATCTACACCACAAGGTGACCCGCGCCGAGCGCGACGAGCAGGTGCTCGCCCTGCTGACAAAGGTCGGCCTGAGCCACCCCGAACAGCGCATGACGCAGTATCCCCATCAGCTCTCCGGCGGGATGAAACAGCGCGTGCTGATTGCCATCGCCATTGCCCTGCGTCCGGACGTGATCGTTGCCGATGAGCCCACCAGCGCGCTGGATGTGACGGTGCAAAAACGCATTCTCGATCTGCTGGATATCCTGCGCCGGGAATCGGGTACCGCCGTTCTGTTTGTCACCCACGATCTGGCGCTGGCCGCACAGCGCGCGGACAGGCTGCTGGTGTTTCGCGATGGCGAGGTTCAGGAACAGGGCAACACCGCCGATATCGTCCGCACGCCGCAGCACGCCTACACCTGCCAGCTGTTGAGCGATCTCCAGGGACAGCGCCTGACCATCGCCCCGGTGGCCGGTCGGCCGCTCGCGTCCCCGGCCATTCGCGCCCGCGCCATCAGCAAGCAATTCTCCCTGGGCAAAGGTCATCAGCTTCAGGCGCTGGATCGGGTAACGTTTGACGTCAGGCGCGGCAGCACGCATGCGCTGGTCGGTGAATCCGGCTCCGGGAAAACCACCCTCGCCCGTATTTTGCTGGGTTTTGAACAGGCCGACAGCGGACAGGTCGTCATTGATGATATTGATGCCACCGAGCTCAGCCGCGAGGCACGCCGTCAGCTGCGCCAGAAGATCCAGTTTGTCTACCAGAACCCGTTTGCCTCTCTCGACCCGCGTCAGACGCTGTTTGACATCATCGAAGAGCCCCTGAAGAACTTTTCTCGCCTCGGTAAGGCGCAGCGAAAGGTCCGGGTGGAGACCGTGGCGCAGCGGGTTGCCCTGCCCGTCGAACTCCTGACCCGCACCGCCCGTGAGCTATCAGGCGGACAGCGGCAGCGCGTTGCCATCGCCCGGGCGCTGATCCTGGAGCCGACCATTCTGGTGCTGGACGAAGCCACCTCCGCGCTGGACGTCACCGTGCAGGCGCAGATCCTGGCTCTGCTTCAGCAGCTGCAGCAGCAGCTGGGATTGACCTACCTCTTTATCACGCACGATCTGTCTACCGTCCGCCGGATCGCCCACAGCGTCACGGTGCTGCGCGGCGGTCAGGTGGTCGAACAGGGCGACGTCGGAACCTTATTCGCGTCTCCGCAGAACGACTATACCCGCGAGTTGATTGACGCCATTCCCCATTTTTCACCCGCTACGGAGGAGTTCGCATGACGCGAAAACGCCTGGGATTTTTCACCCGCCTGCTTGACGACGCTACGCCGAAGGAGCGCTATCGTCTGGCAACTGAACAGATCCGCCACGCCGAACGCCACGGTTTTGACAGCGCCTGGATTGCCCAGCACCACTTCCACGAAAGTGAAGGCGGCCTGCCGTCGCCGCTGCTGTTTCTGGCGCACGTCGCCGCGCATACCGAAACCATCCGACTGGGCACGGCTATCATCACCCTGCCGATGGAAAACCCGCTGCGCGTCGCGGAAGATGCCGCCGTGCTCGATTTACTCGCCGATGGTCGTCTTGAGGTCGGTTTTGGTTCGGGCGGCACACCGACCTCATTTCTGCCGTTCGGCCTGACGTTTGAGGAGCGCGGCGCGGCCTTTGCTGACCATTTGCATGTGATCCAGAGCGCCTGGCGCGGGGATTCGCTGACCCATCCGGATAACCACCTTTACCCGCCGGCGCCACAGCTTGCCGACCGTATCTGGATTGCCACCTTCTCTGTGGACGGAGCCGTTCGCGCCGCCCGGGCCGGACACGGTTTAATGCTCTCCCGCACGCAGCCGCGCCCGGCAGATCGGCTGGATTTAACGCTCGACGAGATCCAGAACCCGATTGTGGATGCCTACCTCGATGCGCTGCCTGAGGGCATCACACCGCGCATTCTGGCCTCCCGTACGGCGTTCGTCGCCGACAGCGACGACTATGCGCTCAGGGTCGCGACGCCGGGCCTTACGAAACAGGCCCAGCAGCATCGCGCTGCCGGGCACGTAGTTAAAGGTGACAACGTCACCGATTATCGCCGCCAGTTTGACGCCCATGTTGGTTCGCCCGATACGGTGCTGAATTCTCTAAATGCTGACTCCATTCTCAGGCGCGCCACGGATATCTCATTCCAGGTCCATTCGGTCGAACCCACGCATCGCGACACACTGCGGTCCATCGAACTGATCGCCGAACGTATTGCCCCCCACATCCTTTGAGGAGAACACCTATGTCGTTAAGTCAGGACATTCTCGCCGAGCTGGCGGAAATTAAACCCGGTTCCCCTCTGGCAGAGGCGCGCGCCACGCGTGATGCCGCCACGCGCCACGCGCAGGGCAGCTACGAAATCCTGTTTAGCCAGCAGGATGCTGATTTTGCACTGGACGAGCGCTTCGCCGTGGCGGCAAAAGTCGCCAGGTGGCACAGCGCGGAGGCGCTGGCCGCGCACTATGCGGGGTTTGGCCTGGCCGATCCCACCTCAGAACGCCTGACCCCGGCGCTGAACTTCGCGCGCCTGCTGACGTTCTCCCCCGTCGAAGCGACGCCCGCAGCGTTAAAAGCGCTGACCCAGGCGGGATGGAGCAAGGAAGGCATTGTTACCCTGGCGCAGCTTATTGCGTTTGTAAGCTTCCAGAGCCGACTCATCACCGGGCTGCGGCTGCTGAACGACAGGCCCGTCGCCAAAAGCGATGCGCCGGTGGCGGCAGGCGTCTGGCACACGACCGCAACAACGGTCACCGGGAAGGCGGCCCCCGTCGCGTTTACCCAGCAGGAGCTGGGATGGGAACCGTGGATAGCGGCCAAACCGCTGGCGGATTTCCGTGACGATGAGGTAGCCATCCTGACGAAATTTGGCCATACCGATTCCGACTACTTCCGCCTGCTGGCGCGCAACCTGCCGGTGCTTGAACAGCGCACGTTAACGGATAAAGGGATTTTTTATACATCGGGAGGATTGCCGCGCGCCGAGCGCGAGCTGGCCGCAACGGTCGCCAGTAAAATCAACGGCTGCATTTACTGCGCATCTGTCCATGCGCGTAAAGCCAGCCAGCTGTCAAAGGATGACGCGGCGGTAGAAGCCCTGCTGGCCGTGAGGCCGGGGCGGTCCCTGAGCGAGGGGCAATCCGCACGCTGGCAGGCGGAAATCGATTTTGCGGCGGCGCTGTCGGTCACGCCGCCTGCCGCCACGCCGCTGCATCTTGCCGCGCTGGAAAAAGAGGGGCTGGATACCTTAGCGCAGCTTGATCTGGTGCAGTCCGCCGCGTTCTTCGCCTGGGCCAACCGCCTGATGCTGACCCTGGGTGAGCCCTGGCTTGCCTGAAATCTGTCAGGCTAGCGCGCGAGCGTTAGCCTGAGCCCGTCTGGCCCGCAGGTGACCGTAGATCAGCAGTGCGCTCATGGCCGAGAAAGAGAGTATTGCCGCCGGCAGCGTGACGTAACGCCAGCTAAAGCCGAGGACAATCATCATTCCGCCAAAGTACGCGCCAATCGCACTGCCGAGATTAAACGCCATCTGTCCCCCTGCCGCCCCCAGCATCTCACCGCCCTTCGCATTTTGCAGAAGCAGAATTTGTAGCGGCGCAGAGAGCGCGAACAGCCCGGCGCAGCAGATAAAGCCCATGACCAGCGAGGCCGTTTTCAGTTCACCAAAGGCGAAAAGCAGCAGCAGCGAGGCGACAATCACCATGTCGGTGGTGGCCGCAATGCGCAGCGGGCTAAAACGCCCCGAGAGCTTACCGCTCAGCAGATTGCCCAACACCATGCCAAGCCCCATCAGCATCATGATGGCCGTCATCATCCCTTCTGAATAACCGGAAACGTTGACCATAAACGGCTTAACGAAGCTGAACCATGCGAACACCCCGGCGTTGCCAAACATGGTGGCGGCAAAAATCAGCCAGGGTTCTGGTTTTTTCAGAAAGTGGAACTGCTCGGTCAATTTGATTTCTGAAGTGTCGCGGATGTCCGGCACCCAGAGCAGCACCGAGAGGATCACCAGCGCATCGAACACGGCAATCAGAAAAAAGGTATAACGCCAGCTGAACTGGTGCCCGAGCCAGGTCCCCAGCGGAACGCCCACCAGGTTGGCCACGGTCATGCCGGCGATCATCCCTGCCACCGCGACGGTCACCCTACCCGGTGGCGCAATTTTAGACAGGATAATCGCCCCGACGCCAAAAATAGCCCCGTGCGGAAAGCCGGAGATCAGCCGCCCCACCGCCAGCCAGAAATAGGACGTGGAAAACGTGAACAGGGCATTGCCGACAGCGGACATCGCCACCAGAAACAGCAGCGTGGTCTTTAACGAAAACTTGCCTGAGAACAGCGCCACAATCGGGGCGCCAATCACCACGCCGAACGCATAAAACGAGATCATATTCCCGGCGGAGGGAATCGAAATACCGGTGTCATGTGCCAGCTCGGTTAACACGCCCATAATGCCAAATTCGGCCATTCCCAGGCCAAATGTGCCAAGCGCCAACGAAAAAATTGTCTTTTTCATACTTCAACCACTGGTTAATCACACGCGACGGACATTATTGAATAATCTTGTATGGTGAGCCAGCTCAAATCCGCCGGCTGGCAGGTTAATCCATTAATTCAGGAGTTTTCTCCCATTGCTACGAGGCGGGAATGGCAAACAAAAAGCCCCGACTGGTGTCAGGGCTTCAAAGGGTTTAAGGTTTAGCTTTTACAGTTCGCTTTCTGCCGCTGATTTAGCGCGTGTAATAGCGCCAGCATTGAAAATTGGGTGCTCGTGATTGTTCGTTATGTCACGAACGCGGTAGATTTTCCATGCATCACCTTCACGACGAAGAAATACTTCAAGATGTATGCTTCTCCCGTCACCTGCCCCCTCAATGACCTGGACTACTTCACCGTTTAAAAATGGTCTTGCGTTCCCCACTCGCAACGCAGGTATCCATTCGCGAGAGTAATCCTGGGTATACGTAAAATAATCAGATTCGATTAACTCTTGTTCAGAGATTTCCTGAATGGTGCTAATGCGAGCAATAGTATCAGCAGAAACATATTTACGCAGTGCGTCGGCAGGATAAGGTCTGGCTTCATCGCTGCCGAATGCGGAAAGATAGGATTTATAAAATGATTCGGTAGCGTCTTGCGCACTCTGATCTTGACTGACAGCCGAACTACATCCCACCAGCAGCATAACGAATGATAAAAATATCCTTTTCATCAGTGCATCCTGTAAATTTTAAAGGATGGTTGCATTTTGCGGTATCCAGGCCCCGGATACATGCTTTTTTGAACAAAGTCAGAAATCCACTGTGTACCGTCATACATAGTCATGTGACCTATGCCATTTCCGCCAGGATACGGCTGTATCACAGCCACATCGCCAGAAATTAAAGTAGAACCGGGCGGCAGTTCACTGAACCCAGCACGTAATAACTGCACCCCATAATCTTTTGCATAATCTGTGTTCGGCACCTTAACGCCTCCAGCCAGAATGGCCAGGCGGGTAAACTTAGCACATTCACTATGAGAGTGCCCCAGAGCGTGTGAACGGAGATACGAAACCGCAGCTTCTTTATTCCAACTCATTCTTAGTTCCTTTAAGTAAATAAAAATGAAATTATTACTCTAACCACATATTGCGTGTGGGTTTAAAAGTGCTGATTTTATTGCATCTACATAGGGGAATGGGTGCTAAACACCTTCGCGAATACCTCAGTATCTGCTTAAAAAAAGTGTTGTGAAATTAATTACCTAAAAAAATTACGCATAATATCAGGTGGATTACACTTCATAGTGCGGCCTCGCTTTTTTCCGCGCCGGACAATCTGAGGATGACCATCATGGGAAACAAAAAGAAAACCAGTGTCGTTGTTGATGTCGTAAAGAATGCACCGTTAAAGACCAAAGAGTATGAAAAAGAGCTACGTCGCCTCCACGTTGAACTGGTTAAGCTCCAGCAGTGGGTCGTCGCCAAAGGGCTAAAAGTGTGTATTGTTTTTGAAGGACGCGACGGTGCCGGTAAAGGCGGCACCATTAAAGCGATCACCGAGCGCGTCAGCCCTCGCGTGTTTCGCGTTGTTGCCCTCCCTGCACCCACCGAGAAAGAGAAAACCCAGCTCTATTTTCAACGTTATGTTCCCCATCTGCCTGCCGCCGGTGAGATCGTCATATTCGACCGAAGCTGGTACAACCGCGCGGGCGTCGAGCGGGTAATGGGATTCTGCACCCCCGAGCAGGTTGAGAAGTTTCTTGATGGTGCGCCGGTGATGGAAAAAGCGATGGTGGATGCCGGGATTATCCTGCTGAAGTACTGGCTGGAGGTCACGCCTAAAGAGCAGGAGCGCCGCCTGCGCGACCGTATTAACGATGGTCGTAAAATCTGGAAGCTATCGCCGATGGATATTAAGTCCTTTAACCTGTGGGACGAGTATACTCTCGCGCGCGACGCCATGTTTGAAGCGACAGATACAGCATGGGCGCCGTGGTTTGTCGCACGTTCAGAAGATAAAAAACGCGTGCGCCTGAATATTATTTCGCACCTGCTCACCCAAATTCCCTATAAAGAAATTCACGTCGAAAAGGTGGATTTACCGAAACGTAAAATTGGTAAAGTCAAACCCACAAAATATCCGTTCCGGTATGTGGAAGAGCGGTTCTGAAATTACTGGAATACGCCTCGCAGAATGTAGATTACCAGGGGATACGGTATTGTTTTTTGTTGGCTGCGGTTGATAATGACCGCACCAAAAAAGGAGCTAAAAATGAAGCCAAACCGAAACAAAGACTATGGCAAAAGGGAGAGCATGGCGAGTGGAGTCTCCCGCGAGGCCCCTACACCAGAGGCGCGAAGACGAGAGCATCAGCAAGATAAAGAATTGATAAGAGCCATGAATGAATTTACGGCTAAAGCGGGATTATTATCAGACGATCCTTTCTTTGGAGGGATTTAATGTGCTTTCAGTTTGACGTTTACCGTAACCCTTCAGAAAGAACACGGGACTACCAGCCTTATTTTATGATAATTCAACATGACTATTATGATGATTTATCAACAAGACTGATTATTCCATTAAGCTACCATAGCTATCTACGTGGACATATCAATGCCGCGATGCCTTTAGTGAATATTGATTTCGAACGATATTTCCTCAACACCGCTGGCATAACACACGTGGAGAAACAGAAACTAAATAATAAAGATTATGTATGTAATCTTCGCAGCGCGAGAAGTACTGTTATCGCGGCGATAGATGCGTTAGTGACCAATACATAACGTAGGCCCGCGCAAGCGCAGCGCCGCCGGGCAAAGCCGACGGCTCAGGTCTTACTTAATTCCTTCCGTGCTTTCCTGTTTCGCTTCCAGTCGCTCCACATCACGATACCAGCGCGGGTGGTGTTTCTGCGCCCAGCGGCGGCTCACCTTCCCTTCAATCATCCCTTTAATCGATCCTTTTACCCAGAACGCCATATACATATGGATCAGGATGGCGTGGATAAGAATGATGGCCGACGTGGCGTGGATCAGCAGTGCGTAGCGAATCACCTGAATCGGGAAGTAGTGCGCAAAATACGGACGCCAGATAATCACGCCGGTCACCAGCAGCACAAAAATCATACTCATGATGGTCCAGAACATCATCTTCTGTCCGGCGTTGTATTTCCCCACCTTCGCGACCTTATGCTCGTTGCCCTTCAGGACTTCGACGATCCCTTTCACCCACGGGATATCCTGCCTGTCCGGGATGTTGTAATGGACAAAGCGCACGAACATAAACATCAGCACCACAAAAATCAGCACGCCAAAGAACGGATGCAGAATGCGCCCCATCTGCGGCGTGCCGAAGGTTTCGGTCAGCCACTGCAACGTCGGGAAGAAGAACGATATCCCCGACACAGCCACCAGGAAGAAGCAGATCACCACCGTCCAGTGACAGGCGCGGTCGATAAACTTTGTGCGCACAATCATTTTCGACTTACTCATGGTGTTCCTCCTCGTCGTCATCCACCTCTTTGTTCGGCCCGATCCCGATGTAGTGATAAATCAGCCCGGCAAAGGTGGCGATAAAGCCCGCCGCCGAAAGCGGCTTAAGCGCACCTTTCCACAGGTTGATGGAGGTATCGATCGCCGGATCCTTCGGCAGGTTGTGGTACAGCTCAGGCTGGTCGTTATGGTGCAGCACATACATCACGTGCGTACCGCCCACGCCCTGCGGGTTATAAATGCCCGCATTCTCGTAGCCGCGCGCTTTCAGCTTGTCCACTCGCGCCTGCGCCACGTCCAGCATCTCTTTTTTGGTGCCGAAGTGGATCGCCCCTGTCGGACAGGTTTTCACACAGGCAGGCTCCTGCCCGACGCTGACGCGGTCCACGCACAGGGTGCATTTATATACCCGATTATCCTCTTTATTGAGGCGCGGGATATTAAACGGACAGCCCGCGATGCAGTACCCGCAGCCGATGCAGTTGTCCTGCTGGAAGTCAACGATCCCGTTGGCGTACTGGATAATCGCGCCGCCAGACGGGCACGCCTTCAGGCAGCCCGGATCTTCACAGTGCATGCAGCCGTCTTTGCGAATCAGCCACTCCAGCCTGCCGTTCTGCTCGGTTTCGCTAAAGCGCATTACCGTCCAGGATTTGGCGCTCAGATCCGCCGGATTGTCGTAGACCCCCACGCAGTGCCCCACCTCGTCGCGGATATCGTTCCACTCCGAGCACGCCACCTGGCAGGCCTTGCAGCCCACGCAGGAGGAGACGTCGATAAGCTTAGCGACCTCTGCCTTGTAGTCCCGCGCGCGGGGCGCGGGGGTCATCGGGTTGGTCGCGGAGCGTTTGATAACGTCTTGTGTTTCCATCGCCATTTAATCGCTCCTTACGCTTTCTCGATGTTGACCAGAAACGCCTTGTACTCCGGCGTTTGCGAGTTGGAATCGCCGACGTTTGGCGTCAGGGTGTTGGCGATGTAGCCTTTCTGCGCCACGCCCTCAAAGCCCCAGTGCAGCGGGATCCCGACGGTTTCCACCTGCTGTCCGTGCACGTTCAGGCTTTGAAGACGACGGGTCACCACCGCCACCGCGCGAATAAAGCCACGCTTGCTGCTCACCTTCACGCGGTCGCCGTTGGCGATGCCTTTCGCCTTCGCCAGCGTCTCGCTGATCTCCACAAACTGTTCCGGCTGCGCGATGGCGTTAAGCCGCGCGTGCTTGGTCCAGGTATGGAAATGCTCGGTCAGGCGGTAGGTTGTTCCTACGTACGGGAACTTGTCCTTTTTGCCGAGGCGCAGGACGTCCTCTTCGTAGATACGCACGACCGGGCTGGAGATGACGTTTGGATGCAGCGGGTTGGTGCCCAGCGGCGTTTCCATCGGCTCGTAGTGTTCCGGGAACGGCCCTTCTGCCAGCTTGTTGAGGGCAAACAGGCGTCCCAGCCCTTCCGGCTGCATGATGAACGGCCCGGTGTTGCTGCCCGGCGCGGCGGTGTTGTAGTCCGGGATATCGTTCCCCGTCCATTTCGCCCCGTTCCACTGGATCAGCATGCGTTTCGGATCCCACGGCCTGCCGTTTACGTCAGCAGACGCACGGTTGTACAGCACGCGACGGTTCAGCGGCCACGCCCATGCCCAGCCCAGCGTATTGCCCAGCCCGGACGGATCGGCGTTGTCGCGGTTGGCCATCTGGTTGCCCTGCTCCGTCCAGCTGCCGGTGTAGATCCAGCAGGACGACGCCGTCGTGCCGTCGTCGCGCAGCAGCGCGAAGCTGTTCAGCAGCTGGCCTTTCTTCGCCACCAGGTTGCCGCTAGCGTCATAGAGATCCGCCAGCGCCACGCCGTTGTTCTCTTTTGCGACCTCTTCAGACTCAGGATGGTCCGGCTGCTTGTAGTGCCAGCCCATTTTCAGCAGCGGCTCAGCGCCTTTGCCGCCTTCGGTGCGGTACATCTCGCGCAGGCGGTGGTAAATCCCGGCGAGGATCTCACCGTCATTACGCGCTTCGCCCGGCGCATCCTGACCTTTCCAGTGCCACTGCAGCCAGCGGCCGGAGTTTGCGATGGAACCGTCTTCTTCTGCAAAGCAGGTAGACGGCAGGCGGAACACTTCGGTCTGAATCGACGCCGGATCGACATCATTCGATTCCCCGTGGTTCTGCCAGAAGGTGGACGTTTCGGTCACCAGCGGATCGATAACCACCATGTACTTCAGCTTGCTCAGGCTGCGAACGACTTTGTTTTTGTCCGGGAAGGAGGCCACCGGGTTAAAGCCCTGGCAGATATACCCCGTGACGCTACCCTTATCCATCATGTTGAAATACTTGATGACGTCGTACGCCTGGTCCCACTTCGGCAGCCACTCAAAGCCCCAGTCGTTCTCCTTCTGCGCCGCATCGCCGTAGAAGGATTTCATCAGGCTGACGTAGAACTTCGGATAGTTGCTCCAGTAGTTCACCTGGTCCGGCAGCGTCGCTTTCGGCGTATTGGCCTCAAGATACGTTTGCAGATCGGCCTGCTTTTCAGACGGCAGCGTCAGGTAGCCCGGCAGGCTGGTCGAGAGCAGACCAAGGTCGGTGAGCCCCTGAATATTTGAGTGACCGCGCAGCGCGTTCACGCCGCCGCCCGCCATCCCCATGTTGCCGAGCAGCAGCTGGATCATCGCCATGGTGCGGATGTTCTGCGCGCCCACGGTATGCTGCGTCCAGCCCAGCGCGTAGAGGAACGTCGTGGTTCTGTCGGCGGCACTGGTGGAGGCCAGCACTTCACACACCTTCAGGAAGTCCGCTTTCGGCGTGCCGCAGATGTTTTCCACCACGTCCGGCGTATAGCGGGAAACGTGCTGCTTCAGCAGGTTCCACACGCAGCGCGGGTGCGTCAGGGTTTCATCACGCAGCGCGTAGCCGTTTTCATCGAACTGATAGTTCCAGGACGTTTTATCGTACTGGCGCTTTTCGGCGTCATAGCCGCTAAACAGCCCGTCATCGAAGGCAAAATCATCCCGCACCAGCAGGTTTGCGTTGGTGTAGTGCTTAACGTATTCCACGTTAATTTTGTTGTTTTCGATCAGGTACAGCAGCACGCCGGACAGGAACGTAATGTCCGTGCCGGAACGGATTGGTGCATAGATATCGGCCACCGATGCCGTACGCGTAAAGCGCGGATCGACGACGATAAGCGTCGCATCGTTGTTGTTTTTCGCTTCCATCGCCCAGCGGAACCCCACCGGATGGGCTTCAGCAGCGTTACCGCCCATCACCACCACGACGTTAGCGTTTTTGATATCAACCCAGTGGTTGGTCATCGCACCGCGACCAAATGTTGGAGCAAGACTTGCTACCGTTGGTCCGTGTCAGACGCGCGCCTGGTTGTCTACCGCCAGCATGCCGAGAGAGCGCACAAATTTTTGCGTCAGCGTGCCGGTTTCATTACTCGCCGCAGAGGCGCACAGCATCCCGGTGGAAAGCCAGCGGTTAACCGTTACGCCCTGGGCGTTCTTTTCAATAAAGTTGGCGTCGCGGTCGGCTTTCATTAATTTGGCAATACGGGAGAAGGCCTCATCCCAGGAGATACGCTGCCACTTGTCGGAACCCGGCGCGCGATATTCCGGGTAGCGCAGGCGGTTTTCGCTGTGTACATAGTCCAGCAGCCCCGCCCCTTTCGGGCAAAGCGCCCCACGGCTTACCGGATGATCCGGATCCCCTTCAATATGGTAAATCGCTTCTCTGGCGTTCTTCGCGCCATCGCCCAGGCTATACATTAAAAGCCCACAACCTACGGAGCAGTATGTGCAGGTGTTACGGATCTCTTTCGCGCGCAGCAGCTTATAGTTGCGTGCCTGAGCCAGCGCCATTTTGGGAGTAAATCCCAGCATGGCTGCCGTTGTTCCGGCCATACCGCCCGCGCAGATTTTAAAAAATTGTCTGCGGCTGACGTCCATTGTTGTCCTCGTTTTCGTATGAGACTTCGCGCCGCAAACTAACAGCAAAGCCCCTGTTTTATTTGCGTCAAATCAAGGTCATCTGCCTTCACCCCCTTAATAGTCACCACCGGAACCTTTAAATACTCCTTTTTGATTAACGGTTTAAGAGAATAATTGGCGACAGCGTCAGGATGAATGCGATACATTTTTCCTTTGATTTTTATTGCAATGGCGAAGTAATGGACAGAAAAAGAGCAACGCTTATTGGGCTGGCGGCAATACTGCTATGGAGCACCATGGTCGGCCTTATTCGCAGCGTGAGTGAGGGACTGGGGCCGGTAGGCGGCGCGGCGATGATCTACACGCTGAGCGGATTACTGTGTCTGGTGACGGTAGGATTTCCTGATATCAGGCGGTTTTCACCCCGCTATCTTATTGCCGGCAGCATTTTATTTGTCAGCTACGAAATATGCCTGGCGCTGTCGCTGGGCTATGCCGCAACGCGATCGCAGGCGATTGAAGTGGGCATGGTCAATTACCTTTGGCCAAGCCTGACCATTGTGTTTGCCATCTTATTCAACGGGCAGAAATCGACCCTGTGGGTGATCCTCGGCTTAGCCGTCTCATTGTTGGGCGTTTGCTGGGTATTGGGCGGTGAACAGGGTTTACATCTTGATGAAATAACCCGCAATATCGTTTCCAGCCCGCTGAGCTACGCGCTGGCGTTTGCCGGGGCATTTATCTGGGCCGCCTACTGCACGGTCACCAGCAAATTTGCGAAAGGACAAAACGGCATTACGCTGTTTGTTTTGCTGACCGCGCTGAGCCTGTGGGTGAAATATTTCCTGAGCGATCAGCCCGAGATGGTGTTCACGATTCCGGTGGTCGTGAAACTCGTCATGTGCGGTATAGCGCTTGGGTTTGGTTACGCCGCATGGAATATTGGCATCCTTCACGGTAACGTCACGGTACTTGCCGCCGTATCCTATTTTACCCCTGTCCTCTCCGCCGCGCTTGCCGCCGCAGTGCTGAGTTCGCCCCTCTCATTCTCGTTCTGGCAGGGCGCGCTGATGGTCTGCGCCGGGTCGTTGCTCTGCTGGTACGCAACAAGAAAATAATGCTTCTCTAACGGCCGGGCGAATTTCAGCCCGGCAACATAATTAACATTAATTTAAAGTGTGATCGCTCCTCAGAATATTTATCATAATTATCGCATTTCCGTTTAAATTCGGTTTATATTCACCGCCTTCTGTAAACGGCAGAAAAGATAATTGACACAAACTGACAACACTATGGAATTAATTAACTGCGAATATTAACGTCATGGATAGCATTGAGTGCAATAATTCATTTCTGACGTGTTCATGGCAATATTCGCAATATACGTTGTGATTTACCCCTAACATACTGTTATTAAGTCAAAACAGTAATAACACCCCCCTCAAAGCATCGATAATACCGAAATCTAACGTAATAGACTAAAACACACAGAAATTATAGCGATAGCAATAGTCCCGCAGAACACATAATTATTAATCGTATGAAATTCGATCGCATTGTTTGAATAATCGCCTTTTGGCACGATCGAGATCACACTAATTGAAATTATCTCTAATATTTTGAAACTTATTATTGAAATAAGACTACGAGATTTTTAAAAATAGCATGCCATTGACGAGCAGCCTCGTTTAGAAATCGTTCACAGTGGTTCAGGAAATACTCAAAAAAAATTATAAGGAACATTTAAGATGAAACTTAAATTAGTTGCAGTGGCAGTCACTTCCATGCTGGCAGCAGGCGTTGTTAACGCTGCCGAAATTTACAACAAAGACGGTAACAAGCTGGATCTGTACGGTAAAGTAACAGGTCTGCACTATTTCTCTGATGACGCTGGCGCAGATGGCGATAAAACCTACATGCGTATCGGCTTCAAGGGCGAAACCCAGGTTAACGACCAGCTGTCCGGCTACGGCCAGTGGGAATATCAGATTCAGGGTAACAAAGACGAAGGCGACAACCAGTCCTGGACCCGTGTGGCGTTTGCAGGTCTGAAGTTTGCTGAAGCAGGCTCCTTTGATTACGGTCGTAACTACGGCGTAATTTACGACGTGACCTCCTGGACCGACGTCCTGCCAGAATTCGGCGGAGACACCTACGGTGCCGACAACTTCCTGCAGTCTCGTGCAAACGGCGTTGCGACCTACCGTAACCAGGACTTCTTTGGTCTGGTTGACGGCCTGAACTTTGCTCTGCAGTATCAGGGCAAAAACGGCAGCGTAAGCGGTGAAAACACCAGCGGTCGCAGCCTGCTGAACCAGAACGGCGACGGCTACGGCGCGTCCCTGACTTACGATCTGGGTGAAGGCTTCAGCGTGGGTGGCGCAATGTCCTCTTCACGTCGTACCGCTGACCAGAATGCGGCTGGCGTATACGGTGAAGGCGACCGCGCTGAAGTGTACAGCGGTGGTGTGAAATACGACGCAAACAACATTTACCTTGCTGCACAGTACTCTCAGACCTATAACGCAACCCGCTTCGGTACCTCTAACGGTAATCGCAGCGACATCTACGGTTTTGCAAACAAGGCGCAAAACTTCGAAGTTGTGGCTCAGTATCAGTTCGACTTTGGCCTGCGCCCATCCATTGCTTACCTGCAGTCTAAAGGTAAAGACATCGAGAACTTCGGCGACCAGGATCTGGTTAAATACATCGATGTTGGCACGACCTACTATTTTAACAAAAACATGTCCACCTACGTGGATTACAAAATCAACCTGCTCGACGACAACCAGTTCACTCGCCAGGCAGGCATCGGTACCGACAACATCGTTGCGCTGGGTCTGACCTACCAGTTCTAAATCTTGTCTGTACAAAAGCCAGCTGAATAAGCTGGCTTTTTTTTATCCGTCACTTTTACCCGGCTGACGGCTCCCCGCTCGCCGCCCGACGCAGCCAGTTTTGCAGCAGCTTACCGTCCTCGGTCATCTCTGAATCGGCACGCGTGCAGAGATAATAGTCGCGGCCGTCGTCAATGGGTAAGTCAAATATCTTAACCAGCTCGCCGCTCTCAAGATAAGGCGCGATCAGCGGCTCGCGCATCAGCGCGCAGCCCAGCCCAGCCTGTACGCCCGCCAGCGTCAACAGCCCGTCTTCAAACAGAGGGCCGCTGCGCCGCAGAGATCGTTTTACCCCCT
Source organism: Enterobacter sp. BNK-29 (assembly GCF_048684785.1). Lineage (NCBI taxonomy): Bacteria > Pseudomonadati > Pseudomonadota > Gammaproteobacteria > Enterobacterales > Enterobacteriaceae > Enterobacter > Enterobacter sp. BNK-29. Next base: position 419,183 of record NZ_JBLQTU010000004.1, read on the forward strand.
GCAACTGAAACCACTGCGGCCAGCTGGTGCGCTCCTCATCATGCAGCAGCGGCATTTGCAGCAGTTGCTCAGGCGTATCGATATGCCCATGAATGCGCAAAAACGCGCGGCTGCACACCGGCACCATCTGTCCGGAAATCAGCTTTTCGCTCTGATAGCCCGCCCACTGGCCGTTACCAAAACGAATCGACATATCCGACGCATCGCTCAGATAGTTACGATGGTTGGCATACACAACGTTGATCTCGGTCTGCGGGTTGGCACGCATAAAATCAGGCAGACGCGGGATAAACCACCCCATGCCAAAAAGCGGGATCAGGCTGATGGTGACCTGACGCGTTTGTGCCTGCCCGGCCAGATGCTCCGTTGCCTGGCGCAGCACGTTAAACGCCGCACGGATCGAACGGTAATATTCACGTCCGTGCTGGCTCAGTACCAGCCTGCGCCCCTGACGTTCCGTCAGCGGCATTTGCAGATAACCTTCGAGGACCTTGAGCTGATGACTGACCGCCGACGGTGAGATATCCAGCTCCTGCGCGGCCAGCGTGACGCTGCCCAGCCGGGCGATGGCCTCAAAGGCCCGGACGGCCCGAAGCGGCGGGTCGTTTGCCAGACGGCTGTCTGCATACGCAGACAAACCTGACGATTGTTCTATTTTATTCATATGTTGATTTCTTTAGGCTTTTCACCTTAATGCGAGATTACATTATCTTTATATAAATCATAAAGATAAAACAATATCGGTTTATCATAAGAAATAATATATGTGTATTTTACAATTTAATTCATTTATCGGATGGTAGCCGCAGAAAAAAGACTTTGCGGGAACAGACGTTGGATACACTCATACAACAACTGATCAACGGTGTGATGCTGGGCAGCATTTACGCGCTGATCGCGCTGGGCTATACCATGGTGTATGGCATCTTGCGCATTATTAACTTTGCTCACGGCGATATTCTGATGGTCGGTGCGCTCACCACCCTTTCCTCCATTAACGCCCTGAACGCCACCTTCCCTCACATGCCGCTGCTGTTACAGCTTGGCGTTGCCCTGGTGATTGCCATGGCCGTTTGCGCACTGCTGGCAATGGCCGTGGAGCGCTTTGCCTATCGTCGACTGCGCAACGCCCCGCGCCTGGCACCGCTTATCTCGGGTATCGGCGTCTCGGTCCTGCTGCAAACCGTGGCGATGATTATCTGGACGCGCAACCCGCTGATGTTACCGCAGATCCTGCCCATGGAACCGATCGCCGTGACGTCAGGAAGTGAACAACATCCCCCCGCCATTGTGACCGTCACCGGCATTGTTACCGTGGCGCTGGCGCTTGCGGTGATGACCGGGCTATGGCTGCTGGTTGAATACACCCGCCTGGGCCGCGGCATGCGCGCCGTGGCGGAAAACCCGCGCGTTGCCACGCTGATGGGGGTTAACCCCAATGCCATTATTACCCTGACGTTCGCCATTGGCGGCGTGTTCGCCGCGCTGGCAGGCGTAATGATGGCCAGCAACTACGGCAACGCCAGCTTCTCGATGGGCTTTTTGCCCGGAATAAAAGCCTTTACCGCCGCCGTGCTAGGGGGCATTGGGAACATTCGTGGCGCAATGATTGGCGGGATCCTGCTCGGCATTATCGAAGCGCTGGGCGCAGGTTACCTGGGTGAACTGACCCACGGCGTCTTCGGCAGCAACTATCAGGACGTCTTTGCCTTCATGGTTCTGATTCTGGTGCTGGTCTTCCGTCCGGCAGGCCTGCTGGGCGAGCGCGTAGCGCACAGGGCGTGAGGGAAACAATGACAACGCTTCAACTACAAACCCCAGCGGCGACGCGCAAATTCTGGTCAGGCATGGTTCTGTTCTGCCTCGCGCTGCTGATTGCTCCCGTGGTGGCCACGCAGCTTGGCGGCAACTACTGGGTGCGCGTTATCGACTTCGCCCTGCTCTACATCATGCTGGCGCTGGGGCTCAATATTGTGGTCGGCTATACCGGCCTGCTGGATATGGGGTTTATAGCCTTTTACGCGGTCGGCGCCTATCTCGCCGCGCTGTTGGCCTCCCCACACCTGCTGGAAGTGTTTCCGATCCTCGGTGTCTGGTTCCCGGACGGGCTGCACACCTCATATCTGCTGATTATTCCGCTGACGGCGCTCGTCGCTGCGGTCTGCGGCATTTTACTGGGCGCTCCCACGCTGAAGCTGCGCGGGGACTACCTTGCGATAGTGACCCTCGGCTTTGGCGAAATCATCCGCATCCTGATGCGCAACCTCGACCGTCCAGTGAATATCACCAACGGTGCGAAGGGCATTACCGGGGTGGATACGCTGAATCTGTTCGGCCTGAAGTTTAGCGGCGTATACCACTGGTTAGGTTTCAAAGTGCCCGCGCTGTGGCTGTGGTACTACCTGCTGATGCTGGTGATTGTGGCGATTATTTTTGTCTGCCTGCGCCTGCAGCATTCCCGTATTGGTCGCGCGTGGCACGCCATCCGTGAAGATGAGGATGTGGCCCGCGCGATGGGCATCAACGTGCGTAACTATAAGCTGCTGGCCTTTGCGATGGGTGCCTCTTTTGGCGGCGTGGCGGGTGCCCTGTTCGGCGCGTTCCAGGGCTTTGTCTCCCCCGAATCCTTCACGTTACAGGAATCCATTGCCGTGCTGGCGATGGTGGTGCTGGGCGGGATGGGACATATTCCGGGTGTGATCCTCGGTGCGGTACTGCTTACCGCCCTGCCGGAACTGCTGCGCAGTCAGGCAGCTCCGGTTCAGCAGGCGCTGTTCGGTACGGTACTGATTGACCCGGAAGTGCTGCGTCAGCTGTTCTACGGCCTGGCGCTGGTGCTGGTCATGCTGGTGCGTCCTGCCGGGATCTGGCCGGTACGCCACAAGGAGGTGAATACATGAGTCTGTTAACCGTACGCAACATGTCCAAACGTTTCGGCGGGCTTACCGCCGTGGATGACGTTTCGATCGCCGTGAACAAAGGCGAGATCTACGGCCTGATTGGTCCTAACGGGGCGGGAAAAACCACCTGTTTTAACCTGATCACCGGGCTTTATCCGGCGGACAGCGGTGAATTTTCCATTGCCGACAAGCCCTATTTCCCAAAGCACATTGAGAAAGTCACCGCCGCCGGGATCGCACGCACCTTCCAGAATGTGCGCCTCTTTAACGACATGTCGGTGCTGGAAAACGTGATGGTGGGCCGCCACGTGCGCACCCGTAACGGCCTGTGGGCCGCGCTGAGCCGCCACAAACGCGCTCGCGAAGAAGAGAAACAGACCCGGGAGCTGGCCTGGCACTGGCTGGAGTACACCGGCATTGCGAAGTTCGCCCACTACCGCGCCTGCGATCTGGCCTATGGTCATCAGCGCCGTCTGGAGATTGCCCGCGCGCTGGCAACGGATCCGCTGCTGCTGGCGCTGGACGAACCCGCCGCCGGGATGAACGCAGCGGAAAAAGTGGCGCTCGGCGAGCTGCTCATCCGCTTGCGCGATGACGGCAAAACCCTGCTGATGATTGAACATGACGTCAAGCTGGTGATGGGCATCTGCGATCGCCTGACGGTGCTTGATTACGGCAAAACGCTCGCCAGCGGCACGCCGGAGAGCGTGCGTCGCGACCCGGCAGTGATCGCCGCCTGGCTTGGAGGCAACGCCCATGTCTGAATTACTGAAGATTGAACGTGTGGACGTGCATTACGGCGGCATTCAGGCCGTACGCGATGTCTCATTTACCCTGCACGAGGGCGAACAGGCTACGCTGATCGGTGCTAACGGCGCGGGGAAAAGCTCCACCGTACGCGCCATTACCGGGCTGGAAAACTTTAGCGGCCGTATTGAATTCAACGGTAAATCGGTCCGTAAGCACAGGCCCGAAACCCTGCTCCGTGACGGACTGGTGATGGTCCCGGAAGGCCGGGGGATCTTCTCCCGAATGACGGTGCTGGAAAACCTGCAGATGGGCGCCTGGCTCAGGCGTGACACTGTCACCGTTAAGCGCGAGATGAACGAGATCTTCGAGCGCTTCCCGCGCCTGGGAGAACGCCAGCATCAGCTCGCTGGCCTGCTTTCCGGCGGAGAACAACAGCTGCTGGCCCTTAACCGCGCCCTGCTCAGCCGCCCGCGACTGCTGATCCTCGACGAACCCTCGATGGGCCTTGCCCCGAAGATGGTCGAAAACATTTTTGCCGTCATTGCCGGCCTGCGCGAGCGCGGCGTTGCCCTGCTGCTCATCGAACAAAACGCCCGTCTCGCGCTGGAGGTGACCGACAGCGCGTGGGTGATGGACAGCGGCAGCATCGTCCATCACGGCGAATCGAAAGCGCTGCTCAATGACGACCAGATTGCACAAATTTATTTGGGCGAAATGCCCGTTTAACAACACCAGCCAACATCAGGGAAATACAATGAAAACAGTAAAAATCAGTGCGCTCAGCGCCGCTATTCTGCTCAGCAGCGTTGCCTCTACCGGAGCCTGGGCCGCCGACGGTGAAACCGTGGTTATCGGCCTGGCAGGCCCGCTCACCGGCCCGTCTGCCCGTATCGGTAAGGATCTGGAGAACGGTGCGCAGCTGGCCATTGACGACATTAACAAGCAGCACCCGACCATCGGCGGCAAAGCGGTGACCTTCAAACTGCAGTCCGAAGACGATCAGTCCGACCCGCGCACCGCCGTGGCCGTGGCGCAGCGTCTGGTGGATAGCGGCGTGGCGGGCGTTGTCGGTCACTGGAACACCGGAACAAGCATTCCTGCCGCACGTATCTATCACGATGCGGGCATCGCACAGGTGGCACCGGTCGCGACCGGTCACGCCTATACCAAACAGGGTTTTGATACCAGCTTCCGCGTGATGGGCCACGACGACGACGGCGGTCAGCTAGCCGGCCAGTACGCGGTTAATACGCTGAAAGCCAAACGCATTGCGGTGATCGACGACCGCACCGCATTTGGTCAGGGTCTGGCGGACCAGTTTATTAAATCGCTTGAAGCGCAGGGCGTGAAGATTGTCGATCGTCAGTACGTTGATGACAAAACGGTGGATTTCAGCGCCGTGCTGACCGCCATCCGCAGTAAAAACGCCGATCTGATCTTCTTCGGCGGCGTCGACAGCCAGGCCGCACCGCTGGCGCGTCGTATCAAACAGCTGGGCATGAACGCCACCCTGATGGGCGCAGGCGGATTTGTCAGCCAGACGTTCCTGCAGCTGGCGCAGAAAGAAGGCGAAGGCGTGGTCGCGCTGGAGCCGGGTCTGCCCGTTGACCAGATGCCGGGCGGTAAAGCGTTCGAGCAGGCGTACCAGTCACGGTACCACACCCATATCGAACTGCACGCCCCGTTCGCCTATGACGCCACCCGCGTGCTGGTTGCGGCGATGGAAAAAGCAAACTCCGTTGAGCCGTCCGACTATCTGCCCGCCCTGCGCGCCATCAGCTACTCCGGCGTCACCGGACAGATCGCGTTTGATAAAGAAGGTAACCTGAAATCGCCGTCCTTCACCGTTTACAAAGTTGTCGACGGTAAATGGCAGCCGCAGACCGTGCTGGGTGGCGCAAAAGCGAAGTAACGCAGCGAGGGCAATGTGATGAGTGATAATAACGAGCTGGGCATTCTCGCCCGCCGCAAAATTGAAGCAGAAATTATAAAGCCAATTTATGAAATCCTGGTGCGCGAGATAGGGAAAACCCGCGCCCAGGCGGTCATTGGCGAGGCCATTGAGCAGGCCGCGATTGACGCAGGCAAAGCGTTTGCCAGCAAAGAACCCAACGGCACGGACGTCAAGAGCTTCATCGCCCTGCAGTATCTGTGGGAAAAAGATAACGCCCTGGACGTGAAGGTGATCGACGCCGACGACCAGCAGTACAACTACAACGTGACCCGCTGCCGCTACGCGGAGATGTATCACGAAATGGGGCTGGGCGAGATTGGTCATCTGCTCTCCTGCGCGCGCGATGAAAAATTCATCGTTGGCTATGCGCCGGACGTAAAGCTGACCCGCACGACCACCATCATGCAGGGCGGTTCGTGCTGTGATTTCCGCTACCGCAGCAGTAAGGACAAGCCATGATCCGCGTCAACGCCGCACGGCTGTGGTCAACGCTTGAGATGATGGCGCAGATCGGCGGCACGCTCGCCGGCGGCGTGACCCGTCTGGCGCTGAGCGAGGAAGATCGTATTGCGCGTAACCTGCTGCGCGACTGGGCGCTGGACGCGGGTTTCACCTGCGAGGTCGACAGCATGGGCGATATGTTTATCCGTCGCGCGGGGAAAAACCCGCAGCTTGCCCCGGTCATGACGGGTTCACATGTGGATACCCAGCCGCTGGGCGGTAACTACGACGGGGTTTACGGCGTGCTGGCCGGGCTGGAGCTGCTGCGAACCCTTAACGACCATAACGTTGAGACTGAACGTGACGTTGTGCTGGTGAACTGGACTAACGAAGAAGGCGCGCGCTTTGCGCCGGCCATGCTCTCTTCAGGGGTCTGGACGGGACAGTTTAGCGAAGCGTACGCGCATGCCCGCGCGGATAACGAAGGCACTACCGTGGGCGAAGCGCTGGAGAGCATTGGCTACCGGGGTGAAACCCCTGCCCGTGCGTTTCCCGTTCACGCCTGCTACGAACTGCACATCGAACAGGGCCCGATCCTGGAAGATGAAGCCATCGATATCGGGTTAGTCCGCGCGGCAATGGGCCAGCGCTGGTTTACCCTGACGCTGGACGGATTCGCCGCCCACGCGGGCACGACGCCGATGCACAGCCGCCGCGACGCGCTGACCGCCTTCGCAGAGCTGGCGCTGAAGGTGGAAGAGATTGGCTACCGGCATGCGCCGGACGGACGCGCGACGATCGGTATGGCGAAGGTTACGCCAAACTCGCGCAACGTTGTGCCGTCTCGCGTGGAATGCAGCGTTGAGTTTCGCCACCCTATGCAGCAGGCGCTGGAAGCCATGGAAGCGGCGCTGCATAAGGTTGCTGAAAGCCTCAGTCTGCGCGGCGTCGCTGCTGCCGTTGAGCGCATTTTTGACTACGCGCCCATCGCGTTTGATGCCGAATGCCTGGCGCGTTCGGAGAAGGCCGTGGCGGAACTGGGCTATTCGTCGAAACCGATGGTCTCCGGGGCGGGACACGACGCCTGCTATGTCAGCAAAATTGCGCCCGCCAGCATGATCTTTATCCCCTGCGTGAAAGGCATCAGCCATAACGAAGCGGAGAGGATCCTGCCGGAGTGGGCGGAAAAAGGGGCGAACGTGTTATTGCATAGCGTTCTGTCCGCGGCCCTGGAGAGATAGAACGGTGCGAAAGCAGAGGACATCTGCTTTCGCCAGAATCTAAACGGCAACGCGTCGGCTGATTTCGACAACCCGATCGCTGGGAAGGTGATAGTGGTTGATGACGTGCGTGCAGTTGCGCTTCATGAACGCAAAGATGTGCCGTTGCCAGGCCGCCATTCCTGCCTCACCTTCGCCTGCCACAATGGTTTCATGCCCGACATACCAGGTGGCGTCATCCGTGGCAAACAGCGCGTTAATCTCGCTGACACCCTGCAGCAAACGCGGGATGTCTGGGTGTTCCATAAAGCCATACTGCGCCACGCCGTGCCAGTAGCCCGGCGCGCGCTGCTCTACCCTGATGCGTTGTTCTTCCCCCACGTAGGGCACATTCAGAATATCAATGGTAAGCGACAACACGTCCTGCTGTAGCGCCCGGTTTCGCGCGACGTGCCAGCGCATGACCGGCGGAATATTGTTCTGTGTCCGGGTCAAAAAGACGGCGGAGCCCGCCACTCTGGGCACCGTTTTTTGCTGAAGCTGGGCAAAGAACGCATCCACGCTGACGCCCTTCTCGCCCACCGATGCGGATACCGCCTTAACGCCGCGGTGCCAGATCAGCATCACCGTACAAATAGCGGCGGCCATCAGCAGCGGAATATAGCCGCCCTCCAGGACCTTAATCAGATTGGCAAACAAGAAGGTGGCATCAATCACCAGGAAGCAGAGGGCAATCACCGCGCTGCTGGTCAGGCTCCAGCGCCACACTTCGCGCATTGCCACAAACAGCAGCCCCGTGGTCATCAGCATGGTTAACGACACGGCAATGCCGTACGCGGCGGCGAGCTTATCGGAGGATTTAAAGAACACCACCAGACCGATGGTCACCCCCATCAGCAGCCAGTTGATTATCCCGATATAAATCTGGCCGTAGCTTTCCGCCGCCGTCTGCTTGATGCGTAATCGGGGTAACCAGCCAAGCTGAATAGCCTGGCGCGTCATGGAAAAAGCGCCGGTGATAATCGCCTGACTGGCGATGATCGTCGCCAGCGCGGCAAGAACGATGAGCGGAACCTGGAGCACAGGCGGACAGAGCGTGTAGAAAAGGTTTTGCTTGCTGTCGGCACCGGCCAGAATCAGCGCTGACTGGCCGGCATAGTTGAGCAGCAGCGAAGGAAAGACGATGCCGTACCAGGCAAGCCAGATGGGCTTTTTGCCAAAATGCCCCATGTCTGCATACAGGGCCTCGGCACCCGTCACGCAGAGAAAAACGCCGCCCAGGACCAGAAAACTGGTGTACCCATTCGAAAACAAAAACGCGATGCCGTACGCAGGGTTGAGGGCCAGCAATACCAAGGGATGTTGAACGATCCCTCGCACGCCCAGCGCAGCAATCGCCAAAAACCAAACCGCCATAACCGGGCCAAATATTTTCCCTATGCGAGCGGTACCAAAAGGCTGAAGAAGAAACAGCGCCAGCAGAACCGCCACCGTCAGGGGTAATATGTACGGCTGAGATTCAGGAATGACCATCTCCAGCCCTTCAAGGGCAGAAAGCACGGAGATAGCCGGGGTTATCGCGCCGTCACCGTAAATTAATGCGGCACCGATAAGGGCGGAAAAAATAACCCAGCGCCCGCCTTTGCCTTTCTCCACCAGAAGCGACATCAGGGCCATGATGCCGCCCTCGCCATGATTATCAATTCGCATGGCGAAGGCGGCATATTTTATGGACGTTACCAGGATGAGTGTCCAGGTAATCAGGGAGAGCAGGCCCAGGATGACGCCGGGCGTCGGGTCATGCTCAGAGAGCGACAGCACCGTGCGGAAGGTATAGAGCGGGCTGGTGCCGATATCACCAAAAACGACGCCCAGCGCGCCCCCTGCAAGCAGGGTTAACCGGGAGAGCGGTTGGGACGGTTCACTGCTGTGGCGAGGGCTCATATTTTCCAGCAAGAGTCAGATAATCCTATAAAAAACATAGCCCATCTGCCCCACCCGCGCCAACCGCGCGCCCTGTATTACTGCGGCTTGGCCTTCGCCAGGCTAAACCAGATCCCCACAGCCAACAGCAGCAGCATTCCGCCCGCGCTGCCCAGCGCCACGCTGTGCGAAGTGATAAACGCGCTTTTTGCCGCCTCAATCACCGACTCCGCCAGCGTCGGGGTCAGATCCTGCGCCACCTTCATCGCCTCACCAATGGATGACGAGGCTTTATCTGCGAGCGAGGCGTTCAGCCCCTGCGGCAGGTCAATCGACGCCGAGAAGCTGCGGGTCAACAGCAGACCAAAGATGGCGATCCCCAGCCCGGCGCCCAGTTCATAGGACATGGTTTCAATCGCCCCTGCCGCGGCGGCTTTCTCTTTCGGCGCAGCGGCCATAATCGCCGAGGTCGAGGCCAGCAGCGCGCTGGCGGCGCTGAAGCCGAGCAGAACCATCAGGGCAGAAGCCAGCAGCTGCTGCGTGCTGAAGTCGAGCATCGACAGGCCGATAAAGCTGACGGCGCTGAGCCCCATTCCGCCAGCCGCCACAATGCGCAGACCGAGACGTCCCACCAGCACACCCGCGATCGGGCCGCTAAACCCGCTCGCCACCATCAGCGGCAGCATGAACATTCCCGCTTCAAACGGCGTAAAACCATGAACAAACTGCAGCTCCTGGGCCATCAGCAGCTCAAACCCGACCAGGGCAATCATGGCGGTCATCGCCATCACCACGCCGCTCAAAATGATGCGATGGCAGAACAGACGCATGTCGATCATCGGCACGCGGGCGCGGAGCTGAATACGCACGAAGATAAACAGCAGCACCGAGCCGGTCACCAGCGCGGACGCGACCACCCACGGCGACAGGACGCCTTTTAGCGCGGTTTTCGCACTGTAGACCAGCAGCAAAATCGCCACAATCAGCATGATGGCATGGCTAATATTCAGCGGCTGCTCCGGGCGGCCCTGCTGAGGAGGCACAAAACGTGCGGCCAGCGAAACCACCACCAGCACGATCGGCACGTTGATTAAAAACACCGAGCCCCAGTAGAAATGCTCGAGCAGCATACCGCCAATCAGCGGGCCAAACGCCGCGCCACCGGAGCCCACCGCTGCCCAGACGCCGAGCGCAATATTACGATCCCGCGCGTCGATAAACAGCGTGCGGATCCCAGCCAGCGTGGCCGGAATAATCATCGCCGCGCCGATTGCCAGCGAGGCGCGCGCCGCAATCAGCCACACTGCTGACGGGGCAAATGCTGCCGCCAGCGACGACAGGCCAAACAGCGTGCTGCCAATCATGAGCAGTCGTTTAAAACCAATGCGGTCACCCAGGGCGCCCATCGGCAGCACCATTCCCGCCATCACCAGCGAGTAAATATCGATGATCCACAGCAATTCATTGCCGCTGGCGCCCAGCATCATGCTCAATGTCGGCGCCGCCACGTGCAGCACCGTCGCGTCGATCGCCACCGGGATATACACCAGCACGATAATCACTAACGCTAACCACTGACGAAACATAAATTTCCTTTTCTTTTAAAACATGGACACATGTCCAGGATGCGATCCTACGTAAAGTTGAACACATGTCCAGCTTTTTGTTACACTCGTTTCATTCCCATTGAGAGTGAGTAAATATGCGATATCTGAGCAAGGATGAACGGCGGGAAGCCATCTTACAGGCCGCCATGCGAGTGGCGCTGGTTGAAGGACTGGCTGCAATGACGGTACGCCGTATTGCCGCCGAGGCCGGAGTCGCCACCGGCCAGGTGCATCATCATTTTACGTCCGGCGGCGAACTCAAATCGCTGGCCTTCGTACGGCTAATTCGCGAGCTGCTGGATGCGGATGTCGCGGGTAAACAGGCCGGCTGGCGGGAACAGCTTCATGCCATGCTCGGCAGCGATGACGGGAGGTTTGAACCCTATATTCGCCTGTGGCGTGAGGCGCAGATCCTGGCCAGCCGCGATGCCGATATCAAAGGCGCCTATGTGATGACCATGGAGATGTGGCACCAGGAAACGGTGGTGATTATTCGGGGAGGAGCTGAAGCCGGGGCCTTTACGCTCACTGACCGGCCGGAAAATATTGCCTGGCGCTTGATAGGCCTGGTATGTGGCCTGGATGGGATTACGGTATTGAATATGCCAGAAATGGACGACGCGGCATTTAATAAGCATCTCGATAAGCTTATTTCACTCGAGTTATTTTAATACTCCAAACGGAATATTATTCTTTATAAAATTTATAATTAGTGCGAGCACTGCCTCAAGCCAGGCAGCGTGGCTTCCTCCCCGAGCGGTGCCATAGACAACGGCATCGTGCCGATCGTTCTTATCTTCCCCTTCACCCGCCTGGTGCGCGTGTGGAACGCGCCGCTGACTGTGTCGGGTGGCGGCTTCGCCTTACCCGACCTACGTTCGAACCCTGTAGCCCGGTAAGCCGTAGCCGCCCCCCGGGCTATAAGGTCAGAACGGAGTGCTTCCGCTTATGATTGAAACAATTAACATGAGGAGCAAAACCGCAGCGATAACACCAAAAGCCAGTAACGCCGCATGAAAAGCGATCGTGGCCCCGGAAAAAAAGAGTGCCCCACTCACGGTCCATTTGTTCTCTTTACGCAGGCCACTAATGAAAGCAAGTCCCAACGCCATCACAGATAACATTATTCCGCTAGCGATCAGTAACCGGTCAATATCTACCGGTTCCTTTTTCTTCTCAACGGTCGGCTGCTCTCCTTTTATACCAGCCATTATTCCTTTTTTTACCGCCGAAACCTTTTCAGCCACAACAACTTCAAGCGCTGTCGACTTTGAAGAAAACGGACCGAGGGTGAACTGAGCTAATGAGAGAAGCAGTGCAATAACCCCGAGCAACATCCCCACTGAACTGAATTTATTCCGAATCAAGATTTCCATATCAGTATACCTTTGATATTGTCGGGTGGCGGCTACGCCTTACCCGACCTACGTACGAGCCCTTGTAGGCCCGGTAAGGCGTAGCCGTCACCGGGCTATTTTCCTGCCTGCGGATGCGTATCAAACCCTGCCATCACCGCCGTCAATTCTGACAGTGTAAAGCCATGCTTGGGATCGTCAACCCCAAGCCCAAAGCGTTCCTGCATCAGCTGGTAAAGCGCCTCAGCATCCGGCAGATGGATCTGCTCTTCTGCATGACCGTTCTGCCAGTGGGTAAAGTTGAAGTTGGTTAGCGTCAGCTTGCCGCCGTCCGGCAGATGGCGACACATCAACAGATGATGACGAAAATGCGACTGCGGCCAGTGCGCCGACCAGAAATTCCCCATCACGTAATCGCTGAAAAACTGCGTCGTCAGGTCAAACTGGTACATCGACTGCCAGTGCTCGTGGTGACGGAACTGCAGCACCCAGTCGTTCCCCTCGCTCAGCAGACGATACAGCCCGTGAGGCGTCTCCTGTTCTTCATTAGCGAGCAGCCGAATCGGCGCCGTCAGCGTCTGGCCGCCAAAGCCAACATCGGCAATCCAGCGCTCACCGTTAAGCTCAACCAGCAGCAGACGGTGCGTGCGCGGCGGCATTTGCGGCGGATTCGCTAATACCACGCGCCCCAGCACGCTACGCACCGTAAACCCGACTTCACGCAGGACGCGCTCGAACAGGCCGTTTTGCTCAAAGCAGTACCCTCCGCGACGTGCGGTGACCAGCTTATCGACCAGGCACCGATCGTCAAGCTGGATTTGGCGAGGAAGAACAACATCAATATTCTCAAAAGGGATCGCACAGTTGTGATGTAAATGCAGCGCGCGCAGGGTATCGATATCCACCCGCGTCGGTTGCGCCCAGCCGATGCGGGCAAAATAGGCGGTCAGAAATGGGGACATACATCAGTTTCCTTTGATTGAGATGTTCTGTTTATAAACTAATTTTACGCATCCACTTTGATTTACGTGCTTTTTCGTCATACTCATCGGTGTAGATGAGGAGATCCTATGAGCCACTTTCGCCCTGTTGAATTACGTCATGCCAGCCGTCTGCTGAACCACGGCCCTACTGTGCTTATCACCAGTCGGGATGAAAGCCTCGACAGACGCAACGTGATGGCCGCCGCATGGTCAATGCCCGTTGAGTTTGAACCGCCGCGCATCGCAATAGTCGTGGATAAAAGTACCTGGTCGCGCGAGCTGATTGAGCGCAGCGGAAAATTTGGCATCGTCATCCCCGGCGTGGCAGCGGCCAACTGGACTTATGCGGTAGGTAGCGTCAGCGGGCGCGATGAAGACAAATTTAACTGCTACGGGATCCCGGTCGTGAACGGTCCTGAACTTGGCCTGCCGGTGATAGAAGAAAAATGTCTGGCGTGGATGGAGTGTCGGTTATTACCCGTCACCTCAGCGGCAGAAAAATACGATACGCTGTTTGGGGAAGTGGTTTCAGCGGCAGCCGATGAACGCGCGTTTATCGCCGGGCGCTGGCAGTTTGACGGGGATAAGCTGAATACCCTGCATCATCTTGGGGCCGGGACGTTTGTCGCGATCGGGAAGATGGTGAAGGCGCTGGATTGATTTACTTAATCATATCCTACTGAATTATATTAAACTTCTATGGCATTTTATGTTTACCATTGCGTTTTAAAACGGAGGATATTTCCGGAGTTGCTGCATTAGCATTCGCGCGTTAAGGAAATATCAATGACATGGAATAAAGATGGCGCAATCTCGTATGCCAAATCACACGCCCAACCGAAGAGCACGGGTTATTGTGCTCACTACGTCACCGAAGCGATCAGAACGGGTGGAAGATTAAAAATCCCCAATACGCGTCTGGCAAAAGACATGGGGCGGACATTGGTCAATGCTGGATTCCGCCTGGTATACGATCAACCTCATGCCGGTGACATAGCCGTTATCCAGAATATTGCGGGCCACGATAGCGGGCACGTTTGCATATATGATGGTCAGCAGTGGATCAGCGATTTTGTACAACGCTCTCTGTATCCAGGACAGGCTTACCGAAACATACAGCCTCATTACGTGCTGTTCAGGCATGAATAATGAAAACACTCTTCTTTTTACTTTTCGCCCTGTCTCCATTCGCTGTCGCAGATAACATTTATGCACCGGGCCAGGCGGCGCTTAAATTCAATCAATGGTATATCGCGCAGTTAGATCAGAACAAACCGCCCGTACTCAATCCGGACATTATGAATGATTACGTTGCCGCAGAGACTATCGTAGCAATTAGAGAAATGTACTCTGGCGACAGTAACGAAAAAGACATGCCAGATGCGGATATGTTCATCAAATCGCAGGATTGGGATGAAGACTGGAATCAGATAACCGTCTTACATTCTGATTTTGATGCCGTTTGCACAAACGTCTATATCGCGTTTGGTAAGAAACAAGATCACGTTGTAGCAGATTGTCTCGTCCAGGAAAAAGGCGTATGGAAAGTTCGCTCGGCCACGCTGATAAAGTAACAATGTGATATGAAAGGAAACGCCCTCTGTTGCAGAGGAAAAAGCACACGGTAGCCCAGCGGCTACCGCGTGCAATTAATTAACTCTTCGCACGTCGTGAAATAATCTCATCCGCAACATTCCGCGGGGCTTCCGCAAAATGATGGAACTCCATCGTATACGTCGCGCGTCCCTGGGACATCGAGCGCAATGTCGTGGCATAACCAAACATCTCTGCCAGCGGCACGTCAGCGCGAATAATCTGGCTTCCGTACTGCTCTGCCATTCCCTGCACCATGCCGCGCCGGGAGGAGAGATCGCCCATGATGTTGCCAGCGTACTCTTCCGGCGTTTCCACCTCCACGTGCATGATCGGCTCGAGAATCACCGGATCCGCCCTGCGGGCGCCCTCTTTGAAGCCGAGGATCGCCGCCATGCGGAACGCCATCTCCGAGGAGTCGACGTCGTGATACGAGCCAAACGTCAGCGTCGCTTTAACATCAACGACCGGATAGCCCGCCAGCACGCCGCTGTTCATCGCTTCCCGCAGCCCTTTCTCAACGGACGGGATGTACTCGCGCGGCACAACGCCGCCCTTGGTGGCATCTTCAAATTTAAAGCCACTTCCAGGCTCCAGCGGCTCCAGGCTCAGCACCACATGGCCGTACTGCCCTTTACCGCCGGACTGACGAACAAATTTACCTTCGATATCCTTCACCGTTTTACGCAGTGTTTCACGGTAGGTTACCTGTGGGCGGCCAATGTTCGCCTCGACGCCAAACTCACGCTTCATTCGGTCGACGATAATCTCAAGATGTAGTTCACCCATCCCGGAGATAATGGTCTGCCCGGACTCTTCGTCAGTATGCAGGCGGAAAGAGGGATCTTCCGCCGCCAGACGCTGCAGCGCGATCCCCATTTTCTCCTGATCGCCTTTGGTTTTCGGCTCGATCGCCAGCGAGATAACCGGGTCCGGGAACTCCATGCGTTCAAGCGTGATCACTGCATTCGGATCGGTGAGCGTGTCGCCGGTGGTCACATCCTTCAGCCCAACGCAGGCCGCGATGTCTCCCGCGCGCAGTTCGTCCACCTCGTGGCGATCGTTGGCATGCATCAGCACGATACGCCCGATACGCTCTTTCTTCCCTTTCACCGGGTTGTACACCGCGTCGCCTTTGCGCAGCACGCCAGAGTAAACGCGAATAAAGGTCAGTTGACCGACGTACGGGTCGCTCATCAGCTTGAACGCCAGGGCCGAGAACGGCTCATCATCGCTCGGATGACGCTCCGCGTGCTGCCCTTTTTCATCCACGCCATCAATGGCCGGCACGTCCAGCGGCGACGGCATGAGCTCAATGACCGCATCGAGCATGCGCTGCACGCCTTTATTTTTGAAAGCGCTGCCGCACAGCATCGGCTGAATTTCACCCGAGATGGTGCGAATACGCAGCCCTTTGATAATTTCCGCTTCCGTCAGGTCGCCCGTTTCCAGGTACTTATCCATCAGTTCATCGCTGGCTTCCGCCGCCGCAGAGACCATTTTTTCCCGCCATTCCTTGGCGGTACTGACCAAATCGTCCGGCACGGGCGCATAGGTGAACACCATGCCCTGCGTCGCGTCGTCCCACAGAATGGTGCGCATCTTGATGAGATCCACCACGCCGGTGAAATGATCTTCTGCGCCCACCGGGATGACAATCGGCACCGGATTGGCCTTCAGGCGCTCCTGCATCATCCGTACGACGCGGAAAAAATCGGCACCCGGACGGTCCATTTTATTGACGAAGGCCAGACGCGGAACGTGATATTTATTGGCCTGACGCCAGACGGTTTCCGACTGCGGCTGCACGCCTCCCACGGAGTCATACACCATAACGGCGCCGTCGAGTACGCGCATGGAACGTTCCACCTCAATGGTGAAATCCACGTGCCCCGGGGTGTCAATGATGTTAATCCGGTGCGGCTCATAGCCTCTGTCCATACCAGGCCAGAAGCAGCTGACGGCCGCGGAGGTGATCGTGATCCCGCGCTCTTGCTCCTGCGCCATCCAGTCAGTGGTTGCCGCGCCATCGTGTACTTCACCCAGCTTGTGGCTCATCCCGGTATAAAACAGGATGCGCTCAGTGGTAGTGGTTTTACCGGCATCGATATGCGCGGAGATACCGATGTTGCGATAACGTTCGAGAGGGATGGGTCGGGGCATGATATTTCCTTAGTCACTATGACTTGTCTGTGACGACCAGGATGGTCGTGCATTCGTTCGTTTGCTATAATAGTCCTATTGTACGAGTATTATCGAACTATTTTTTAACGGTTGACCTATTGTTGATATAGCTCAATCTGACGCCAAACGCAGGAAAACGATGATCCCAAACCACCCTGAAACTGAACAAATACTGCTGGAAAATGTGCTGTTTGCCCTCGGAAATCCGCTCCGGCTGTCGATCATACGCCGGCTGGCCGATGGCAGCGAACTCAGCTGTAACGCGCTGCGCCCGGAGGATGTAGTAAAGTCGACAATGACGCACCACTGGCGCGTACTGCGCGACAGCGGTGTTATCTGGCAGCGCCCGCAGGGGCGGGAGAACATGATTTCGTTACGCCGAGACGATCTGGATGCCCGTTTTCCAGGGCTGATGGAGATACTGCTGCAGGTTAAATAATTTCAGTCCCTTCCAGGCGATAGACCGGGATCCGCCGGGTAGTTTTGGTGAGCGTATCAAACACCTCGGCGTCGGACGTCACGATCCTCATCCCTGTTTTGCGTAATCTCTGCACATCGGCCGCGATGCGCTGAATGCCAAACCAGAAAAGCCCGTCGAGTGCCGTTACCGCTAACCCATTTTCCAGCGCCAGCTTAAGTCGTTCGCGGGGGGCTTTAACCTGCTGAGCAATTTGCCTGTAAGGTAATTCATTACATCCCGTCGCGTCACTGCGCTGGATCCGCGTTTTCAGCTGATAGGTAAACTCGTCGGGTATTCCGTCCAGATCTCTTTTCAGGCTATAGACGCAGCCAAAGCGCTTGCCGTTAAACAGAACATTTTTCTGACTGAGCTGAAGCTCTTTTCTGACAACGTCTATGAGCTGGGGCGCACGGGTAAGGAGCAGCCTGAAGGGCAGCTCGAAGCTGGTGACGTAATCCACATTAAGCAGCGCGAGGCGCAGCCGCTCCTCAGCACCGGACTGTTGCTCACGACACTCCTCCATCACCTCTGCCCACTGGCGCGTCAGGCGCTCCGGCTCGGCGGCTTCGGTAAGGAGATATTTTTCAATCTGATAATCAACTCTTCCGGTCATCGTGTGGTATCCCGTCGCTGTGGATGCGGTAATTCTATACAGCGCGGTGAGTTTTATAAAGGACTGAACCGCAGCGGCAACCTGAAAATGTCGTTGCGATTCAGCATCCTGACGTTTCGGATCAGTGCGCCATAATCCAGCCCATCAGCAGCGTGGCGAAAATCACCGTCGACGCGCCGCCGATGCGGGTGGCAATCTGCGCGAACGGCATGAGCGACATCCGGTTAGACGCGGACAAAATGGCCACGTCCCCCGTTCCGCCCAGCCCGCTGTGGCAGCAGGTCACAATGGCCGCTTCCACAGGATACATATTCAGACGCGACGCGATAAAGTAGCCGCTCAGCGCCATCGCAATCACGACCGAACCGCATACCACCACGTATCCCACCGAGAAGACCGACACCACACTCTCAAGCGGCACGTATAACATCCCGAGGCCGATCATCAGCGGCCAGACCAGCGCAGCCGAGACGAATTTATAGCAGCTGTGCGCGCCCTGCTCCATTGAGGCCGGGATCACCCTGAAGTATTTACACAGAACGGCAATCAGGATCATCAGCACCGGGCCGGGAATGTGGACTAGTTTTTCAAACAATCCGCCGACGATGAAAAACGCGCACACCATCAGCAATCCGCCCCCCATCAGATGAAAATCCGTCTGCTGCGTGCTTTGCGCCCCGGCAAACAGGCTGGCGTCGTCTTTACTCCGCGTAAGCATGCCATTTCCCGAAAGCGCAGGACGTTTCGCGCCGAGACGCGCCAGCGAGCCCGCACAAATAATGGCAAAGATATTCCCGACGACCGCAGCGGGTGCCAGCTGCGCAACGTAGACGTCCGGCGTTTGCCCCAGTATTGCCGAATAGGCCAGGGACAGCGGCAAAATCCCCTCGCCGATCCCGCCGCCGATGATGGGCACAATGATGAAGAAGAAGGTGTGGTAAGGCGTATAACCAAACAGTGAGCCCACAATGAGGCCGCTCAGCACGGCCATGCATGTCCCCGCCACCAGCGGTACAAACATGCGCATCATCCCCTGAATCAGCAGCACCCGGTTCATCCCCAGAATGCTGCCGACCACCAGGCAGGCGATGACGAAATAGAGCAGGTTCGCCTCTTTCATCAGCAGATGCACGGTATCAAGGGTATGTTTCCCGAATACGCCAAAATAGACCAGCACGGAGGGCACCATCAGGCACAGGATCGCCGGGCCGCCGATATCCTTCAGCACCGGAATTTGACGCCCCACTTTGGCAAAGGCGAAACCGAGGGTCATGATGACCGCGAGTCCACCTATCATATTTTTCGGCAGCAGCCCTGCCCAGGCGGACGTCGCCACAATCGCGGCAATCCCGACGAACAGCATCAACGGGACCGTGCCCACCTCGGTATTGTTGAGCCCAAAGGCAAAACGCGAGGTCGACAGTTCAGAAGTCGGTACAGGATTATCTTTCATATAATCACCTGAATTTGTGTTCGGATAAACAGAGAAAGGAATAACTGAAACTATTCCTGATACGAATAAATGTTCTTAAATATAAATAAAGACTTAGATGGCCTTTTCTAAAAACAGGCTCACGATGAAATTATCACGGGCCTGCGGGTAGAAATGTGAACAATCTGGCTCTTTGCTTTTAAATAACTTAATTCAGCATTAAGTAACTAAAGTTATTTATAACGGCTAACACTGATTTTTTGCGTCTTATCAAGATTTGACGGAAGTATTACTTATCCAACTAATGCAATCTTTTTGAAATTAATAAAACCAGAGAGAGTGTGACCCTTGTCACTCCTGCCCCTCTTTCTAAGCGCTAGATTAGCGCTGCAATAAAACACATAAAATACCCTACAGGAAATACTATGCCTTCATTACTATTACAGTCACTGTTTCCGCTCGTCTTTATAATGTTACTTGGATGGCTAAGTGGAAAGCTGGGATATTCCCGGCGTGAAGATGCAAACGTCATGGCAACCGTGGTGATTCGTTTCGCCCTTCCTTTCCATCTTTTTATCGGTGCATTGCATACCGATCCCAATAAAATTAAGAACCTGACCTTTATGGCCGTTTTAGTTGTCGGTTTAATGGGGTCGTATTTACTGACGCTATTTATTTCGCGCTACGTTTTTCGCCACGATATCAAAACCAGCGCCATTCAGTCTCTGGTTTGCGCCTTTCCCGATATGGCCTACTTTGGCGCACCGGTCCTGGCGGTCTTGATTGGGCCGGAAGGATTTATCGGCGTGCTGATTGGCAATATTATTACCAGCGTTATCATGATCCCTCTGACTATCGTCCTGATTCGTATGGGTGATAAAAACGGTCAAGATGGCCTGGAGGCGCTGCACCCGGGCGCGATGATCGTGCAAAACCTCATCAAGGCGGCACGCAATCCTATCGTCTGGATCCCGGTCTCCGGCGTATTGCTCAGTCTGGCCGGCGTGCAGATACCGTCCATTCTCAGCATGCCCATCGAAATGGTTGGCAAAGTTTCAGGCGGGCTGTCCCTGTTTGCCCTCGGCCTGCTGTTTTACGGTGAGCGTCCAAAACTGAACGTGCAGACGTTTACCAATATCAGTATTAAAAACCTTATTCAGCCGGCAATGATGGCCGCCGCGGGGATCGCCTTTGGCCTGAGCCATACCTTACTGCAGCAGGTCGTTATTATTGGCGCAACGCCTTCCGCTATTGCCGCGGGGATGTTTGCCTTACGCAGCGATACCTATATTGATACCGCATCCTCTTCCATATTAATTGGCACTGCCGTCGGGGTCGTGACCGAAGGCATTATGATCTATTTTATTTCTTAATCCGCTTTATATAAAAAAATCAGGAGTTAACCATGTCCCGGAAAGAAGTTCTGTACACCCCCTATAACGGGGCCGTATTGCTGGAAAATCCGCTGCTAAATAAAGGGCTCGCATTTATTAAAGAAGAGCGTGACAATTTTAATCTGCATGGGTTATTGCCGCACAACGTTGAAACGATTGAGGAACAAACCGAGCGCGCCTGGGTGCAGTTCTGTCATTTTAAAAGCGATATTTCGCGTCATGTATATCTGCGAAATATTCAGGACACCAATGAAACTCTTTTTTATAACCTCCTGCGTTCGCACCTGAAAGAGACGTTACCGATTATCTATACCCCGACGGTCGGTGAAGCCTGCGAGCATTTCTCTACGATTTATCGACGCGCGCGCGGCCTGTTTATTTCATGGCCGAATCGCCATCGTATTGATGAGATGCTGCAAAGCTTTTCGCGCAACGACGTTCGCGTGATTGTGGTGACGGACGGGGAACGTATTTTAGGGCTTGGCGATCAAGGTATCGGCGGAATGGGCATCCCAATTGGCAAGCTGTCGCTGTATACCGCCTGCGGAGGGATCCATCCGGCCTCTACCCTGCCGATTATGCTGGATGTCGGCACCAATAATCAGCAACACCTCGACGACCCGATGTACATGGGCTGGCGCCACCCGCGCATCAGCGACGACCAGTACGCTGAGTTTATGGATATGTTTGTCAGCACCGTTAAAGCGCGCTGGCCCAGTGTGCTCCTGCAATTTGAAGACTTCGCGCAGAAAAACGCCACCAGGCTGCTCCAGCGCTACCGCGACCAGCTGTGCTGCTTCAATGATGATATCCAGGGCACGGCCGCCGTGACCGCCGGTACGCTGATGGCGGCGGCACATGCGGCGGGCACGCGCATTCGCGACCAGCGCGTGGTCTTCCTGGGCAGCGGCTCTGCCGGATGCGGGATAGCTGAAAAAATTGTGGCGCTGATGGTGGATGACGGCCTGACCGAGCCGGAAGCGCGCAGTCGGATCTTTATGGTCGATCGCTTCGGCCTGCTGACCGACGACATGACCAACCTGCTCGATTTCCAGAAAAACCTGCTTACCGCGCGCGACGCCGTTTGCAGCTGGCAGGTAGACGCGAAGAATATTTCCCTGCTGGACGTGGTGAAGAACGCGCATCCTACGGTGATGATCGGCGTTTCGGGCCAGCCGGGGCTGTTCAGCGAAGAGATTGTTAAAGAGATGCATCGCCACTGTACGCGCCCAATCATCATGCCGCTCTCGAACCCGACCTCGCGGGCGGAAGCCCAGCCGCAGGATCTTATCGCCTGGACCCAGGGTGCCGCGCTGGTGGCCACCGGCAGCCCGTTCGCCCCGGTATTCTGGGAGAATGAACACTACGAGATCGCTCAGTGTAACAACGCCTATATTTTCCCGGGCCTGGGGCTGGGCGTGCTGGCCTGCAACGCGCGCCGGGTGACGGAAGAGATGCTGATGGCAGCAAGCCGCAGCCTGGCCGCGCAGTCTCCGCTGGTCACCGCGGAAAAAGGCGGATTGCTGCCGCCGGTAGATCAGATTGAAACGGTTTCACGCCAGATTGCCGTCGCCGTCGCCCGGGCCGCGATTGAACAGGGCGTGGCTCCGGCGATAGATGATGAGACGCTGATGGCGCGTATCGAGAAGACCTGGTGGCAGGCGGACTATGCGCCGTACCGCAGATCTGCGCTGTAAGCCTCGATCCTGCCCTCACTGCACGGTGAGGGCAGAATCACTGCCTCAGTGCTGGACGCCCGACCGGTCAGAAAGATCGGCGGCAGACAGGATATCAGCCCTTGGTGCCACGCTCTTGCGGCGGGCATACCGGTCAGGCTGACCTTCAGGACGCGTTTTGAAGCGCCGGTGCAGCCACATATACTGTTCTGGCGCCATCCGTACCGCCTGCTCAATCGCCCTGTTCATCTGCGTCGCAACAGATTCTTTATCTCCCCCCTGCAGCGCCTCGCTGATATCCTCCAGAATAATCAGTTCGTAGCCGGTGCCGTCCGCCCTGCGGCGCGGCACAAAGGGAATGACGGCAGGCTTAGCGCTTTTGACCAGCATATAGCTCCCCGCGGTCGTGGCGGCATCCGGAACCGCAAAAAACGGCACAAAGACGCTATTGGTTTTGCCATAGTCATGGTCCGGGGCGTACCACAAAATCTCATTTTGCTTCAGCGAGCGGATCATGCCCTTTAAATCATGGCGATCGAGCATGGTTTTATTTGAGCGCAGGCGTCCGCGCGTCTGCAGCCAGTCCAGCAGCGCATTATTGTTGGGACGATACACCCCAATACCGGGGTTAAGCATGCCAAATATCCGCGCGCCCAGCTCAAGCGTCAGAAAATGCATCCCCACCAGCACTACGCCCTTTCCTTGCGCCCTGGCCTTTTCCATGTGCTCATAACCCGTCACGGTAAAGCATTTCCGCACCCGCCATGCAGGCCAGAACCATGCCATTCCGGTTTCGATCACCCCCATTCCTACCGATTCAAAATTACGCTGCAGCAGCGACTCGCGTTCATCCTTTTTCATCTCCGGAAAACAGAGCTCCAGGTTGCGGCGGGCAATCTCGACGCGGCGCGGAAGCAGGCGCATCGCCAGTCGACCCAGGCCATGACCGATTCTGAATAGAATTGGATAAGGGAGCAGCATGATAAGCCACAGTGCGGCAATGCCGGCCCAGCTTAGCCAGTAACGGGGATGAAGAAAGGCGAGTGAAAAACGGGGTAATTTTGTCATGAGAAAATTATCCTTTAACGTGTCTGTCCTTAACTGATTCTGTTTGAGATCTTTCCTAAGGATTGATGGGCTGTCAGCCAGAAACGTAAAGTGTAACGGATAAGATAAAACGCATTTTTATCGATTTTTGCGAAAAGCGGGAAGACGAGGCGGGGAAAAACCGGGGAGGAGAGTCCCCCCGGCAATTGTGCTTACATTGAATAGCCTGGCTTTTTGATTAATTCGTCCAGCTTCGGTCCTATTTCGGTATCCCAGACCTGCGCTTTCCAGTCCTCCTGGTTCACCTGATTCAACGCAACGGACACCGAGCTGTCTTTGCTGTTGAAATGGCGAATAATGACCTCAGCAATATCCTCGGCCAGTGCGGCTTTTTGTTCGTCGTTCAAATCGCGGGGAAAACATTTGATATCTACGTGTGGCATATGCAGGCTTCCAGTTGTGAGTCAGGGCTCCACGTTATCAGATAATATCGTTGGCCTTTAACACCTTGTGCAGTTCCGGCAGCTGGCATACGGTGTCCGCAATAGCCGTAAACCTCGGCGTATTGGTCGCAAACCAGTCATGGCGAGGTCCCCAGGTTCGCGCCACCGCGATATACGCATCCAGCAGCGTCAGCCGTTCCCCCAACGCAAACGGGGCGGCCTTGAGCTGAGTTTCGAACCACAAATAGAGGGACTTCCGGTATTCGATGCAGTTTTTCTGCAGCTGTTCTGGCGCATCCGGCGCCCAGCGTTCGGGATAGTCCGCATACGTAAATGTGGGATAGACGTTAGCCACAAACCAGATCAGCAGACGCTGAAACTGCTGGCGTTCGGCCTGCCCCACGGGCGGCGCGAGATCGGGGCATCTGTCGAGCACCATCAGGGCAATCGCCGCCGTTTCGGTCATGATGGCGCCATTTTCCAGCTCCAGCGTAGGCACCTGACACAGCGGGTTGAGCTTTTGCAGCAGCTCGCGCTGCGGGCCGGGCTGGTCAAACCCGTCCACGTTGATAAATTGATAGGGGATATCAGCCAGGGTTAGCATCACTTCACCGATCGCCGAGCCCCAGCCGGGTACGCCATAGAGTTTAATCATGTTGCCCCCTGCGGGATGAAAACCCTAAGTGTAGAGCACCATTAGTAGGTTATCCCAGGCGGGTTGACCTCCGACTGCGCCACCGCTTCGCCCTGCTCACCCCAGCGCGCCAGCACCTTCTGGTAATCACCCCGCTTAATCGCGCCGTCCAGCGCGGCCTGCAGCGCGTACACCAGCTCATTGCCTTTTTTGGTGGTGGTCGCGACATAGGCTTTTTTCGGCCCTAAACCGACGACGCGGGTTTTGCCCGTGAGCGCAGCCTTATAGGCCGATACCGACTGCGGACCAAAGAACACGTCCGCCCTGCCGGACTGAATATAGAGATTGCCCGAGGCATCGTCGTGGAGATAGACCGGCAGCGCAGGCGCCCTTCCCGCCTTTTTGTTCTCTTCGTTCCAGCCCAAAAGGATGCGTTCCTGATTGGTACCGGAGCCAACAATCACCTTTTTCCCTGCCAGATCTTCCGCGCTTTTGATTGACTGAATTTCGCTGGTGGATTTCACAGAAAACGCCAGCGAATCGACGCGGTAGGTCGCAAAATCAAACTTCTCTTTACGCTGTTCGGTCACCGCAATGTTCACTAGCGCCACGTCGTAGCGCCCGGAGGCGATCCCCAGCGGCCAGTCTTCCCACGCCGTCGGCACCAGCTTCAGCTTTAGTCCCAGGCTGCCCGCCAGCAGGCGGGCGATATCCGGGTCGCTGCCAATGCGCGTGCGGTTATCGCTGGCCAGCAGCGCCAGCGGCGGAGAATTCAGCGCCGAAACGGCGACCGTCAGCGTACCCGGCTCAACGAATTTGTAATTGGCGGGGATCTTCGCCACGGCCTGCCGATCCACCGTCACCGGCAGCGGCTGCTCGTTGGCTTTCAAATCAATGCTGGCGTGGCTCACCGTCGTGAAGATCAGCCCCGCCAGAAGTCCGTATTTCATTGGCGCTCCTTACAGCACTTTTGACAAGAACTGGCGCGTTCTGGCATGTGACGGACGGTTTAATACCTCGTCACTGCTTCCCTGCTCGACAATTTTTCCGTCGACCATAAACACCACCTGATCCGCCACTTCCCGGGCAAAGCCGATCTCGTGCGTCACCACCACCAGCGTGGTGCCGGACCGGGCCAGCTTTTTGATCACGTCCAGCACTTCCCCCACCAGCTCCGGATCCAGCGCCGAGGTGGGCTCATCAAACAGCATCACGCGGGGACGCAGCGCCAGCGCGCGGGCAATGGCAATACGCTGCTGCTGACCGCCGGAAAGATGGCGCGACCAGGCATCGGCTTTATCACGCAGCCCGACCACGTCCAGCAGGCTGTACGCCCTTTCCACCGCCTCTTTTTTGCTGAGCTTTTTATGCGCGATGGGCGCCTCAATCAGGTTTTCCAGCACCGTGAGGTGCGGAAAGAGATTGAAGTTCTGGAACACGTAGCCCACGTTGACGCGCTGCTTGAGGATCTCCTTCTCCTTCAGTTCATACAGCCTGTCGCCCTGACGGCGATAGCCAATGTAGTCTCCGTCGATCTGAATAAAGCCTTCATCGACGCGCTCCAGGTGGTTAATAGTGCGCAGCAGCGTCGATTTACCGGAGCCGGACGGCCCGAGGATCACCGTCACGGACCCGGGGGGGATCTCAAGCGAAACGTTGTCGAGCGCCTTATGGCGACCAAAAAACTTGCTGACGCCGGTAATCGAAATATGTCCTTCAGGAGAGGCTTGCATGGACGGGCTCCTGTGCTGGCGTGGTGGTGACAGAACGGGTGCGACGGACGGCACGGTTCTGGTTAACGGCAGAGCGGCGTTCGCTGCGGGCAAGCGCGCGTTCGACGCCATACTGAATAGCGGACAGGACGGTGGTGATCGCCAGGTACCACGCCGCACCGACCATCAGCAGCGGGATCACCTCCTGCGTGCGGTTGTAGATCATCTGGATGGTATAGAACAGTTCCGGCATCGCCAGGACGTACACCATCGCCGTGCCCTTGGCGAGGCTGATGATTTCATTGAACCCCGACGGCAGAATGGTGCGCAGCGCCTGAGGCAAAATGATGCGCACCGTGCGTCTCCAGGCCGGCAGGCCGAGCGCGGCGGCGGCCTCATACTGACCGTGATCGACCCCGAGGAATCCGCCGCGAATGATCTCGGCGGTATAGGCGCTCTGCACCAGGGTGAGCCCCACCACGGCGGTAGAAAATTGCCCCAGCACGTTGATGGTTTCAAAGCTGCCCCAGGTGATGCCGGTGAACGGCACGCCGAGCGAGAGCGTGTCGTAGAGATAGGAAAAGTTGTAGAGAATGATCAGCACCACGATCAGCGGCAGCGACCGAAACAGCCAGATATAGGCCCACGCCAGGCTGCTCAGCAGCCAGGATGAAGAGAGTCTCGCCAGCGCCAGCATGCCGCCAAACACCACGCTCAGCGCGGCGCCGATCAGCGTCAGCAGCAGGGTCTGCCCGACACCTTCAAGGATCACCGGGTCAAAGAACCAGCGGGCAAACACCGCCCACTCCCAGCGCGGGTTAAAGGCCACGGACTGAATCACGACCGCCAGGACAAACAGCGCCACCGCGGCGCCGACGGCCCGCAGCGGATAACGCGCCGGGACCACCTTAATGGTTTCAACGTTGCTCATCGTCGTTCCTCATGCGGTTTTACTGAACGCTTCGCGTACCAGCGTTTTGGTGAAGCGCAGCCGACCGTCAAACGGCGGCTGGCTGTACTCTTCCGGATCGCGGTTCAGATCGAACTGCGCCTGATAGCCCTGGCTGAGATAGAGCCGTACCGCTTCCGGCTGGCGAAAGCCGGTTGTCAGATAAATTTGGCTGTATCCTGCCAGCACCGCCCTGCGCTCAAGCTCCTGCACCACGCGCCCGGCAAGCCCCTGCTGACGCAGGGTTTTGTCCGTCCAGATGCGTTTGATTTCCGCGGTGCGTTCGTCGAAAGGTTTGTACGCGCCGGTGGCGATAATCTTCCCGTCGCGCTCCAGCACGATAAACAGCCCCTGCGGCGCTAAATACCACTCTGTAAGCTCAACTTCCGCGTCTTTGGAGAAGTAGTCCCCGTAGCGGGCGGCATATTCACCGAACAGCCCTTCGATAATGGGCTGAAGCTCGGCGTCTTCCGGTGAAACATCACGAAATCGTTCGCTCATCACGCCTCCTTAATCGCCCAGGCCAGCCGGGTTCACTTCTGACTGAGGAATACGCTCAACGCCTTCCCCCCAGCGGTTCAGCACTTTGTCGTAGTCGCCGTTTTTGATGACCCCGTTCAGCGCGGTTTGCACCGGCTCAACCAGCCCGCTGCCTTTCTTCAGCGTGACCGCAATGTGCGCCGCCTTCGGCCAGCCGCCGTCGACGCTACCCACCAGTTTGGTTTTCCCGTTCAGCGCCGCTTTCCAGGCGCCAATCACGTTCGGACCAAAGTAGGCATCCGCGCGCCCGGACTGCAGCGCCAGCGTTTGTGCCGCATCGTCTTTGGTGTAGATCGGGGTAAAGGGCTTCAGGCCCTTCTTCAGGTTTTCGGCATTCCAGGCCAGCAGGATGGCCTCCTGGTTGGTGCCGGAGCCGACGATAATCCGCAGCCCGGCGATGTCTTCCGCCTTCTGCAGCGACTTGATCGGGCTGGTTGATTTCACGTAGAACCCGAGGGAATCTTTGCGGTATGTGGCAAAGTCAAATTTCTCTTTACGCTCTTTGGTGACGGTGATGTTGCTGATGGCGGCATCATATTTCCCGGAGGCCACGCCCAGCGGCCAGTCTTCCCATGAGGTCGGCACCACGTTTAGCTCCAGCCCCAGGCTGTCAGCGACCAGACGGGCGACGTCAACCTCACTTCCCAGCAGCGTTTTGTTATCATCGGAAAACACCGTCAGCGGCGGTTGATTGAGCCCCGCCACCGCCACGGTAAATTTCCCCGGGACGGCAAAGCGATAATCTTTCGGCAGCTGTGCCACCGCATCATTGTTTTTAGCGGTATTAACCGGCGTTTTATTGGCCTCGATGCTCACGCCGGTGCCGTTAATATTCACATTCTCTGCCCAGACGGCAGGGGTAAAGGCCAGCGCGAGCGCCAGAATAAGCGTTGTCTTCTGCATAGCGGGGTTCTCTTTTATTGTTGTGTGTATTGGTTTTTAGGTTCGTCTAAACCCAGACTTTCGCGCAGCGTGGTGCCCGGGTAGTCGGTACGGAACAGGCCGCGCGCCTGTAAAACAGGCACCACCTGGTCAACAAAGCGCGGGAAGGTGTCCGGCGTACCGCCCTGAATGATGAAGCCGTCTGCGGTATAGCCTTCAAACCAGGCCTGCAGGCCGTCGGCCACCTCTTCCGGCGTACCGGAAAAGCGCGGGCGCGGCGAGGCGGCTTCAAGCGCCACCTGACGCAGGGTTAAGCTGCGCTCGCGGGCGTTACGCTTGATTTCATCGGTGGTGCTGCGGAAGCTGTTTTTGCCTAAGTCGCCGATATCCGGGAACGGCTCGTCGAGCGGATACTGGCTGAAATCGTGATGTTCGAAATAGCGTCCGAGGTAGTTGAGGGCATCGTTAATCGACACCAGCGCCGCCGTGGTTTGATACTGGTTTTCCACGTCATCGGCGTCTTTACCCACAATCACGCTGACGCCCTGGAAGATATGTAAATCTGACGCGCGGCGTCCGTTACTTTCCAGCTGCTGCTTCACGTCGCGGTAAAAGGCTTTCGCTTCGTCGAGCGTTTCGTGATGGGTAAAAATGGCGTCGGCATGTTTCGCCGCCAGCTTTTTCCCGTCATCCGACGCGCCCGCCTGAAAGACAATCGGCCGCCCCTGTGGCGTTCGCCCAATATTCAGCGGCCCGGCGACCTGGAAGAAATCACCGTGGTGGTCCAGGGTATGCAATTTTGCCGGGTCAAAAAACTGACCGCTCTCCTTATTGCGCACAAAGGCGTCGCCTTCCCAGGAATCCCACAGCCCTTTCACCACGTCGAGATACTCATCCGCAATGCGATAGCGTAGCGCGTGCTCGGGGTGTTTTTCGCGAGAGAAGTTCTTTGCTGATCCTTCCAGCGGCGAAGTCACCACGTTCCAGCCCGCGCGCCCGTTGCTCAGGTGGTCGAGGCTGGCGAACTGTCGCGCCGTGGTGAAAGGCTCGCTGTAGGAGGTGGATAAGGTTCCCACCAGCCCCAGGCGCGAGGTGATGCTGGCGAGAGCGGATAACACCGTCAGCGGTTCAAAGCGGTTTAAAAAATGCGGGATCGATTTCTCGTTGATATAGAGACCGTCGGCAACGAATAAAAAATCGAGTTTGCCCTCCTCCGCCTTTAACGCCGTCGCTTTGACGAAGTCAAAATTGATGCTGGCATCGGCGACGGCCTCAGGGTGACGCCAGGCGGACATATTTCCGGATGCACCATGCAAAATGGTCCCCAGCCGCAGTTGACGATGTGCAGACATATTCACCTCTTAAGAATTAAACGTGTTGCAGGGCTTTTTCCGCAAGCTGTGCAAAATAGCGGGCAGCGGGCTCAATTAATGCCTCATCCGGATTGAAGGCCGGATGGTGTAAACCGTACGGGCTGTTGCTGCCGATGCTGACAAACGCCCCCGGGATCTGCTGCAGATAGACCGCGAAATCTTCCCCGCCCATATGCAGCTCGGCGTGCCGGGTTTCGTAGCCAGCTTCTCTGGCGACCGAGGTGGCGAAATCGGCCCAGCGCTCGTCGTTCACCAGCGCGGTGGGCCCGGCATACCAGGTGATGTCAATCTGCGCGCTAAAGGCGCTGGCAAACCCGGCGGCGATTTCGCCCACGCGGGCTTTAACGTTCTGCTGCACCTCCGTGCGGTGGGTGCGCAGCGTGCCTTCCAGCTCGACGCTTTCCGGCAGCACGTTCCAGGTGTTACCGCCTGCAATGCGCGTCACGCTCAGCACCACCGAATCCAGCGTATTGACGTTGCGACTGGCGACGCTTTGCAGCGCCGTTACCAGCTGGCTCGCCAGCACGATGGCGTCGTTACCTTCGTGCGGACGTGCGGCGTGCGCGCCCTTACCGGTAATGCGGATCACGAAGCGATCGACGTTGGCATAAAACGGCCCGCCGCGGGTAGCGAACTCACCGACCGGCAGGCCGGGCTCGTTATGCATGCCGAAGATGGCGCTGACGTCGCGCAGGGCACCGGCCCGCACCATGCTCTTCGCACCGCCAAAGTTCTCTTCGGC
Source organism: Enterobacter sp. BNK-29 (assembly GCF_048684785.1). NCBI lineage: Bacteria > Pseudomonadati > Pseudomonadota > Gammaproteobacteria > Enterobacterales > Enterobacteriaceae > Enterobacter > Enterobacter sp. BNK-29. The sequence continues at coordinate 449,990 of NZ_JBLQTU010000004.1, forward strand.
AGGCTGAAACAGGATCCGCACCCGGCCGTTAAGCGACGCTTCCCGCTCTTTCAGCTTCAACGCGGCGCCGAGGATCACGCTGGTGTGGATATCGTGTCCGCAGGCATGCATTACGCCTGCACGCTGGGAGCTAAACGGCACGCCGCTGCGCTCTTCAATCGGCAGAGCATCAATGTCGGCCCGCAGCGCAATCAGTTTGTTGCCCGAGCCGATTTCCGCCACCAGCCCGGTAGACAGGTCGTAAGGCTGCGGGGTAATCCCGGCATTCGTCAGCCACTGGCGCAGGCGCGTCGTGGTCTCCACTTCCTGGCCGGAGAGCTCCGGGTTCTGGTGCAGCTCGCGACGCCAGGCAATCAGCTGTTCGCCAAAGCTCATACGGTGACCTCCTTGTTAAGACGCGCCTCGGCAAGCAGGCGCAGCGACGCTACGCGCGTTGCCCCCTCCGCTACCGGCGTGTCGATGATAAATTCGTCAATGCCCCACTTTTCATGCAGGGCGTTAAGCTGTTCGAGCACCGACTCAGCCGTACCCGCCAGCAGCGACTGCGCCCGACGTGCAATGCGCACCGGCTCGCTGCCCGCCTGACGCGCAAAGGCGTAGGCCTGCTCTTCGCTGGCCACGGTGACACGCTGGCCGTTTGCCAGCTCGACGCCCCACACTTCGACCTTTTGCGCCAGGGCTTCCGCCTCTGCCTGCGTCGGCGCAACAATCGCCTGTACCGCCACAATCACGTCCCGCGCGCTGTTCTTACGCCAGGTCGAGACCACCTCGCGCAGCAGCTCAGGGTCACCGTTCAGATGCGCGGCAAACACAAAGTGCCAGCCGAGCCCGGCGGCCAGCAGCGCGCTATCGATACTCGCGCCCAGCAGGAAACCCTCTGCAGGCAGCGGCGGCAGAGGCGTGGCGCGAACGGCCTCTTCATGAGACTGATGCTCAGGACGGATCCAGCGATCGAGCTGGGCCAGCTGTTCGGCGAAGCTGCCCTTTTCCTCTTGATTCAGACCCTGCTGCAGCGCGCGGGTTGAGAGCGGCAGCCCGCCGGGGGCTTTTCCGACGCCGAGATCCACGCGGCCGGGCGCCAGCGCGGCCAGCACGTTAAAATTCTCGGCGACTTTATAAGGGCTGTAGTGCTGGAGCATCACGCCGCCGGATCCGACGCGGATGCGCGTTGTCTGCCCGAGGATCCAGGCAATCAGCAGCTCCGGCGAGGGGCTGGCAAGGTGGGGAGTGTTGTGGTGTTCGGCAATCCAGAAGCGGTGATAGCCCAGATTTTCTGCCTGTTGCGCCAGCGCCAGGGTACGCGCCAGTGCATCGGCAGCCGTTTCGTTTTCAGCGATGGGGCTTTTATCCAGAATGCTGATTCGCCATGACATGTTGCGTTCTCGTTTGACTTAACATGTCGACATTATTAAAGGCGCATTTCACCACTGAGAAACAATTAATTTACATTTAGTTTGCCGGAAATCAGATATATAAAACCATGCTAAGAATAAGACTTTAAGTCGGCAATCAGCGTTTTCCCCTGCCCGCGCCGGGTAATGCGGACGAAGCGAATATGCCCATACTGCGGGTTTTGCAGATCGGCTTCATAACGCGTGCGGTTGTTACGCCAGGTTTTCATCGTCCAGATGAGAATGGACTCTCTGCTGAAAAACGCGCGCCGGAAACTCTCTTTGTTCCCGGTGCCGGGCCAGAGCTCGCGCTTATGCCAGGCGCGTTTGACTGCCCTGGTGACCGCCTGCCAGAGGGTGCGTGCAAAGCCATAATCCACCCACACCACAACGTCGACATCACGCCATTTCACCGGCCGCGTGCGGTTATAGTTGCCGTCAAGCACCCAGTCTGGCGAAGCCAGCAGCGCCTGCTCCAGCTTTTTCTGAAACACATCGTCCGGCGTTCCCTGCCAGTCAGGTCGCCAGTAGAGTCTGTCCATCTCGATATAGGGAATAGCCAGTTCGGTCGCAATCTGCTTCGCCAGCGTGCTTTTTCCGCTCCCGCTGGTCCCGATGACGTTAATTTTCACCTCAGCCTCACTGTGTTATCGAAAACAGCCCAAATCATAGCGTTTTCATCCTGTTAACGAAATGCTATTTCAGCATGGCAATTTTTCCTGAGAGACGATCTCCCTCTTTCAGTTTGGGTTATGTCGTTTATTTGCAGCGACTCCAGAATACGCCCCTGAAAATATTTTCATTTTTATTACATTCGCCAGCATTAACAGATTAAAAATAATGAACAACGGGTATTTCAGGCGGTCAGAATTTCAGAGAGAATATGCAGCAGGCCGTTATATAAAAATAATCACATTAATCTTGCCGGAGCTTTTTCCGGGCATTTTTTATTCTTGCACATCATCATGGAGTTACTCATGAGGCGTAACAGTCCCGTTACACAAAACGAGTATTTACTTAACGATGGTTCGACGTTAATGTCGACCACCGATACCAAAAGCCATATTACCTATGCTAATTCCGCTTTTATTGAAGCCAGCGGATATAAAGAAGAACATCTCCTGGGTGAGCCGCATAACCTCATCCGTCATCCCGACATGCCTGCCGAAGCGTTTGGCGACATGTGGTATACCCTGCAGCAAGGCGAGACCTGGACGGGGCTGGTGAAGAACCGTCGTCATAATGGCGACCACTACTGGGTAAGGGCTAACGTGACGCCGGTCTGGCAGGGTGGATCCCTGACGGGCTATATTTCCGTGCGAAATATACCCGCACGGGAAGAGATTGCGGCCAGTGAAAAACTGTATGCAAAAGTGCGTAATAACGAATTAAAACATTACCGCTTTTATAAAGGGTTACTGGTTCGGCGCGGCTTATTTTCGTTTATGTCGCTCTTTAAATGTCTTAGCACCAGTAAACGCATCCATCTGGGTATTGCGACGACGGCGTTACTCTCCTGCCTGGCGGTGTATTTATTCCCTGATAAACTTATGCAGTCGGGAAGTCTGGCGCTGCTGTTTATTGCCCTGACCTATTATCTTCATGCGCAGATCGCCCGTCCGGTAAAATCTATTGTGCAACAGATGCAGCGCGTGGTTTCAGGACGTAAAACGGACTATTACCATTTTGACAGGATCGACGACATCGGGCTGATGATGCGTCTGGTCAATCAATCAGGTTTGAACCTCAATTCGCTGGTTGACGATGTCGGGGCGCAAATCAGCGGGATTGGCACCATCAGCCAGCAGGTCGCGAAAGAAGGTGCGGCGCTGCAGACGCGTTCAGAAGAGACCGCAGATTTTCTGCAGCAAACCGCGTCTGCGGTAGAAGAGATCGCCAGCGCGGTGGAGCAGACGGCAGAAACCGCGAAAGAAGCCACGGAGATGGCGGATCGCACTCGCGACAGCGCCCACCGCGGCGAAGCGATGATGAAAGAGACCATCGGTATGATGCAATCCGTGTCGCAGGATAACAGCCAGATCGTCGATATTATCAGCGTTATCGATCGTATTGCCTTCCAGACCAACATTCTTGCGCTGAATGCGGCCGTGGAAGCGGCGCGCGCAGGTGAAGCCGGGCGCGGTTTTGCCGTGGTGGCGGCTGAGGTGCGCAATCTTGCGCAGCACTCCGCGACGGCGGCGAAAGAGATCAAAGCGCTGATTGAGAAAAACGTCGCCAGCGTCAACGCAGGCGTAGAGAAGGTAGAACAGACCGAAACGCAGCTGACGGTTATGATCGACAACGTGCTGCGGGTCTCCTCCCTGATTAAGGAGATCGGCCACGCCACGCAGGAGCAAACCCAGGCGCTGACGCTCATCAACGCATCCATCTCCCGTATCGGCGCAATGACCCACAACAATACGGGGATGGTGGATAACGTCACTCACGCCGCGAATCACCTGACGCAGCGCACCACGCGCCTGCAGCAGGCGATTGCCGTTTTTGGCGGTTAGCCGTTCGGATACTGCTCGTCGGTGACTTTTTCCAGCCATGCAACCGGGCTGCCGTTAACGGATTCGGCGATGGCAATATGCGTCATCGCCGTTTGCGCGCTTGCGCCGTGCCAGTGCTTTACGCCGGGTGGGATCCAGGCGATATCGCCCTGATTCAATATTTCCGCCGCTTTGCCCCACTCCTGTAACCAGCCGCGACCCTGCGTCACAATCAGCGTTTGCCCAAGGGGATGCGTATGCCACGCGGTGCGCGCGCCCGGCTCAAAGGTCACGGTTGCCCCGCCGACGCTGGCAGGTTCGCTCGCCTGAAATGGCGCGTCAATGCGGACGGTGCCGGTGAACCAGGCTTCCGGTCCTTTTGCTGAAGGTAATGATCCGCTGCGGATAATTTTCATCTTATGCTCCTCGTTTACTGTTGCGTTAACAGTAGCGCAAAGCAATCCGGAGCATTAGCGTGCATAATCAGATAGGAAATATGATTGAAATTCATAAATAGAGGCAATCGCGATGCTAAAAGATAATTTCAACGACCTGCTCTCTTTTATGGTAGTCGCCCGCGAGCGCAGCTTTACGCGCGCGGCGGCGCAGCTGGGCGTCTCGCAATCGGCGCTGAGTCATGCCATGCGCAAGCTTGAAGCGCGACTGGACGTTCGCCTTTTAACCCGCACAACCCGCAGCGTGGTTCCCACCCAGGCGGGTGAGCAGCTCTTTACGCGCTTAAGCCCGCATTTGCTTGAGATTGAGCAGGAGCTTACGGCGCTTCGCAGCGCACGCAACAAACCCGCAGGTTCTGTTCGCATCGTCGCCGGCGAACACGCGATGGACGCCGTGCTCTGGCCGGTCCTGAAGGCGTTTATGGTGCAGTATCCTGAGATTAACGTCGAAGTGACGGTAGATAACGGCCTGACGGATATCGTGGATGGCCGTTTCGACGCGGGAGTACGCCTGGGTGAACAGGTGGCAAAAGATATGATTGCGGTACGGATCGCGCCGGACATGCGCATGGCCGTGGTCGGTTCTACGGATTATCTGGCTCGCTTTGGCGTGCCGCAGACGCCGGAGCAGCTCGCTGAACACCGCTGCATCAACATGCGCCTGCCCACGCGCGGCGGACTGTATCACTGGGAATTTGAACGCGACGGGCGCGAGCTTCGCGTTCGGGTTGATGGGCAGCTTACGCTGAGCAGCCTGCCGCAGCGCATCGACGCCGCTGAGAATGGACTCGGATTAGCCTACGTGCCGGAGGCGTCGGTTCTGGAGGCGCTTAATCACGGACGGCTCGTCAGGGTCCTTGAATCGTGGTGCCCTACTTTCGAGGGGTATCACCTTTATTATCCGAGCCGTCGCCAGCACACTACCGCTTTCAGGTTACTGTTAGATGCTCTCCAGCAGTCAAAATCTTGACCACCTGGTAATAATTAAGAAAATCTGATGATTAAATAATCAACCCTCCGAATGTTTTGTCTAAAAACTCACCACGATTCAGCGTGTTGTGATCGCCGTCTGCTCTGACCACACGATTTCCTTCGACGTGCATCACTTTCGGCACGGTTATATTTTGCGTCGCTTATGAATTGCAGGTAGGATGCCTCGCCATGTTTCGCCTTATCCATACGCAGAATGACTGGGAAGGCGACATGTGTTTGCGCAGAAGCAATCGTTTGTATTGCGCTCTGCCAGGCAGGACTATCACGATAATGGTTCAGACAGGCAAACAGGTAACTCAATGAAAACAAGCAATAAAAGCGCAGCCGATCATCATGCTGCTAAACGTCGCTGGTTGAACTCCCACGAAGAGGGCTACCACAAAGCGATGGGCAACCGTCAGGTTCAAATGATCGCCATCGGCGGCGCTATCGGAACGGGTCTGTTTTTAGGTGCGGGTGCGCGTCTGCAAATGGCTGGCCCGGCTCTCGCCCTGGTCTATCTGGTGTGCGGGATCTTCTCTTTCTTTATTCTTCGTGCACTGGGCGAACTGGTACTGCATCGCCCTTCCAGCGGAAGCTTCGTCTCTTACGCCCGTGAATTCCTCGGTGAAAAAGCGGCCTACGTTGCGGGCTGGATGTACTTCGTTAACTGGGCGATGACCGGTATTGTCGATATCACCGCCGTTGCGCTGTATATGCACTACTGGGGCGCGTTTGGCGATGTGCCGCAGTGGGTCTTTGCGCTTGGCGCGCTGGCGATTGTCGGCACCATGAACATGATCGGCGTGAAGTGGTTCGCGGAGATGGAGTTCTGGTTTGCGCTGGTTAAAGTGCTGGCCATCGTGGTGTTCCTGGTCGTGGGTACCGTCTTCCTCGGCAGCGGCAAGCCGCTGGACGGCAATGCCACCGGCTTCCATCTGATAACCGATAACGGCGGATTATTCCCGCACGGTCTGCTGCCTGCGCTGGTCCTGGTTCAGGGCGTGGTGTTCGCCTTCGCCTCCATCGAACTGGTGGGCACCGCAGCAGGTGAATGTAAAGATCCGCAGACCATGGTGCCAAAAGCCATTAACAGCGTGATCTGGCGTATCGGTCTGTTCTACGTCGGTTCCGTGGTGCTGCTGGTTCTGCTGCTGCCGTGGACTGCCTATCAGGCCGGTCAGAGTCCGTTTGTGACCTTCTTCTCTAAGCTCGGCGTGCCTTACGTTGGCAGCATCATGAACATCGTGGTCCTGACGGCAGCGCTCTCCAGCCTGAACTCAGGCCTTTACTCTACCGGCCGTATCCTGCGCTCTATGTCGATGGGCGGTTCTGCGCCGAAGTTCATGTCGAAGATGAGCAAGCAGCAGGTTCCCTATGCGGGGATTCTGGCAACGCTGGTGGTTTACGTCTTTGGCGTGTTCCTGAACTATCTGGTGCCGTCCCGCGTATTTGAGATCGTTCTGAACGTGGCTGCACTGGGGATTATCGCCTCCTGGGCCTTCATCGTGGTCTGCCAGATGCGTCTGCGCAAAGCGATCAAAGAAGGCAAAGCGGCTGATGTGAGCTTCAAGATGCCGGGCGCACCGGTGACCTCCTGGCTCACCCTGCTGTTCCTGTTCAGCGTGCTGGTGCTGATGGCGTTCGACTACCCGAACGGTACCTACACCATCGCGACCATTCCGCTTCTGGCCGTGCTGCTGATTGCCGGCTGGTTCGGCGTGCGTAAGCGCGTTCACGAAATTCACAGCACCGCGCCGGTTCATCACGACGATGAAAAACACGACGCACCGCTGGTGGAAGAAACCTCGCGTTAAGCATCCGGTAAGCATTAAAAAGGGAAGGCAAATGCCTTCCCTTTTTTATTTACAGCGCGATACGAATGACGTCGTCAGGCTGAGTGGCTTCCTGCTGGCGAGTGGATTTTTGTTTCACCGTCACGTACAGGGTTTTGCCATCCGCAGAGAGCGCCAGGCTGTTCGGGTAGACCGGCGTGTCGAAGGTTTTTGTGACCTTATACGTTTTCGCGTCAATCACGCTCACCTTACCGGCTTCACGGTGCGTCACGTAAACCTCATTGCGCGTTGGGTTAAACAGGACGGCCAGTGATTCAGGCGCGGCGATCTTCTCCATCACGCTGCCGTCTTTCAGGCTCACCACCAGCACTTCCGGCTGTTTTGAATCGGTCAGGAACGCGCGCTGGCCGGCGGTATCGAGGCTGAGGTTCAGATAGAAGTGCTCTTTGCCGTCATCCTGCACTTTTTTGCGGCTCAGGATTTTATTGGTGGCCGTATCAATGGTTACCAGCTCGCCGTCCGCATTCGTGGTGTACAGACGTTTTGCCTGCGCATCCAGCGCCAGGCCGGTGCTGTACGTACCGGTATTGGCAATGGTCTCTTTCAGCTTCAGCGTTGCGCCGTCCACCACCCAAATCACGCTCTCTTTGCCGACACCGGTGATGTAAATCGTGTTGCTCGCGTCATCCGCCACCAGCTGGCGCGGCTGCAGCGGTTTGACCGTTTCACTGCGCTGGCGATTATCGAGCACCAGTCGCCCTTTCACGTCGCCCGTTTTCGCATCGATGGCCGTCACAGCGCCGTTGAGGGTGTTGCCAAACCACAGGGTTTGCGTCGCGCCGTCGAGCGTGGCGCCAAAGGGTTTGAGATCGCTGTGAATCGCCTGCGTCACGTCCAGCGTGACCGGATCAAGGCGATAGATAACTCCGCCCTTATCGGTTTTGCGGCTTTGCGAGGTCGCCACCCACAGCGCATTCTCCTGCTGGCTGACCGCCATTTCATACGCCCCTTTGCCCACCGCTTTACGCAGCACCTCTTCGGCGGCATGCACCTGGAACGTCCCGGCGAGCAGTAAAGTGGCAGACAGCAGTGACAGGCTCAGACGCGGCGAGCACAGATGACGTAAAGACATAACAATTCCTTTTCTGAAAAGAGGGGTTTCCGCTGACATCACTTCCGGCAGACAACGTCATGGCATCGTCTTTTGATAATGAGAATAGTAATCATTAATGGACTGAATGTGGAGTTTTTCTTTCGCGCTTCGCCTTTCATTAACGCAATGTGCGGTTATAGTTTTCAAAACATTTACAAAACCTTTAACATGTATGGACATGTTCCATTTGGTTCGTTTATACACCACAACCGGTTTTATTCATGAAAATCATTTCTGCCCGTAAGGCTTCTCTCCCGCTGCTGCTGGTTCCCGTTATTTTCGCGCCGCTAACTGCAATGAGCGCGGAGGAACAGACCATGATCGTCAGCGCCACGCCGCAAACCGTATCGGAACTGGATACCCCGGCCGCGGTCAGCGTCGTCAATGGCGATGACATGCGCCACGCCGCGCCGCGCATCAACCTGTCTGAATCTCTGGGCAGCGTCCCGGGACTGCAAATTCAGAACCGCCAGAACTATGCCCAGGATCTCCAGCTTTCAATGCGTGGGTTTGGCGCCCGCTCAACGTTTGGCGTGCGCGGTATCCGTATGTATGTCGACGGTATCCCTGCCACCATGCCGGACGGACAGGGCCAGACCTCCAACATCGATCTCTCCAGCGTGGAAAGCGTTGAAGTGCTGCGCGGCCCCTTCTCTGCCCTCTACGGCAACGCCTCCGGCGGCGTGATTAACATCAACACCCAGACCGGGCAGCAGCCGCCGACCATTGAAGCCAGCAGCTATTACGGCAGCTACGGTACCTGGCGCTACGGCATGAAAGCCACCGGCGCGATGGGTGACGGCACCCACGCGGGCGATGTGGATTACACCGTTTCCACCACCCGTTTCACCACCAAAGGCTACCGCGATCACAGCGGCGCGCGGAAGAACCTCGCTAACGCCAAACTGGGCGTGCGCATTGACGACGTCAGCAAGCTGACGCTGATTTTCAACAGCGTGGACATGAAGGCCAACGATCCGGGCGGGCTGAGCTATCAGGAGTGGCAGAACAATCCGCGTCAGTCTCCGCGCGGCGATCAGTACAACACCCGCAAGACCATCAAACAGACTCAGGCCGGCCTGCGCTACGATCGTCAGCTCAGCACTCAGGACGATCTCAGCGTGATGATGTACGCCGGCGAGCGTGAAATGACGCAGTACCAGTCGATTCCGTATCAGCCGCAGCTGAAAGCCTCCCACTCCGGCGGCGTGATTGATATGCAGCGTCATTATCAGGGTATCGATACCCGCTGGACGCACCGTGGCGAGCTGCTGGTGCCGGTGACCTTTACTACCGGCCTGAACTACGAAAATCTGAGCGAAGATCGTCGCGGATACGAGAACTTCGTGATGAACAACGGCGTGCCGGATTACGGCGTGAAGGGTGACAAGCGTCGAAACGAACGTAACCTGATGTGGAACGTTGACCCTTACCTGCAAACCAGCTGGCAGCTGACGCAGAAGCTGTCGGTGGATGCGGGAGTGCGCTACAGCTCGGTCTGGTTTGATTCCAACGACCATTACGTTACGCCGGGCAACGGTGACGACAGCGGTGACGCAAGCTATCACAAGTGGCTCCCGGCCGGTTCCGTGAAGTATGCGGTGACGGACGCATGGAACCTCTACGCTGCCGCAGGTCGTGGATTCGAAACGCCAACCATCAACGAACTGTCCTATCGCGCCGATAACCAGGGCGGCCTGAACATCGGCCTGCAGCCGTCCACCAACAACACGTATGAAGTGGGCAGCAAAACCCGCATCGGCAATGGCCTGCTGACCGCGGCGCTGTTCCGCACCGATACGGATGATGAGATCGTGGTGGATGCCAGCTCTGGCGGGCGTACCAGCTATAAAAATGCCGGTAAAACCCGTCGTCAGGGGGTGGAAGTCTCCCTCGACCAGCAGTTTGCTGAGAACTGGAAGCTGAAGATGGCGTGGACGTATCTGGATGCCACCTACCGGACTAACGTGTGCAGCGACGCGGACTGTAACGGTAACCGGATGCCGGGCATTGCCCGCAACATGGGTTACGCCTCGTTTGGCTGGCAGCCGGAGGAAGGCTGGTACGCGGGCTCTGACGTGCGCTACATGAGCGATATCATGGCCGACGACGAGAATACGGCGAAAGCGCCGTCGTATACTGTGGTCGGGCTGAACACCGGGTACAAATTCAACTACGGCAGCTGGGGCATGGATGTCTTTGGCCGCGTCGATAACCTGTTCGATAAAGAGTACGCGGGCTCGGTTATTGTCAACGAGTCTAACGGTCGTTATTACGAGCCTGCACCAGGCCGTAACTACGGGGTCGGGCTGTCGGTCTCTTATCGCTTCGAGTAAGCGAAAAGAAAAGTTTATTTTATTAATGAAATAACGCTCCTGATGGCAATAAACCATCAGGAGTTATTCACCAGATAAATAATTAGGGGCGGAATATAGTCGCTCTGCTAAATAATCTCTTAGTTAAAATATTGTCGCTGTAAAAGCAAATTCGCTTCATCAATCACCTTATCAATCGCCTTCTGGCAGGCAACAACATCTCTTCGCTCTAGGGCGGAAAGCAGTTCGTCATAGTGATATGTCGAGGCTTTGATGTCGTTGAGCTCCTGATGCAGATAGTTCATACAGGGCCCGATGCGCACCCACAGCTGCTCAATTAAGGCATTAAGCGTAGGCATTTCTGCATACTGATAAAGCGTAAACCGGAAGACGCGATTAGCATGCAACGCCTGCTGGACGTTCCCGTTGCGCATGGCCTCATGAAAGGCATCCGACAATTTGCGCAACGCCTCCAGTTTGCTATCAGACATATTCTGACAGGCTGCGGCGACCGCCATCGGCTCAAGCTGCTTGCGGATGGCGTTAATCTCGTTATAGCGCTCCAGCGTGACCTCCGGAACCAGAAATGCCTGCGCCGGCGTGGCGTGTAACGCCCCTGATGACACCAGGCGCAACAGCGCCTCGCGAACAGGGGTAATACTGGTTCCTAATTTATCGGCGATCTCTTTCGTAATCAGTCGTGCCCCAGGTTTGAGTGAGCCTGTAATTAACGCTCCTTTCAAACTGTGTTCAACTTGCATGGTAAGACTGACCCTTTGGGCTTTTTCTAAGTTGTCCAAATCAAGCATGTTCAATTCCTGTAGCTAAAACTTAATGCTATTTTTAAACGCCAGTTTTAATAAAACGACGCTGGTCCGATATATCCTGTATCGTCATGCCTGGTGGTGGGAAGTACGTAAAAACATCAAAAAAGCAAAGTTTGTTTTTTTTATTGGTTCCGTGCCCATCCGGGGAGCAGGCGCGAAATGCCATGTCCATTAATTAAAGACAATATATCGTATCTTCACAAATAAATATGGCGGGAAACCCCGCCATAGTGCTGTTTATTTATTGTCACTCGCGACGCGAATCACGACTTTGCCGAAGTTACGCCCTTCAAGCAGGCCAATCAGCGCCTCGGGCGCGTTCTCCAGCCCGTCCGTTATCTGTTCGCGATAGTGAATTTTGCCCTCCTGCACCCAGCGCCCCATCGTTTCCTGGAACTCCTTAATGCGGTGACCGTAATCCTGACCGATGATAAAGCCCTGCATACGAATGCGTTTCTTCAGGATGGTCGCCATCAGGAGCGGCAGGCGATCCGGCCCCTCGGGCAGGCCCGTCGCATTGTAGCCGCTCACCAGGCCGCAGACCGGCACGCGCGCGGAGGTATTCAGTAACGGCAGCACGGCGTCAAATACTTTCCCGCCGACGTTTTCATAATAGACGTCAATCCCGTTCGGGCAGGCGCGTTTCAGCTGTTCGGCAAAGTCAGCCGCGTGGTGATCCAGACACAGGTCAAACCCGAGGACCTCAACGGCATGGCGGCATTTTTCAGCCCCACCGGCGACGCCGACCACCCGGCAACCTTTAATTTTGCCGATCTGCCCGACGGTCGCACCAACCGGGCCTGTCGCCGCGGCGACCACAAGCGTTTCGCCCGCTTTTGGCTGCCCGATATCCAGCAATCCCATATAGGCGGTAAAACCCGGCATGCCCAGAATACCCAGCGCCCAGGAAGGATGTGACGGATTTTCGCCCAGCTTCACGAGGCCGCTTCCGTCCGAGAGTTCATATTCCTGCCAGCCGCTGTAGCCCAGCACCCACTCCCCGGCTTTGAAGTCGGGATGATTTGACTGCTCAACGCGGCTAACCGTTCCCCCCACCATCACAGCGCCCAGCTCAACCGGTGGTGAATAGGATGGCGCATCGCTCATGCGCCCACGCATGTAAGGGTCCAGCGACAGCCAGACGGTGCGCAGCAAAAGCTGCCCTTCAGCCGGGGCGGGAACAGGCTGCGTTTCGAGACGAAAATTTTCCGCGACCGGCGCACCCTGAGGACGAGAGGCCAGTACCCAGCGGCGATTTTGCGAAACAGGTTGATTCATCGGGATCTCCTTCTGGTACAAATATCATTACAGCCTGGCTCACGATCGGCGTTATCGCATTAGCATTACGAGGCAGACTGGTTAAGCCGTACAACCAGATAGATGCAGGTTTCATTCGTTTCGTTGATGAACCGGCAGTCATTTGGCGGCCCCAGCTCGAGACAGTCTCCGGCGTGCATTTCGTGGCGCGTATCGCCCTCCTGAAACACCAGCTCGCCGGACTGGAGCCAGATAAGCTGACGTGCCAGCGCGTAAGAAGATGCAGGCATCGGAACATCGCTGCCCGCGGGCAGTTCAACCTGAACAAGGTCGATGGGCAGATCGGTGCGGGGAGAAACATGGCGGCGGAGGTAGTGCGTCTGCGGATCTCGCCAGACGGGCTGGTTTGCAAGGCGCAGCAGCTTGCCCTCCTGCATTTCGGCCCGGGCAATAAGCGTTGACATGCTGATGCCAAACGCACCGGACAGGCGGGCAAGCAAGGTGGCCGTCGGGCTGCTGTCTCCGCGTTCAATCTTGTGGATCATCGCGCGCGAGACCCCTGCCCGGTCAGCAAGCTCGCTCAGGGACCATCCGCGAGACTCGCGTTCAAGGCGAATTCTTGCGCTAATCCGTTGATTCATCGTGTCTGTTATGGTGTTCATGACGTCATACTATAGTGTATGAAAGGCATTTCAATGGGCTTTTGATAACAAAAAAATATGGCTTATGCCGTAGCGTTCGGGCTATACGGTTGTGTAATATCGTAGGGATAACGTAATACTATAGTGAACAACACACAGAGGGTTAATCATGATCGTTCGTCATGCCTGCAAGGAAGACTGCGCTGCGATAGGCGAAATCTACAACCACGCGGTGCTGCATACTGCCGCGATCTGGAACGATAAAACCGTCGATACCGATAACCGAATCGCCTGGTTTGAGGCGCGCACGCTCGCGGGTTACCCGGTTCTGGTGAGTGAAGAGGACGGTGCGATCACCGGTTACGCCTCTTTCGGCGACTGGCGCGCCTTCGACGGTTTCCGTCATACGGTTGAGCATTCGGTCTACGTCCACCCGGACCATCAGGGAAAAGGCATTGGCCGCACGCTGATGGTCGCGCTGATTAACGAGGCCCGCGCCATCGGTAAACACGTAATGGTGGCCGGTATTGAAGCGCAAAACCATGCCTCGATTCACCTCCACGAAACGCTTGGTTTTGTCACCACGGGGCAGATGCCGCAGGTTGGAACCAAGTTTGGCCGCTGGCTGGACTTGACCTTTATGCAGCTGCAGCTGGACGAGCGCAGCGATCCGGACGCCATCCCATGAATCAGTCACTGACCCTGGCGTTTCTGGTGGCGGCGGGAATTGGTCTGGTGGTGCAAAATACCTTAATGGTGCGTATAACCCAGTCCTCCTCCACCATACTTATTGCGATGCTGCTGAACTCCCTGGTCGGCATTGTGCTGTTTGTCAGCATTCTGCTGCTGAAACAGGGCTTCGCAGGATTCAGCGAGCTGGCCGCAACGGTGCGCTGGTGGACGCTTATCCCGGGACTGCTGGGGTCATTTTTCGTGTTTGCCAGCATCAGCGGGTATCAGAACGTTGGCGCGGCGACGACTATCGCCGTGCTGGTAGCAAGCCAGCTGATTGGCGGGCTGGTGATGGACGTGCTGAGAAGCAACGGCATTCCGCTGCGCGCCCTGATTGGCCCGGTATGCGGCGCAGTGATGCTGGTCGTCGGGGCCTGGCTGGTGGCGCGACGCCAGTTTTGAACGCTAAAGTATGGTGCCGCCTTTGGTCAACTGTTCCTCACGCGCGTCCATCTCTTCTTTATGCTGCTTACCGTGGTGCGAAATCGCGGTACGCAGACGCTGCTGCTGAGTGTAGCGTTCTTCACGGCTGAGCTCTGCGTCATCGCTTAATTCGATCAGCAGTTCATTCATATGGGTGATGACGCTCTCTTCAATGGCGGCATCGACACGGGCGGTAACTTCGTTTAAATGTGACATTGTCACTCCTTGTGAATCGCCGGGTGGCGGCTGCGCCTTACCCGGCCTACATGGGAACCGTAGGCCCGGTAAGCGCAGCGCCACCGGGCAACATATTAGTTAAGCTTCGCCTTAGAGAAATCGCTGCCCATCAGGCTCACGCTGTATCCGGTTACGTTGCTGCGGGTTGCATAGAACGTTTTCCCGTTTGCCAGTGCGATCCACGGCGCCTGCTGGTAGAAAATCTCCTGCGCCTGGCCGTAGAGTTTCGCGCGCTCGGCCGGGCTGCTGGTCAGCTTCGCTTTTTGCACCAGAGCATCATAACCCTTATCGCACCAGCGCGCGGCGTTTGATCCGGTTTTAATGCTGTTGCAGCCCAGCAGCACGTCGGCAAAGTTATCAGGGTCACCGTTATCGGACATCCAGCCAAACAGCGCGGAGTCATGTTCGCCTTTACGCATTCCGGAGAGATATTCACCCCACTCGTAAGAGACAATTTTGGCCTTCACGCCGACTTTCGCCCAGTCACTCTGGATCATCTCTGCGATACGACGCGAGTTCGGGTTGTACGGACGCTGAACCGGCATTGACCACAGCGTGACTTCCGCCCCCTTCTCCAGCCCCGCCTGCTTCAGCAGCGCTTTCGCTTTTTCAGGATCGTAGCTGTAGTCCTTCAGGTCTTTATTAAAGCCCAGCATATTTGGCGGGATCGGCGATTTTGCCACCGTACCGGATCCCATAAAGACCGCATTAACGATCGCCTTCTTGTCGGTCGCGTAGTTAAGCGCCTGGCGCACCAGCACGTTATCAAACGGTTTTTTCTCGGTGTTAAACGCCAGATAGCCGACGTTCAGCGCATCGACCGAATGCAGCGTCAGGTCTTTGTTGTTCTTGATGGCGTCAAACTGAACCGGGGACGGTGCAGGAATGATCTGGCACTCGTTGGTCTGCAGCTTCGCCAGACGGGTTTCCACGTTCGGCGTGATGGAGAAGATGAGATGCTTCGTCAGCACCTCGCCTTCCCAGTAGTTCGGGTTAGCGACGTAGCGGATCAGCGAATCCACCTTGTACTGCTGCAGGACATAAGGCCCGGTGCCAATCGGCCAGGTGTCTACGTTTTCAGGCGTGCCTTTTTTCAGCATCGCGTCGGCGTATTCAGCGGAGAGAATGGAGGCGAAATCCATCCCCCAGTCGGCCAGAAACGCGGCGTTAGGCTCGCTGAGGGTGAACTGAACGTGATAGTCGTCGACCTTTTTCACGTCCTGAATCAGCTTATCGAGCCCGACATCGTTAAAGTATTCGTAGTTGCCCTGCGACACGTTGTGATACGGGTGTTTAGGGTCTTTCTGACGCAGAACCGAGAAAATAACGTCATCGGCGTTAAAGTCGCGCGTCGGCTTGAAGTATTTATTGCTGTTGAACTTCACCCCTTTGCGCAGGGCAAAGGTATACGTCTTACCGTCCGGCGAAATCGTCCAGGACTCCGCCAGCGACGGGACCGGGGTGTTTTTCACCGGGTCAAAATTGATCAGGCGGTTGTAAAGCACCTGAGAGCTGGCCACAAAAGACGGGCCAGAGCTGGCGATTTGCGGGTTGAAGGACTCGGGGGACGCTTCAGAACAGTAAATAAGGGTGTCGTTGTTCGCCGCCCATGCGGCACCGGCTGGTAACAGCGCGCTCAGCGCAAGGGCGAGCAGTGTTTTCCCTGTAGACATGGTTATAACCCTGACAGTTTTATTATATAAGACAGTAATAACAGCACAGGCGATATGACCTGGCAAATAACGAAACACTATCAGGTTATTCTAAAGCCGCGTTTTTTGCTGTTTTAACAGCCAGCGCCCAAAAAGGTGATTTGCCTTAAGGGCCGTTATTCGTCAAGCACAACCGTCACTTTCTATGCCGCAAGAAATCGGTCCTTTTAGCGTCTCTTCCCCCGTTTGGTTGCTTCCTCGTTTCGTTAAAGTAACGGTGTGAAGAAGTATATGGGATCAAATCGTGGCAAAAACTCTTTTACGCAGCGGTAACCTGGATGACTTTCAGGCCGTTGGCGGCGGCGGACAAGCCGTTTTTGAATCAGCGTTACAAATCCGGGAAGCGCTCCGGTTGCGCAAACAACAGGCCATCGTCGACTGTCTGGCTATTCCTCAGGTCAACGACAGCGGTGACCGCGTGGACTGGTATTCCCCCGTTGAAGGGAGCGTAACCAGCTGGAAAGCGGCCGATGAAGATGACCGTTATCGCGCCCTGCGCTATCTGGAAAACACGCTAGCCAGCGTTGAGTCGTTAAGCAAGAAATGCCTCCAGTCGCCCAAAACCGCGCAGCAGCTTTTTGGTTCTCTGCTGTCGAAGACGTTTCAGTTCCCGGGTGAAAACTTCCTCTTCCTGGTGGACGGAAAGCCGGTCATCAGCTTCTGGGGGTTCGTCAACCTGAACGAGAATGCGCGCGACGATGTTCTCGACTGCCTGCGTGAATCGCTGGTCCCTGAACCCGCCCCCGTTGTGATTGAAGATCCTGAACCCGAGCCTGAGCCAGAACCGGTGGTGGCCTTTGAACACGCCGACGAGCCGCTGATCGCCCCTTCCACGGTGGTGCGTATCACGCCGGAAGAACTGTATGAACCTGAGCCGGCCCCGGCCGTTGCGCAACCCGTTCAGGAACCGGCTGTACCGATCGTCGCGAAAAAGCGCCGTATCCCCCTGTGGACGCTGCCGGTTGCCGTCGCGATCGTTGCCGCCATTGCCGCACCGCTGCTGTGGCCAAAACAGTCGCCTTCCGCTGAGCCCGCCCCGGTGCCCGCACCTCAGCCCGTAGAGATTGCGCCAAAGCCGATCAAAGCGGTTGAGCCGCTGGCCCTGAAATTACCGCTGCATCAGGCAGAGGTCGTGGCCAGCAAAGAAAAAGAAGCGGCTCCGGCCGCTCCTGCGCCACAGCCTGCCCCGGTGGTGATTGTCGCCATCCCGAAAGACGCCATGGTGATGGAAGCGAATCAGGTGAAAGCGGGATCGACGCGCTTCCTGAACGGCACCTGGCGTGCGGTTCTGGACGTGAAAGATCCGGTTACCGGCAAACCGCCGTCAATGCGCTATCAGATCCAGAACAATAAAGGCTTCGCCAGGGTTGTCCATGGCGACAACGTTGTCTGCCGCGCGGAGGTCTTCTCCGGCCTGCACAGCAACGGCGAGCTGATGATTAAAAGTCGCGGTACTGCCCGCTGCACCGACGGCTCCCGCTACCCGATGCCGGAGGTTGCCTGTAAAGCAGGCGCCAGCGATATCGCAGAATGTCGCGCCCGTTATGATGCCAATACCGTCGTTCCCCTGACGTTCAAGAAAGCAGGTGCCTGATCCTATGCTGGTTAATCTTTGCGACTATAAACAAAGCGTCACGCTTATTGCCAACAGCGGCGTGCAGTTCCTTGATTTCGGTCTGACGCCGCAGGACACCGCCAGCAACGGGCGCTTCGTACGTAAAACCGCGAACGGTCCGCTGCTGCGGCTCGATTTCGACCTGGTTAACGGGCGCTATACCGTGCCGGGAACGAACGGCGGACAGCCTGAAGTGGTTAAGCCGGAAACCACCATCCCGCTGCATCAGTCCCTGGCGGTGCTGGACGGCGTCTGGCTTCCGGTTCCGTTCCTGCGCTTCAACCCGCCGCGAACCTTCGTTGAAGGGCCAGATAACTGGGCCCGCGTTCAGGTGCGCAGGCTGGAAACACCCGACACGGCGGGCAATACGCACCGCGTCACGCTCGCCCTCGACAGCCAGATAGCTGAACACGCCACGTCCGCCCTGTCCCCGGTTGAAAACGATATTCTGAACGGGACCCGATTCGCGCTGGCCTGGCGAGACAATGAGGTTGAAAGTTTCCTCGACCAGACCTGGATTGACGGCTGGCTGCGCGAGGCGTTTACCCAGTATGCCGACGGCGTTGAAAACCGCTCAGAACGCGATCTCCAGCAGGCGATGCGCAGTTTTGAATATCAGGCCCACTGGCTTAATCTGCTGACCATGCTCGGTGAACAGCTCACCGTACCCGAAGTGAAATTTGTCACCCATACGCTCAGCACGCCAGCCATTCCGGTCGACCTGATCCTCGACGTGGGTAACACTCACACCTGCGGCGTCATTATTGAAGACCACGGCGATGCGAACGATGGACTGCGCCAGACCGCCGAGCTGCAGGTTCGCTCGCTAAGCGAGCCGCAGTTCCTGAATGCGCCCCTGTTCACCAGCCGTCTTGAGTTTTCGGAAGCGCGCTTTGGCAAGCAGCACTTCTCGGTTGAAAGCGGTCGCGAAGATGCCTTTGTCTGGCCGTCGATTGTTCGCGTGGGTGATGAAGCCCGCAAGCTGGCGATGCAGCGTCTGGGGACCGAAGGCAACAGCGGCATCTCCAGCCCGCGTCGCTACCTGTGGGATGAAACGCCGGTCGTGCAGGACTGGCGCTTTAGCCAGATGAACAGTAAAACCCAGCGTGAACCGCTTGCCACCGCGTTTCCGCTGATGAACCTGATGAACGATGACGGCGAACCGCTTTTCACGCTGCCGCAGGACGAGCGCCTGCCGGTCTTCTCGCCGCAGTACAGCCGCAGCACGCTGATGACGCACATGCTGTGCGAGCTGCTGGCGCAGGCGCTGGGGCAAATCAACAGCGTCGCCACGCGCCTGCGTCTGGGCTTCCCGGCGTCACCGCGCCAGCTGCGCACCCTCATCCTGACCCTGCCCTCGGCCATGCCCAAGCAGGAGCGCGAGATTTTCCGTCGCCGCATGTTTGAAGCCATCGCCATCGTCTGGAAAGCGATGGGCTGGCACCCGCAGGATGAGGATTTTGTCACCCGCAAACAGCAGGATAAAAGCGTGGTGCCGGTTCCTGAAATCCAGATGGAGTGGGATGAAGCCAGCTGCGGTCAGCTGGTCTGGCTGTATAACGAAGCGATCTCCCGCTTTGGCGGTCAGACCGAAGCCTTCTTCGCCTCCCTGGCCCGCCCGGACCGTGAGCCTGAGCCGGGTAGCCAGCCGGGCCGCGCGCTGCGCGTCGCCTCCATCGACATCGGCGGCGGCACAACGGATATGGCGATCACCCATTATCAGCTGGATGACGGCTCCGGCAATAACGTCAAAATCACCCCGCAGCTGCTGTTCCGTGAAGGTTTTAAAGTCGCGGGCGACGACACGCTTCTGGACGTGATTCAGCGCTACGTGTTGCCCGCGCTGCAAACGCAGTTGCAGAAATCCGGTATCGCGGACGCCTCGCTGCTGATGGCGTCGCTGTTCGGCGACTCCGGGCGCATCGATACCCAGGCCGTGCTCCGTCAGCAGACGGCGCTTCAGCTGTTTATGCCGATTGGCCACGCCATTCTTGCCGCGTGGGAATCGAGCGACGTTGACGATCCGCTGGCCGGTCTGCATGCCACCTTTGGCGATCTCCTGCCGCAGAAACCGACCCGCAACGTAATGAATTACCTGCAGCAGGCGATCGACCATGCCCTGCCTGCGGGTTCAGACGCGTTTGACCTGTTCGAGGTGCCGCTGCACGTGAACTTCCGCGAAATGCAGGATGCGATGCTGGCCGGGCAGTTTACGCTGGCCTCGCCGCTTCACGCGGTGTGCGAGGCGATATCCCATTACAGCTGCGATATTCTGCTGATCACCGGACGCCCCGGCTGCCTGCCTGGCGTTCAGGCGCTGATTCGTCATCTGCAGCCGGTGCCGGTAAACCGTATCGTCTGGCTGGATAAATACCAGGTGCACGAGTGGTATCCGTTCAGCCAGCAGGGGCGCATTGGCAACCCGAAATCGACGGCCGCCGTGGGGGCCATGCTCTGCAGCCTGGCGCTGGACCTGCGTCTGCCGCGCTTCAACTTTAAAGCCGCGGACATTGGCGCGTATTCAACCGTGCGGTATCTCGGCGTGCTGGATAACACCGTTAATACCCTGCGCGAGGAAAACGTCTGGTATCAGGATATCGACCTCGATAAGCCGGGTGCGAAGCTCGACGCGCGTCTGCACTTCCCGCTGCGCGGTAACGTTACCCTCGGCTTCCGCCAGCTGGCGAACGCACGCTGGCCCGCCACGCCGCTCTACACGCTCAGCATCAACTCGGCTGAACTGGCGAAAGCCATTGCCGGTGACGGCGTGCTGAACGTGCGGCTGAAGCTCTGCGGCGGCAGCAAGCAGGAAGGTCCTGAGGCCTTCGAGCTGAGCGATGCCTGGCTGCAGGACGGCACGCCGGTTGCCCCTGACGCATTAACCTTCAAACTGAATACTTTGGCCGATCGCCGACACAGCGGTAGCCACTACTGGATCGACAGCGGGAGCGTATACCTGAAATGACAGCGACGACGACCACCACTCAGGCCTTAATCGGGTGGATTAATGAGACGCGCCTGAACGCCCCTGTGCTGGATAACGATGCTGACGCCCTGCTTGCTCGCATCAACGCGGCGCAGGCGCGGGAGCAGGCCATTGAACGCGCCATGACGCGCCAGAGCAGCATTGGGCTTTACGGTCATTCGCAGAGCGCGAAAGCCCATCTGCTGTTATCCCTGTGCGGCAGCGGTAATGGACGCCTGAACGTGACGCCGGGCCAGCGCACCTTTGACTATTTTTCGCATATCAATCCGGGACATGCCCTGACCAACATGGCAGTCCGCTTCACGCCGGAAAGCCCGGAGGTGGCGGATGAGGCGTTCCCGCTGCGTCTGAGCCTGGTCACCGAGGCCGAGCTGGTACAGCTGTTTATTGCCCGCACGACGCTGCATCCGCAGATGCGCGCGGTGGATAAGGCGGTCATTGAGACACGTCTGGACAAATGGCGTGGGCTGCGCCAGCCGCAGGGAGTTCCCGGCATCACGGCTCAGGAAGTGGGTGCGATAGCCCGCTTCTGGCAAAGCACCGTACCCGCCGCTAAGCAGCAAATTGATGATGCCCTGTGGCATGAGTTCGCCCGGCTGGTGCCTTCTCTCGATCTCAGCACGCGGGCCAGCGTCTGGTCGCTGCTGTGGGGCGAGCAGCAGGAGTTGACCCAGCAGTGGTTAAAACTGGCCCATGTGCTGCACCAGACCAGTCATGCCGGCGAGCTTGCTGCCCCGCTTAGCCTGCTGGTGGACAGCTTTGGCCTGCCGGGTGAAGGGTTCCTGACGCACGACGGCACGTTAGATCTTCAGGACGCGCAGGAGACGCTGCTTCATCCGCTGAATAGCGGTGAAATGCTAAACGCCATCAGCATCCCCGTCGACGTGCTGGCCTTCCTGACCCGCGAGCTGGTGCTGCCGGTTGAGAACGGCGCGCTGGATAACGTCGATATTATTGATCTTCCGGTTTTTGAAGATAACCGTGCCGACCCGCTACGCCAGGCGAAGTCCCAGTGGCTGCTCGAGCATTACCGTCAACAGCTTCAGCCGGATGTGCTGGTGATTTGCAATGCGACGGCGCAGCACGAGCAGACGGCGAAAAAAGCAAAAGTGTTGATGAACTGGGTCAAGGAGACGCAGCCTGCTGAAGAATCGGCCCTGCCGGGGCTGGTATGGGCGATTACCCCTCACGACGCCCGCTTTACCACCCGGCAGAATCTCGATGAAGCCGTACAGCATCTGCTCGGGAAGCCGGGTTTGCGCTGGGGCACGCTTCAGGCGCTGGACAGCCACAGCATGCAGCGCGTCATTGAGTGGCTCTCTCAGGCCACGCTGCCCGCGCAGCGACAGAAGCGTCTCGGCACGCTGAAAGGCTTGCTGCGACAGGAGCTCTCATCGCTGATGCAGAGCTATCTGGCACCGCTGGTTGAAGAGCCGGGGACAAGACGCGCTCAGGCCGAAAGCATGGTGCGTACGCTGCAAAGCAGCGCCGCCCGCCACGGCGAACTGCTTGAAGGCCTGCTGCCGCCGCTGAAAGCCTTTGAAACGCTGCTCGCCGTTCAGCAGCCGCGCGAGGAGCAGGTGAACGGGCTGTTTACGGACACTATTGACCTGTTTGCCGAGAATACCCAGGAAAGCAGCGGCCTGTTCCAGACAAAAGACAAAGCGCGTCTGGCGCACAGAGTCTGGATAAATCATCTGCGTCAGTGGAGCCGCAATGAGGCCACGGCCGCGCGCCTCGGGCTGGAGCCTTCGGTATTACAGCAAATCGCGGATGTGCTGGTGGTCACCAGCTACCGGCTTAATCTGCCACAACAGCTTCAGCGTATCGTCGAAGCTGATAAAAGCAGCGCGGCACAGCTGCATGCCGTGATGGGCAATTTCATTGGCTGGCTGGGTTACGACCAGACGCCCGTGGCAACACGTCCGGCAAGCCGCATCCGCAAGGGGCAGGCAATCTTCGTTACGCCAGTGGTCAGCAGCGCCGAGCCTCGCTTGACGCGACTGGGAGAACAGCCTGTGCATGCGGCCACCGCGTACGTATACGACTGGCTGGTCGCACTCTATAGCCGCGCGATAGAGAACATTGATTACCAGCATCCGCATGATGTTCAGCCTGACGCACGTCAGGCCTTGCACGCGTTATTGCGCTGAACGCTGATTAACAATGTAGCCGCATTTCTTGCCGGGTGGCGCTGCCGCATACCCGGCCTACATTCTTCATCGTTGTAGGCCCGTGCAAGCGTAGCGCCGCCGGGCGAAACTTTTGCGCACATCACTCCGTCATACACCCGGCTAACGTCTGTGCCAGCGCAGACGGATTTTCCCACGACATCGAATGCCCCGCCGCTGGGATAATTTTTACCTCAACGCCCTTTTGCTTCAGACTTTCCACATCGTCATCCGGCAGAGACAGCTCGCCGAAAATCAACGTTACCGGGCAAGGAAGTGACAGGAACTGCGCTTCCCATTCGGGCTCTACGCCCGCCACCAGGCTCGATGCGCCCCGCCAGACGGCGTACGGCGCATTGCTCTGCAGACACCCTGCCCACGCCGTTTTTTCCGCGCTGAGCATGGCGTCATAGCCCTGCGTCAGAAACTGCTGCTCGGTTTGCGCTGCAATAGACCGGCTAAACATCCCCCCACCCGCATGAAAATTGGGCTCTGACACCATCAGCCCCTTCACGCGCGTTGCAAGCAGCCCCGCCGTTTCGATTGCAATGCTGCCGCCCATGCTGTGGCCGTATAACCAGAAGGCATCCAGCTTAAGGTGGTCAATCAGCTCCGCCACAACGTGCGCCTGGTCGGTGGTTTTATAGCTGTAGCGTTCGGGCTTGTCGCTGTAGCCGCTGCCGGGCAAGTCGATGAGAATCGCTCTGCGCGCGCCAAACAGCGGGTCATGAACGACACGGGGATATTCATAGGAAGAGGCGCAGCCCAGCCCGTGAATGAACACCACGGGATCGCCGGTGCCGGGCAGATCATGCCAGCGCACGGTACAGCCGGCCTGCTGCGAGTAAAAACTGTTCATAAGCACTCCTTTTACGATGCACTGTGTATTTATACAGTTACCGTATCTGGAATGCCATATTCATCTTTTAAAAATGGAAGCGTGCTTCAGAAAAGCGAGACCAGCAGCGCAACGGGAAAGCTCATTGGCCAGGTTGACCCCACCAGAAAAGCGCTGAGCAGGCGGATACGTTTGCGGTCTTTAGAGAGGAACCAGGTAATTAATGCGCAGATGGAAGCCATAACTGCGTAAAAAACCAACATCTTTTGATACAACGTCATTCTGTATACCAGAGCCGAAAAAATAACCGCACGCAATATGCGTCATATGTTGATACAGATCAAGTTTTTTCGTTACAGAATAACCACTTAAAGATTACGGATAATAACAATTGAGTATCTTACGTAACACTCACGGCGGGCGTTGGATACGCCTGGCCGCGAATGCGGCCAGGCATGACGGGCTTAGTGTTTGATCATCACATGCCGGACAACCGTATAATCCTCAAGCCCGTAGACCGACATATCTTTGCCGTAGCCGGATAATTTCATGCCCCCGTGCGGCATTTCGCTCACCAGCATAAAATGGGTATTCACCCAGGTGCAGCCGTACTGCAGGCGCGCGCTCAGGCGATGGGCACGACCCACGTCTTTGGTCCATACCGATGACGCCAGGCCATACTGCGAATCGTTCGCCCAGGCCAGCACCTGCGCCTCGTCATCAAACTCGGTGACGCTCACCACCGGGCCAAACACCTCGCGCTGAACGATAGCGTCGTCCTGCTTTGCCCCCGCCAGCAGGGTTGGCTGGAAGTAGTAGCCCGCCCCCTCTTTTTTGCTCCCACCCGTGACAACGCGGATATGACCGAGCGCTTTCGCCTCATCGACGGCCTTACAGACGCGTAAAAGATGGGCGGCCGAGCTGAGAGGTCCCAGTTCGGTAGAGGCATTCTCCGGCGCACCCATTTTAAGGCTGGCGACCGCTGCACCCAGCTTTTCCACCAGCGCGGCATAAATGCCCTTCTGGGCATAAATCCGGCAGGCCGCCGTACAGTCCTGCCCGGCATTGTAGAAACCAAACGTCCGCACCCCTTCGACAACCGCATCCAGGTCGGCATCATCAAAGACGATAACCGGCGCTTTACCGCCCAGCTCCATGTGGGTGCGTTTAATGGATGACGCGGTATGGCCGATGATATGTTCACCGGTAGCAATCGAACCGGTCAGCGAGACCATACGGACTTTTTCATGCCCGGTAAGCGGATCGCCCACCGTTTTCCCCCGGCCAAAAAGGACGTTCAGAACGCCTGCCGGGAAGATATCTTTTGCCAGCTCTCCCAGCTTCAGCGCGGTCAGGGGCGTGATCTCTGAGGGCTTAATCACCACGCAGTTCCCTGCCGCCAGCGCGGGCGCCAGCTTCCAGGCCGCCATCATCAGCGGGTAGTTCCAGGGGGCAATAGAGGCAACCACGCCCACCGGATCGCGGCGGATCATCGACGTGTGGCCGTCAAGGTACTCCCCGGCGGCCAGCCCGTTCAGACAGCGGGCGGCCCCGGCAAAGAAACGGAAAACGTCGACCACCGCCGGAATTTCATCACCCAGAGCACAGTGCAGCGGCTTGCCGCAGTTGAGGGATTCGAGCCGGGCAAAGTCCTCCCCATGCGCTTCAATCGCATCCGCCAGCTTCAGCAGGCACTCGGCACGGGTTTTCGGCGTGGTTTGCCCCCATTCCGCAAAAGCACGGTCGGCCGCCTGAACCGCCGCGTCGACCTGAGCCGCTGACGCCTCGGCAATCTCCAGCAGGAGTTCTCCAGTGGCCGGGTTATAGACCGGCTGCTTTTCTCCCTCTCCGGTTACCAGTTTTCCCTCTATCAGCAGTTGTGTTTGCATAGCATTTTCCTGTTGAATTCACTGTTATTTCCCGCTGTCGGCGATGTTCTCACCGTCACGGGTTAGCCACCAGGCTCCCAGAATGGGGATAGTTGTCACCAGCATCACCAACAGTGCTACAACGTTGGTGACCGGAACGTCGCGCGGACGACCGAGCTGATTGAGCAACCACAGCGGTAACGTGCGCTCGTGTCCCGCCGTAAACGTTGTGACGATTATCTCGTCAAACGACAGGGCAAACGCCAGCATTCCCCCGGCCAGCAGCGCGGAACCCAGATTGGGCAGCACCACATAGCGGAAGGTTTGCCATCCGTCAGCCCCGAGATCCATCGACGCTTCCACCAGGCTCCAGGAGGTGCGTCTGAACCGGGCAATCACGTTGTTAAACACCACCACCACGCAAAAGGTGGCGTGTCCGACCACGATGGTGAAAAACCCAGGCTCAAGGTCGATCGTTTTGAATGCCGTCAGCAGCGCCAGACCGGTGATGATCCCCGGCAACGCAATCGGCAACAGCAGCAGCAGCGAGATCGCATTCTTGCCAAAAAACTCGCTTCGCCACAGCGCCGCTGCAGCAAGCGTGCCAAGCACAAGGGCAATTGCGGTGGAGAGCGCGGCAATCTGAAGTGACAACGTCACGGATTCAATAATATCGCCGCGCCCCGCCGCCACGCTGAACCACTTCAGCGTCAGCCCCTGCGGCGGAAAGCTGAAGGCCGCGTCTTCGGTATTAAAGGCATAGGTCGCGATAATCAGCAGCGGGAAGTGCAGGAAGATAACGCCTCCCCACGCTGCCACTTTCAGGAACAGCGGTGCGCGTTCAGAGTGCATCGAATGCTCCCAGACGTTTCACGAACGCCAGATAGAGTGAAATCAGCACGATGGGCACCAGCGTGAACGCGGCGGCCATGGGCATATTGCCAATGGCACCCTGCTGCGAGTAGACCATGTTACCGATGAAGTAGCCCGGCGGCCCCACCAGCTGCGGAACGATGAAATCCCCCAGCGTCAGGGAAAAGGTGAATATTGAGCCTGCCGCAATACCCGGGATCGCCAGCGGCAGAACGACGTAGCGAAAGGTCTGGCGAGGGCGCGCGCCGAGATCGGCTGAGGCCTGCAGTAGCGAGGCCGGAAGGCGTTCCAGCGCCGCCTGGACCGGCAGGATCATAAACGGCAGCCAGATATAGACGAAGACCAGAAACCGCCCCAGCCCGGAGGTGGACAAGGTGTTGCCGCCAATCGCCGGGAGCGTAAGGAGTGAGGTCAGGATCGGCTCCAGCCCCATATGGTTGAGAAACCACTGCGCCACCCCATCCTTCGCCAGCAGCAGCGTCCAGGCGTAGGCTTTGACGATGTAGCTCGCCCACATTGGCAGCATCACAGCGATATAGAAAAACGCTTTCCACTTGCCGCGGGTGTATCGCGCCATGTACCAGGCCATCGGGAAGGCCAGGATGGCGCTGGCAATCGTCACCGCAATCGCCATGGTTAACGTGCGCAGGATGATGTCGTAGTTTGCTGGGTTGAAAAGCGCCTGAATGTTCGCCAGGGTCAGATCCGGCGTGACGGCCATGGTGAAATCGTCAAAGGTGTAAAAACCTTGCCACAGCAGGGTCAGAAGCGATCCTAAATAGACGATGCCAAACCACATGAGCGGCGCGAGCAGAAGCAGGAACAGGCCGAGCGACGGTTTACGCCAGAACAGCGCCGTCATGCGGCTTAAGCGGCCGTGCGAGGCGGGAGGATGCGCGACACTCATAGCCATTTCACCTCTCCTCGTGCAGGCGAATCATCGCCTCGCGTGACCACGACGCCATCACCGCCTGCCCCGGCGCAATGCCGCTCAGCGGCGAGGTTTCACTGAGATTGGCCTGGCTCACCAGCAGCCTGGCACCATCTGCGAGCTTCAGCTCCAGCCGCGTGGCCGCTCCCTGATACTGAACGGCCTGCACGATGCCCTGAACCTGAACGTCTCCGCCCTCATTAAGGCGAATATGTTCCGGGCGCAGGGAATAGCTGCCTTCCATGCCGCATATTTTCTGCGCAAGGCCCGCATCAAAGACGTTGGACGTACCCACAAAACCAGCGACAAACGGCGTGCGCGGACGCATGTAGAGATCGCGCGGGGTATCCACCTGCTCGATGCGCCCGTTATTGAACACCGCCACCCGGTCTGACATGGAAAGGGCCTCGCCCTGATCGTGGGTGACAAAAATAAAGGTGATACCGAGTTCCTGCTGAAGCTTCTTCAGCTCGAACTGCATCTGTTCACGCAGTTTGAGATCGAGCGCACCTAAGGGTTCATCCAGCAGCAGGACGCGCGGCTCATTGACCAGCGCCCGGGCGATGGCGACACGCTGCCGCTGGCCGCCGGAAAGTTGTGAAGGTTTGCGGGCAACGGCAAAGCCCAGGCCCACTTTTTCCAGGGCATCACGAGCCTGCGCATGGCGTTTTTTCTTGTCGATGCCTTTGACCATCAGCCCGTAGGCAACATTGTCGAGAATCGACATATGCGGGAACAGCGCGTAGTCCTGAAAGACGGTGTTCACATCCCGCTCCCAGGGAGGCAGTTCGCTCGCCTCTTTGCCGAAGATAGAAATCGTGCCGCCTGACAGCTGTTCAAAACCCGCTATCAGACGCAGGCAGGTGGTTTTGCCGGAGCCCGAAGGCCCCAGCATGGAGAAAAATTCTCCGTCACGAATAGCAATGGTGACCCCATCCACCGCCCGTACGTCGCCGTACAGACGGGAAACGTTGTTAAACTCTACCGCGTACGTCATGTTCTGCTCCCGGGCAATTAACGACCGCCCATGATGGCGATGTAATCCTGCGTCCAGCGGCTGTAAGGGACAAATTTGCCGCCTTCGGCGATGGGGGTTTTCCAGAACATGATTTTGTCGAACTCGTTATAACCGTTTGTTTCGCAGCCTTTATCACCCAGCAGCGTGCTGGCCTTACACCCTTCTGCAACCACGGGCAGGGAGCCAAACCACGCCGCCAGATCGCCCTGCACTTTAGGCGTCAGCGACCAGTTCATCCACTTATAGGCGCACATCGGGTGTTTTGCCTGCGCGTGCAGCATGGTGGTATCCGCCCAGCCGGTCACTCCCTCTTTCGGGAAGACGGTAGCAACGGGCTGGTTCTCAGCCTTCAGCGCATTCGCCTGATACGGCCAGGCGCTGGAGGCCACGACGCCTTCATTTTTGAAGTCGCTCATTTGAACGGTAGTGTCATGCCAGTAGCGGTGGATCAGCGCGTGCTGGTCGCGCAGCACTTTCAGCACGGCGGCATACTGTGCTTCGGTGAGCTGGTAAGGGTCTTTGATACCCAGCTGCGGCTGGGTAGCTTTGACGAACAGCGCGGCATCGGCGATATAAATCGGGCCGTCATACGCCTGCACGCGTCCCTGATTGGTTTTACCGTCCGGCAGATCCTGTTTGGTAAAGACCACGCTCCAGCTGTCCGGCGGCGTCGGGAAGGTTTTGGTGTTGTACATCAGCAGATTTGGCCCCCACTGATACGGCGTGCCGTAGACTTTCCCGCCGACGTTAAACCATTCCCCTTTCACAATCCGCGCGTCGAGGGTTTTCCAGTTGGGGATGAGGTCGGGGTTGATGGGCTGAACGCGTTTACCCATGATCAGGCGCAGGGAGGCGTCACCCGAGGCGGTGACCAGATCATAGCCCCCTTTCGCCATCAGGCTGACCATTTCATCCGACGTGGCCGCCGTCTTGACGTTGACCGCACATCCGGTCTCTTTTTCAAACTGGGTGACCCAGTCGTAGTTTTTATCCGTCTGTCCGCGTTCGATGTATCCCGGCCAGGCGATAATATCCAGCCGACCTTCCCCGTCGCCAATGGCCTTTGGTGGTTCTGCGGCTTGCGCTGTCATGATAGTCATGCCGAGCGCGCACAGGCTGCTGCGGGCAAAATGTTTGCTCATAAGAGTTACTCCTGTCGCAATGAAATTTAGCGGCAGCCGTGCCGTAAAAATATCTCCCTTATTAAACGTAGACCGCGCAAATGCGCCGCACCGTACGGCTTCAGGAAATTTCATCAAGGTGTGACCGAGGGCGCATTCCCCGTTAACTGGATTATAGACAAGGAGTTAGCCGCGAGAGACGGTATGCAGATTTCCTATGACAGGGCACCGCGAAATATTCGCCGTGCCGTCATCAGGATAAGAATTGATTATTTAAATAACGGAGAAAAGTTTATTCCAGCATCGTGCTAATTAATTTTCCTAACTGAATGACCGCCTGCTCTTCTCGCTCTCCCCAGGCCCAGGAGGTATTAAACCGGAAGAACGGTGTCCACGCGTCGGAGGTGGAAAACATCTTTCCGGGCGCAATGCTGATGTGGTGCGTTAAGGCTTTTTCGCTGAGCAGACCCGCATCCAGCTGCGCCGGAAGCTCCAGCCATAAAAAGTAGCCGCTGTCGTTATGGTGGATTTTGACGCCGGCAGGCATATGGCGCAAAAGAGACTGCCAGGCCTGCTGTTTTCGCTCTGCAAGGGTACGCCGCAGGCGGCGCAGATGGGCGTCGTAACGTTTCGTCGCCAGGTAATCCACCAGCGCCAGCTGCACGGGTGAGCTGGTGGAGAGCGTGCTCATCAGCTGCAGCTGCTGAATGCGTCTCGCGTGTTTTCCTGCCGCAACCCAGCCGATGCGAAAACCGGCCACCAGGCATTTTGAAAAGGACGAGCAGTGAAGCGTCATGTCCTGGCGATCCCATGCTTTCGCCGGGAGCGGCTTTTCGCGGCCAAAATAGAGCTCGCTGTAGACATCGTCTTCAATCAGGGGGACGTTGTGCTGCGTTAACAGCGCGACAAGCTGCGCTTTTTTCTCCGCGCTCAGCGTGAAGCCAAGCGGGTTCTGACTGTTGGTCATGATCCAGCAGGCTTTAACCGGGTACTCCTTCAACGCCTGTTCAAGGGCATTCAGGTCAATCCCCTCGCGGACATCCGTCGCAATCGACAACGCTTTAAGCTTCAGGCGTTCCAGCGCCTGCAGCGCGCCGTAGAAACACGGGTTTTCGACTATCACCCAGTCGCCCGGCTCGGTTACCGCCTGCAGGCTGAGATTGAGCGCTTCAAGCGCGCCTGCGGTGATCACGATCTCTTCCGGGGAGATATTCATCCCCTGCTGCGCGTAGCGACGGGCAATGGCGTGGCGGAGATCGACGTTACCCGGCGGCAGGTTCTCAATCACGCTCATCGCCGTCGCGGTTTTGCTGACGTTCGCCAGCGAACGGTTGAGCTGCTGCAGCGGGAAAAGTCGGGGATCGGGAAACGCGGAGGCAAAAGGAACAACGGACGGGTCGCGGCTGGCCTGTAAGACGTCGAAGATGTAGGTGTTAATATCCACCACTTCGTCACGCATCACCTGGGCAGGTGGAGCAGGCTGATGTGCGGTCGGGCGCGAGGCAACGTAATAGCCCGACTGCGGTCTGGCGACAATGCGCCCCTGACTTTCCAGCATCTGATACGCGTGGCCAACGGTCATAAAACTCATGCCGCTGCTCGCCACCTGCTCTCGCAGCGAAGGCAGCTTGTCGCCCGGCAGCCATACGCCAAGCTCAATCTGCGAGATAATTTGTTGCGCCAGACGCTGGTATTTTTTCATCAAATTCTCCTTGTGACCGACAGTGTATATCAGCAGGAGAAAAAGAGAAGATTTAGCTAACTGTTATGGTTCGTGAAACAAATTACTTACGGTACTCGGTAACGTGGCTTTGCGCCTGACGCGCGGCGGCCAGGTGATCGAGCGTGATCATCGACGATTTGCAAAAGATGCATTTCGCGCCGAGTGGGTTTTTCTCAGACATATCAAAGACTGAGGTACGGTACTGCGAGCCATGACAGCACGGGCAGCGGAAATGAACATAAGAAGTCATAGGATTCTCCTGTGAACGTAAAAACGTAAATTACTAATGGGCCGATTGGGCAATAATGGTTTTAAACAAAACGAATCGGAAAGTTGATAAAGACCCAAGAGAGGCTGCGGAGAGGCACAACGTGATGAGAACTGCTTTATAAAACTACGTCAGATATTTATTTGGACTCAAAACCAGATGACCATTAACGCACGGCGCAGACGACAAGGCAAGCAGTTTTATGCGTAAAATTCATAAAAAAACGGTTTTTATTCCTCACGCGAGGTATATCAGATGTCTAAAGGATGAGCTTTAAGCCAACTGTTATGGTTAAAAATCACTTTTCTGCGTCTGATAGTCCGAACTTTGCCCCTATACCATAACAGCACACCGTTTGACATTGAGGCTGTGCATGTTTGGTTTAGATGCTTTTCACCTTGCACGGATACAGTTTGCCTTTACCGTATCCTTTCACATTATTTTCCCGGCCATCACCATCGGCCTGGCAAGCTATCTTGCCGTACTCGAAGGGCTGTGGCTGAAAACCAAAAATCCGGTCTGGCGCTCGCTGTACCATTTCTGGTCGAAGATTTTTGCCGTCAACTTTGGCATGGGCGTGGTCTCCGGGCTGGTGATGGCCTACCAGTTCGGCACTAACTGGAGCGGATTTTCACAGTTTGCGGGCAGCATTACCGGCCCGCTGCTGACGTATGAAGTGCTGACCGCCTTCTTCCTCGAAGCCGGGTTCCTCGGCGTGATGCTGTTCGGCTGGAACAAAGTCGGGCCGGGTCTGCACTTCTTCTCCACCTGCATGGTGGCGTTGGGCACAATTATTTCCACCTTCTGGATCCTCTCGTCGAACAGCTGGATGCAGACCCCGCAGGGCTATGAGATCGTCAACGGTCAGGTCGTGCCGGTGGACTGGTTCGCCGTGGTGTTTAACCCCTCCTTCCCTTACCGCCTGCTGCATATGTCGATAGCCGCATTCCTGAGCAGCGCCCTGTTTGTGGGCGCATCCGCGGCATGGCATCTGCTGCGCGGCAATAATACCCCTGCCATCCGCGCGATGTTTTCGATGGCGCTGTGGATGACGCTGATTGTCGCCCCTATCCAGGCCATGGTTGGCGATATGCACGGGTTGAACACCTTAAAGCATCAGCCCGCCAAGATTGCCGCCATTGAAGGCCACTGGGAAAATCCGCCGGGTGAGCCTACCCCGCTGCTGCTGTTTGGCTGGCCGGATATGGAACAGGAGCGCACCCGCTTTGGGCTGGAGATCCCGGCGCTGGGGAGTCTTATCCTGACGCACAGCCTGGATAAACAGGTTCCGGCACTCAAAGAGTTTCCGAAGGAAGACCGTCCGAATTCCACCATCGTGTTCTGGTCATTCCGCATTATGGCGGGCCTGGGCATGCTGATGCTGCTGCTCGGGGTAACGGCACTCTGGCTGCGCTACAAAAAACGCGTGTATTCGTCGCGCCCTTTTCTGTGGTTTGCCCTGCTGATGGGGCCAACCGGGCTGATTGCCATCCTGGCCGGGTGGATCACCACCGAAGTGGGCCGCCAGCCGTGGGTGGTCTACGGACTCCAGCGAACGAAGGATGCGGTGTCTGCCCACGGTGACCTGCATATGAGCGTGAGCCTGCTGGCCTTCTTCGTCGTCTATACCTCGGTATTCGGCGTGGGTTACAGCTATATGGTGCGCCTCATCCGAAAAGGCCCGCAGTCGCATGAAACTTTCGCTACCGAGTCCGACGGACGTCCGGCGCGCCCGCTTTCTGCCGTCACAACTGAACATAAGGAGCAGCCATAATGGGTATCGATCTTTCCATTATCTGGTTTGTGATCATCGTCTTCGCCACACTGATGTATATCGTGATGGACGGTTTTGATCTGGGGATTGGCATTCTGTTCCCAGCCACGCAGAACGCCGACGATCGCGACGTGATGGTCAACAGCGTCGCGCCGGTCTGGGACGGAAATGAAACCTGGCTGGTGCTTGGCGGTGCCGCCCTGTTCGGCGCATTCCCGCTGGCCTATGCGGTGATCGTTGATGCCCTCACCATTCCGCTAACATTAATGCTGATCGGACTTATTTTCCGCGGGGTGGCATTTGAGTTTCGCTTTAAAGCCACGCCGGCCCACCGCCCCTTCTGGGATAAGGCGTTTATTGGCGGTTCCATTCTGGCAACGTTCACCCAGGGCGTGACGGTAGGCGCCGTCATTAACGGCTTTACCGTCACCGGCCGGGCCTATACCGGCGGCCCCTTTGACTGGTTTACCGCGTTTAACCTGTTTTGCGGCGCGGGGCTGGTGGTGGCTTATGCGCTGTTAGGCTCTACCTGGCTGGTGATGAAAAGCGAAAACGCGCTGCAGGAGCGGATGCGTGAGGTGTCGAAAACGCTGTTAATCGTGCTGCTGGCGTTTATTGCGGCGATCAGCCTCTGGACGCCGCTGGCGCAACCGGCCATCGCTGCGCGCTGGTTTACGCTACCAAATCTGTTTTATCTGCTGCCGGTCCCTGCTCTGGTGGTGATTTTTAGCCTCTACCAGTGGCGCTGCCTGAATAATCCCGCCAGCCATAGCCGTCCGTTTATTCTGACGCTGGGGCTGATATTCCTCGGCTTTAGCGGGCTTGGGATAAGCATCTGGCCGCATATTATTCCACCGTCGATCACCCTGTGGCAGGCCGCCGCCCCGACGCAAAGCCAGGGCTTTATGCTGGTGGGCGCGCTGTTGATCATTCCCGTTATTCTGGTCTACACCTTCTGGAGCTACTACGTGTTTCGCGGCAAAGTTCAGCATGGGGAGGGTTATCACTGATGCAACAACCGGTCTGGAAAAGATTACTGTGGCTGGCCATTATCTGGGGCGGCAGCGTACTGGCGCTGGCTGCTGTCAGTATGCTCTTCCGCATGCTGATGACGGCGGCAGGATTTAAATCGCATTAACGTCATTCCGGGCAACCGCTGCGTTGCCCGGTACTTCTCCCCGCACTTTCAGATAAACCCCATTAACGCACGGCAGAGTATCGTTACACTGGAAAAAGATTCACGGTATTTATAGTTTGAGAAGAAAAATGAAAAAGCTCATTGCGTTAAGCGTTATTAGTCTTGTCCTTACCGGCTGCGTTAATCCGGGTAAAGCCTCCGTACAGCCGGAGCAACTTAAAAACCACCGCTTTGTGCTGGAAAACGTAAACGGTAAGGCCGTGAAGACCGCGACAACGCAACCTGAGATCGGTTTTAGCGCGCTGACAGATCTCAGCCTGGTGAATAACATCAGCGTTTCTGGCCAGATGTGTAACCGCTTCAACGGACAGGGGAAATTGTCCGAAGGCGAGCTTAAGGTGAAAACGCTGGCCATGACGCGCAAGCTCTGTACTGAGCAGCAGCTGAATGAGCTGGATCAGGCCATCGGCGACATGCTGCGCAAAGGGGCACAGGTTGACCTGACTGAGGACCAGTTAACGCTGGCGACAGCCGATAAAACGCTGATGTTTAAGCGTGTAGAATAATCAGTAGTTACCGCAGCTTCCAACGGCAAGCGACTGTTCGCTACAGCGTTTGCCGTTTGGCAAGGCGCACATCCCAATAGCAGAACCATCAAGCTGGCGGGCGACAGACAGCGAACCGCCAATCATTGCGCAGTTGGCCTGACCAGAACTGGACATCGCCGCTTTCATTCCCGGCGCCACGTGGGCTGCCGTTGCCTGCTGGACTGGCTCACTGCTACATGCCGACAACAATAACGCGGCACACCCTACCCAAAATGCTGAACGCATGCTTTCTCCCCCATGAATAATGCGAAACCTATGCATAATAGGCATCACATCCCGTGTCGTCGAGAGCGGAAGTGCGTATTTATGCGCTTCAGAAACAATTTCTCGCAATTTTTTCGCCAAAAGTTTGATCTACTCATTGATGGCAAGAATACCAAGGACACAAAAGCGAAAATCGTAAAATCCCTCGTTTGCTAGAATACACAGATAATATTCAGGGTTTGTTGCCGTAATACAGACCCCTATTTTTTGCGCAATGTAAGGGTGTTGTCCTATGCAAACTATTGACGGTAATGGTGCAGTTGCCTCAGTCGCGTTTCGCACCAGTGAAGTTATCGCCATCTACCCGATTACGCCAAGTTCCACCATGGCCGAGCAGGCGGATGCCTGGGCGGGTAACGGGTTAAAAAACGTCTGGGGCGATGTCCCGAGAGTGGTTGAAATGCAGTCTGAAGCCGGTGCGATTGCCACGGTACACGGTGCGCTTCAGACCGGCGCGCTTTCAACGTCGTTTACCTCCTCACAGGGATTGCTGTTAATGATCCCTACGCTTTACAAACTTGCCGGCCAGCTGACGCCCTTCGTACTGCACGTTGCCGCGCGTACCGTTGCCACCCACGCGCTCTCTATCTTTGGCGATCACTCTGACGTGATGGCCGTGCGCCAGACCGGCTGCGCGATGCTGTGCGCCAGCAGCGTTCAGGAAGCCCAGGACTTTGCCTTAATTTCGCATATCGCCACGCTTAAAAGCCGCGTGCCGTTTATTCACTTCTTTGATGGTTTCCGCACCTCTCACGAAATCAACAAAATCGTCCCGCTGGCCGACGATACTATCCTGAATCTGCTGCCGCAGGCGGAAATCGACGCGCATCGCGCCCGGGCTCTGAACCCTGAACACCCGGTTATTCGCGGGACATCGGCGAACCCGGATACCTATTTCCAGTCCCGCGAGGCCACGAACCCCTGGTACAACGCGGTTTACGACCATGTTGAAGAGGCAATGAATGACTTTGCCGCCGCAACCGGCCGGGAGTACAAACCCTTTGAGTACTACGGACATCCGCAGGCGGAACGGGTGATCGTGCTGATGGGGTCAGCCATTGGTACCTGTGAAGAGGTGGTTGACGAGCTGCTGACGCGCGGCGAAAAAGTTGGCGTGCTTAAGGTGCGTCTCTATCGCCCGTTCTCGGCTAAACATCTGCTTTCGGCTCTGCCTGAAAGCGCCCGCGCTGTGGCGGTGCTCGATCGTACCAAAGAGCCTGGCGCGCAGGCGGAACCCCTCTATCTGGACGTAATGACCGCCCTGGCAGAAGCCTTTAATCAGGGCGAACGTGAAACGCTGCCGCGCGTTATCGGGGGTCGCTATGGTTTGTCCTCCAAAGAGTTTGGGCCGGACTGCGTGCTGGCGGTATTCAACGAGTTAAGCGAAGCGAAACCCAAGCCGCGCTTTACCGTCGGCATTTATGATGATGTGACCAACCTGTCCCTGTCGCTGCCGGAAAATACCCTGCCCTCGACCGCCAAACTTGAGGCGCTGTTCTATGGTCTGGGCAGCGACGGCAGCGTCTCCGCGACCAAAAACAACATCAAAATCATCGGCAACTCAACGCCATGGTACGCCCAGGGGTACTTCGTCTACGACTCCAAAAAGGCAGGCGGCCTGACCGTTTCCCACCTGCGCGTGAGCGAACAGCCCATTCGCTCCGCGTATCTTATTTCTCAGGCTGATTTTGTTGGCTGCCACCAGCTGCAGTTTATTGATAAATACCAGATGGCCGAGCGCCTGAAGCCCGGCGGTATTTTCCTCCTGAATACGCCGTACAGCGCAGACGAAGTCTGGGGGCGCCTGCCGCAGGAAGTTCAGGCGGTGCTGAATCAGAAAAAAGCCCGTTTCTACGTGGTCAACGCTGCGAAAATAGCCCGCGAATGTGGCCTGGCTGCGCGTATTAATACCGTTATGCAGATGGCCTTCTTCCATCTGACCAATATTCTGCCGGGCGACAGCGCGCTGGTGGAGCTGCAGGGTGCGATTGCCAAAAGCTACAGCAGCAAGGGCCAGGAGCTGGTCGAGCGAAACTGGCAGGCGCTGGCGCTGGCACGCGAATCGCTGTTTGAGGTACCGCTGCAGCCGGTGAATGCGGCAAGCCCGAACCGCCCTCCGGTGGTGTCCGATGCGGCACCTGATTTCGTTAAGACCGTGACGGCGGCGATGCTGGCCGGCCTGGGCGATGCCCTCCCAGTCTCTGCGCTACCGCCGGATGGCACCTGGCCGATGGGCACCACGCGCTGGGAAAAACGCAACATTGCCGAAGCGATCCCTATCTGGAAAGAAGAGCTGTGTACCCAGTGCAACCACTGCGTTGCGGCCTGCCCGCACTCTGCCATCCGTGCCAAGGTGGTTTCTCCAGAAGAGATGGAAACCGCACCGGCCAGCCTGCACTCGCTGGATGTGAAATCTCGTGATATGCGCGGACAGAAATACGTTCTGCAGGTCGCGCCGGAAGATTGCACCGGATGTAACCTGTGCGTCGAGGTCTGCCCGGCGAAAGACAGGCAGGATCCGGAGATCAAAGCCATCAATATGATGTCGCGTCTGGAGCACGTTGAAGAGGAGAAGGTCAACTATGACTTCTTCCTGAATCTGCCGGAAATCGATCGCAGCAAACTGGAACGTATTGATATTCGTACCTCACAGCTGATTACGCCGCTGTTTGAGTACTCTGGCGCCTGCTCCGGCTGCGGTGAAACGCCGTATATCAAGCTGCTTACCCAGCTGTACGGTGACCGGATGCTGATTGCCAACGCAACCGGCTGTTCATCCATCTACGGGGGCAATTTGCCTTCTACGCCGTACACCACCGATGCGAATGGGCGCGGTCCGGCGTGGGCAAACTCGCTATTCGAGGACAACGCCGAATTCGGCCTGGGCTTCCGCCTGACCGTCGACCAGCACCGCGCGCGCGTTATGCGCCTGCTGGAGCAGTTTGCCGGGCAGATCCCTGCTGAGCTCAATGACGCGCTTCATGCGGACGCGACGCCAGAAGAACGTCGTGAGCAGGTTGCTGAGCTGCGCCGTGCGCTGCAGGGCGTGGCGGGAGCTGAACAGCTGCTGACCGACGCCGACGCCCTGGTCGAAAAATCAATCTGGCTGATTGGCGGCGACGGCTGGGCTTACGATATCGGCTTTGGCGGACTGGATCACGTGTTGAGCCTGACCGAAAACGTCAACATCCTGGTTCTGGATACGCAGTGTTATTCCAATACCGGCGGCCAGGCGTCGAAAGCCACGCCGTTAGGCGCGGTAACGAAATTCGGCGAACACGGTAAACGCAAGGCGCGCAAAGATCTCGGCGTGAGCATGATGATGTACGGTCACGTTTACGTCGCGCAAATCTCGCTGGGTGCCCAGCTTAACCAGACGGTGAAAGCGATTCAGGAAGCGGAAGCGTATCCTGGCCCGTCGCTGATCATTGCCTACAGCCCTTGCGAAGAGCATGGCTACGATCTGGCCCTCAGCCACGACCAGATGCGTCAGCTGACAGCGACCGGCTTCTGGCCGCTGTACCGGTTCGACCCGCGTCGTGCTGACGAGGGTAAATTACCGCTGGCGCTGGATTCGCGTCCGCCTTCGGATGCCCTGGCCGAGACGTTAATGCAGGAACAGCGATTCCGTCGCCTTAACGCCCAGCAGCCGGAAGTGGCTGAACAGCTCTGGAAAGATGCCGCTGCTGATCTGCAAAAACGCTATGACTTCCTGGCGCAGATGGCGGGTAAAGCCGAAAAACCGACCAGCGACTAGTTCCCCTGCCCGGCTTGTCCGGGCATTTTTTTGCCATAAAAAAATGCCCGGACAAGCCGGGCGAATCCAGATAATTATTGAATATCTATTTAGTTTCCTTAATAGCATTCACGTTAATTATGGATAAATCATCTTACAGGCATATAACGCCGGCAAGATTAGCTTAATTAACGCCTGATTAATAATTTCAATTTAATATAGTCACTTTTAAATCATTCATCAAACCAATGACCATTTCCGCCGATTTATTCGGTTTAGATTTTACTTAGTTCGTAACAATTATATTTTATTACTCTTACACGGGAGTGATTTAGCATGAGACAACTTTCTCATTCTGAAAGTTCAACAGGCAATTAAATAAAAACAACTGCAAAGGAATATCACAATGCAAAGAAAAGTACTGGCTCTGATGATTCCGGCTCTGTTAATGGCTGGTTCTGCACATGCAGCAGAAATTTATAATAAAGACGGTAACAAATTAGATCTGTACGGAAAAGTAGATGGTCTGCACTACTTTTCCGATAACAAAGGTGCTGACGGCGATCAAACCTATATGCGTCTGGGTTTCAAGGGTGAAACGCAGATCAACAACACGATGACCGGCTATGCGCAGTGGGAATACAACATTCAGGCTAATAACACGGAAGGGTCTGATAATCAGTCCTGGACGCGTCTGGCCTTCGCCGGCGTAAAAGTGGGTGACTACGGCTCCTTCGATTACGGTCGTAACTACGGTGTCCTGTACGACGTGGAAGGCTGGACCGATATGCTGCCTGAGTTCGGTGGCGACTCCTACACCAAAGCCGACAACTTCATGACCGGCCGCGCCAACGGCGTGGCAACTTACCGTAACACCGACTTCTATGGTCTGGTGCAGGGCCTGAACTTTGCGCTGCAGTACCAGGGCAAAAATGAAGACGCCAGCAACAACCAGGAAGGCACCAACAACGGTCGCGACACGCGTCACGAGAACGGTGACGGCTTTGGTATCTCTACTACCTATGACTTCGGCATGGGGATTACTGCAGGGGCCGCGTATACCTCTTCTGACCGCACCAACGAGCAGGTCATGAATACCACTGCGGGTGGAGACAAGGCGGATGCCTGGACGGCGGGCCTGAAGTATGACGCTAATAACATCTATCTGGCGGCAATGTATTCTGAAACCCGCAATATGACACCGTATGGTGATAATACCGACGCCGTGGCGAACAAAACCCAGAACTTCGAAGTGACCGCGCAGTACCAGTTCGACTTCGGCCTGCGTCCGTCCGTTTCCTACCTGCAGTCGAAAGGTAAGGACCTGGGCAACGGTCAGGGCGACCAGGATCTGGTTAAATACGCTGACGTAGGGGTCACTTATTACTTCAACAAAAACATGTCCACCTACGTTGATTACAAAATCAACCTGCTGGATGAAGATGACAGCTTCTACAAAGACAACGGCATCAGCACCGATGATGTTGTAGCGTTAGGCCTGGTTTACCAGTTCTGATTGTCAGAGCCCGCATAATCATGCGGGCTCGCTTGTTTTTTGAAGTTCGTAACAAAAGACAGTTTAAGAAAAGGATTGGTTGAGGGAAAGTTGAAAGAAAGCTGGTTAAACTGCGGTGATAGCCCTTTCGTCACTAAGGATAACAGCGTTGTTTGGTCGTGTATCCCTTGCCGTACTTACCCTTTTAGCATTGCTGTGGATGGCGTTAATTTTTGATTTTGGTGATATCGTCGGGCATCTCGGCGCGCTGTTAAACCATCTGGATGGCAGTTAACAGGGTTGCCTCGGAAATAAAAAGCCACCAGCAGTGCCGGTGGCGGGTAAACGCGTATGTCGCGTTATTTTTTCACAGGTTGAGGCTTTTTATCACCTGATTCAGGGGCCTCACGCGGATCGTCTTTTTCAACACAGAGCATAGTTTCTCCTGTTTCAGTTACCCACTGCCTACTATAGCCGGAGGAGTAAAAGAGTGGCCAGGCGGCAATCATGCCTGCTCTCCACCTTTCTCGCGAAAAGAAAGATATCCAAATACCCCACTTTCCCCATCCATGGGATGGTTAACGCCATCCATCACCTTCACCTCTGGAAAATCAAAAGGTGAAACGTTTTCAAAACAGGCGACATTAACGCCATATTCGTTTGGGTTAGAACGCCGCTGATGGAACGTGTAGATCCCGCACACCGAGCAGAAGAAATGCCGTGCCGTTCCCGTGTTAAAGCGGTACTCGGTGAGCTTATCTTCACCTTTGGTCACCTTAATGCCTGACAACGGCGCAGAAACGACGACCGCGCCCCGCATACGACAAAAGGAACAGCTGCAGCGCCGCGCGGTATTGAGTCCATCAGTGAGCTCAACGGTGAACGCCACCGCGCCGCAATGGCACTTCGCATTACGTCTTTCAGCCATGAGCTATACCCCTTTTCTCACCAGCTCGGCGGCCTTCACGAAAACCTCATCTTCTACGCCATCGCCTTTTTGCCTGCCGAGCCTGACCAGTTCATCGACAATGCTGTTGCGATGGATCGGTTTTTGCGCTGAAACCAGCCCAATAACGGCGGCCCCAATCGCCAGCCCCACTAATCCGGTTTGTTCATCTTTGTTCATCATGCTCACGCTCCTGATCCAACCAACAAGCTTAGCAGGATTTTTAAAAACGCGGCGTCAAACCGTATTTTGGCGTTTTGATGTTTGCAGCCCAAATCTTGATATCGTTTTGCAGGAGGATCGTGAAATCGGATTTTAAATGCGTCACCATGCCATTAACGCTGTCCGCATCAACCACTGAAAAATGTTCTATTCTGTTCTGTCCTACCTGAACACAATAATATTTGGCGGGCAGTACTTTACCGTTCACATTAAGCGGCAGATTATTCTCACCACAGCGGCCTTTAGTAATATATGACACCAGTAAATTAGCGGATTTTCTTCCAGGCTGGGAGACGCTCACCATGACAGGGAAACCTTCCGATGTCTGTGTCATATCATAAAGGACCGCATTTTTTATATACCAGGTATTATATTCCCGCTCCTGAAAAGCAGACCAGGAAGGCGCAGAAAAGAGCACCAGCACTGCCAGGATAAGAGATTCTATTTTCATGGGATGTTGTCGTCCGTGTTGTTGCACGTATTATTCAGATTGTGCAAAAAACAGCAACCACTTAAGAATAGTCCTACTAGTATTGGCAGTGCCGGAGGAATGAATTAAAGATATGCCTTACCGTCAACGGTCCCTGCCAACGCTCATAAAAGAGAATAAGAAGAAAAATGATAAACGGCCGCCATCATGGCGATGCTGACGACGACGCTGATGAAAAAGTAGCTTTTGAAGGGCTGCTTTTGGGTTTTATGGCGAAAGAGTTGTTGGCCGACAATGGCGCCAGGCCAGCCACCTGTCACGCCAAATATCAGCAAAGTCGCTTCCGGAACCCTGCGCATCCCCTTCCGCGCCGCCATTTTATCGGCGCCATACATGACCAACGTCAGCACATTGATCGTCAGAAACCACATGACCAGAGGATGGGTAGCAAGAAGGCTGCCGATCGCAGCGATAATCAGGAATAAATAACAAAAGCGATTAAGGGTCATAGCACCAGTCACGGGGTGTTTAGCAGTTTTGGATAACGCATTATACGCTAACTGACGAAAATCTCAGAGTGAGACGGCTAATCTAAAAGCAAACTGCGCCCCGGGCCTTTACTGGCTAACATTTAAACTGCGGTAATAAGTAAGCATTATTTCATTTTGCTTTAGCGGCCAGCATTTTTTTCTTAAAAAATTAACCTGAAACATCTTACGTCGAAAACACAGCGTAGGCGCATTGTTTTAACAAAACAACAATTATTGCATCCATTAATCTAAAGAGGGGTGCGACAATATTGATTAGAATCAAATTAAACGTTAGGCAGCTAATATTCAAGATCACCCATCCGCTTCATATTTTCAAAAACAATGTTGAAAACAATTAATTTGACCATTCGGTCAACGCATAACAAAATATTGCCGTGGTTAAAGCAATAATGGTCTGCATTTTTTGGGGGATGATGTCCCCCCTTTTTATTTTCTTAGAAACAACCGAATAAACATTATTCCACCCTGACCTTAACTTTTGGCTTCGACAAGAGAACTTTGACCAGTTCCTTGAAAGGAAGGGGTTTGTAAAAGAAATACCCCTGTAAAAACCGGATATGATTGCGTGTGAGGTAATCGAGCTGCTCTTCTGTTTCAACGCCTTCCGCCACGATGCTAATTGAGAGTTTTTTGGCCAACTCCAGTACCGAATCAAGGATTCGCGTTGAGTCCTCATTCGCGTTAACCCTGGCAACAAAGCTCTGGTCGATTTTAATGTAATCAATATGCAGATCTTGCAGATAGGACAGGCCGGAATAACCCGTACCAAAGTCATCCAGCGCAATGGCAAATCCATTGTTATGTAACTCATTCAATGTATTAACGAGATGTGCATCAATGTCGAGAGGTTCACGCTCCGTCACTTCCACGACAAGGTTAAGATCCTGTTGAGTAAAGCTGCGCTTGTAGTGGAGACACTCTTCAACAAAGGTGGACGCAACGATATGAGAAGCGCTGAAGTTAATCCCTACGTGAAACCCTTCAGGCAGCAATGTCGCAATAGCATTCATGTGTATTGCAACCTGCCTCATTAAGCTCTGGGTCAAAGGAATAATTAAACCGGATTTCTCAGCAAGAGGAATGAAGGACGCGGGAGAAATAAACCCTGATTGAGGATGCTTCCATCTGGCCAGCACTTCCACACCCCGTAAGGTACCCTCTTTACCGCTCACAACGGGTTGGTAATACGGAATAATTTCATTTCTGTAAATG
This sequence comes from Enterobacter sp. BNK-29, assembly GCF_048684785.1. Taxonomy (NCBI): domain Bacteria; kingdom Pseudomonadati; phylum Pseudomonadota; class Gammaproteobacteria; order Enterobacterales; family Enterobacteriaceae; genus Enterobacter; species Enterobacter sp. BNK-29. The sequence goes on from NZ_JBLQTU010000004.1 coordinate 494,181, forward strand.
GCGATGCGCAGTGACTCTTCGGGTGAGACATCCTTAGAAATATAGCGTTGAAGAATATAAGCAGAGAGAGAGGATATTATCAGCAGGAATAACACCACGCCTCCGGCTCGATTGAGTAATCTCTTAAGGCTAAAAAGAGGTGGAGAGTTAAATTGTACCGAGAAAGGATAACCAGAGGCTTTTACCGTTAATACCTGTTTCTTCGTAGGGTCTGCCGTCGTAACATCCCCTGTCAGACCTAAAAGGGTATTGCCCACTCTCAGTGAATATTCAACGCCATTTAATGGCATATCCAGCGCATCCCGAATATGGCTATCGCTGATGCTAACGATGATTCGGCTTCCAGCGTGAATTGTCTGGTATAAGAGAACCGGAAGACCGTTGACGGTACTGGCCGAAGGGACGAGGAGCAGTGATGACTCAGGCAGGATTGAGCTGTTGACCAACAATACGCGGTTTCCCGGTAACGAGGAGCACCAGACCGCATCATTTTTCAGAATAACGATCGTTCTCAGGTGAGGCTGTAATGCCGCCTCGGTGCCCAGCCGATATTGCCCTTCAGCATCACACTCATTCTCGGCAAGTTGCATTGCCATCTCAGTCGCATGACGGGCTTCTTTAAGAATAACATTCATGTTCCGCACGACGTAGTGCGCCTCTGCCAGGCTATCAGCCCGTGCAGAATACCAGACCTGTAAATTGATGATAAAAACGCCGAGCAAGAACATTGTCGTGGCTGCAGCTACGGGGATAGATGCATGGCGCATTTAGGGTTCTCGATTTAAGTGAAGTAGCCGCTTCAACGATGGTGAAGTGATTGAATTGTCATTGTCTTAAGCATGGTCGATAACGTAATAATTACCATGCCAGGCGTCAGAAATGTTATTGCCAGCCAGATTGAGGGGAAACAAAAGGCCGCCGAACGGCAGCCCTGGTGGATAAATGTCTATTAATATCGCTTTATTGTATTGATCGGGGTTCTTTCTGACCAGTCTGGTCTTTCGCCGGCCATGATTGCACGCTGTTGCGTTGGCGTCACAGACTGGGTTATTTCAGGCATTGACTTGTATTCGGGTTGTTTAGGTGGACTGAGAACCAGATCGGAGCTACAGCCTGACAGCAGGAAAATAGCCAGTAGAGATGAACTAAGCTTGAACACGTTAAACCCTTCCAATGGGATAAAATTTTAAGAAAAAGCGTGGTGCTGAACATACATAGCCTAATCAAAATATATTCACAAGGTCAATGCGCACAACCCTTTTCCCTGCCCCGGACTCGCAGAGGCGAACATCAAGCCGACGACTTTTTATCGAAATTTACAGCAGATTCAACGTGACCGGAAACGCGCCACGGAAGCCATCCAGATGGCTAAAATAACGTTTGCTTATCAACTCAGTCCGTGCCTTAATGATTTAGTTGGTTCGATGCAATACTGAATACAATATTTTACCACGCAGTCCTCATAACCAGGCGCTATCGCTGATATCCCCTCCTTTTGAGTCCATACATTTTAGTCATTTCTTATCATTTAAAGAGTCTTTAAAGGAGTATTTATGTCTTCACGAATTCAAGGTCTGGTTAAGTGGTTTAATGAAGATAAAGGCTTTGGCTTTATCTCTCCCCTTGATGGCAGTAAAGATGTTCTTGTTCGTTTCTCTGCCCTGCAGGGAGAAAGTTTTAATACACTATTTGAAGGTCAGAAAGTCGAATTTGCGATTCTAAGCGGCGACAAAGGCCCTTCTGCTGCAAATGTCATTCTTCTGGATAGATAATATTATCAATGGCCCGTGATTACCAACAAGGTTTCCTGAGTAAACGGGCCCTGGATTATATGACTGTTATTCATATCAACAGCCGACATATTTTCTTAACCAGTACGCTAACCAATGTGATGAAGTGCAGAACTGGTGCACAGGTAATCTAAACTCAAAGCTAACTCATTTTTTCCACTACTTTGATTTATAATCGTTGAGTGGTTTTAAACAAAGCGTGGCAGTACGGGCAGACAAGTTGAGCGCCCTTTTGTACGCGATTAAAGCTATGCTCTGAATCTTTAGAGCAATTTGGGCATGGACATTTGACTAAATGATTTCGACGGGATTGTGTATTTTTACGTCCAGACATAGGCATCTCCTGATTTTACGGACTGCCACCATACACGTTAAAGCTAAAAAATGCTTGCTTTAGTTTTGGAAAGATCTCAATAACACAGGGTGATTTATGAAGAATGTAATCGTTTTTTTCAATGGAAAACCAGGTAAAGTTGTCACAGTGCAACAAGCAACTACGTCCGTAAGACAAGAATATCCGGACGGTGAAGAAATACACCTTCAGATTATGTCTGCCGGTTTCCCATCTTTAACCGGCGATCGCAGCTTTCTTTATGTTGCCTCTGATAGAGAACTCACCTCTCAGAAGATACTTGATGCCGCAAAAATCCATTTGTGATGTGCGTTTCCGGAAAAAACTCAGCCACTTCACAAATGGAAAGATAAAACCTCAGTAAAATCGCCGATATTTGCGGCGAGCGCTTTTAGGTTTTATCTTTTGAATTAAAATAATAAAAACGCCTAACAATTAAAGCCTGCTAAATGCAGGCTTTTTTATAGAACTGTAATATTACACCGCCCAACTTTTATTTACACAACACAGGCTAAAACTCGACACTTCTTTTCATTAAAATCTGGCTCTTTGCGGGAACTAATGCAAAAGAAAGGAGTCAAATGAAGACCCTTACCAGAAAAGATTATTTTATGACATCTTGTATTGTAGTAACCACTGTTGCCGTTGTGATGGGGTTGATAACGTTGAGTCTGATTAAAGTTTGGATTAGCACGTCGAACAATCCTGACAATCTATGACCTTATCGCAAGCCGCTTAAAGCGAGGCCACTTCCGTTTCTGGTAAATCAATGATAACCAGTGTACCAAAACTGCCTGTTTCTACAGTATGGGGAGTGCCAGCTTTAGCGATATAGAGCTGTCCAGCCGTTACAGAGATTTTTTTACCTTTCACGCCCAGCTCCAGACGTCCATCAATGACCAGTAACCCCTCGTCATACTCATGTACCTCTTCAATCACTGAGCGTTCATCCATTCGTAAAACTTTAAGATTTGCAGTTCCAATGCGGCCCAATACACGAGAGTGCCAGGTCTCCGGTAAGGCAAGTGCTTCGGTTTTTAGGTCATAAAGCGACATAAAGTCATTCCTTTTTATGTTCATTTAACGCTCTTATGCCATATAAGTTCCCCGCGGTCATATAACAAATATGGAAAACTAACACGAGTAAAATGCTATATGAGGTCCTTAAATCACACCGCACGCTAACGGCGTTGCTGCGCCAGTTATAACCCCGCTGTAAAACGAGCTGGCATTCGCCGCCGGAATCCGTACCATACGCGGCATACAATGTTTGCCCCTGCTGGCCCCGAAGGTAGTACTAAATGCAAGAGAATCAAGAGATTAACAAAAAAGAACAATACAACCTGAATAAGCTACGCTGATTTTGCCAATCCATTGATATCATTTATTTTATCATTTAATTCAATCAGTTATAGCATAATAACTTCTCCCTAAAGCTACCCAGCACTACATTTTTAATGCCCTTTTTTTGCCCCTATTCCTCAGTTTTGCCCCTAAATTTGCCCCTAACTTTAGCCAGTGTGCCCTCCTTTTTCTCCCTGCCCTATACTTTGGATGTGACATCTGTTTCGAGGTTTCTATGTGTGGACGTTTTGCACAAGCTCAAACGCGTGAAGAATATCTGGCTTACCTGGCCGATGAAGCCGATCGCGGCATCGCATACGACCCTGAGCCTATTGGACGTTACAACGTGGCGCCAGGTACCAAAGTTCTGTTGCTGAGCGAACGTGACGAGCAGCTGCACCTTGATCCTGTTTTCTGGGGTTACGCACCTGAGTGGTGGGATAAGCCGCCACTGATTAACGCACGCGTCGAGACTGCGGCTACGAGTCGCATGTTCAAACCGTTATGGCAGCATGGCCGAGCGATCTGTTTTGCCGATGGATGGTTCGAATGGAGGAAGGAAGGCGACAAGAAACAGCCCTACTTCATTCATCGGGAAGACGGTCAGCCAATCTTTATGGCGGCGATAGGCAGCACGCCATTTGAGTGCGGTGATGAAGCGGAGGGTTTTCTCATCATGACATCAGCAGCCGACAAAGGTCTGATCGACATTCACGACCGTCGGCCACTGGTTCTGTCACCGAAAGCTGCCCGGGAATGGATGCGCCAGGATATTAGTGGGAAAGAAGCCGAAGAGATTGTCGTCGACGGCGCTGTTCCAGCCGACAAGTTTATCTGGCACACTGTGACGCGCGCCGTGGGAAATGTTAAAATTAATGACGATTACCTTGTCGCCCCCCTAAAAAAGTAGAGTATCTACTTTTCAAGTATGTATGATAAGCGTATTAGATATGACAGGATGAATTTAAAATAATAAGGGTATAATTATGACTCAAAAAGCTTGGTCCTTTAAAGCAGTAGATCAGGATGACCTTCGCTATCATGGAAATACAGGCTATCACGACGACCCAACGAAACTTTATAGATATGACAACTTCGTCGGCAATTACACTAATGTTAAAGAAGGTGACATTGCAATTATAACTGACCGCGAAGCTTTATTAGGCATAGCAATAATTGAATCAATACCATCCCAGCCATACATAAAAAAAAGAAATAAATGCCCAACAAAAAACTGCACACCTAAAAAGATTAATTTTAGAAAAACCAAACCACTGAAGTGGCGCTGTAGTAATGGTTGTGAATTTCATGAACCATTGATTGAACACATTGATGCCACTGAATTTATAGCACACTACGGCACCACTTATAAAGAACTCCATGGAATATCAATGGACTCACTCAAAACAATGACTCCACGATTTAACGTTCAGGGCTCTATACAAGAAGTCGATATCGAATGGGCTCGTAATCTACTGAAAACAAAAGATATAAATCTACTCCCCACTGAAGCAGACACAATCGAGAAACCTTTAGATGCTACTGATGGAAGGCTGGCTGTTATTAGACAGATTAAACAAAGAAGAGGCCAGAGAAAATTTCGTGAAAAACTATTAGTAAAACACGAAAAATGCTCTGTTACCGGTTGTGCAATTGTTGACATTCTTGAGGCAGCACATATCACACCCTACAGGAATGATTCACATAATGACATCAGTAATGGATTACTTCTAAGAAGTGATATCCATACGCTTTATGATTTAAATCTTTTCGCTATACACCCCATAAATTTAACAATCCATTTTGCCCCTGTGCTATTAGAGAGTGAATATAGCGCATATCATCATAAAAGAGTTAATGTAAAGCATAAACTTAATAATCCCGCCCTTACCGAAAGATGGCAATTATTTAGCAATATGCATGGTTTTGAAAGTCAATAAGATATGTTTAAAATCTTTTTATAATCGCTTTGGTGGTAATGTAATCATTCATTACCTCCAATATTTATTTATAGCAATCAACAACTAACAAATCTGAATAACGTGTAGTATACCGAGGAGAAAGCATGTCACGTTTCATCTGCCACTGCTGCTGTATGCCCTGCCCAGCAAAGTAGAGCGTGCCTTTCCCGTCTTTCGCGTTGAGATGATCGAGAACCTCCATCAACCTCTCGCTACCTGCCCGCGGCGAGTTCTCGTCGAACAGGTTGAGCTGGGCCACTCCTTGGCTAAAGAAGTCCCCAAGCATAATGCCGGCTTTCTGGTACCGGTGACCATCCTTCCAGATTTTGTCCAGGCACTTTACCGCGCCGTTGATTATGTCGCGGGAATCCTGTGTAGGGGTGAGAAGCTTCATTGAAGCACTATTATCGTAATACGGTTCATTCAGCGCAAAGGGAGAGGTTTTAACGAACGTCGAGATAAACCGGCAAAACTGATGCTCGCCCCGAAGCTTTTCAGCACCTCTTGCCGCATAACTGCAGATAGCCTGACGCATCTGTTCGTACTCGGTAACGCGTTCGCCGAATGAGCGACTGCAGACGATTTCCTGCTTTGCCGGTGCAAACTCTTCAAGAACGAGACAAGGCTCGCCGCGCAACTCCCGGACTGTCCGCTCGAGTACAACGTTAAAGTGCTTTCTGATTATCCACGTGCTCTGCTCCGAAAGGTCGAGGGCAGTTTTAATGCCCATTGCGTTCAGCTTCTTGCTGATGCGTCTACCAACGCCCCACACATCCTCTACAGGTACGAGGGCAAGGAGTCGTCGCTGGCGATCGATATTGGACAGGTCCACTACCCCACCCGTTTGCCGCTGCCATTTCTTCGCGGCGTGGTTGGCCAGCTTAGCCAGTGTCTTCGTCTGGGCAATGCCAACCCCGACAGTCAGATGCGTGCGCTTCAGAACCGTAGCGCGGATCTCTTTGCCGAACTCCGTCAGGTCCCGGCAGTTGCGAACACCTGTCAGGTCGCAAAAAGCTTCGTCGATGCTGTAAATTTCAACGCGGGGGCTCATTTCCTCAAGCGTCGTCATTACACGGTTCGACATGTCTGCGTACAGCTCGTAGTTGCTGCTGAAGCAAACAACCCCAGCGCGCCGAAATAAGTCCTTTTGCTTGAAGAAAGGCTCTCCCATTGTAATTCCAGCGGCCTTGGCCTCGGCACTGCGTGCGATTACACAGCCATCGTTATTCGAGAGAACGACAACCGGGCGCCCTCTCAGGTCAGGCCTGAATACGGTCTCGCATGATGCGTAGAACGAATTCACATCACAGAGCGCAAACATACTCAGCTCGCCGATTTGACGATGAAAGTAACAACGCCGAAAACGTCCAGCGTATCTTCGCTGCCTACAACAATCGGACTGTAGGCGCTATTCATTGGGATGAGTTGGACTGTCGGGCGTAGCTGCAGGCGTTTAACAGTAAATTCCCCTTCCACCGCGGCGATGACAATGTCACCGTGCTCAGCTGTGTGCGAGCTGTCCACCACCAGCAGATCACCATCGCTGATCCCGGCTTCGATCATTGAATCACCTGCGGCTTTGACGAAATAGGTGGAGCTCGGATGAGCGACAAGTAACTCATTGAGATCGATACGCTGTTCAACGTAATCAGCTGCGGGGCTTGGGAAACCACACTGAACTAAGTCACTGAATAGCGGGAGAGCGATAATTTCTCGCAGTTCTGTTGGCCTAATGAAGTCCATTGCGCACACCTCAAATACTGTTTTTATATACAGTAGTTTTCTTTTTGAGGGTTCGCAATACTGCGGATTCCTTATGGCTGTACAAAGCTTCACCGCTTCGCTTGTAAGTTTCTATCTCTCCTCGAATTATAACCTTTGTAAATTTTTCGAGTTCTGACTCAGATGCGTATATTTAGACCAACCCTGAGTGATCTCCGCCAGCAAAAGGCATTGGGCATTACCGGCATCACCGCTACTTACTACCAAACTGGTGTATAACTAACCTACCTTACACTGAAAAATTAGTAGGTTAACCAGCCGTTTATTATCTATTATCATTCCGGCGAATTGATAATCGAGAACAGGAGTAAGAGCTTGCAGATTTGCATGATGGATTATGGCCGGCTGTCGTCAGATGGGAAAACGCTCAAGCTGGACTGTTATGGTATTGGATCATTTGACGTTCTGTCAGGGATCGAACGATATATCAACAATCCTAACTGCTCAGATATTGAAAAAGCCGCGATTCCACCCGGTACTTACTGGATTGTTGATCGACCCACTGGCAGTTTCGTTAACCAGGCGAGAGCTGAAATAATTGATCTGGCACACCTGTATAAAAACCATCACTCTGAATGGTTCGGTTTGTACAGTGCGCAAACCATGAGCGATTACGTCTATGTTAACGGTACGAAACGTGGCAGTTTCAGACTCCATCCTCTCAATACTGATGGTTCTGGTGTATCGTGGGGCTGCATCACCCTTTACAGAGCAGCCGATTTCCAGATTCTTCGTAATGCATTACTCAAACGGAAAAAAGTGACTGTACCCGGCGGAAAAGGATTAATGGCATACGGGCGTATTGATGTACGTGGTGTTCCTGACTTCAGTAAATGTGGTGTGAGATGAAAATCATAATATTCGTTACTTTGCTTATCGTCTGTTTTATCCTCATCCCAGATAGCTGGATTAATGATGTTTTCATGCAACATATTCGGATATCAGGTGATGGAGAAGAGGCCATGAATAACTATGATTTCACAATAATTTTGATTAAATTTTCTCTGTCCGCATTAATTGCGTTCTTGCTGATAAGACTGAAGAAACTTCTGAAGAAATAATTTTTGGTCATCAGAATTATCGATGCCGCCGCTGCTTGTTCTTTCGATTGGGCCGCGGCGCTAAACTTCCATGACTAAGAAAATTTTTTCTTAAGCTCATCAAGTTCTTTCTGTGTTTTTTCCAACTGCTTAATGACGTAATTGAGAGCCAGTGCTGTATCGAGCATGATAACATTGTTATCCAGTGCCAACGTATCATCAGCATCAACTCTGTTTCCTTCGCTATCAAACTTTGGCGCAGCAGGGACCAGCTTTACGTACTCACTATCAATCTTCATGACGTCCTGAGCGATTACACCCCGGCGAACTCTCTCACGAGGGTCATCGTTGTAGACGTAAGTTGCTGGCAGGAATTTCCTGATATTCTCGTATGACTGATAACCATCATCATATTTAATATCGTGCTTCAGCGTAATGTCGCAGTTAGGCTGTTTCTGGAAAATATAGTTACCGGAAAGATTTCCACCAGCATTAGCATATATATCACCGTTTGCTGTCGTGAATTGAAATATACGTTGCCCGGCAGAACCACCATCCCCGAGCGTTGTTATTGCTACATCCGCCCACGAACTAGGCCCGGTAGCTATAGAACCAAGCCCTACTGTTGAAGAATATCCACCACTGCATTGACTATGCCAGCGGGCAAAAGGGATAAACCCTGCATCATTATTAACGGACACGTTACCTCGGAAAAAAGAGATATTTCTTTGCCATGTGTTAATGTCTGACCATGAGCCACCATAACCAGCCCCATCAGCTCCACACGAAGATGATTTGAATCTCTCATCGGGGTAAAACAAAAATGAACCCGCCGTACCAGTTCCGCTATTAACATTTAACTGCGCTCTGTCTAAATTAGTCCCGCTCCCCCGAACACCGCCTAGAGACCAGTTCCCGTTATACCAGGCCCCTCCCACAGCGTTTACATAACCTCCTACACTCCCATCCCCTGTGATGTTGTATAGCTTTACAGTCTTATCACCACCTTCCTGAGTAGATACGCCAATGCTGCTACCCTGAGTTACCATTAAATTCCCGGTTACTGTTCCACCCGTTTTCCCGTTCAACGAGCTTGTCTGGCTGATTACATACGGCCATGATGGTCCCGTAAACGTTGTACCGTCTGGTAGCTTCACAGTAATGTTGCCAGCAGCACTGAAAACCTGTTGCCAGTTCTGTTTGTCGTAATTCAGTCCACGCAGTGCTTCAGCGCTTTGCGCCACCAGCGCGGCAGTTACCATATTCAGCGCCACACGGGGGACGGCTGACCAGGCCGCACCAGATTGCGTTGGCCCGGTGAAGTTGCTGACAAGCGTGAGCTGCATGCCACTGTCAACCGTTTTCACTGGGAGCGTATAGGGCACGCCGCCCACAGTAGAGACAATGAAGTCACCTGCAGAGAGTTCAGTTGCAAAAGCAGTTCCGGAACCGCCAACAATAGCGGACCCGTTTGTCAGGGTGATGGTACCTGCCGACATAAAGGACTCCTGAATTCAGATAATAAAAAACCCGCCGGAGCGGGTTTTCGTGTTGTTCATTTTGAACAGGTCGACCTGGTGAAGTTGTTTTTGCTCACCCATCGCCAATTGAAGGGGAAGCCTGCCCTATATTCTGTCTGATTAGCTACTTTACGCACGCCGTAAATCTGCACCGATACTTCATTTCCCCCGATCAATGTGGTGGCTTCGCAAACGGGAGTTTGTTTCTCGATTAGGGGTGACGAGCAAGCGGAAAGAAAACAGCATATAAGTGCACAGCCAATTAAAGGTTTCATCATTCATCCCTGAGCTAAATAAACGCTCTAAAACGTTAACCTGGAGGAAAAAACTATGAAAATAGATTTTATAGATCAATATCTTTAGATTGATCGTTTTGAACGATCGTTTAATCGTAAGCAGATGTATTGATGGCGGTCAAAGACGTCCCCGTATTGGTACCTCCGCCTGGTGATCCTGTCCCGGTTGATGTCCCACCTGCGTTTATTCTTGTACTGCCTCCGTTAAATCTGCACGATGAATACGCGTTGATCGTATAAATGGTCGGAGGCTTGGTCGCGTTATTAGTGATAATTGTCTGACCAAGCTGTGCAGGAGCTACAGCCCAAGATCCAGACAGTGTCTGGTCTATGTTTATGCCTCCGTTTGCACCAGCATCGCCCACTGTTTGCAGATCAGAAAGCACCCTTGATTCGTTTGTCAGAACAAGTTTTCCCGTGGCATCCCAGATAGCAAATCCCCACGCTGGTAGTGTTTGCGGGAATATTGCGAAGACGTATGCAGTAAGCGTAAAGCTCTGGTTATACGGATTCACACCACCAATATATACATTTCCTCCGAGTCGATATGACATGACTGGTGTCGGCTGCGCCGTATCAGTAGTTTTGATAAACACCATTACCGGATAATCTGCGAGTACAGAAAGATATTGCGTTACCTGCTGTGAACTGCCGTTAGGTGAGGAGTTATACGTGTATTTACCGTAGAGACAGAATGGAGTTGATTGCGGCGTAACAAAGGGATTTCCATTATCCATCAATATCATCGCACCATAATCAGCCATTATGCTTTCTCCATAAAAATAATCAGCTCGCATTTAGATGCCGGATAATTGCCCAAGCCCGTTTCTGATGCGGGTGTCACAGCAATGGTGTTCCCGCTCGCTACAATTCTGCGTCCGACACTGTTTCCCCCTCGTCAAGAGAAACAACAAACCCCACTTTAAACCCCTGAGGTAGGCTAAAGCTCCATGCCCCTGAGTTCTGCCCTGCCGCTAGTGGAATACGCCCAACAACCGAAACTGGCTTAATGCCATAGTTATTTGGACTTCCACTCGCATCCCATGTTTGTATACCCCATGACATCAGAACACTCCTGTCAGTTTGCCAATCTGTACGCGGAGGACACCGTTCTCATCCCTGATGCTGTCAGTAATGTTCGTGGTCTTTCTTGCACCCTGACCGTCACTACCGTAGTTTTCCCAGGTACCACCTTTATCCAGTTTCCATCCGGATTGTCCGGCAACGTAATTGTTGGACTGGATGAAATTGCCAATTTTGGCATTTGTGATCGTGCCATCCTGAATAAATGCTGAGCTCATAAAGACCTGACCATTAACCACCGCGAACGGTGAATACTGCGCGTCGCCACTGCCACTCATAAGTACAAACTGATTAGCGTTGAACCCAATACGGGTAACTACCGGTTTCCCGGCCTCAGCAAGCACAGCAATCGACATCCCGGCGTTGTACATCACGCCGTTTATCCTCACGCCTGTTTTGAGGGTGTAGATTGCCGAAGCACCAGAGGCATCGACGACGGCTGTGAGCTTGTCTTCCAGGGAAGCGGTGACGTTGTCGATCTGCGCCTGCACCTGTGTCGACATTTCGGCCATTGCCCTATCTACCTCAGCAATAGTCGTTTTCACAACCAGGATATCGGCGCGTACTTCTCCGTATTGCGCCCATTGATGTTCAACTGTTCCATAGTTGGCCAGCGCGTTCTGCATTGCAGCTTCAAGATTGGTATCAATATCGCTTGTCAGACGGTCGCCGTCGGCCGAGGTAAGGAAATCGTCTGCGATTTCACCCAGATAATCATCAGCATTATCGTTAGACATTCCCCTGATCCAGTCGGTATAGCCGGACTCGTTACCCGTTCTGTCAACCAGCTGGGCGCGATACCAGAATTCCTGCCCGGCTTTCAGCCCGAGCTGGGTATATTCAGCAGATGGATAAGGTACGTCCGATAGCAGCAACGGATCGGAAAAATCGCTGTTGGCCGTGTACTGGATTTCTGTTTTGAGGGTATCGCCGGTGTTTTCCGGGAACCCCCAGTTCAGACGAATACCCCAGTTAATGCCCGTAGCCATAAAGCCCACTGGCTTGGGAGGATTGCCAACTTTGCCGGTCAACGTCTTCTCTTCTGAATATCCCCATCCGGAAGAAATTTCCGCTGCGTTGATAGCACGCACGCGCACCAGGTAGCGCCCGGCATAAATCCCCGGGACGTCGAATGACGTGGTGGAACTGCGCGGCACATTAACCCAGTTTCCGTCGTTGCGGCGCCATTGCGCCTCATAGGCGATGGCATTTTGTGCCTGGTCCCAGCTTACGCGCATGGTTTCGACGCTGATATTTTGCTGAATCACCGAAAACGAGCTGATCGCGATGTTGACTGGCTGCGACTGATTACCTGGAGGGATGACACTTACCGGCCGCTGATCTATAACGGCACCTGTATCGATACGGGCATATTTATCCGGATCATGATTTGCTCCAGTGATGGTATATGTCCCGTCATTGTTATCAGTGACACTAATTACCCTGTACTGCTGTGCATAGAGTTCATCAGATTCAATAACCCATACAGCCTCGGCCTGTGGAAGCTCGCTAAAGGCGGTTGTCACGGTAACCATTCCACCTGACAGGGACTGAATCGTACGGGATTGGGTAATACCCGACGGCAGGTTTACCATTATCCTGTCACCGGCCTTAGCACTTGGTACCCGGTCAAGTTTGAGTACACGACCATTAACCGCGGATAATCGACCGCCTAAATCTCTCCCTGAAAGATTTCGGTCAGAAACGGCAATTATGTAGCCCGGCTGAGGAATATTGCCGTCCAAGCCAACGTCAAACGTTACAACCCTGTCTTTATTGTTGGTCAGGATCCCCCAGCGCCCTTTTCTGTTAGCCTCAGACTGCCGGGTGCAACCGATGGCGGTGATCTCAAGCTGGTTGAAACCATAGCGTGCCACCAGGGCCTGTTCGAAGACGGGCTCCATTGCATCAGCATACCCATTTGCCGGATCAGACCAGGATACAAGAGCGTTTGTATAGCGACTTTTGGTTGTGCTGCTGGAATATACGAATTTGCCGTCGACAACGTTAGCATGCGTGTAGGTAAAATCGACATCTCTGGGCATGTCTGCAAGGGCAACAATCTGGTCGTCTCCCCAGTAGGTCATGCCTCGAAAAATGGCGGCGAAGTCACGCAGGACGGTGTAAGCGTCATTTCGATCCTGAATATATACGTTGCAGGTGTAACGAGGTTCAGTTCCGCTACCACCCTTACCATCCGGAACCGGTTGATCACAATATTGAGCGACCTGATAAAGCGTCCATTTGTCGATATTGGCTGCCGTTAGCCGATTACCAAGGCCGAAGCGGTCAGTGACCACCAGATCGTAAAATATCCACGCAGGGTTATCTGTCCATGCCCACTTAAAAGCGCCCGTCCAGATGCCGCTGTACGTTCGTGTTTCTGGGTCATAGTTATCGGGCACACGAATAACACGTCCGCGAGGCTCGCAGGATATTTGCGGTATCGAGCCATTGAACTGGCTCGAATCAAATTCAATGTACAAAAGCGCTGTATTCGGATAGCGCAGTTTGGCGTCGATTACTTCTGTGAAGCTTTGCAGCGTCATCGTGTCGCCAATCTTCGCGCTATTTGCGTCAGCTGTAATCTTGCGCACCCTGATGGTCCAGGTGCTGCCTGCCTGAGTTAAATCAATACGGTGGCTGCGTTCATAGCCAGAGGTGGTTTTCCCTGTCACGCTAGTATTTAGCACTGTCTGCCAGGAGCCGCCATCTGTCTGAAGGTCAATTGCGTAGTTGACCGAATAGCCAACCAGATCGCCATCATCCTCCTGTTTGAAGAGGGAAGGCCATTTTAGACGCAGGCGAACAGCTGAAAGCTGCGTATTGGTGAACGTGCGCGTCCACGCTGTAGAGCTGGAAACTTCGGAGCCTACATTGATTTCATTTTCGGTACCCGGGATCCCTTGAATGTATTTTTGCGCCTGAGTTCCAGAACGAAACTCCCACGCCACACCGCTGAAGTTCTGTGAACCATCTGCGTTCTCAAGTGCGGTGCCATCGAGATAAATATCGCGCGCAGTAAGGCCACCAGCAAACTCCCCCTCTCCCAGCGCGAGAAGGATTTTTGCCTTGGCTACTGACTGCAGATCGTCTGGCTGTTCTGTAGGAGTTCTTGAGCTTGAACTGCCGCCCTTGCGGCCTTTAATAGCGGTTGCTATAGCCATATTGCGCCCATAAAAAAAGCCACCCATAGGTGACCATGATTAGAACAATGTTGAATTAAATATTATTTGATAAGCAAACCAAAATAATAGTGTTCATCGAAAATACGGAGAAAGCGAATTGCACAATTACGAACGTACTCTAATTGTTTCGAGCGAGGAATGTCACCGTGTCGCGGATAGTTCAGGTAATAATACCCAACCTCATATTCATAATTATTTGTAAAATCATCATGCAATGCGCTCCAGTACGTCATTACTCTATATAAAAGGCCATTTGGCAAGTCATACCATTTAACAAAAGTTCTAGTTAATTCACTCCAGACATCATCCTCAAGTTCAGAATAGGCGAGTTTTTTGAATGTTAGTCGCATTGCCAATATGAACGCGACTCGTTCAGTTGGCAACACTTCTCCAATCTCATCAACGTAGCCATCAAAGTAGCGAAATACCTCATCTTTCGAAATTTCCTTATCTAATCCCAAAGATGCCAAAATCAAAAGATTTGAAGACTCATTGCCGGCAGAAATCTGGTTTTCAGCCCAGTCTGTGAACGCCCTTCTGTCCAAACCAGGCTCGTTTAATTTTCTTAATCCAAGCAAATCTTGAAAGTCTATAGCATAACCATCCATAAGCATTTCCAGTTATATAATGCGTTCTTTCAAGAAGATACTCTTAGCTTGGCACTATAGCTACTGCTGATCGTCAACATAAATGCCAGCAGAAATGATCGCACCACCGATTCGTCGCTTGCCGTAAAGAAGCGGTACCGGATTTCCCTGGGCTGTCGTATTGGTTACTCCACCAAAGGCATAACTGGCCTTGTTGTCTGCCGATTGCTTGCTGGCTAGTCCTGTTGTCTGTGGAGAAAGCATTTGAACGACACCGCCAAGGGCCATCGCAGCGCCAAATTGCATTAGAGGAACGCCGACAGCACCACCGCCAAAGTATGACGCCACAGCACCAACTGCGACCAAAGCCACGCCTAAGATGGTCTGGAATACTCCACCACGTTTACTCCCGAGGATAACCGGCGCAATACGGATGTCAGCTGTACTCTGATCCATAGAGAGCTCATCATCGTTCAGGTTACGCTTACCGCTGAAAACAGCGTAGGTTAGGCCGCGCTGCTTGCTGGTATTCAAAAAACGCTCGAAGCCTGGCACGATAACGCACAATGCGCGGATGGCTTCTTTTGGTGAGGCTACCGAAAGTTGGAATTCGCGGCCAAACGTACTACCTAGAACACCGTACAGGCGAACAGTACGGACGGATTCGCACATTATCCCTCCTGCATGATTAGGCTTTTATGCCTGACAATTTTCATGGTTCTCTCCATCCAGTAACCTCCATATGGCACACGTTGACTGAGGTGACCATAAAGATGATGGAGAAGCATGTTCCCCTCCAGCAATATCCCTGAATGGTTCCACTTATTCGATTCCACCTGCATGATGATCAAATCGCCCGGCATTGCTGATCCTCTGAATTCTCGGAACCCACATTCGTACCAGCAATCCTGATAGAAATTATCCGGATAGGAGTCCTCCCACCACGGATAATCAACACGGTAATCCTGAAGTTCGACATCATGCTCCTGCCGGAAATAGCTCATCACCAGCCCCCAACAGTCGTAGTGTCCGAGCACAAACGGGCGCCCGAGCAGCGGCAATTCTCCGCGGGGAGTAATGGTACGAAAGTCTCCTTCCGGCCAACTGACAATATGCCAGGGCAGCAACGTTGCATCGCATTGAGCCTTGTCCAGTTCACTTGGTTGGGTCGTCGCATCAGGGTGACTATGTACGATTCCCGTTATCGTCCCCCAGTCTTCAGCAGCAGCGTAATCCTCTGGCGCAAGGTGAAACTGTTCAGTTGGTTCGACAGCCAGATTACGGCATGGGAAATAGCGTTCCACCCGGCTTTTCTGCGCTATCACGCCGCAGCATTCGTGGGGATAGTCTTTCGCAGCATGCGCCAGGATGTCCTGAATTGTTTTCTGACGCATGTTAACTCCTGATCAAAGATGTTCCTGGAAAACCACCGAAAGGAAGTTCATTGTGTTCGCCAAACCGAAGCTTGCAGGCGGTGAGCGTGCCGTTGCATTCATCCAATGAGGGATCGCTTACCGGATTGTTGTTTTTGTCGAAGTAAAGCGTGCCGGCATAATCGCACCCATCGCCGGTGCGGTACTTGTTCCGGATGCACCATGTGCAAAGAGAATGCAGCTGTCTGGTCGGAATCATCAATCCCTGCAGATCCATCGGGCTGGTAAGAACAAACTCGATACTTTCACCGGGAAGCTCGCTATTTTTACCGTCGATATAGAAAACCCGCTTTCTCACCTGCAAGGGATCTGCTGTTGGATTTCCATCCGGGAAATTGCGCGCATCCAGGTAATGCGCGAAAGTGTCATGAATCGTAACTTTGGCCTGCAGCATATCGTCGTAGGCCAGACAGAGCGCAGTGATAGAGCTGTCAATGTTAGCAACGGTGAGCGTCGGCTGGGCGCTACTGCCATCGGTTGAAGCTTCCAGTCCCTCGAGCTTATATGGCCAGGCACCATACTCTTCGCCCTGCCACCAGATACTCTTCGCCTTTAACTTTGATTCGTCGCCACCAGCAGCCGCAATCTCTTCTTCAGTATGCGGGAGGTTATAAGCGTGAAAGCGCAGAACGTCGTCCAGACCAAACGCAGAACCGTCTACCTCAAGAAGACGTATTTTTTGACCCGGTTCGAGGCGTTGATAATCTTCAGTAATCATGGTGCGTATGCCTGTTTGAAGGTTGCTTTTATGGTCATCACTTTGCTGGATAGCGGCTGAACTTTAATGGAATCAGCTTCAATCCGGTATAAACCGGTTTCGCCGACAGGAGACGTCCAGGTAAAGGATTTTGTGATGTGTTTGCGGCAGAAATCGAGAGCTGCAAGCATCTCAGCTTTTTTTCCCGTTAAGGTCATCGGCCATGACTGTTTTTCATGGTTGATGCCTTCACCGGCGATCTGTTCAAAGCCGTCTCCAAAGGAAGCAGAGCGCGTTACGTAAGTAAACTCCCCTTCCGTGCCCGCCTGAATCTGGGTTCGCCAGTTAAATATTTCGATCGCCATGTTTCCTCCGGGCATAAAAAAACCCGCCGAAGCGGGTTAAGTTGATAAGTCAGCTCAAAGATATCTTTTCTTTAAATCTTCAAGCCTGCTGTTTTCTTTCTCTGTAAAGCCAGAAGCATCAAACATCGCTTCTTTATTTGCACCATTTACTCTCGTTACTGTAACTGTGAAGACCGCATCAGCTGGAGCATCAACCTGACCCCATTCAGAAAACTTATTCGGAGCCAATGCCCAAGTAGCTTCTTCACCCGGTTCAAGCCCGCCAGCAATTTCGTAGTTAAAATCTTTTTCCAGCCATGGAACTGAACGTCCATCGCTGGCTATCACTCCATTGAAGTACACACGGGAAATAGCTTTATCAGTATTGTTTTTCACAACAAGGCGAATAATAGGTTGTGGCTTCCCATACTCTTCAGGTTCCAGGCTAAATCGAGATGATAGAACCTGTACTTTTTTGAGTTCTTCTTTGGCCTTCTCAGAGTCAGCTTTTTTCTGTTCAAGCTCTTTGATTTCCTGAATTGCCTGCTCTTTCTGCTTAAGTTCCCTCTCGGCAGTGACTTGCTGAGCATAAGAGATGATTTCCTCACCAGTTTTGCCAGACAGGGGCTCGCGCATCTTCTTGCTTAGAGCTTCTTTGTCACTTTCTGACGATGCTCGCATCAGATCAGCCATATTAATGTTACTGAACGCTACGACCTTTAAAGCATTATCAAATTCCTCCCGTTTATTTTCCGGAAGTGATTCTCTGACCTTGGCTATAGATGATTTCATTGCGTCATCAGTTGATGAGTCAATTTTAGGTTTATCGCACCCGGCTAATAAGAAGGAAAGAAATAACACACCTACAATTTTTTTCATGTCCCTATTCCATCAGTAAAAATTGAGATTAATCCTATCAGGAATTGGCATAACGGCAAAATCTGCGGAGGCACTTTATCTTGATTTCGTTGCATTCCAGATGAGACCTCCAGGCTGGAGCTGTTTGGCTATACCGGCGCGTACTGACTGATCAATGGTCTGCTTGTAAGCCCGAGAAATGGCGTCACTGTCATCAGAAGCCTGCTGCTGAGTGTTATGGTTATGAACGATCACGGACGTTTGAACGGTTACGCCGCCAGTTGCCGAAGATTGCAGCCCATACATCGGGGCGCGGCCAACATAACCGCCGTTTGCATACCCCTGAGCTCCACGCATAAGCGCATACAGATTACCGACACCCAGTGCACGGGTCGCTTCCTTCGTAAACACAAACTCACCGCCGTGTACAACGCCTTTCGGTTGGTATTTACCGCCATCTCCCGTGTAGCCGCCTCCATCAAAACCGGGGACCAAACCACCACCTGAAAAACCAAAGAATGCGCCGATACCGGTTCCACCAAACGCTGACTTCATTCCATTAACCAGAGCCAGTTGAGTCAACATCTGGGCGATGCCCTTGAGGAAAGTGGAAAGAAAATCTGAGAAGTTAGATTTACCTGTTGTGAAGAAATCAGTCAGGGTACTGGCCATCCCGGTGAACGCGTTACTAGTAACCGTCTGCACCTGGGAGTACACATTGGTCGCGCTGTCTTCAAAATCAGCCCATCCCTTTTTCGCGCCGGTCAACCAGTCGCCACGCAACTTGTCCTCTGCATCATAGTAATCATTCGCCGCTTTAAGCTGCTTCTGATAGCCCTCGTCGTCAAGCCTACCGCCGGAGTTGATCCAGCCAGAAGAGAGCTGGCTCTTTGCCAGCTCTCGTTGTGCCTGACGGTCACTCATCCCGGCACCGTTCACTAATGCGGCCTGCTTCTCTTCCATCTGAGTGACATATTTCTGCGAGGTATTCATTCGCTTGTTCAGCTGTTCCTGTGCGGTAATCTGATCACCTAACAGGGCTTTCTGCCGTGCCAACTGAAGCACCTGGTCTTTACTCGCCAGCAGGGATTGCTCTTGCTTTGTCAGAGCGCGAGACCGGGAGGCCTCTTCCAGCACCTGAAATTTCGCTTCCGTAGTCCAGAGGTCTTTGCGCTGTTGGCTAATAGTATCGTTCAGCCCTTTATGCTGCTGCAGGGCTCGTAACTGCGCCTGAAGCGCTAACAACTCGGCCTGGGCGCCATCCATGCTACGATCCCCAGCCGATAAAGTACCCTGCTTACCGGTTTTCGTCTTTTTGCCAAAAGCAGCGACCTCTTCCCGATCCTTCTGAGTTGTCGCGGTTTTTATCTTGCGGGTGGTATCAAGGTATTTACTTGCACTAATGTCTGCAGCATCCCAGTCTTTTTTCAGTTGAGAGACGCTGTCGCCATAAGCACCGGCCATTTGTTCGTTATAGTCCTGCCATCCCTGCAGAGTATCCGTTTTCGCCCAGTCAGGAATGAGATTAATCGCTGCGGCAATCGAGGAAGAAATAATCTGGTTCAGCTTCTGGAAAACGATCGCAACGCTGTAATAAATTGCGTTGAATTCCTTCAGTGTGTTTGATGCCAGCTCTGCTACCCACTGGCCGATACTATGCATGGCCTCAGACGCCCAGTCTTTGATATCCAGCCACAGGCGACCAAACGGCGTCAGCGAGTCGTAAGCCTGTTCTCCACGTTGTGCCATCGTATCGCCAAACAGGTCCATGGCCTGTGTAACTGCAGCGGTCCGGTCCTTCTGCTTCACCAGTTCATCAATGTGCTTAAGCTGCGAAACAGTCAGGAAGTTGTATTGTTCGTTTAGGCTCTGAAGGGCTTTAACCGGATCCTTTTCAATATCCTGATATGCCTTGGTGATGTCCTGCGCCGAAACAATACCGGTTTGAACTGCAAGTGCCGTAGAGCCCGCCGCTTTTTCAAGCTGCTGCTGTGTGAGCGAACCCATGCTAATCAGTTCAGTCATCAGACTCTGAATGGTTTCTACAGTAGCGCCAGTAGAGGCAGCAATCGACTGAGAGGAAGCCATAACCTGGAGCGCTGAAGTGCCAGCAATGTTGCCTGTCCTGATAATGGCCTTGTTAATTTCGTCGTAGGCTGTGAAGTAGTCCGCTCCCGCTTTTGCAGCAATCAGAACAGCACCGGCCAGGCCACCAATGGCCACTCGGGCAGGAGTCACCATCGACAACATCGCTTTCAGAGCATTGCCTACACCGCCAAACGAATCGCGCAGCTGGCCGCCCTGCTGAATGGCTACCATATAAACCGGCATACCGGACGCCAATGAAGTTACGATGTCGGTCATTTGCATTGGTAGATAACGCATCGCGTTGCGGTATTGCCCAGCGCTGATCGCTCCTGACTTCCACGCTTCCTCCTGCTCTTTCAGTCGGGCGATCATCGGTGCAGCACGATCGGACACGCCAAGTTGGGCTGCTTTTAGCTCTAACAGTTCTGCGCGAGTTTTTCCGATTGCTGTGACCTGCTCTTCCAGCGAATCGATAAAGGTTTTGCCCGCCGCAGCGGCACGCTGCGCTGCCTGAGCCTGCTCAATGCGAGCCCGCCCCTCTGCGGTCTCAGACTCCATGACCTGCGCCAGTTTAGCCCGTGTCGTCTCAAGCACGCTGTTGTAGCGAGTAAAGTCCTCATCTCCCACTAGCCCTTTACCGCGAAACTTCGCCAGGCTCTCCTGGATCGTGTCCAGTTCATCCAGCGCCTTGTTTACCGGGCTAATTTTATTCAGCAGGTTCTGCAGCTCCTGGCGCTGTTGCTTCAGGCTTTCGCTGTTCTTCTTCTGGTTGTCGATACCGGTGCGGAACGTACTGTTCAGGTCATCCGCTTTACCTGCCGCGGCGGACGCGGTCTCCTGAAAGCGATCCAGTGCCTGATTACCGCGCTCCAGCTCACTGGTATTTACACGCAGGGAAATCGTGGCGATATCGTTACTCATTACGCCCTCTCTTTATGCATAATTTTTAGCGCAGCACTTTCCATCACCCGGATGTCCGAAAGCGCGGTTGCCTCGTCGTCGATGTTGTGCAGACGCATTACCCAGGGCAAAACGTTATAGTCGAGCCCGGACGCACCGCCCATTCCCGTTCGCCATTGCGTGCTGACAGCCTGAAATACAAGGAATGAAGGCCAGATATCGGGCCAGACATCTACGAAATTATCGTCATAGTCATCCGGCGTAAGTCCGTAAGGCGCCAGATCTGCCGCGGTGGGTTCAGGCGTATAGAACGCAGAGGCAACCGCTATCAGTTTTTTTCACGCTGCCCCATCAGCTCGCGGTAGTAGGTTTCCGGGATGGCCTTCATTGCCGCCGGATAGTTTTCCAGCAGCACCGACAGGTTTTCCGCGTTGAATGTATCGGGAAGTGCCCAGCCAGAAATGATTTCCATCAGAAAATCAGTGGCGGTTTTGCCTTCGAGTTTTTCCAGATCAGCCAGCTCTTTAAGTGGCTTGTGATTGAACGTGAACGTCAGAACGCCATCCTCATCGCCAGCTCGGGGGATCGAGACATTGGCCTTGAATGTAGGTTTGGGCTGAAGGGTGAATTTGGTCGCCATCGATACCTCTTAACGAAAAAAGCCTCCATTATGGGAGGCATGGAATAGTAAAAGCTCTGACGGGTTAGACGGCAGCGTCAGTCACCTTGTAGAACGTCATCGCCGGTGACTGCAGGTTCAGCACCACACTTACTGTCTCTACCTCGTTAACCGCAGTAGTCGGCGTGTCGTCAAAAGATGCCGTGGCCGCCCAGTAACGGTTTTCCTTCGCCTTCGGCACGTACATGTAAGCCGCAACCGTCTCTTCGTCTTCGTCCAGTTGGCGCAGCAACGGATATACCGGGAGAGTTGAGTCGTGAGCGATCGAGTAGGTCTGAGAGACTGCGGATTTGTAGGTATTCAGGTTTCGCTGGCGGTCGTCGCTCAGGAACTGAATCTGTGTGGTGTTCTGATCGCCACCAGATTTCGACACCTCAGTAATTTGTGGCAGCTCGGTCCATTCAAGTACCTTGCGGATCGAACCGGTACCGCCACCAGCGGCATATTTGTTTTTGTTGGTGGTATTGATATTGCGAAGAGTTACGGCGCTTTCGGCAATCGCATCAATTTTTGCAATGACGTTATCAACACCGGACCAGTTGCAGTTCACATGAACAATATCACCCACCTTGAGTGCGTCCGCTTCACTCACGGTGATCACCATATTATCGGCGTTCGTCGCCCCGGTGAAAGTAATGGCTGGGCCATAACCCGATGCCAGATAGACGTGAGCGCCGTTAGGCAATGCAAAGCCCATATTGGTTACTCCTTTAAAAACGGGAAAACCGGCAAAGTGCCGGTCAGGTTTAGAAGATTGCAAGGATTAGCTGGAGATATCAGCTCGATAATTGAGACTAACGGGAACGGTATAAGAGACAGAAGTAGTGATACCGCGGAAAACACCAGGCGTTTGATCTATCCAGCATGTAAAACCCCTGCCTTCAATCTCCTGCCCCTCGGGGAACAATTCAGCCACGCGGTCAGCCAGAGCCACAACATCGGTACGGCCTGTGCCGGCTGGGGCCACAACGTTAATCTGGTATACACCTGAATAAATGCGGCAGCGCAAACCAAGGTCTAGCGTACGCGGTGTGGCAGGCATGTCATGGACAGCAAGATAGAGCCCATGAGATGGCGGTGTGAAAGGCACGTTTTCCCAGGCAACTGGGATCCCTTCAGCATCAGCCCACTCGCCGAGCCTGGCGGCCAGTGCCGCCGCGATATCGGGAATCATATAGTCACCTCCCTTACTGCATCCTCAAAAAATCGCTGAAACTCAGCAGCAGTAATGCGTACCATGCCTCCCGGAGCCTGGGAAGAGTGCCCCATCTCCAGTCGATACGCGTAAGGGACGTTGTTGCAGAAATAAATAGCCTTCATTCCGACTTTGAACAGCGACAGGGTGTAATTCCCTGCGGCTTTTGTCAGATTTCCGGTTTTATCGACACGGCCTGTTTCATCTGTAGTCGGTGCATCAAAAGACACCTGCCAGTTGCCCCGAAACCGTCCACCGGTATATCCGTGCGGCGCTTTGATATCCATCCCATCCACCAGTCGAGCTTTCTTCTTAAGTCGTCCGGTTTTAGTCAGGTTTGCAGGGTCCGATTTTTGCGCTTCGTTATGGTCGTATACCGCCTGATTGTAAGAAACTGCCGTCTGGTTGATGCCCCAGAGTTCGGGGTTCCCGACAGGTGACATCATTACCAGTTGATTAAGGATCCGAATGCCGACAGCACGTACGACCGCTTCCTGATTCGCTTTGGCTTGGTCCACGAACGCGGTGATGGCAGCCGTGAACGCCTTATTATCGTCCATGTTATGCCCTCAACTGAGCTTTGTAGCAGAGCACCACTGCGCCCGGTTTCACGGGGTTTGGTTTAACTACGCGGTGGCTTACGCCGTCCACGTCGATGAGATCGCCGGTTTTAATGTCCTTCTCAGCACTGAAGACAATCCGAACATCGCCGTTTTCAATGACTGTTCCATCAATTTCGCCTGGCGCGTAATCCGTCTTAACTCCTGTGGCGGTGAACTTGATATCATCGGAACGATGCTCCACACCACCGATGACGATTAACGAGCCCTTACGCGTGACGTTGTATGCAATGCCGTTCTGCTTGAGCATCCGAGTCGTTGTCGCCTGCATTAGCTGATAGTTGATGGCCATTACGCGCGCTCCGCGATAGCATTGATTGCATATCCACGCCCACCAGCCAGGTCGCCGAGAATAGCCATTACCGCCGGGTAGGATGGTGTGAACACCTCACCATCGGCAACCGCATAGGTCATGGTTACGGCGCCTTCGACACGTTCGGTTTTAACCGCGACCTCACGAACGCTTGAAAGCAGATCGCCATCAATTGCCTCGATAGCCAGCATGCATTGTGCGGTGATAACCTGCCGCGGTACTTCATCCGGCGGGAAATCATGTTCATCCAGAACGACATTCACGCGTGGCCATGCCAGCGGCTGTCGAGGGTCTGCTTTGGAACCTACCCAATCAAGCCCTTCCAGATAGTCCATCGCCTTAATCAGTAACGGCGCGAGCTTTTCAGGCAGCTCAATCCCTCTCAGCGCGGCAAATGACGCCAGTTCATCTTCGCTGGCGTAACTGTTAACGTCAGCGGCGGTGATATCAGTATTAATCATCTGAGCATCCGTTGAATGGGGCTTACGCCCCATCGGTTAGCCTGCAGCAGGTGCGGTGAAGGTGATTTCCTCACTCGATTTAGCAATACCATCAACAGTACCAGTGACTGTGAAAGTACCTGCCGTATCAGAGGTAAGTTTGACCGTCGCCCCACCAGCAGAGCCGGTCTGAGAACTGGCCGTGCTAAGCGCGCCGCCCGTTGAACTCCAGGCAACGGTTTTGCCGGAAACACCTGCGCCGTTTAGCGTGTACTTCAGAGATATGGTGACCGCATCGGTGCTGTCAGCGGTTGCGGAGGTTTTATCCACTGACAGCGTTACTCCCCCGCTGCGGATCCCAGTTTAATCAGTACACCAGCCGTCGATTTGTTGCTGGTGAAGTGCTTCTTCCAGTTTCCTGCAGTGCCGATTTTGGTCAGGTCTGGGTTATCACCTTTGGAGGTATCCCAGCTGTAACCCAGCAGGTCGACATTCACCACGCCTTCAGCACGGTACCCGATCGCCAGGTTTTCCTGATCGTTGATGTCGTAGGAACGGAACCCCGGCGCCTGAGACTCGGTGACGGTAACAGCTCCGGCCACCAGCCCAAGAATCGCATCCGCGTCCATGCTATCGGTCACCAGCACAGGTTTACCCAGCGTACCTGGTTGGCCACCGTAGACCACCACGCCTGCTTCTTCGTAGATTTTGTTGGCGATCGCCTCATCCACGATGTCGAAGTAGGTGGCGGAGTGCATAACGAAGAGCACCACGCGGTTGAACTTGTCCCCATATTTGCGCAGGCCGCGCGTCAGAGTCTTTTTACCGTCAGTTTCGATATCAGCGGTGACAACCATGTCAGCGTTAGCGCCAATTGCAGCCGTTAGCGCTTTCAGGCCATATTTCACGTAACCTTCCAGCGTCGCGTCAGCAACATCAGTACCGATCACTTCTGAGAACTCGTCAACCGAGCGGCCGCGGCGTTTGAACGCTTCTTCAGTAGTTTCGTATGGACCGTATTTCCACGGCGCTTTGACCGATACGGCTTCACCGGCACCAATCTTCTTACCCGTCACTTTATCGGTGGAGTTAACGTCACGCGATTCGATAGAGCCGCCTACCTTGTAGAACGCACGCTTGCGAAAATCGCCTTCGATCAGCTCGTTATCCAGCAGGATCGCTCCGTTGGAAGAGGCGTTGAAAATTGCCAGGTTGTCCTGGCGACGCTCGAGGAAAGCGGTCTGCGCCAGATCGTCATAAATGATCAGGTCACTATTAACAGTGGTAGACATGGGTTAATCCCTTATTTCGGAAGTTTGAGGAAGGCCTGCTGGCCATGCTTGCGGATGTAGTCCGCTTTGTCGCTGGCGCTCATTTCGGAACGTTTCAGGCTGCCACCGCCGTTTGGTTTGTGTCCGCCCGCGCCGGTGCCTTCCGCGCGTGGGAACAGATGCGGAGCCGTCTCCTTAAGAGACTCCGCCCACTCAAGCGGGCTTAGTGGGGTTTTGCCGTCTTTACCGAACAGAACATCGCCATTTGCATCAACTGCTACGGCCTCGCCTTCGTCGTTGAGCTGGAATGTGCCTTTGGCACGCAGAATCAGATCGTCCGATGCTTCCGGCAGCGCGCCAGCTTTGGATGCTGCTGCACGGATTGCATCCCCCAGAACTCGATCCCGAAATTTGTTGGAGAACGCTTCGGCTTTGTCCGCGCGTTCATTTGCGGCTTTAATCTGCTTATCAACGTCAGCACGCAGACGCTCGGTGCGCTTATCGAGCACCTCATCGATTTTTCCGGCGGCAATCAGCTTTGCCTCTTCGTCGTCGGAAAAACGCTGCAGGATCCCGCGCACTGCATCAGGGTCGATACCATCGAAGCGGGACAGGTTTTCTTTCTGCTGTTTTATGGTGCCCAGCAGCTCAGAGTTTTTCGATTTCAGGCCAGTGACTTCGCTGGTCACACGCTCATCAATCAGCTTCTGGATTTCTGGGGTGATTTCGATACCACCGCCACCGCTGCCCTCGCCGCCGCTTTCTGGTGCATAGAATTTCAGAAGCATGTTTCTAATTAACATATTTTCCCCTCGGGATTTTGCCGGGCCTAGCCCATAAAAAAGCCCCGGCGGATGCCAGGGCGTGAAGAAAGTAATGGTTGTTAGTAGTCAGTACCTGAGAGCTGCTTCAGACGTTCCAGGCTGATCCATTCGCCTTTGTCAGTGAACATGTCAGCCAGGTTGATTTCACCGGCTCGGAACAGACGGCCGCGCTCGACGCCTAAAACCTGATCCTGTCTTTGAGCGGGCTGACGCGCGAGCCATTCCAGATACGAGGTTTTCCCTGGCACCTGCCCATCCATACTGGCACGAGTGCCCTCGTCCATCTCGTCAATATCAATGCCGAGTTCGCGCCAGGACTTGAGGATCAAAGTTTCAGTGGAACGGCAGCAGAAATGAATCTTCCCGGGTCCCTGTAGATAAGGCACCTTATGCCCGACCGGTTTGTTATCCAGGGTATAGCGCAGCAGGTCACGAATAATGCAGTCGTGGCTGGTTTTATTGTCCAGCGTAGACAGCCACTGTTTGCCTTTAACAATATTGCTGTTGGCACTGGTGAAGCTGTTGCGTGCTGTGGCAGCCAGATGATTCACGGCTGTTTTAGCGATGCTGGCGGCATTTGCCCTGCTCATCTGCAGCGCGCCGTCGCGATAGTCTTTGTTGGCGTGGCCACGAACATTGCGGGCTATAGTTTCTACCGTGTCGCCGGCAAGATAACCCCGGCGGACGGCGTTCACGATCCGTGCCAGCCTGTCCGATTCCAGATTCGCCGCCCACTCACTCAGTAATCGTCCCTGAAAGGGTTGCGCCATTGCTGCGGCATACACTATGTCGCCTGTAATGCCCTGCAGCGGATATCGCGCCAGCACCTGTGATGGAAGAAGGGAATCGAACAGGCTCAGCTGATAACTGGCTTCGTTCTTTGCCAGAGCCACCAGCTCATTCTCAAGCCCTGCCTGCATGGTCGCTATGACCTGATGGTTAAGATCGCGCACGCTGCCCAGTAAACTCTCCAGACGGCTAACGGTGAAGCTCTCAGCAGGCAATCTCTCCAGCGCATCGAGCAGGCGGGCTGACAGATCCGCGTCCGTCTCGTTAAGCAACTTCACCATCCGGTTTGCCACGCCAGTGGCGTAGCGGCTTAACCAGACGGAATGTGCGATCGACTCATCGCGCAGACTTTCGTTAATGGTGGCCATATCAGCCTCCCGTCAACGTTGGTGCCTGATTGCGAAGCGCATCAATAACCTCGTCCGGACTGTCGGCCGGGTCAATGAGGTCAAGCTTCTGCAGTGCGCGAATCATATCGCTATCGCGCAGCGCACCGGACTGCCAGGCGTTGACGATCGCCGTCACCATGCCTGACTCGGCAACCTTCGCTATGAATTCCTGGTTGATGGTGTAACTCGTCGTTTCGCCCTTAATGCCGAGGTATTTCGCACACCAGCCAAGCGCCAGCGTATAGGCCTCAGAAACGTTTGAGACGCAGATACCGAGCACTGATGTTGAGGATGTTTGCTCACCACTCGCCTGGGTTGCCGTCTTCGCCGTGGCGTTCTGCTCAATCAGTCGGGCGCCCAGCTGCACCATGTAATCGCGCTTACTGTCCATGGCCTCTTTAGCCAGCATGTTCGGCTGCGCCTGGGCATATCCAAACGAGCCTTCCTTAGGAAGTAAAAGCGGTGATCGGGAACCAATTTTCACGCCCTTCTTCTCGAGATGATCGCGCCAGTTGTTATCAAGTCCGGTCATATAGGGCTGCACCTGGCCACAGAACCACACGCTGTCCTCATAGTCAGCGCTGTTTCGGTAATGACCGTGGTTTATCTCCACCAGCGCGGCCAGCGGTGAATCATCAATTGTGGGATCGTTGTTCTGGGCGCCGACGAAGGTAAACGGAATTTCATCCCAGTAGTCGTTTCCTTTAGGCTTTGGATGATATTCGCTGTCAACGGTGTAGGTTCCGCTTGCAGTGCCACCAGCCCGGCGCCATACCCGGCAGATGAACCGCCCTTCTTCCAGCGCCAGCTCGCGGTACTGGATTTCATCCTTGTAAGCATAGCCATCCGGCTCTTCTACGCATTCGCGCAGGACCACAAGCACCAGCTGATCGCGTCCGTTAATTCGCTTTGTTCGCCAGTTGATAATGTTCTCTGCCGGATAGCGGAGAATGATCGCCTCATCGGAGGCTTCTGCGTAATCGACATAAAGCCCCTCTCGAGCAACTTCCAGCACGTTCTCGGCCACCAGTTGCGACTGCTGATAAATACTGGTGCCGGCACCGTCAGCATTGTCCAACAGGTAATTGAGCTTTTCAGGGCCGTTAAACGTGGGGTCCTTGCGATACGCCATCCCAAGCATGCCGATTTTCGTATTACCGGCAATGGCATAGAACACCGCGCGGCTCAGATAGTCCTCATTGCGCTTGCGATTGCGTGTGGATTTATCAGTTGGGTCGAGATAAGGCAGGTACTTATTACCCGCTGCCTTTACGGCCTCAGCTCCTTTGCAAAAGTCCCTGTATTTCCGCCAGGCAGCAGAAGCCGCCCGGTGTTCTGGTCGAACCCAGGTGATGTCGTCGTTTGCCATATCAGAAAGTGGTGTCCATGGTGATTGAGTATGCCGGTTTCACGATCGGGTAATCCTTCACGATGAAGTACCCACCAGCATCATTGGGGTGATCGTTATCTGCTGATTTGTCCGGTTCGCCATTTGCCGCCCAGATTTGCTGCTCAAGGCTCTCGGTATAAACCGGGCAGTTTTGCACGTTAACCAAATAGCGGCGCTCGCCGTTGGCGTTACAGAACATGGCGTTCATCGAGTTGATGCGGTCTTTAACCGGCGGGTTGGCATCATCAACAATGACGCTGAACCCGGCATCATTAAGCTGGGCAATATCGGTCTTGCTGGCGTTCTGCGATTTGCGTGAGTCCCCTGATGCATCCGGATAGATGTAAATCTCCCGGTTTTTAACGTAGCGACCATCCTCGTAGCGCCAGAACTCTTCCTGAATGCGCTTAATCATCGCCGGCGTGTCATAGACCTTGACCAGCTCACGAACCGCACGCGGCAGGCCATTACGCTTAACGTGAACAATCGCGGCCATTTTTCCCACGTTGAAGTCCATACCAATGAACAGCGGATCCCCATCCTGAATCTCGTCAGAACAGTTATTCAGCTTACGGTTGAAGGTGTGGTAGATGGTCCCGCTGTTAAGGTTGGTGAACTTCCCGCGCAGATAGGCCTGAATCAGTTCGTCAGGGTAAGAGCTCAGCAGCGATGGGATGTAATCAGGCGGTAGATTCTTCGCATTGTCGAACGTGCTGGCCTGGATCAGTCCGTATAGAGCCGCAAGCTCTGGCTTTTCACGTACCGCCTTCACGAACTGCTGGTAGACGAACTTGAACCCTTCTGGCGTTGTCGTTACATCGATGCCATTACGTAGCCCATCAACCTTGTAACGCATACGGGCGATGATTTTTCGCCAGGCCTGCTGTGCTTTGGCCGCCGCCATGACATCCAGCTCATCCACCATCGCATTACCAATTTTGAAACCGACTATTGAACCGGGCTTCTCCATTGAGCGGCAGATTGTCGTCCCGCGGTACCGTCGCCCCTCGTAGAAGTGAACCTCTTTGTTCCCCTCGTTGATTTTCACACTCAGTCCCCAGTCGAAGGCCACTTCTTCAATCGTCGGGTAGAAGATGTCACGAATCTGCGGGTACGTCGGCGCGAAATAACCCTGGTTAATCTTCGGGTGTTCCCACATCCCTTTGCAGATGCCGCCACACCCCACCCACGTCTTACCGGAACCGAACCCGGCAACGTAGGCTTTGAATTTGTGCTGCATAGCAAGGAAGCGCGCCTGAGGAATATTAAGTGTCGGGCTGATCCCCATCGTTTGCCCTCGCATCCACTACGTTGATATTGATCTGCACTGGGGTTGGTTCGTCGTCCTCACCATCACCGGCCAGCTCTTTACGGAGTTTCTCGACCTCCAGTTGCCGGCGTTCGATTTCAATCTGCTGCAGGCGCTGCGCAAATTCGCTATCAGCCAGGCCAAGGCGCTTCATTACCGCTTCGAACATGCGCTCACGGCTGATTGCTGTGATTTCGATGCCATTTTTGCCGACCTTCACACCGGAGTAAGCGAGACGAGAAGCAGCCGGGAGTTTGCGTGTATCAGGGAAGTAAGGCTGGCCAATGCCGTCACCATTGCAGCGCGGGCATTCTGGGTTAGGTTGTCGGTTGTGGTCGTAACCATAGCCGCCAGTATCCTGCGGCAGCCTGGCACCTTCCCTTCCCTCGACTTTTGCCGTTTCCTCATCAAACTCAACAGCATCGCGCCACTGGTAGTGGTGACCAAAGCCCCAACAATAACGACATGCTCCGCGGCGATACTGTGAAAGCTGATTTGCATCGAAAGTGGCGAGTTGCCACATCTGCGCGAGCACTTCATCGGCACTGCCAAGCGTGCGCACAATGGAGGCTTTCTGTTGCTGCGCAATAGCCTGCGCAACGTTAGGATACGCCATGAGCTGACGACCGTAATTTGGGTCACTATAGCCAGCACGTGCAGCGGCAGCGGTGGCGTTGTTGTCCTTCAGGTACTCCGCGACAAATAAGCGCTGCTGAGCTGTAAGTCCATCATCATCCACCAGCTCATTTGCGCTTTTATCTTTCTGCGCAGTGCGCATTTTTTTCTGCGCAGGTTTTTGCGCAGTTTGCGCAGAAGGTTTTTTTATATATCGACGGGCGGTAGCGTAGTTCAGTCCCTGCGCTTCACACCATTCCTTTGGTGATACGCCGGTTGCGGCATGGTCGGACAGGAACCGTTGCTGAAGCTCGCCCCAGTCCGGTTTTGCCAT